>CAYOWK010000004.1:0-135217 GCA_964407665.1 uncultured Rhizobium sp. | reverse complement strand
CAACGAGCCGCGCTACGCTTCGCTGCCGAACATCATGAAGGCGAAGAAGAAGCCGATCGACACGAAATCGCCCGCCGACTACGGCGTCGACGTCACCAACCGGCTCTCCGTCGTGAAGGTCACCGAACCGAAGAAGCGTGAAGCCGGCGAGAAAGTCGCCGACGTCGACACGCTGATCGCCAAACTCAAAACCGCAGGAGCGATCTGATGGCCGTTCTGGTTCTCGCCGAGCACTCCAACTCGGCCCTCAATGACGCGACCGCCAAGGTCGTCTCGGCCGCCGCCGCCTTCGGTGGCGACATCGACGTGCTGGTCGCCGGCGACAACGCCGCCGCCGCCGCTGACGCCGCCGCCAAGCTGGCCGGCGTCCGCAAGGTCCTGCTGGCTGAAGGCGCCGCCTACGGCAAGCCGACCGCCGAGGCCATCGAGGCTGTCGTGGTTCCGCTGATGGCCGGCTACGACGCCCTGTTCGCGCCCGCCACCACCAACGGCAAGAATGCCGCGCCGCGCATCGCCGCGAAACTCGACGTGATGGCGATCTCCGAGATCACCAAAGTCGTCGACAAGGACACGTTCGAGCGTCCGATCTACGCCGGCAACGCGATCATGACGGTCAAGTCGTCCGACGCGAAGAAGGTCGTCACCGTTCGCGGCACGGCCTTCCCGGCCGCCGAAGCCACTGGCTCGGCGACGGTCGAGAAAATCAGCGCGCCGCAGGGCCCGTTCAAGTCGGCCTTCGTCTCCGAGGAACTCTCGAAGTCGGACCGCCCGGAACTCGCCTCCGCCAAGCGCATCGTCTCCGGCGGCCGCGCCCTGGCCTCCGCCGAGCAGTTTCAGCAATTCATCCTGCCGCTGGCTGACAAGCTGGGCGCAGGCGTTGGCGCCTCGCGCGCTGCGGTCGACGCGGGCTACGCCCCGAACGACTACCAGGTCGGCCAGACCGGCAAGGTCGTCGCCCCGGAGCTCTACGTTGCGGTCGGCATTTCGGGCGCCATCCAGCACCTCGCCGGCATGAAGGACTCGAAGATCATCGTCGCCATCAACAAGGACGAGGAAGCCCCGATCTTCCAGATCGCCGACTACGGCCTCGTCGGCGACCTCTTCACGGTCGTCCCGGAACTGACCTCGAAGCTCTAGCCGCTTCGGTATTCAACCAAGCCAAGGCCCGCTGGAAACAGCGGGCCTTTTGCTTTGTCCCGTCTCGCCGTGATAGTGATGCTCCCGGACGGGATGCTGCGCGGGGGGCCAGAATGAGATCGTCGATCAGCCTCGCCGTCCGCCTGCTGCCCGTCTGGATGGCGCTTCTCGCAGCCTGCTCGCCTTCTCCTGCAGATCGTGACGGCGGTCAGCCCGAACTGCCCGAGATCTCCATGCCGGCTCCGGCCCCGTCATGCCCCGAGCCGAAGCCATCAAGCGATGCCGCTTGTGAGATAGACGTCATCCTTCCTGCCAGTCGTGATTTCCCAAGGCTGGGCGCCCTGACCATCGGCGCGCCCTCAACCGACGCGCTCGCTCTCGCGGCAAGCGCAGCGTGCGATGAGCCGCCCCAGGACACCAACTGCCAGCTGACCGCCCGGAACGGTCTTGAGTACATGACCTTTCAGGACGTCGTCTGGGAGGTATGGGCCGTCGCAAGCACAGACGCAGGTTTACTCGAACAGCTTCCCGCAGGCGTCCGGATTGGCGACTCCTTCGAGACGACCTTGCAGAAACTCGGGAAGGAATCGAACGCCCGCTGGGAGGTTGGAGCAACGGCGAACGGCGGACTGACTCTGACAAGTCGCTCGTGGTATGCCTACGAGAACAAGTTCGAGTTCGTCGTTGAGCTCCGGTTCGTCGACGGCAAGGTGACCCGGTTCGGCTATACAGCTGGTTCGATCTGACCGTCCGGACTTCTTGCTGCGTTCAACATCTGCTGTCCCCAAGACGTTTCCTCCCCATGTCGCGAAGCGATAGGGGGTTTAAGCGCAATGAGCGTTCACGGGATCGCGGCGCCGCCCCCTGTGCGGAGACGCCTCACACCCCCTCACCGATCCTTCAGCACATTCATCACCGCCGTCGTCATCGCCGTCACGCCCGTGCGCAGCGTGGGCTCCGGCACGGGCGAGAATTGTGGCGAGTGGTTGGACGGCGTCTTGAACAGGTCGATCGCTTCGCCGTCCACGAACAGCGCCGGATCGTATCCGCCGATCCGGAAGTAGACGGACGAGGTCAGGTCGCCGAGGAAGTCGCTGTAGTCCTCGCTGCCCGTGGTCGGGATTGTCCAGCGCACCTTGCCGGGCATCACCTTCTGCATCGCCGCATAGGTGGACTCCGCCAGAGCGTCGTCATTGATCACGGCGCGCGAGCCCTTGCGGATGTTGATCTCGGCCGCCGGCGCGCCCGCCATCATCACCACGGCTTCCGCCGTGCGCCGCACGCCCGCCAGCAGCTTGTCGCCCACCTTGTCGTCATACCAGCGGATGGTGCCCCGCACGAGCGCAGTGTCCGGAATGATGTTGCCTGCCGAGCCCGACTGGATAGCGCCGACGCTGACCACGCCGAACTGCTGCGGGTCCTTCTCGCGGCTCACCACGGTCTGCACGTCCATCACGAACCGCGCGGCCATGGCGATGGGGTCGATGGTCGAATGCGGCCGCGAGCCATGCCCGCCCGCGCCATTGAACTTGATATCGAACCCGCCGGATGAAGAGTTGATCGCCCCCTTCGTCATCGTCGCTTCGTCATAGGGGCCCACACCGACGTGTAGCGCGAAGGCATGGTCCGGCATGCCGAACCGCTCGAAGATCCTGTCCGCCATCATCGCCTTCGCGCCGCCCCGGCCCTCTTCGGCGGGCTGCGCCACGAACATCAGCGTACCGCTCCATTTGCTTTTCAGGCTCAGCAGCGTCTCGGCGGTCCCGAGCCAGCTGGTGATGTGAATGTCGTGGCCGCAGGCGTGCATCACAGGCGTCTCGGCGCCGTTCCAAAGTGTCTTGACGGTGCTGGCGTAGGGAAGCCCGGTCTTCTCCTCCAGCGGCAGCGCGTCCATATCGGCGCGCACCATCACTAGCGGCCCCTTGCCGTTCCTGTAGATGGCGACCACGCCGGTCTTGCCGACGCCCTCGGTGACCTCGAAGCCCATGTCGCGCATTTTCTTCGCGAGGATGCCGGCGGTCCTCACTTCCTCGAGGCCCAGCTCGGGGTGGGCGTGGAAGTCCTTGTAGGTCTCGACCCAGCCCGGAAGCCGGCTGTCGATGAAACCCGACACCGACGACTTGAACTTCGCATTCAGCCCCGCCGGCCCCGCCACAGCCGCAGGCGCGCCCACAAGCGCAGCGCACATCGCCGCCAGCCCCACCAGTTTTCCCGCCGTCCGCATCCTCTGTCTCCCGCTATCGCGCGCAGGGAAGCTGGACGCTGGGAGTCCGCAAGGCAATGAGCGTCTAGACTATAGCCGCCCATCTACGCCCGGCGCCCATCGAAGCAGCGGCGTATGTCCGACAGATCGGCTCAACCTCAGGGCGCCGGCGCATCCGCCGCGAGGATTCCTCGCGGCCTCTCTTGGCGGGCGAAAAATCGCATGCTTGTGTCGGCGCGCTGTAACCGGGACTTCGCCATGCGCCTCCGCCTGCTCGCTGCATCCGCCCTGCTGGCTCTGGCCGCCTGCGCCACGCCGCCGACTGACATGCCAGCCGCCTCTGCGGGCGACGGCGGCTGGGCCGAGTTCAAGGCACTCTACAAGGAGCTGGTCGAGATCAACACGACCCCCGCCAACGGCTCGTGCACGAAGGCGGCTGAGGCCATGAGGGCCCGGATGTCGGCCGCCGGCTTTCCGGCCGAGAACCTTCACCTCATCATCCCGCCGATGGATTCCAAGGACGGCAACCTGGTCGCCGTCATGCCCGGAACGGACGCCTCCAAAGGGGCGATCATGCTTCTCGCCCATATCGACGTGGTCAACGCCAACCGCGAGGACTGGGAGCGCGACCCGTTCATCCTGACAGAGGAGGACGGCTACTTCTTCGCGCGCGGCTCCAAGGACGACAAGTCGATGGCCGCGATCTTCGCGGACTCGCTGATCCGCTTCCACAAGGAGGGCTACAAGCCCGAGCGCACCATCAAGATGGCGCTGACCTGTGGCGAGGAAGGCGGCTCGACCAACGGCGTGCGCTGGATGCTGGAGAACAACCGCGACCTCATGGCTGCGGCCTTCGCCCTCAACGAGGGCGGCAATGGCGTGATGGACCCGTCCGGGCGCTACCTCTTCAACGGCGTTCAGGCTGGCGAGAAGACGCCGATGAACTACACGCTGGAAGTCACCAACGGCGGCGGTCACTCCTCGCGCCCGACGCCGGACAACGCCATCTACGAACTCGCCGCCGCGCTGGAGAACGTCGCCGCCTACGACTTCCCGGTGGAGTTCAACGAGGTCACGCGCGGGTATTTCCTCGCCATGGCCGACATCCTTGGCGGCGAACAGGCCGCCACGATCCGGGCGGCGCTTGAGGAGGGCGGGGCCGTCGCGCTGGCGAAGCTGAAGGAGGATCCCACCTACAACTCCTTCCTGCACACCACATGCGTCGCCACGGGGCTTGAAGCCGGCCATGCCCCGAACGCCCTGCCCCAGCGCGCCGAGGCCAACATCAACTGCCGCCTGTTCCCCGGCCGCTCCCGCGCGGAGACCGGAGATGCGCTGCAAGCCGCTATCGGCGACGACACCGTGAAGGTGATCTTCGACCGCACCATAGCCGACACGCCCCTCAACCTCCCGGCGCTGACGCCCGAGATCATGGACCCGATCCGCAAGCTGACCGAGGAGATGTGGCCGGGCGTTCCGGTGGTTCCCGCCATGCTTGCCGGCGCCACGGACGGCCGCCGCATGATCGACGCTGGCATCCCGACCTACGGCGTCTCCGGCATCTTCACGGACCCGGAGAAGACCTTCCAGCACGGGCTCAACGAACGCGTGCCGGTCAAGTCGATGATGGAGGGCCGGGAGTTCCTCTATCGCCTCACGAAGCTCTACGCCGGCGGCAAGTAGCCGTCCCGCCCCGCATCTCCAGACCGGACACAGCCATGCGCACCTTCCGTACCCTTCTGCTGGCGGCCTCGGCGGCGATCCTGATCGGCGCGCCAGCCGCCTCAGCCCAGACAGCTGGCGGCAATGCAAGGACCATCGGCGGCGAAGCCGAGTTCCGCGCGCTCTACAAGGAGATGGTGGAGACCAACACCACGCTCTCGGTCGGCTCGTGCACGAAGGCGTCCGAACAGGTCCGCGACCGCCTGCTGGCGGCGGGCTATCCCGCCTCTGACATCCAGATCATTGTGCCCGAGAAATTTCCGAAGCAGGGCAACCTCGTCGCGAAACTGCCAGGGACCAGCGCCACGCGAAAGCCGATCCTCCTGCTCGCCCACATCGACGTGGTCGAGGCGAAGCGCGAGGACTGGGTGCGCGATCCGTTCGTGCTGACGGAAGAAGACGGCTTCTTCTATGCGCGCGGCGCATCCGACGACAAGGCGATGGCCGCGATCTTCGCGGACATGATGATCCGCTTCAAACAGTCCGGCTATGCGCCGGAGCGCACCATCAAGATGGCGCTGACCTGCGGCGAGGAAACGCCCGGAACCTATGACGGCGCCGACGACCTCGTGAAGAACCACAAGCCGCTGATCGACGCCGAGTTCGCCCTGAACGAAGGCGCAGGCGGCCGCTACGACCGCAAGACCGGCAAGTACATCTTCAACGGCGTCCAGGCGGGCGAGAAGCTCTATCAGGACTTCACGCTGGAGATCACCAACCCCGGCGGACACTCGTCGCGGCCTGTGAAGGACAACGCCATCAACCGGCTCGCCGCCGCCCTGAAGCGGATCGAAGGGCACTCCTTCCCGATCGAGTACAACGACGCCACGCGGGGCTTCTTCACGAAGATGGCTGCCCTGGAATCCGACAAGGCGACCGCCGCCGCCATGAAAAAGGTCGTCGCATCGCCCAATGACGCGGAGGCCATCGCGACGCTGCGCAGGAACCCCGGCTACAACGCCATCCTGCATACCACCTGCGTCGCCACCATGCTGAAGGGCGGCCACGCCAGCAACGCCCTGCCCCAGCGCGCCACGGCCAACGTCAACTGCCGCATCTTCCCCGGCCATTCGCCGGAGGAAATCCGCCAGCAGCTGGCCGGCATCGCCGCCGACGAGGCCTTGACCGTCACCTTCCGCGATCCGCCCGAAACACCCTCGCCGCCGCCCACCCTCACGAAGGACATCCTCGGCCCCATAGAGGCGCTGACCCAGGCGATGTGGCCGGGCGTCCCCGTGATTCCGACCATGGCGGCAGGCGCCACGGACGGCCGCTTCCTCACCCCCGCCGGCATCCCCACCTATGGCGTCTCGGGGATCTTCGCCGACGGCGAAACCACCAACGCCCACGGCCTGAACGAGCGCGTGCCGGTGAAATCCCTGTTCGAGGGGCGGGAGTTCCTCACCCGGCTGGTGAAAGCCTATTCCGGCGGGAAATAGACGACACCGAACCAGCAGAATTGGACGGACCGGCCTGATCTGCTAAAGCCGCCGCGCCGGGCTGAATGATCAGCCCATCCGGTCGCTTCATGTCCCTGCCCGATCCCGCCCGCTACGCCCGTGACGCCGCCGAGGCGATCGGCGCCGTGTACGAGGATCTCGACGCGGGCGGCGGCTACCTGTTCCGCATCTCGAAGAATGGCCGCAGCGCTCTGGCGGGTGCAGGCGGCGTCGCATCCTTCCCCATCAACAGCGCCACGGCGGTCTCCATCGCCCGCGACAAGGCGCATACGAAAAGCGTTCTCCGCAGCCTTGGCCTGCCGGTCATTCCAGGCGGCCTCTTCTTCGCCCATGATCGCCGCGCGGCGCTTCGTGGACCGGGCCGGGAGGTCGGGGACGCTGTGGCCTACGCTGGCGGCCTCGGCTTCCCCGTCTTCTGCAAACCGAACACCGGCGCGCGCGGCAACTTCGCAGAGATCATCGCCTCGACAGATGCGTTGCGAGACTATGCGGCCCGGATCGCTGTCGAATTCGAGTCGTTCCTGGTCGAGCCCGTGGTCTCTGGAACCGAACACCGTGTGCTTGTCCACGATGGGCAGGCTGTTTTCCACGCGGTGAAAGCTTTGCCCCACCTTGTCGGTGACGGATCGAGCACGCTGGGCGAATTGCTGGAAACCTCGAATGCCCGCCTTGCGGGATCAGGAATATCTTCCTATTTTCTGGAAACCCTGGCGGCGGCGGGGCTCGACCCCGGCGCCTCCCCCCCCTCCGGCGCCCGGATCCCCCTCCCGGGCCGCCGCAACCTTTCCTCAACAGGCGACATTGCCCATTTCAGCACGGACGTTCCCAAACCCCTGCGCGATCTGGCCATTTCAGCAACAGAGGGATTGGGGCTGCGCATCGCCGGCGTCGACATCTTCGACCTTGCGGAGGGCGGGCTCACGGTGCTCGAAGTGAACGGCAATCCCGGCCTGAAGACGGCTGAACTCGCCGGCCGCTACGATCTCGTCCAGGCCATCTGGATCGCCATGCTGCGTGAAAAGCTGGAGGCCTGACATGCTCTTCGGCCTCGACAAGTTCGGAGAAGGCATCAGCCTGCACCGCATGCTCGCCTTCATCAACGAAGCCGGCATTGATCGCGCCTCGCTCGCCCGGCGTTCGATCGTCGTCACCGGCTCGAACGGCAAGGGCTCAACGGCCCGGTTCATGGTCGCAGCGCTGGAAGCGGCGGGCCTGAAGGCTGGCTGCTTCACCTCGCCCCACATGTTCTCCCTTCGGGAGCGCTTCACCATCGGCGATTCAGAAATTCCGCAGGCCGATTTCGACCGCCTCGCCCCGCGCGTCCTTGAATTCAACGCGCGCCGGCCTGCTGGCGATCACATGGGCGCCTTCGAGTTCCTGTTCCTGGTGGCGCTGCTCTGGTTCGAGGAGCGCAAGCCGGATGTCGTGGTCTGGGAAGCGGGCATCGGCGGCCGCTACGATCCCGTGCGCGTTCTCGGCGCCAAGATTTCCGTCCTCGCAGCTGTCGAGCTGGAGCACACGCAGATCCTCGGAGCGACAGAAGAACTGATCGCCTACGACAAGGCCGACGCGGTTGCGCCAGACGGAACGCTGATCCTGTCGCCAGCCGTCGCAGCACCACTCGCGGCCCGCCTCGCCAGCTATTGCGACATCAGCGGCCGCAAGCTTCTGCCCGCCATGCAGGGTCGGACGCTGGACGCCTTCCGAAATTCGTCCGCCGGATCGCGCTTCTCCCTGTCGCTGGGCGATGATGCACCAGACAGAGACGTCGCCATCGGCCTCATCGGCCGCCATCAGGCTGGCAACGCCCTGACGGCGCTAAGGGCCGCCGAAGTCTGGCTCGGCCCGCAAGCTGCCGCCGCCGCGTTCGACCGGATGCTGGACGCGCTGTCCGCCGTTCACTGGCGAGGGCGGCTGGAGAAGGTCGCGGCATCGCCCGATCTCTGGATCGATGTCGGACACACGCCGCACGCCATGGAAGTCGCCACCGAAGCCTTCCTCGACCTCGTCCCCCGCGAGCAGGCGCTGGTCGTCTTCGGTGTTTCCGCCGCCAAGGATGTCCGCCGGATCGCAGATGTGGTGGCGTCGCGCTTTGACCGCTTCATCCTGACCCGCGCCCACAAGGCCGGGGCCGCGGTCGAAGACTTCGCACCCGCCTTCTCCGGCAGCGATGTGACTCTGGCGCCGGATACAGCCAGCGCAGCTGCTGTGGCGAAAGAGCGGGCCGCGCGTGAAGGGCTCACCGTGTTCGCCCTCGGAGGACTGTTCCTCGCCGCCGAGGTCGCCCACGCCTGGGCAGGCGGCGACCCGCGCGGGCTCGACTTCCTGTAGCTATTCCGCAGCCTTGATCGGCGCCTTGCGCGCCTTCTTAGGCGCAGCCGGCTCCAGCCGCGCGCCATCCAGAGAATCTTCCTCACCCTGGAACATGCTGCGCAGGTTCACGGTCGACGTCTCGCCGAGATGCCGGTAGTTGGCGCCCAGCCAGCCATCCGCCGCCGTACGCCCATGCTCGAACAGCATGGCGATGAACCGCTCCTCGACGTTGAACTTCGTGGACGATCCCAGGCCCGATAGGGTGGGCTCGTCGCCGATCATGTGCATGCGGACATTGCGATAGCGCGTGCCGTCCAGCCGCCCGCTCTCGATCATCCGCCCGACAAAATCCACCGACCTCAGGTCGCGCAGCAGCGAAGCGTTGAAGGTGATCTCGTTGACCCGGTCGATGATGTCGCGCGCCGACTTCGGAGCGCCCGGCCGCCGGATCGGATTGATCTGCACCAGCACGACATCGTCCGACCGGGATGTCTCGAACAGCGGCCACAGCGCCGGATTTCCGGTGAAGCCGCCATCCCAGTAGGGCACGCCATCGATCTCGACCGCCTGGAACAGCCAGGGCAGGCAGCATGACGCCATCACGTGGTCGACGGTCAGCTCCGTCTCATCCCAGACCTGGGCGCGGCCCGTCTCCACATTGGTCGCGGAAATGTAGACCTTGATGTCTGACTTCCGCACCCGGTCGAAATCGACCAGCCTCTCAAGCACGTCGCGAAGCGGATTGATGTTCATCGGGTTGAAGTCATACGGGCTCGCCACCCGCGTAATGAGATCGAACATCACGTACATCGGCGAGGCGTCGAGCCCCCACCCGTTCAGCAGGAATTCAAAAGGCGACCGCTGCAGCGGGCTCTTCTGCGCCTCGGCCAGCACGCCTTCCCAGAGATTGCGGAGCGACTGCCGGGCCTCCTCCTTGTCGCCGTCGGCAAAGCCGGCCGCCAGCGCCACCGCGTTGACAGCGCCTGCCGACGCGCCGGTGATGGCCTCGATCTGGATGCGATCGTCTTCCAGCAGGCGATCGAGTACGCCCCACGAGAACGCCCCGTGCGAGCCGCCGCCCTGAAGGGCCAGGTTCACCAGCTTGGCTGGCTTCGGTGTCGTGGCCATTCGCACTCCCCCGTCTTCCCGAACTGCATAGTGCCCGAACTGCCCGTGCAAAGCACGCGGTTAAAATCCGGCTCAGATATCCAGCGTCTCGACGCGACTGTAGCCGAAGCGTTCCAGCGCCGGGATCATGGCTGTGCGGTTGGCGACGCCGCCGGTCACCCAGGCGATCGGCTGCGCACCCGGCGCGGTGACGGTCTTCGGGGCCACACGCAGCGCCTGCCGGGCCACCGCCTCGCCCGTATCGATCAGCTGAACGCCCGGCGGGCATGCCGCCTGGATCGCCTCGCGCACCAGCGGGAAGTGCGTGCACGCCAGCACCACCACATCGATCCGCGCGCCGTCCAGCCCCTCGAACATCGGCCTCACGGCATTGGTGATGGCGTCCGGCTCGACTTCCATGCCACGAACGGAGCGCTCGGCGGCGTCCACAAGGCCCGCCGTCCCGCGCCGCACCACGATAACACCCTTCGCGAAGTCCCGCTCCAGATCGTCGAGATACGCCCGCCGCACCGTACCCGGCGTCGCCAGCACGCCGATCACGCCCGTCTTCGTCATCTCCGCCGCCGGCTTGATCGCCGGTACCGTGCCCACCACTGGAATGCTGACCCGCGCACGGATGTCGGCCAGCGACAGCGTGGACGCCGTGTTGCACGCGATCACCAGCACATCCGGCTTCGCCTCGCGCACGAGCGCCTCGCACAGCGCCGGCAGCCGATCCTTGAGTTCTTCGTCGGTTTTCAAGCCATACGGAAAGAAGCCGCTGTCGGCCGCATAGTCGACCACCCAGTCCGGCGCCGCCTTGCGGATCGCCTGCGCAATCGTCAGCCCGCCAACCCCGGAATCGAACACCAGCGCGCGTGTCATGAAGTCACTCGCTGGATTGGGGACCCGTCAGGATCGAATAGATATCCGTCCGCCGGTCTCGGAAGAAGCCCCACGCCGCGCGCGTGCGGTCCACGCGGTCGAGATCGATCTCGGCCACGATCACGCCCTCCTCGGTGCGGTCCATGTCCGCAAGGATCTCGCCCGTCTCGTCCGATATGAACGACGTGCCGTAAAAGACCTGCCCATCTTCGTCGCCGACGCGGTTGGCCGCCACGACCGGGATCACGTTCGACACCGAATGCCCCAGCATCGCACGCCGCCAGCGGGCAGCTGTGTCCATGCCCAAGTCCTGAGGCTCGGCGCCGATGGCTGTGGGATAGAGCAGCACGTCCGCGCCCATCAGAGCCATCGCGCGCGCAGTCTCCGGGAACCACTGGTCCCAGCAGATCCCGACGCCGATCTTCCCAAAGCGCGTCTCCCACACCTTGAAGCCGGTATCGCCAGGCCGGAAATAGTACTTCTCCTGATACCCCGGCCCGTCCGGGATATGCGACTTGCGGTAGACGCCCATCAGGCTCCCGTCCGCATCCACCATCACAACCGAGTTGTAGTAGGCAGGCCCCGCCTTCTCGTAGATCGACACTGGGATCACGACACCGAGTTCGCCCGCCAGCTTCGCCATCGCGGTCACGGCGGGGTGCGTCTTCCACGGATGCGCCCGAGCGAAATGCTCCTCTTCCTGCGTCTTGCAGAAGTAGTGGCCCTGAAACAGTTCGGACGGCAGGATCACCTGCGCGCCCCTGCCCGCAGCCTCGCGCACCAGTGCGGAGATGCGCGCGATATTGGCGTCCATGTCGTCGGACAGGGCGCACTGCAGCGCGGCAAGCTTCACGGTACGGGCCATGTTCGCCTCCTCAGGCCGGTTGCTGCTGCGTGATGCAGTGGAACGAGCCGCCGCCCGTCAGCACGTTGTTGGCGGGCAGACCCACCACGTCCCGCCCCGGAAAGAACGGCCTCAGCGCATCGACCGCCGCCTGCGCACTCGCAGTCCCGTAGGTCGGCACAACCACGGTGGCGTTGCCTATGATGAAGTTCATGTGGCTGGCAGGCATGATCTCACCCGCCTCGTCACGCACCAGGCCCGGCGAGGGGATCTCAACCACCTGCAGCATCCGCCCGCGTGCATCGCGCTGATCGACCAGCGCCGCCTTGATCTCCGCGAGCCGCTCAGCATGCGGATCGTCCGGCCCCGCAGGCTTCTGGCAGGCGACAACGCCCGGCGCGAGGAAGCGCGCAATGTTGTCCACGTGTCCGTCCGTGTGGTCGTTGAGGAGGCCGCGCCCGATCCAGATGACCTTGGCCATGCCCAGCGCATCACGCAGCAGCGTTTCGACGCCGGCCTGATCCAGCGACGGGTTGCGGTTGGGGTTCAGCAGACATTCCCGCGTGGAGAGGCACGTCCCCTCGCCGTCCCAGTCGATACCGCCGCCTTCCAGTACGCGGGTCCAGTGGGCCGCCTTCGCGCCGGTGATCTCGACGATCTGCGCCGCGACCGTGTCGTCGTGCTCGTAGACGAACTTCTTGCCCCAGCCGTTGAACTCGAATGTCGCGCAGCGGTCTGCCGAATAGAAGATCGGACCCGTGTCGCGCAGCCAGGTGTCGCCATAGAGGGCGTCGACCAGCTCGGCGCAGTCGCCAATGGCTTTCTCGGCGGAAAGGCGCGCCTCCGGTCCCATCACCAGCACACGCACGCGGTCGCCCTTGCGACCGGCCGCGCTGGGTCTGGCGAGCGCGCGCACCATCGCGGCAATCTCCTGCCGGGCTTCATCGAACGGTTCGTACCAGATCGACTCGTCCGCCGGCCAGGCGGTCCAGATCGCGCCGTGGGGCGCCCATTCGGCGGGGGGATGCAGCATCGGATTCGTCATGCCACGGGCTCTACCATCCCCGCGTGACGGAACAAGGGCGCTCGAATTTTCAGCAACCTGCGACAACGCGCGGCGCCGGTCGCACCGGCGTCGGCGGATTCGTGCAAGGTTTTGCCTCATCCGCGGGAGAATCGTGAGGATTCAGCGCCACACATTTCGGCAACCGGACGGAATCCGGATGGGCGTCAAGAAACCTTCTTATACCGGGGCTAAGGCGGCGGCATAAGCGGCGCCGACGGCAGTTGGGATGTGGGCCGTTCCAAAAAAGGGGTCTTTGATGAAATCCTACAAGCTCGCCTTCCTGGCGACTTCGGCACTGGTCGGCAACTTTATCGCCGCCGGAGCCGCGCACGCGCAGTCGACCGCGTCGACCGCTGTCGAGACCATCGTCGTCACCGGCCAGTCGGGCCCTGCTGACGTCGCTGGCATCCAGGCCCAGACAGAAGCCAAGAACCGCGTGACGATCACGCAGGAGCTCATCGAGACCCAGACGCCGGGTCAGACGATCATCGACACCCTCGCCGTCGTCACGCCGGGCCTCAACTTCACCAACAACGACCCCTACGGCACCTCGGGCGGCAACATCCGCCTGCACGGCTTCGACGGCAACCGCGTCGCCCTGACCTTCGACGGCATGCCGCTCAACGACACTGGCAACTACGCCACCTTCACCAACCAGCTGCTCGACAACGAGCTGATCTCCTCGGCCCAGGTCAACACCGGCGCGACCGACGTCGACAGCCCGACCGCTGCCTCGACCGGCGGCACGATCAACTTCTCCAGCCGCACGCCGAGCGACGAGTTCCACGGCTTTGCCCAGCTGACGCACGGCGACTTCAACTACAACCGCTACATGTTCTTCGTGGACACCGGCGAAATCTATCCGGGCGGCACCAAGGCCTGGGCTTCGCTGTCCTACCAGAACTACGACAAGTTCAAGGGCAAGGGCGAACTCGAGAAGCTCCAGTACAACGCCAAGATCTATCAGCCGATCGGCGATGGTTCGGACTTCGTCAGTGTTGCCTTCCACTGGAACCAGAACCGCAACAACAACTACTACTCCGCCAACCTTGGCCGCGTGAACGCGAACGGAACCTTTGCGACCGGTTTCCTGCCTGAAGTTCAGACGAACCCGCTCGGCTGGGAGCTTGACTTCCGCCCGACCTACCGCCCGGACACCGTCACGACCCGTACGGGCTTCGCCGGCGATATCGACGTCGCGGAAAACACCGAGAACGGCGCAACGCGCGGCTACTACGGCCTGCGGGTCAACCCGTCGAACACCGGCAACATCCGTGGCCAGTCGAAATTCTCCTTCGGCGACAGCATCACGCTGACCATCGACCCGTCCTTCCAGTACGTGCTGGCCAACGGCGGCACGCAGAACACGACCCTGTGGGAAAGCTGCAACAGCTCCTCGACCAGCAACACAGCCGCCAACTGCCCGGCGGCGACACGTCAGCTGCTTGGCTCGCGGGCGATCTCGGCAAACGGCGTGTTTAACGGCGTTGACCTCAACAACGACGGCGATCTGAACGACCTCGTCCGCGTCATGAACCCGTCCAACACCAACACCCGCCGTTACGGCCTCCTGTCCTCGCTGATCTGGGAGCTGAACGACGATCACCTGATCCGTGGTGGTTACACGCTGGACTATGGCCGCCATCGCCAGACCGGCGACTTCGGCTTCGTTCAGGTCAATGGCGACCAGGCAATCTATGACGACTACTTCGGCGGCAAGGATGGTCAGAGCGGCACCCCCCTCCTGACCGCCGACGGCATCAAGCTCCAGAACCGTGACCGCTTCTCGATCGCCCTGCTCAACCAGCTCAGCGTCGAGTACCGCGGCAACTTCCTCAACGACAACCTGGCCGTGAACATCGGTCTGCGTGCGCCGTTCTTCAAACGCGAGCTCAACCAGTACTGCTACTCGCAGAACGGCTCGACCAACGTCCGATGCACGACTGAAACGCCAAACGCCACGCTTGCAAACGGGAACGTGACGTTCGCAGGGGGCACGACGCAGTTCATCGCGCCCTACGAGCGGGAAGTAGAGTATGACGCCATCCTCCCCAACGTCGGCGCCAGCTACTTCCTCGGCGACAGCCAGTTCTTCGCCAGCTACGCCGAGTCGACCTCGCTGCCGCGCACGGACAACCTCTACACGGTCTTCCGGAACGCGACCGCAACGAGCATCTCGCCGTTCACGAGCAGCGTTGCCGAGCCCGAAACCAGCCAGACCATCGAAGGCGGCTACCGCTACAACGGCGGCAACCTGCAAGGCTCGGTCGCCTACTGGAACACCACGTTCCAGAACCGGATCGTGTCGTCCTTCGACCAGGATCTCGGCATCAACATCGACCGCAACGTCGGTGAAGTGAAGCAGCAGGGCGTCGACGCCTCGGTTGGCTGGTCGCCCGTCGACATGCTGTCGGCCTATCTGACGGCGTCCTGGAACGACAGCGAAGTCCAGTCCGACATCCAGACCGGTCGCACCTCGGGCGGCGTCGCCATCTTCACGCCGACAAAAGGCAAGAAGATCGCTGAAACTCCCGAGTGGACCTTCTCGACCCGCCTCGAATTCCGTCCGATCCAGGATCTGCAGTTCGGCCTGCAGGCCAAGTACGTGGACGAGCGCTTCGTGACCGACACCAACGACCAGTCGGTGGACGCCTACACGCTGGTCGACTTCGACGCCCGCTACAGCCTCGAGGGTCTCGGCTTCGAGAACACGTCGGTCCGCGTCAACGTCAACAACGTGTTCGACGAGCGCTACTACGGCTCGATCAGCAGCCAGACAAACTCTACAGTCGGCCAAGTCTATGCGGCCAGCACGCCGTTCGCCAACATCGGAGCGCCGCGTACGGCTTCGGTTTCGCTGCGGGTTGGCTTCTAGTCTTTCTGAGCAAATCAAGTGCAGTCTGGGAGGGCGGGCCGCCATGCGGTCCGCCCTCTTCATTTGCCGGTCGCCCAAGAGGGAGCTAACCCTTTATAGGGGACCAAACTGAAGCGACTCGCCTCCGAAGGGTTGGACACGATGGCAGGCGGTACGAACCCGGCGGCTCGGCTGGATGCGCTCACCGCGCGCAATCTGGCGATCGGCATCGCCGTTCTGGTCGCTGTCCGGATCGTCGCGATCATCACGACCGCCGTGGAGCTGGGGCCTGACGAGGCGCAGTACTGGCGCTGGTCGCGCGAACTGGACTGGGGCTATTATTCCAAGCCGCCCCTGATTGCCTGGACAATCGCCCTGACCACCGGCCTCTTTGGCAATGGCGAGTGGGCGATACGGCTCGCCGCCCCGATCGCGCATGGCCTTGGGGCCTGGGCCCTGTTCCTGCTCGGGCGGCGGATGTTCTCGCATCCCGTGGGCGTCTGGTCGGCCATTCTCTACGCCGTCATGCCGGGTGTCTGGCTATCCTCGACCATCATGTCGACGGACGCGCTGCTTCTGCCCCTCTGGTCGGGCGGTCTCTATTTCCTCTGGCGCATGCGGGAGACCCCAAACCTCGTCAACGGCCTCCTTTTCGGCGTCCTGCTCGGTCTTGCCACCCTCGCCAAATATGCTGGCCTATATCTGCTGGGTGGGGCCGTTCTGGTGGCGCTCATCGATCCCCCGATGCGCCGCGCCCTCCTGTCGGTCTCCGGGCTGGCGGCGCTGGCGGGCCTCGCGGCCGTGCTCGCGCCCAACATGATCTGGAACGCCGCCAACGATTTCGCGACTGTCAGCCACACAGCCGACAACACGGACTGGGAGAAAGCCTCCCTCAACTTCGACCATCTGCCCAAATACATCACCGACCAGATGGGCGTGTTCGGCCCCGTCACCTTCGTCGCGCTGATGGCCGCCGCCGCGTTGCTGATCCACAAGGCTGACAAGGAGACGCGCGCGCGCCAGCTCTGGCTGCTGGTGTTTGTGGCACTGCCGCTCGGCATCATCGCCGTTCAGGCGGTTATCGCCCGCGCCCATGGCAACTGGGCGGCCTCGGCCTACCCTGCAGCCGCCGTCCTGCTGGCGTCCTGGGTGACGCGCGCACGCTGGGGCGCATGGATCCGGGGCGGAGCCGCGCTCAACGCCTGTGTCGGGGCCATCTTCCTCGGCATCGCCGTCCTGCCGCCGCCCGTCTGGGATTCTGTAGGCCTCGCCAACGCCTTCAAGCGGGTCCGGGGATGGGATGAAACCGCAGTCAGGCTGGCCGACATCGCCCGCGAACAGGGCGCCACAGCGGTCATGACCGACGAGCGCGAAGTCTGGCACGGGCTGGATTATTACAGCCACGACCTCGCCACGCCGCCGCTTCGCTCCTGGCGCCTCCTGGAGGGCGCGCACAACTTCGCCGAACAGGCCGGAACCATGCAGCCGGGCGAGGACGCAAAGGTCCTGATCGTCAGCATGCGCCCCAATTTCCGGCCCCGCATCCGCGCCGACTTCCAGTCCATCGAACCGCTGGGAGATTTCGTTGTGGCGCTCGGCCCGTACAAGGAACGCCGGATGAAGCTCTATCTGGCCTCCGGCTACACGCCGCTGCCCCGCACGGTCGAATATGAAGCGCGCTTTGAAGGCCAGCGGGAAGACTAGAGCCCTTGAAATCTAGCCGGTTCACGCATGCAGGATGACGGATCCTGAATGCGATCGGTTCTACATCGGGTTCAGGGGCCCTTTGGAACGTTCTCGCTGAACACGGGCGTTGCGCGGATGCCCGGCTTCACACCGTCCTGCCCCTCGGCCACGATCAGCGCCTCCCGCGGCAGCCCGGCGATCCACACGCCATCGGGCGATTCATCCACCACATCCGCCGGAATGAAACTCACCACGCCGCCCACATCGAGATAGCGCAGTCCGATCCGCCCGGACTCGTCAAGCGTCAGCAGCTCCGGCTTCACCCGGTGCGCATCTCCCTGTCCAGTCTGGATGCGAACCTCGGCCACGCGCCCCACCGGGATCGCGCCATCCTCGTTCGCCAGCTCCACCTCGACCCGCCAGGCGCGCGTCGTCGGATCGGCCGTCTTGGCGATATAGCGGACATGGCCGCGGGTCTCGGCGCCGTCCGACAGCCGCAGCCGCGCGGGAGCATCCACGCGGATCCGCCCTGCATTCTGCTCGGTCGCCTCGGCTACCACCAGGATCGGATCGAGCTGCACCACCACGCCGCACGGATCGCCGGGGCCCAGGAATTCGCCGACATCCGCGATCCGCCGCTCCAGCACGCCCCGGAAGGGCGCCCGGATCTGCGTCTTCGACAATTCGTTGCGCGCCACCTGCAGCGCTGCCTGCGCTGCATCGAGCCCTGCCCGCGCGCTCTGCAGCCGCGCCGGCGCCGCCCAGCCCTTCTCGACCAGCTCCTTCGCCGCGTTGAATTTCAGCTCCTGCGCGCGCGCCTCGGCCTCGGCCTCGCGCACCTTCGCGCCGGCGCCCACCATGTCGAGCCCGCACAGCAGGTCGCCCTTGGCCACAATCCGCCCGACCGTCGCCTCGACAGTCTGCACGGTCCCGGCCGCCTCGGACTTCACGGTGACGGTCCGCACCGCCTCGGTCCGTCCGCTGAGCGACACATAGAGCGGCCGCACCTCGGCGACCGAGCGCAGCACCACGACCGGCATGCCGTCCTTGCCCGTCAGCGCCTGCGAGACCGGCTTGTCCAGCGTCGGCACCGTCTCGGCGCGCACGGTCGCAATCGTGTCCCGCCCCACCATGGTGGCGCGGATACCGAACAGGATCGCCACAAAGGCGACCGCTCCTCCGACTATGACCAGCCAGCGCGACAAGGGCGCTTCGCCTCCTTATGACATGGCGCCTGAGCCTTCAGGCGGCTCCGACCGTTTCAGGCCAGCGGGCTACAATGCCCGCTCGCCGCCGTGAAGGGCAAGCTGCAAGGGCTGTGCTTGGGCGATTGCCCGGTCAATCCAGCGTCATTCACCCGAAAACGCCCGGATTTTGGCGTTCCCGCAGGTTGCAGCCCATCCCTGCCTGCGGCCTAAACGCTGGCATTAGTTGCAATTTGCCGGGCCCGTCTCTAGGTCCAGACCGCACGTGTCCCCCCGCGCGCGTCGCAAAAGCCGTCCGAACCGCTGGAAGCATCCATGGAAGCCGCACAGAACGTCGCACGTTCACCGAACGCCCCCACCGAAGAGACGGTGCTGACGGTCCATCACTACACCGACCGCCTGTTTTCCTTCCGGATCACGCGGCCTGCGGCCTTCCGCTTCCGCTCGGGCGAGTTCGTGATGATCGGCCTTGAGCAGGAGAACGGAAAGCCGCTCCTGCGCGCCTATTCCATCGCCAGCCCGTCCTGGGACGAGGAACTCGAATTCTTCTCGATCAAGGTGCCCGACGGCCCGCTGACCTCCCGCCTGCAGGCCATCCAGCCCGGCGACAAGGTGCTGCTGGGCCGCAAATCCGTGGGCACGCTGGTCCACGACGCCCTGACTCCTGGCAAGCGCCTCTACCTCTTCTCAACCGGCACGGGCGTCGCCCCTTTCGCCAGCATTATCCGCGACCCGGACACCTATGCCCGCTTCGATCAGGTCATCCTCTGTCACACGACGCGCGAAGTGGCGGAACTCAAGTACGGCCAGGATCTGGTGGCCAACCTTAAAGACGATCCGCTCTGCGGCGAGTTCGCCGGCCAGCTCGTCCATTACACGACCGTAACCCGCGAGCCCTGGCCGAACCAGCTGCGCATCACCGATTGCATCAAGACCGGCCGCCTCTTCGCGGACCTCGGCGTCGAGCCGCTGAACCCGGAAGTCGATCGCGTCATGATCTGCGGCTCGCTGGACATGATCAACGACACCAAGGCGCTGGTCGAAACCTTCGGCCTCACCGAAGGCTCGAACGCGAAGCCGGCCGAGTTCGTCGTCGAGAAGGCGTTTGTCGGCTGACGCGGACCGGAGGCTTGCCGGCCCTGTAAGTGACGTACAGGCTGCGAACTCCGTAACGTAGCGGAGTTCAGCTTCCAAAGGCGCGCCATGCTGGGCATTCCCGACCACTACAAGCCGCTGCAGATCGTGATCGCGACGAGGTGGGGTAAGGAGCCCCTCTTGCTCGCCTCCAGACTTCAGGCACTGGCAGGTCACTACAGCGATGTGGAGATCAGCCAGAACTCGGTGGCAGACCCCCTCGTCATCAGAAGTGGCGGCATCGACCAACTTGAACGTTTCGTCGCCGCGGCGCTTTCGGAAATCGCCGCAGACCTTTGGGCGACAGGGCTGCAGGTCGTTTACGCCGAAGCACTTTCTGAATCAGTCGAACTTGAGCACACACACTCGATATCCGTCGGCGCCACCACTCAGTATGCCCGCCTCAGACTCCGGTTCGAACCTCGATCGGAAGCAGAGTGCATCTTCGTCAACGAGGCCGCAGAGGACGCGGTTCCGGCCGAGTACCTGCCCGCAATCGAGCGCGCCTTTCGGTTGAAAATGCAATCTGGCCCGACACTGGGCTGCCAGATCATCGGCGTGAAGGCGACCCTGCTCGATGGCGATCACCATCCGGTCCATTCCAGTCCGTTGGCCTTTGAGATCGCCACGCGGGCAATCCTTCGCAGTCTTGAACCGTGGGTGTTGATAGTCGAGCCCATCATGGATGTGGAGATCACGACCCCCGAGGACTGCATCGGCTCAGTCGTTGGCGACCTCAACAGTCGGCGCGGCACATTCCGGATCGCGCCGCGCGACGAAAACACATCACTCGTCACTGGACGCGCGCCGCTCGGCAACCTGCTTGATTATTCTCGGGGACTTCGAGACCTGTCAGGCGGCCTCGCCTCCTTCAGCATGAAGCTGGCAGGCTTGGACTTCGTTCCAGGACGTTCGGACACGGACCCCGACGTGCCTGCTGCGGCCGCACTGCGGGCTTGAGCCCCCATCAGGGGCCGTCAGCTCTCAGCCTGCCGCCGCCCACGTCGTGTCTTGCATGTGTTGCACGGGCAGACCCTGCACGCTTGCGCCCGTCGCTCTCGCCACCGCCCGCGCCGTCAGCGCCTTGATGGTCAGCGTCGGGTTCTGGATACCCTGCGTCGGGAAGCTTGCAGCATCGGTCACATAGAGGCCGGGCGCATCCCACGCTTCGTTCCAGGGGTTCAGCACCGAGGTCTCCGGCGTCGATCCCATGCGGGCGGTGCCGCATTCATGCATCGCAGCCCCGGGCGTCGCCGGCCCCGTATCCAGCCTGTGGAGCTTGACCTTCGCAATATCGGCAATCTCGCGGATGGCGTTGGACTGTTCCTTCGCCACAGCCAGTTCGGATTCCGAATGACGGCAGACGATCCGCAAGAGCGGGTTGCCGAACCGGTCCTTGCGGGTCGGATGCAGTTCAACGCGGTTTTCGGGGTTCGGCGCCATCTCGGCGAAGGCAACGCCGGTGAAGTTGGAAGCCTTGCGGCCCAGCGAGGAGCGGTAGACCTGAACGCCAAACGGTATGCCGGAGGGTCCGGGACCGTCGCGAAGGTCGAAGCGCGGCAGGAACACTGTCCGGCCGGTCGTCATCGGTTCGAAGCCGCCAGGCAAGGCCGGGCCGACGCCGTCGCCGCTGACCATGACATGGTCCATCAGCCCGCGCCCCAGAACACCGGACCGCTTGCCGATGCCATCGGGCGCACCGGGCGCGCTGGACGACATCAGGATGCGGGTTGTCTCGATCGTGGAGGCGCACAGGAACACCAGCGGCGCGCGCGCCTTCATCTCGGACTGCGTCTCGCAGTCAAACCACGATACGGTCTTCGGCGCGTGAGGTTCGCCACAGGTCACATGGCGCACGACAGCGCCCTGGCGCACCCAGAGACGGTTGGTCTCGGCGGCCCTCTCCAGCGAATTGAGGGGCGCTGCAAACTGGCCAAACACGGGCGAGGCGCCGGGCCAGCGCTTGCGGAGCAGCTCCACCATGTCGGCCTCGGCAGGCGAGGGCGCGAAATGGCTCGCCAGAATGCTCTGCGGCTGGTGGATGCTGGGTTCGGCCCCGCCCTCCAGCTTCAGCATCTTCTCGACATGCTCATACCAGACGGCCATCTCGCCCGGCGACAGCGGCCAGACCGGGCGGCCATCGCCATTGGCGGCAAAGTCCTGGTTGGAAAGACGGTAGTACTGGCGGCCGTGGCCGCGGATCGTCATCCGGCCACCGAGCTGGCGGGCGCGGAACCAGTGGAAGCGCGCTTCCGGGTCGGTTTCATAAGGTGCATCGCGGTCGTCCACGAAAGCCTCGGGCGACATCATCCATGCAAAGCACTTGCTCTGGATCGGCTGGCGGACCTTGCCGGCGGCGCGCAGCACCTTGCGGCCCACATTCGTCACGCGCGCGGGCAGGATGCTGTACCATTTTGGGTCAGCGAGGGTTCGCACCAGACCCTGGGTCAGAGTGTTGTACGGCGCCGCTGTCAGGGTCTTGGTCCAGCCTGCGTCCAGCGTCAGCACACGCAGACCGGCGCGGGTCAGTTCCATGGCGGCAAGTCCGCCCGCAGCCCCTGCTCCGACAACAATGGCGTCAAACACCGGCCCTGAACTCAGATAATCGGTGCTGGCAGCCGCAATGCGGCTTGCCAGGGCGACCCCGGTATCGGGTTGGTTGGACATACGGAACGTCTCGCTTCGCACGCCCGCACCGGCATAGGTGCAGGTTCAGGATTCTTCAGTCAGACGGGTTAATGCAACCCGCATACCCAGCCGGTTGTCCCAGAGGCGCCAGTCGGCGCGGGCGGCGACTCGAGACTCCAGATCCCTGCTTCGGGCCAGGCATCCGGAGGTATGTACCGGACCATCTTTGGAATTTCGCAAAGGCGTTCTAACAAAGACGTGAGCCTGCGCCAGCCGCAGGTTTCAGGGCCATCCGGCTTCCGGACGTCCTCCTTCAAGGAACGGGAATGACAGAGCCTGCCGCCCCTTCCATCCCGCTGGTCGCCGCCGCGCTGGACGCTGCCGCACGGGCGCAAGCCAACGCCGCAGTCCGCGAGCAGCTGGTCCGTGACGCCCTGTCGGACCCGGCAGCGTTCTGGCGCAAGCAGGGTCGCCGGCTTTCGTGGATGCGGTCCTATACCCGGGTCATGGACGTCAACTGGGTCATGCCGGCATCCGGCGATCCGAAAGCCGTCGGCGCTCGCTGGTTCGAGGACGGCGTCCTGAACGTGTCGTTCAACTGCATCGACCGTCACCTGCCCCGCCTGGCCGATACGCCCGCAATCGTGTTCGAGGCGGATGACGCCGCGCAGGGCCGGGCGATCACCTATGCCGAGCTCTACAGTCACGTTTGCCGGATGGCGAATGTCCTGCGCCGCCGCGGCGTCCGAAAGGGCGACCGCGTCACCCTCCACCTTCCCGCCATCCCCGAAGCCGTCTTCGCCATGCTGGCCTGCGCGCGGATCGGCGCCGTCCACTCCGTTGTATCCGGCGGGCTCCCGGCCAGTGTACTGGCGCGATGCATAGCCGACAGCGGGTCCGTGTGCGTGATCACCGCCGACGAAGCCATGAGCGGCGGCCAGGCGACCCCGCTCAAGCGAACCGTCGACGAGGCGCTGCAGCCAGAGAACGGCATCGACAGCGTCTCGACCGTCATCGTCATCCGACACACCGGGGCCGAGATCGACATGAGCGACGACAGGGACGTCTTCTACGACGATCTCGCCCTGCGCGTGACGGACGAATGCGACCCGGAGGAGATGAACGCCGAGGATCCGCTCTTCATTCTCTACACGCCAGATCCTGCAGCGACACCAAGGGGCGTGGTGCATGCGTCCGGCGGCTACCTCGTCTGGGCCTCGCTGACCCACGAGATCGTTTTCGACCATCGTCCCGGCGACATCTTCTGGTGCCTCGCAGATCCGGGCGGCATCACTGGCCACACCTATGGCGTCTATGGCCCGCTTGCGAATGGCGGCACGACGCTGCTGGTCGAAGGCGCACCCGCCTCGCTGGATGCAGCGCACATTCAGGACGTGATCGCCCGGCACAACGTCGCCGCCCTCTATGCCCCCGCCAGCATTGTTCGCTTGCAGGCAGAGTCCGGTCCGCCGCCGCTCCGACTTCTCGCCTCCTTCGGCGGACCGATGTCGGCTGACGAAAGCGCAGCGCCCGGCCTCCACCCCACGCTCGAAACATGGTCGCACACCGAAGCAGGCGGCGTGCTGTTTGCCTCCCTGCCCGGCAAGCCCGGCGGCTTTGCAGCGCCCCTGTTTGGCGTCCAGCCCGTTCTGGTCGACGACAACGGCGTCGTGCTTGAGGGGCCCGCAACCGGTCACCTCTGCATTGCCGCCTCTTGGCCCGCCCAGGCGCGAACCTTCCATGGCGATCACGCGCACTTCGTGGACTCCACCCTCGACGTCTTCCCCGGCCTCTGGTTCACCGGCGAGCGTCGGCGCCGCGACGAAGACGGCAACTACCTCTTCACAGACCGCGATCCGGGCTGAGGGGCGCGCCGTCCTGAACCCCAATTGCCGGGGCGGCATCGTGGATGGCTCACGGCTGCCCCCACGGGCGATCACGTCCGCTCCAGCAATCTTGCTGCGGAGCCCGCAACATCCCATCTACAGCCGTTGAAAAGGAGACTGGATAACAGATGGGCTCGAACCACCTGCGCACCTTCATGCTGATTGCCGCCATGACCGCGCTCTTCGCCGGCGTCGGCTATCTGATCGGCGGCCCGGCGGGCATGGCGATCGCCTTTGCCTTCGCCGCCGTCGGCAACCTCATCAGCTACTGGAACGCCGACAAGATCGTGCTGTCCATGTACAAGGCTCAGGACGTGGATGAGCGTCATCCCGACGCCCGTGTCCGCGCCTACGCCGCCGACGTCCGCGAGATGGCGGCCGGGGCCGGCATGCCGCAGCCGCGCGTCACCATCATCGACAGCCAGCAGCCGAACGCCTTCGCGACCGGTCGCGATCCGGCGCACGCCGCCGTCGCCGCCACCACCGGCCTCCTCGCCATGCTCGACCGCAGCGAGATCCGCGCCGTGATGGGCCACGAACTGGCGCACGTGAAGAACCGCGACACCCTTACTATGACCATCACGGCCACCATCGCAGGCGCCATCTCGGCGCTGGCCAATTTTGCCTTCTTCTTCGGCGGGGCAAACGACCGCGAGCGTCCCGGGGGCGTCATCGGCATGATCGCCATCATGATCCTGGCGCCGATGGCCGCAGCCCTCGTCCAGATGGCCATCAGCCGGGGCCGAGAGTACGAAGCGGACGCAGCCGGCGCGGAGATTTCGGGCGACCCGCAGGCGCTCGCCTCGGCGCTTTCGAAGATCGACAGCTACGCCCGGCGCGGCGCGGTCAACATCCAGGCCGAGCGCAATCCGGCGACGGCGCACATGTTCATCATCAACCCGCTGGCCGGGCGCGGAGCCGACAACCTGTTCTCGACCCACCCGTCCACGCAGAATCGCGTCGAGGCTCTCGCCCGGCGTTTTGGCGGCGCGCGCCGCCCGGAGACAGCGCCGGCCAAGGCGCCACGGCAGCCCGTCGAAGCGTCCCGGCAGACCGGGCAAGCGAGCGCGTCAGCCGTGCCCGTGTTCCGCCGGTCGCGCAAACCCGGCCCCTGGGAATAGGAGCGGCTCGCGCGTTCAGGCCGCTTCCTTCTCCCGCGCATGGAGTTCGGTCTTCACCCGCTCGGCCAGCTGGCGGAGAGTGAACGGCTTAGGCAGGAACGATATGGAGCGCTCCTCCTCCAGCGTCTTCGCCAGATCGCGCTCGGCATAGCCAGAGATAAACATGATCCGGGTATTGGTCAGGAAGGGGCGCGCCTCCCTGAGCAGCGCCGGCCCGTCCATGCCCGGCATCACCACATCAGATATCAGCAGGTCGAAGCCGCCAACATTCTCCTTGATGATTTCGAGCGCCTGCTCGCCGTCCGCCGCCTCCATGACGGAATAGCCGCACGACGTCAGCAGCTGGGCCGCGATGCCGCGAACACCGTCCTCGTCTTCCACCAGCAGGATGCGGCCGCGGCCCGCCAGCCCCTGATCACCGCCCCTGTTGCTGTCAGGCCCTGACGCGGGCGATTCCATCGCAGCCGGTTCGGCCGGCTCCTCGATCTCACCGGTGAAGGCCGGCAGGAAGATCTTGAAGGTCGTGCCCCGCCCGACCTTGGACACCGGATAGATGTAGCCCCCGGACTGCTTGACGATGCCATAGACGGTCGCAAGGCCGAAGCCGGTGCCCGCGCCGAGCGGTTTTGTCGTGAAGAATGGCTGGAAGATCTTGTCGATGATTTCGGGCGAGATCCCCGCGCCATCGTCAATCACCTCGAGAAGGACGTACTCGCCTTCCGCAGCCAGCATGAAGCCGTCCTTGCGGGCGGTCGAGGCGTCCGCCCTCGAAGTCTTGATCGTCAGGCGTCCGCCGCCATTCTTCTCGATCATGGCGTCGCGGGCATTGGTGCAGAGGTTGGTCAGCGCCGTCTCGATCTGGGCGCGGTCGGCCCGGATACGCGGCAGGTCTCGGCCATGCACGACTTCCAGCTTGATGCGCTCGTCGATGATGTCGCGCAGAAGGACGTAGTAGTCCGACAGCACGTCCGACACGTCGATGACTTCCTGACGGAATACCTGCTTGCGCGACCAGGCCAGCATCATGCGGACCAGTTCGGCGCCGCGCGAGGCGAACTCCTGGATCGCCTTCAGCTCGAAGAAGGTCGGATCGCCCGGAGGGTGGCGCACCTGCAGCTTGTTGACGTTGAGAATGATGCCTTGCAGCAGGTTGTTGAAGTCGTGGGCCAGTCCGCCCGCAAGCTGGCCGATGGCCTGCAGTTTTTCGCTCTGCGCGAGACGCTGCTCGAGCTGATGCTTCTCCGTCATATCGATTACGTAGGCGGCCGACGGGCGGCCATGCCGGTCAAGCGCAATGATTACGTCGACCGATTTCTGGTTTTCCCCGGCGAGCTTCAGGTTGACCCCGCCGTCGAGCGCGCTGGCCAGTAGTTCCGCAAGCTTGGCAGGGCCCTGGTCGGCCACGAACAGATCGGCAAAGCGGGCGCCCGGCTGGGCCCGGCCTTCTGTCATCTCCATCAGGCCCCGGTTGGCGTCCAGCATGACAGCCGTTTCGACACCGTCGCCATCGAGGCGAACCACGCCGAAGGGCGCGTCGGCGAAGATGGAATCGTCCGCGCGCTGCGCAAGCACGTCGGACGAACGTGAAGCCGGTTCCGGAGCGCGCCGGGCTGCTGCCGTCTCCGATCCGGCCGCCACATAGACCACAGAGCGCGTCATCGCCTCCGGGCCCTTGCCAGACCAGGTCGTGATCAGGGTGGCAGGCAGCTCCACGCCGTCGCGCGCGCGCATGACGACATCAGCCCGCTGGCTGGCTGCGCCGCGGACTTCGCGCTTCATGAGCTTCATGCCCTCGGGGCGCAGGATATCCTCGAGCCGCAGCCCGGCAGGCTCTTCTGGCAGGCCGAGCATCTGGCGCAGCACCTGGTTCACGTACACAACGCGACCATCACGGCGGGCCGAGAAGAAGCCGACCGGTGCATCCTCGACATACAGCGCGCGCGGATCGACCGAGCTGGCGTCCCCGCTCGCCCCTTCCACCCGCCGCAGGCGCCACAGAGCCCGCATCGGCCCCAGAGGCGCCACGCTGGCCTCGTACTGGACGGGCGACATGCTGTCGCCGATCAGGATTGCGGGCAGCACTTCCGTGCGCGAGGCCCCGGCCTTGGCCGCCTTCGACAGGCGATAGATGGGAGCCGCCATACCGGGGTTCGCGCCGAAAAGGCGGTCGATCGAAGGCGCATGCGCAGTGTCGCCCAGATCGGTCGCGACGCGGGCCAGTTCGGTATACGCAGCATTGGCCGTGACGGTGGCGCCATGGCGATCGGCGATCAGGGACGGTTCTTCAAGGGCTTCCAGCCAGACAAGCTTGCTGGCGACCCGCGCCTGAGCGGCCGCTTCGGCAGCTCCGCGTTCGGGGAAGACGCCCAGCTTGCGCCCGGCGCCGCGCATCGCCCACAGGGCAAGAACAAGCCCCATCGAGCCGAGCGCAATCACCAGGACCGCGCCTGCGGGGCCAACAGCCTCGCGCCACGTCAGCGCCATGCCTGCAGCGCCGGCGGAAATGGCCAGAGCGGCCCAGAAGCCGATCTGCAGGACATCGAAGCTCTTCGACGGAGTTCCACCCTCCCCGTCGGGGGAGTCAGCAGGAAGCAGATCGTTTTGATCAGACATGACGGAATTTCCGGTGTGCGACTCGACAGTATAGACGTGATTCGGCAGTTCCGGCCTTGCCGGAAGATATTCAGGCTAAAACAGGAACACAGGCGTCATCGCCTGCGCCCCTTGGCGGTTCCCAGCACGAACGAAATGACCTTGGCGACCGCTTCGAAATGTTCCCGCGGGACGGTCTCATCAACGTCCACTGCAGCGTAGAGCGCGCGCGCCAGCGGCACGTTCTCCACAATCGGCACTTCGGCGCCCTTCGCCACTTCCCGTATGCGCAGCGCAAGTTCGTCCACGCCCTTGGCGACGCAGATCGGCGCCGCGTCCTTTTCCGGATCGTATCGCAGCGCCACCGAGTAGTGGGTGGGGTTCGTCACGATGACAGTGGCGGTCGGCACTGCCGCCAGCATGCGCTTGCGCGACCGCTCCATGCGGATCTGGCGCAGCTTGGCCTTGATGTGCGGGTCGCCTTCGGACTGCTTGTGCTCGTCCTTGATTTCCTGCCGCGACATCTTCATGCGCGACATGAAGCTCTGGCGTTGCCAGACATAGTCGATGGCGGCGAGAACGCCGACGGCAACGAGCGCGGCGATCATCAGGCGGCCCGCCGACTCCTGCAATGCGGCGAGCAGGGCGACGGGCTCCAGCTCGCCCGACTTTATCATCAGATCGCGATCCGGCCACACCGCGTAACCAAGCGCCACCGAGATGGCGATGATCTTCAGGATCGACTTCAGCAGGTTCATCCAGCCCTGCGGACCGAACATCCGCCCGATCCCCTTCAGGGGATCAAGCTTGGAGATATCCGGCTTCATTTTTTCGGTGGTCCACAGCGGCATGCTCTGCGCGAGGTGGCCCGCCAGCGCCGCCACAAAGAAGACGCCAAGGATCACTCCAAGCGGTATCCCGATGGTGATCACCACGTCCCGGGCAAGCCGGACCGCGCCGCCGCCGGTCAACTGGAATGCGTGAGGATGGTCCAGCATGCTGGTCAACGGCGACGCAATCGACCGGGCCAGCGGCTCGGCGCCGGCCAGGATCGCTGCCGCGCCCATGAACAGGAACCAGATCGGAACGTCCTGGCTCTTGACGATGTCGCCCTTCTTGCGCGCGTCTTCCAGACGCTTGGGCGTAGGTTCCTCTGTCTTCTGGTCCTTGTCGGTTTCTTCGGCCACTGCGTCCCCCTACTGCGGCGTGAAGTAGGAAATGTGCCGCTCCATGGCGTCCAGCCAGACCATGAGTCCGCCGCCGAAGCCCAGAGCCAGAACCGCCACCGAACCGAGCACCGAGGCGGGCTGCGCGACCATGTACATCTGCACCTGCGGAACGAGGCGCGTCGCCAGGCCCAGCGCCAGGTTGAACACGAAGGAGAACAGCAGCACCGGAGCCGAAATCTGGATCCCGAGCTTGAAGGCTTCCGACACCGCGCCAATCACATGTTCGACGGCGTCGCCCAGAATGGGGAACTGCCCCGCCGGGAACGTCGAGTAGCTGGCCGCCGCCGCCTCCAGCATCATCCGGTGCAGGCCAGTCGACATGATCAGCAGCAGGCCCGTCAGCGAAAAGAAGGCCGAGAAGATCGCAGATTGCTGGCCCATCGAAGGGTCGATCTGCTGCGCAAATCCGAGTCCGGACGCCATGCCCGTGACGGCGCCGCCGACCTGCAGAGCGCTCATCATCAGCCGGGCGCCGCCCCCCAGGATCAGCCCCACAAACAGCTCGCACATGATGAGCGGCGCAGCTGCGAACACATTTCCCGGCGGGGCAGGCGCCGCCGCCGCCAGCGCAGGGGCAACCGCGAACGTCGCCAGCAGCGCGACGGACAGCCGTATCGTCGGGGGAACCGCCTGCTCGCCCCAGCCCGGGGCAAGCATCAGCACGGCGCCAAGCCGCACGAACACGAGCGCTCCGATCCAGACGTATTGCGTCAGCTGATCCATGCCGGGCGGCGCGCCGCGGCCCCTAGAAGGCCGCGATCCTCTCGAAAATCTGGTTGGAAAACGTCGCCAGGGTCGCGCCCATGAACGGCAGGAAGATCAGCAGCGCCGCAAAGATCACGAGAATTTTTGGAACAAAAACAAGTGTCATCTCCTGAATCTGGGTCAGCGCCTGGAAGAACGCGATGACCAGACCCACGACCAGTCCGGCGATCATCGCCGGGGCGCACATGATGACAGTCGCCCAGAGCGCATCCCGCCCGAGGTCAAGCACCTCTCCACCGTTCATGACCGGCTCCCTGGCTGCCCCGCGATGGTTCGCGGGCCGTTAACCCTCGCAAACGAGTAGTTAACAAAGGGTGGCCACGGGGCCCCGACCCGGCAATTTCTGCCGGGCGAGGTGATTAAAGCCCGACGCTGCGTCCTGTATGGGGTTGGCGGTTGTCCCCGCCATGGAACAGGCTATTCGTAGTCGCCAAAGACTGCGGGTGTGCCAGAGACGGCGGGTGGAATCGGGATGGTGTGGCGTGTTCTCAGGTTTCTGGCCGGCGCTGGCATAGCCGGCGGCGGCGGCTATCTGGTCTGGACACACCGGGGCGAGGCGAACGCCCTGTATCCATTCGTTTTCGCCACCGCCCCCTGGCTTCTGATCGCGGGCCTGGGCCTGCTCGTCGTCGGCATGGTGACTCTGGTCTCCTCATTGCTGCCGAGCCACTCGGCTGAGAAACGGGCCGAGAAGTCGGCGCGTCAGGAAGCCCATCTCAAGGACGCTGACGCCTTCTATGCCGAGCGCGCCCGCGCGATTGACCGGGACTGGCGCTCGGGCGACCTGCCGCCAGAGCCCGCCCCGCGCGCTGGACCCGCCCCGGTCCAGCCCGAAGCGCCGCCGCATCAGCCGGAACCCGTCGCCTCGATATCTCCGTCCGCCGCGCTGCCCCCCGCCGAACCCGCGAGGCCGGCGGTCCAGTCAGCGCCAGAACGCCCTCCCCAGCCGGCAGCGCCGGTCCGTCCGATCGCTGCGCCGGCTGTTGCGGTCCGCGCAGACCGGGTGTTTGCTACAGCCGCAACCCTTGCCCCTATCCCGCGCGCGGCGTCTTTCCTTTCAGAACCGCTGCCGCCCCATCTGCCGGTTGCGCCCGCTCCGGCCGCGGTGGCGCCAATCGCTCCAGACGTCAGCGCTGCTCAGGCTCACGTTTCCGCTCCGGCTCCTGTTGCGCCTGAACCGGCTCCGGTCATGGCGGCCGCTCCAGCCAACCCGATGGACGCGATCCGCACGGCAATTGCAGCGTCCCGCCTGGACGAGGCCGACCGCATGCTCTCGGAGCAGCGCACGCGCCTTACGGCCGAAGGCGCTGACTCGCTCGCGCTCGCCGAGCTGACCGGACTGGCTGGCGATCATGCCGCCGCCGCAGGGCGACTGGGCGGCGCCAAGTGGCTGTGGCGGCTTTCGCTCCAGCGTTTCGCCGCCGCCAACGCGATCGCAACCCCGGCAGCGCGAAACGTGTCTGAACGCCTGCGCCTCGCCGACCAGTAGACTACTGCGACAGGCGAAGAAGGGTGATGGACCGTGCGATGGCGTTGAACGCCTCGGTCAGCTCCTCGCCGCTGGTCGCGAGATAGTAGTAGTCGGTCTCGCTGGCGCAGCCTTCTAGGAAGTCATCCTCGTCGCTGCCGTCGGAGATGTTGAACCCCACCGTGTAGATGGTGATGTTGGCGTCCTTCATGCCGTCGCAGAGTTCCTCGGCCTGATCGAACGCCGTGTCCTGAGCGTCGCAGTTGATCTGGTTGCCGTCGTTGGAAAAACCGGCATCATTGGCAAGAACGCCATTGCAGTAGGACGTGTTGAACGCACCGTCGGTCATCATCACGGCGACCTTCACCAGGTCCTCGTTTTCGTAGGCCTGCGCTGTGTAGGTCGCATCGGAGAAAACGCTGCTCCAGTTAGGGGACAGCATGTACCAACCCCAGGCAAGGCCGATATGTCCCGCGGTCGAGCCGTTGGCGACGAGCGCATTGATGTTGGTCTTGATGGTATCGGCGTCGTCGGAGAGAGGGCGCAGCACGTTGGTGTTGTAGCAGTTGAGGTAAGTGTCGGTCTGCGGATAGTGGATCGTCACAGGTTCGGAGGCAGGCGCCACGTCCGAGTAATTCTCGTCGCCGGTCCGCTCCACGACGCAATCCGAGGCCGGCAGCGTTTCGTAAGCGGCGTCCGCCCGCTCGAAGCGATAGTACTGGCAGCCATACGTCGTGCACCACGCGCTGCCGCCGCTTGTGTAGTTGGTGTTGCTCCCCAGAGACCCAACGAGGGTGAACGTGTTGGCGGCCTTGTTGCGGATCTTCCAGCTCTTGTTGTTGAGGGACGTGATGCCGCCAACACCCGTGATGTGAACCCAGTCGTCATTGCTGAACCCATGGGCGTTCGCCTGGACAATCACCTCGCACCAGTCCGTCAGACACTTCTGGACCCGCCCGCCGGTCCCGTTCGAGTTGGACGTGTAGTAGTCTCCGCTCGAATCCTTCAGCCGGAAGGTATTGGTGGCTGAGTCGGATATCTTCCACGCCTTGTTGTTGACGCCCGAGTTGCTTCCAACGCTTCGTACGTAGACGTAGGCCCCGTTCGCCAAGCCGTGCGCATTCTTCGTGAACGTGTCCGTACCCTTGTCGAACGTGACGCTTGAGAGCTCTGTACCGTCGCGCCAGGTCGCGCCCGAGATGGTCTTGGCGCTGGGGATCGAGCCGCGCGCCGCTGTCGCGTAGGATCCGGCATAGACCGAGTTTGAATAAGGCACGACGCCGACACGCGAGTACCAGACGTCCTGATCGTCCGACACGACTATGTCGATAAGCTCGCCTGCCGCCGACTTGAGGTCCGACAGCGGAGTGCCGTTCATGGACCAGGTCGTGTCGAGGATCAGCGCCACTTCCACATCCGCGCCGCCGCGCTTGACCTCGCTGACAGCCGAAACCGGCACGTTCGCCATGCCGACGATCGGCATGAAGAAGGTCTGTACTGTCACGCTTCCCGTCAGCGTTATCGTCTCGCCGTCCTCGGACTCGTCCAGTTCGACGGTGACTTCGCCCGTCCCCGCATGACGGAAGTTCTTGTCGACAAATGTCTCCGCCAGCAGGTCCTCATCGACGTCGTCGTCGAAGGTCGAGCCGACAGCCAGCGCCGCCGCGTCCAGGGCGTGAGCCAGCTCGAAGCGCGCCAGGAAGATCCGGCCGCCATCGATCGCGAGACCGGTGCAGATCACCAAAGGCGTGATCATCAGCGCAAACTGCATGGCGAAGGCGCCACGCCTGTCTTTCAGGAAGTCCCGGATCCGCGCCAGAATCATGGATGTCTCTCGCCTAGCTCGACGTCAGGGTGACAATGGCGCCGCCAGCATCGGTGGCGTTGCCGTTTATGGTGATGACCCGCTGCGTCCTCGGCCGCGCCCAGGCCTCGCGGACGATCGACAGGTTTGGGCCGCCGAACAGGGAGCTGACAGGGCTGGTATACCGGAAGCGGACGCCCACATGGATGACGGTTTCGCTATTGGTCCCGAGGCCCTCGGCTTCCGAAAGCGTAAGCGGCGTCGACGCGCCGATGACCCTGCGCCAGCGCGTGAAGGGAACTCCGGTATCGGCGTCGAAGCCGATCGAAGCGATATCCATGTCGAGGTTGGCCGTCGTATCCAGCGGCTTCATCATGTAGACGGAGGCGCCGTAGATTTCGAGCAGATCCGCATCGGTCTGCTCGCCCTCGCGCGAGATCAGGTCAGCGGCCTGGTGAACATATCGCGTCGCTTCCTCGTTCGCGCGGAAGCGGAAGGTCATCTCCAGAACGCCCATGAACAGCACGATCAGGGTCGGCGCGATGAGCGCGAACTCGACGGCCGCCATACCGCGCCGGTCGCGCGCCAGCCTTCCAAAGGGGGTACGAAAGCGCGCCATATTCAGGTCCACGGCTCGTTTCGGACGATGGAATAGGAGTTCACGATCGCAGGCAGGTCCGGGCCCATACCCATGAGTTCGGACATGAACGGCGTGATGAACTGGTGATGGATCGACGCACGCACGACCGAATACTTCTTCGGGCCGCCGGGCTGGAAGACGAAGTTCGTGGGATTGCCCTCATCGTCGAACACGACCGGAGGGAACGTCACCTGCGACAGCTCGTCGAAACTCCGCACGTCGAAAACGATCGCTTCGCAGTCGATCATGCCGCCAGCCTGCGCGCAGACCTCGTCGTGGAAGGCTACCGACATGTCGTCGCTTCTCTGCACCTCGCCGGTCTGCAGGTTTCGCGCGGCTTCATAGACGACATGGTTCAGTGCATAGGATTTGTATTCGTAGAGGACGAACTCGATCAGCCCGACAACAAGCATGAAAAAGACAGGCGCCAGCAATGCGAACTCGATGAGCGCATTGCCGTCCTTCGATTTCCGGAGGTTCCTGATCCTCATGACTGTCCACCCGCAATACGGGGAGAGACTAGTCTCTGAGGCTTAATATCCTGCTTGCGGACGGGTTGGCGGTTCGATCGAAATCGTCAACACCGCATTAACCGCCGCCGACCAGACCGGTCATGGCCGGGACCCCGGCGCTGTCGGGAAACACTTTGGTGTCGAGCCTTGCACGGTCCCAGCCCATGTGATCGCGCAGCAGCCCCTTGAACAGCGCGCGGTTGTCGACGGTGGGGCGCAGGTCGCGGTTCTCATACAGCTTCGCGGCCGCAAGGCCTGGCCAGTCCCCGAGCATCCGACCGCCCCTGATCGCGCCACCTACCAGTGTCGCAACACCGGCGGTGCCGTGGTCGGTTCCGCCGACGCCGTTCTCGCGAACCGTCCGTCCGAATTCCGAAACCATGACAATCGCTGTCGTCTCCCACGCTGGCCCAAGCACCTTGCGGAGATCGCCAAGCCCCTTGTCCAGCGCCGAAAACCTCTGCTGCAGAGGCCCATTCTGCGATGCGTGCGTGTCCCATCCCTCCAGCGACACAACGGCGATATCAGGTCCTCCGTCAGCCGCCATGATCCGTGCGGCGGCTTCCATCAACGCCGGATACTGCGCCGGACCACCCCGCCCTCCACCGTCCATCGCCATACCGGCAGCCACGGCGTCCGCCTTCACGGCCGCAGCCAGGGAGGGTTGCAACAGCGTGTCGCCCTCATAGAGGTCGAGAAGACGCGTCAGTGTGTCCGGGCTTGCTTCCGGCAGAACCGGCGGCGACCAGGACGTCACATTGCCGGCCTCGCCCCGCAGAACCAGCGGCTGCACCGGCCCGATCGATACGGCCGAAAGAGGCCCCGGCGCCGACTGCAGCGCGCGATTGAGCCATCCATCAGACGTCGCGCGGCTGACAGTGCCGGACTCCAGCAGGTCCTGGGCCTCGAAATGAGAGCGCTCCCGGTACGGCCCGGCCGCAGCCGGCGCGAACGCAGCCTGCCCCTCCCGGTACAGCGCCGCCAGCCCGGGCATGGCGGAATGCAGCGCAAAGCCACCGCCGAGCGTCACGGCCTCGCGGTCGATCAGGCGTCCCCGATGCGCGTCGATATCTGGATCGTCGACTTTCGGCAGCATCGCCATCCCATCCATCGCTCCCCGCAGGATTACGATGACAAGTTTCTGCCTGCCCGGTCCCGCTCCCCACGCGCCCGGCGCGGCGGTGAAGGTCAGGCTTGCGACGCCTCCGGCGAGAAGAAGCGAGCGACGGCTGATCGACAGGGCGGCCATGGGCTATCTCCTCTGGAATTCGGGGCACATCAGTGCCAGCGTCAGCCCCTGCTCTGCACTCTCAGCGCGAGAGACTGCCGAACGCGTCCGCTCGGACGCCATCGGCCCAAGCGCGATATCGAGAAAGTCGCCCGGATCGAGACCGCTTCCGATTCTCCGGGCGGACGCATTCGCCCACTCAAGCCGCTTCTTGACGGCGTCCGCACCGGCCCATGCGTCTGCTCTGTCCGGCCAGCCCGCAGGCGACGGCGCCTGGAACGGGACCTGTGCGAGCGACCGGTAGGCTGCCCGTTCGCGGAGCGCACGCCCCCGACCATCACCGCCGGCCGCCCGGGCAGCGGACACAAGCAGCTCTTCTGGCGTCTTCAGCTTTCGCTGCACGGGATCCCACGCCTCCGGAAGGTCGATCACAGCCCTTGCAAGGTCGGCAAGGTCGCCTCCTGTCCTGAGGAAAGTCGCCTGTAGACGCTCGACTGCTGGCGCAGGGGGATCGTCCGCCACGAAATGGCGCGCCAGCTTCACAGCTACATGCCGCGCAGTCGCCTCGTGCGCTGCAAGGTCTTCCAGGATGGCGGCGGCCTGCCCGTCCCCGCCTGTTCGGTAGGTGCGGCCAAGAACGGTTCGCGCTCCGGGCTCATGCAAACGCTCAACGAACAGCGCGTCGCCGGAAGCCACCGGCGCCATGGAGGCGGCCTGCATACGCGCCGCCTGCGGACCCGAGAGCGTCCATCCCGTCAGCGCCTTCGCGAACTCGATGATATCGCCCTGCGAATAGCCCGAGCCCACTCCAAGGGTGTGCAGTTCAAGAATCTCGCGCGCCAGATTCTCGTTCAGGCCAGCCTCGCGCCGCTTCCCGGCCGGCGAATTGGGTCCGATCGACCGGTCGGCGTCCAGATAGACCAGCATTCCGGGATGGAACGTCGCCGCCTTCAGAAGACCGGCAAAGCTGCCGAAAATCGCGGGGCGAATTGCTTCCCGTTCGAAGGGGCCGACCAGGCCGAGCAGCCTTGGGTTTCGGGCGGCGACCGTGAAATGGTTCGACCAGAACCGCGCCCATCGCTCCGCAAAAGGCGCCGCAGTCGTTGCTGCATGGTGTGAGCGCGCCTCGATCTCGCGCGCAAGACCATCGCGCAGGGACGTCTGGATCTGCTCGCGCACCCGGCGCTGGTCTTCCTCGCTGGCCGTCTGCCCGCCGCCTGCAGCCCTTCCGCCATAGGCTTCGCGCTGCTCGGCCAGGATCTGCGAAACCGGCTTCAGCCCTTCAGCGTCGACGGCGGCTGCGCCATCGCGGATCTGCGCTTTGAGCCAGCCTCGCGGATCGCTGGAGGCGTCTGCAATCTCGCCGGGACGGGATCCCATCCCAAAACGGGTGGCGGCAAGTGCGCCATCAAGAGCGGCCATACTGCTTCCTCCTAGGCCGCTCTAGCATGGCGCCTTCCGGCCGCCAAAGTTTGTCAGAACTCCTGTCTTACGTAACGTTGTGTGTCGGGGCCCTTGCGGCCGTCATTTCAGGATGCCGGGCCAGTTCTTGTCACCCTTGGCGATAAAGCCTGGAATGTCCTTTTCCCACTTTGCCTGAATTTCGTCGTTGAAGTTGAGATAGAGCTTTCCATCGACGATCCGCCAGTTCTTCGGGTCGCCCTTCGCGGTGTACCCCTGAGCCGCCGCCCAGGCGCAGTACCCGCCATACTGGGGCGCGAACGACTTCGGCGACGCCTTGAAAGCCGCGAGATTGGCTGCATTCGCAAACCGCCACTTCGTTCCCATGTAGTCGTACTCGAAGGCGGCTTCGCCCTTCTGCGGCGCTCCAGACTTGAAGTAGGCCACCGGATCGTAGCCGCCCACCGCAAGATTGCTGGCGAAGCCGGTATAAACAGCCGGCTTTTCCGCCACGGCTGGCTGAACGGCGACGCCGACAGCGGACACCATTGCGACAGCAATCAGAATTGTCTTCAACATTTTCAGCTCCGGATTTCAGATTTCAGGATTTGCGAAAAAGGGCGGCGGCGACATCCCTGACAAGTCCGAGAAGAGCCTCGCGCCTGAGGACGAGCATCGCCACACACGACGCCCAGACACCGACAGCCGCAGCGAACAGCCCGCCGCCATCGCTGTTGGGATCAATGCCCAGCGGCGTGAACAGGTGGAACGAGATGGCCCCTGTCATGACTGCAAGGCCCAGGAGCGCACCGAGCGCCGAAAGCCGTGCGAGACCGGGAAACAGCCCGGCGATGAGGAGGGCTGAAGCGAGGATCTCACCAGACCCGATGACATACTGGCTGAACAGCCCCGTATGAGCGAACAGGCCCGGCGCTCCGAGACTGGCGGCCCAGCCGTCGAGACGTCCGAAGATTTCCTGCGTATTCGGGTGGTCTGTGAACTTGAACCGCAGGCTGTCGATAAAAATCGTGGCCGTATATGCGGTCAGCACAAACGGGGCGGCTCGAGCCGCCAGCTGTGTCAGTCCCGGTCTTGCTGTCTCGACGGTGTCCATTGGCTTACTCCCTGCCTGCTTGAGACAAGGTTCGCGATCGTTCCGCCGGGCGTTACAGCCGCTTCCACGGAAAAAACCTTTCTGCCCGCGTAACCGAAAAGTGGCGCTGGCGTAACACCTGCTATGGCCAGTCGAAGCGGCCTTCATGCTGCAGCCCGCAGCCTGCAGGACCGCCGCGCAGACGCCCGCATGTGCTGGACGCTACAGAAACAGAACCCATGACAGGTGTACGTCCTTATCTTAGGCTCATTGCGGGAACTGCGGTCGATAGATCGCCCGCTGGAGGGCGCCTGATGGACGAAGCCAGTCTGCACGCGCTCATGCTGCGCGCCCTCGAAGGCAACGAGCGCGCCTACCAGTCCCTGCTGACCGCCCTGTCCGGCCACCTGAGATCATACTTCCGCCGCCGGCTGTTCGACGGCGGCGCAGACGCCGAGGACCTTGTCCAGGAAACCCTGCTGGCGCTCCACTCTCGCCGGGCGACCTACGATCCGTCCCTCCCGCTTGGACCGTGGGTCCACGCCATCGCCCGCTACAAGCTGATTGATCACCTGCGGAGAGTTCGACGGGCCGGCATCCAGGTTCCGGTCGAGGAGGAGAACCTGTTTTCGGAAGCAGACCCTGCGGCCGGACTGGCAACCCGCGATGTGGGCCGCCTGCTCGACCAGCTACCGCTCAAGCAGCGCGCCGCCATCCAGGCTGTAAAGATCGACGACCTGTCCGTGCGCGAGGCCGCCGCCCGGACCAGCTATTCGGAGTCTGACGTCAAGGTCTCCGTCCACCGGGGCCTGAAGACGCTCGCACGGCTTGTGAAGGGAGACCGCTGATGGAAACGGAAATGCTGATTGGCGCGCTCTCCAGGGCTGCGGCGCCGGTGGATCGGGCCCGGGTCCTGCGCACGCTCCTCCTCTGCGTGGCGGCGGCAGGCTTGTGGTGCGTTATCGCTGTCCTGCTGATGGCAGGCCTCCGCCCGGACGCGCCTGCATCTGGCGGATGGATGCTGGCCAAGGCCGGCGTCTCGATGCTGTTCGTGCTCTGTGGCGCGCCGCTGGCCCTGCGGCTGTCTCAGCCCGGCCGCACTGGCGGGTTCGCCGGCTGGATCAGTCTCGTCCTGTTTGGCCTGGCAGGCGTCGTGGCCGGCGCCGCCATCATGGCGGCGTCTCCCCAGGCGCGGATGTCCGAGATATCGGGCGGCGGATTTCCGCACGCTGTCCTGATCATTCCTGCGCTGGCGATCCCGGCGGGAATCGTCCTGTTCCTCTGGCTACGCAGCCAGGCGCCAACGCGGCTGGTGCAGGCCGGCGCGGCCGCGGGTCTCCTGGCGGGCGGTCTCTCGGCGACGGCCTACGCGCTTCACTGCCCGGTCGATGCGGTCGCGTTCGTGACGCTCTGGTACCCCGCAGCCATCGCCCTGTGCGCCGCCATCGGCGCGCTGGCCGGACGCATCGCGCTTCGGTGGTGACCAGCCTTCAGATCGGCATCCGCATGATGTCCTGGTAGGCCTTGATGACCTCGTCGCGGACGGAGATAACGGTCTCCAGCGTCGCCTCGGCTGCGGCGACGGCTGTCACGACATCCACGAGATCGCCACGGCCCATGGCCGCATTGGTGATCGCGCCTTCAGCCGCCGCTCCCGATTTCGTCACGGTCGAAATCGCATTGTTGAGCATGTTGCCGAAGTCAGGCGCGCCCGTCGTCTCGCCTGCGGAGCCGACCTGCTTCGCCAGCGTGTTGGCTGTGTTGATGTAGGCGCGTGCGGCCGAAATCCCCATATCAGACATGGTTCAGCCCTATGCTTTCAGGATCTGGATGACGCCGAGCATCATCGCGCGGCTCGATTCGATCACGTTCAGGTTGGCCTCGTAGGCGCGCTGCGCTTCGCGAAGGTCCGCCATCTCGATCAGCGAGGAGACGTTGGACATCTTCACATAGCCATTGGCGTCGGCCGCCGGGTGCGTCGGATCGTACTTGGTGGGGAACGGCGTATCGACGGCGCGCGCGCCTTTGACGCGCACACGCTCGACCCCGTCTGTCCGGTCCAGATACGCCTCGAACACCGGCGCCTTGCGCTGGTACGGATCGCCGCCCGGAGTTGTGGCCGTCGAGTCCGCGTTGGCGAGGTTCTCGGCCGATATGCGGATGCGCACCGTCTGCGCGCGCAAACCGCTGGACGCCGCCGACATGGCGGACATGAGATCCGAGGACATGGGTCAACCCCAGTTGGGCGTCAGCGCCCAGTTGTGCGTCAGCGCGGTGAGCGTGACGCCAGCCGCAGCAGGCCCAGACTCTTCTGGTAAAGGCCTACCATGGTTTCGAAATCCATTCGGGTTTCGGCGATCTTCATCATCTGCTCCTCGACCACGACGGAGTTGCCGTCGAGCGTGGTCTCGGAGTCAGGTCTGTTCTGCAGCGACAGGGACGGAGCCCCGCCGGGTGTTGCGGTCATGTGCCCGGCCTGCGTCACGGCCATGGCCTGGCGCTCGACGCCGGCCTGCCCCTTCGAGGCCATCCGCTCCATGGTGCGGGCGAAGGCGTCCTGGTCCACATCCCGGGGGGTAAACCCGGGCGTTGTCACATTGGCGACGTTCTCGGCCACAACCTTCTGACGCTCGCCCAGCATCTGCATGCGGGACTTCATCAGCGAGAACACCGTGAGGTCGGTGGGGCCAGGCATTGGAACATCTCTCCTCTGCTAGGCAATTTCGACCGGTTTCCTTAAGGCCGTGTTAAGCGGGCCCGCCATCCGTTAACGCCACATTTACCATCTGGCCCGAAACCGTGGACGCATACCCGGCAATTCTTGCCGGGTGCGGACCGCCAGCCCGAAGGCTGGTCTCGGGATAACGGACCGTCCGATGGACGCCTTCGACGCCCTTCGCGCAATAGGCGCGCTGATCCTGGTGATCGGCCTGCTCCTCGGCTTTGCCTGGGTCGCGCGGCGCTATGGCGGACAGCTCGGCATGCGCGCCGCCCGTGAAAGCGATCTGCGCATCATCGAATGGAAGACGCTGGACGTCCGCCGCAAGCTCGCCGTCGTGCAATGGGGCGGCCAGGAACACCTCTTGTGCCTCGGTCCGGCAGGCGACTGCGTCGTCGCCCGCAGGGACGCGCCTGCCCCGGGTGTCGCCCCGGCCAAAGACACAGGCGCCACAACATGAAGGCGCGCATCCTCCGGCTCCTCGGCGCACTCGCATTCGTGGCCCTCGCAGCGCCCGCCGCCCTGCCCCAGACGGTCTCGGTCGACCTCGGGACAGGTCAGGGCCTCACTTCCGGCATCGTCCAGCTCATCGCGACCATCACCATCCTGTCGCTGGCGCCGTCCATCCTCGTCATGACCACCTCGTTCGTGCGGATCGTGGTCGTGCTGTCGCTCCTCCGCACGGCGATCGGCCTGCAGAACGCTCCGCCCAACTCGGTGGTGATCTCGCTGGCGCTGTTCCTGACCTTCTTCGTCATGGCGCCGACCTTCACCGCCGCCTACACGGCAGGCGTCCAACCCTTCATGACCGAAGCCATCACCCTGGAAGAGGCCGTGCCGCGCACGCTCGGCCCCGTGAAGGCGTTCATGGGCCAGCACGTTCAGGAAGCGGACCTGGCCCTGTTCGCAAACATGGCGAAAATCGAGAATCTCGAGTCCGCCGAACAGGCGCCATTCCACGTCCTCGCGCCCGCCTTCATGATCTCGGAGCTCAAGCGGGCCTTCGAGATCGGCTTCATGGTGTTCCTGCCGTTCCTTGTGATCGACCTCGTCGTATCCTCGATCCTGATGGCCATGGGCATGATGATGCTGCCGCCGGTCACGATCTCGCTGCCGTTCAAGCTGATCTTCTTCGTGCTGGTCGACGGCTGGCGCCTGCTGGCCGGCTCTCTTGTCGAGAGCTTCATGCAGGGCGTGCCGGGCGGCGGGTAGCCGGCGGCGGGTTCAGGGCCGCGAGCGCAGCTGCCACGATATCCTCGGCAGCCGCGGGCTTCGGCAACGCGAGCGCTGCGCCGTCCACTTCCGCGCGCAGCAGCGACTGCTCCACCGTCCTGCACGGCCCGTCGCGCCCGACGAGGGCGATCGCCGGAGGTCCATTTTCACCGGCTCGCGAGCGGAGGAAGTCGGAGGCGCCTGCGAGGCCAAGGTCGATGGCAAAGACGTCCACCCTGCCGACATCTTCCATGTCAGTCAGCGCGCCCGCTGTGACGAGTTCCACCCCCGCGCGCTCGAATGCGTCGGCGTCGGCAGGCGACAGTGGGCACGCTTGCGCGATGGCGATCCGGATCGAGCGGCAGGCGACAGCCATTTGAGGAACCTTTTGGCGGCTCGGCCCGAACAGGGCACCGACCTCAGCAGACCCTCGTATGCGGATACCGAATATCAGGGTAAACCCTGCTTTTTGTCCATTCACGAAAACGGCGCCCCCTTTTCCGGCCCCGTATAACAGCTATGGAGACGACCGGAGCCGATCCTGATCGGCCCAGGTTCCAGCTGCAGGCAGCGGTTCAGCGCGTGTCTGATCCGGCTCTGCCGCAACATCCGACAGGATACCGTCCATGGCTGACGATCTGACCCAGAGCCTTCCCGGCGAGGATGTCGAGGATCACGCGGAGCCAGTCGAGTTCTCGCCGCTGCATCCCGTCTTCGCCCATGCGCCCGACAGCGTCACCTTCCGGAAGCTGCGCAAACGGCTGGTGCGTCAGGCGCAGGAAGCTATCCGCGCCTATGGCATGCTCCCCGCGCATTCCGGCGCTGCACGTCCGCGCTGGCTTGTCTGCCTGTCGGGTGGCAAGGACAGCTACTCACTGCTGACAATCCTGCTGGACCTTCAGTGGCAAGGCGCCCTCCCTGTCGACCTGCTGGCCTGCAATCTCGATCAGGGGCAGCCTGGCTTCCCCAAGCACATCCTGCCGGAGTATCTGGCGAAGGTCGGCGTCCCGTACCGGATCGTGACCGAGGACACCTATTCCATCGTTACGGAAAAGGTGCCCGCGACGAAAACCTATTGCTCGATGTGCTCGCGTCTGCGGCGCGGCATCCTTTACCGCGTGGCGCGTGAGGAGGGCTGCTCCGCGATCGTGCTCGGCCACCACCGCGACGACTCGCTCGAAACCTTCATGATGAACCTGGTGAATGGCGGACGGCTTGCGGCCATGCCGGGCAAGCTGGTCAACGACGCGGGCGACCTCATGGTCCTTCGCCCGCTGATCCTGTCCGCCGAAGCCGACATCGCGAAGTTTGCAGCCGCGATGGAGTTCCCCATCATCCCCTGCAACCTCTGCGGATCGCAGGACGGCCTGCAGCGTATGGCGATGAAATCCATGCTCAACGAGTGGGAGCGCCGCACGCCGGGCAGACGTCAGGTCATGGCGCGGGCGCTCGCGCACGTCCGCCCGTCGCACCTTCTCGACACCAGTCTGTTCGACTTTGTGAACCTGGCTCCGGGCGAACCGGGAACCGGCGACGACGGGATCTGAAGACAGCACCTGAAGACCGATGCGGCCAGGTTCAACCCGGCCGCATCGGTCCCAGTGGACTACAGCCGCCAGTTCAGCGCGACGCCCAGCTGGTGGACTTTGATGTTGTCGTCGCTGCGGATCATGCTGGTGCCCGCCGGATTGACCAGCAGGAACGGGTTGCTCGGCAGAGCCGATCCCTGGCCCACCGCCACAGCGTAGTCCTCGTCCTTGATGTCGCTGAAGATGTACTCGAGCCCGATCGACACATTCCGCTTCAGCTGGAACTCGAAGCCGCCGCCAAGCTGGTAGCCCCAGTTTTCGCCGCCATCGCTCGGGGTGAAGCTGTTGGACACGTTGGTGGTCGAGAAATCATGGTCGATGTCGGCCCACACGGCGCCGCCGGTCGCGTAGAACAGCCCGTCGCCCAGCGCATAGCCCGCACGCCCGCGCACGGCCGCCATGTGGTTCACATCGCGGATGAACGTGTAGGACGCCGGCGTCGTCGAGAAGGCCGATACATCATCGCTCAGGTTCACGAGGCTGACCTCCCCGAGTACGCCGAAGACCAGTGATCCGGCCTGCCAGTCATAGCCGGCTTTCAGGGCATAGGATCCGTTCTCGTCCACATCGTCACGGCAGCCTTCGCCGGGCGTCCGGCCAAACGAAAACCCGGAGCAGAAGCCCGGAGAGAACGCATCGGCGCCGGTCCCAGTGCGAACCGTGTCGCCATAGCCGCCATCGAGATTTGTATCGAAGAGGACGCGCTCGCCGCCTTCAGGGTCAGCAGCCGACACGCCAACTGTGCCGCCGAAATACAGACCGCTCCAGTCTGCAGTCTGCGCACTGGCAGGCGCGGCCACCAGGCCTGCGCCGATGCCCAGCGCTGCAACCGCCAGGCCTGTTCTGGTGAATGACTTCATTATGGAAACCCCTCGTCTTGCGCACTGTTTTGCGACTGCAGCACTACGCAGGGGCAACCCCGATCGACGCCGTGACACACCGGGAAAATTTCGATGCCTGCCTCGAACCGGTGACTCGGACGAACGTTCGCGCGCGTGAACGGGGTTGAATCCGCCTCGATCCCCGGCCGACCCTCGAAAAAAGCCGGGGCTTGCGACTGAACCGCTCGGCGTACGGACGATTTCAGATGCTTCGCGATGCCTTGCGGCGTTAAGTCTGCGGCTGGGCCCGCGCGATTCTCATCGCCCTGAACTGCAGGTTTAGGACGGCGGCCGGCAGAATGACTGGCGGAGCTGGCGTGCCTGAATAGGAGAATGAAACCCGTTTCATTCAACACCTGCCGGCCCAGGGTATTCTCCTCCTCGCGTCTGGCACGGGAGGGTTCGGTGGCCACCGAAACATCGAATGTCAGAAGTTCGGACGGCGCGGAGACTATCGCTCAATCCGCCCGCGACGGCTCATCCTGAGGAGCCGTCGGCGATCCCCAAGGATCGCTGACGGCGTCCCTCACCCTGAGCAGCCGCCGCAAGGCGGCGTGTCGAAGGGGAAGGACGAGCCCGAGCGGGCAGCGACAAGCGGTGGTCTGAAACACCTGTCCCCGCGATCGAAGCGGGGGTGACCATGGAAGATCGGTCTTCCATGCGCGCGTCACCGGGATGCGGACCAGGGCCTAACAGGCTCCGTCGACGTCACCGGGCCAAACGTCCGGCACGGGGCGCGTGGGAACACGCACCGGCCAGTCGAAAGACTGGCATTGTACTAAACAAGGCGCGTTCCGCGCGCCCCGTCCTCCTGTCTTCAGGAGGCAGAACGACAGCACACCGGACGGCGAACGTGCCGGTCCCGATGCGGACTCATGCCCGAAATGCTTGCCCGGAGAAGGCTCGGACCATCAGCCGCTTCCCGGCGGCGGCGCGGCAGCTGGTGCAGCAGGCGGCGCCGCAGCTGCAGTCCCCGCTGGCTGATCCGATTGCAGCTTCTTCATCATCGAGGCGGCAAAGGCGTCAACCCGGCTGGCGTCGCCAAGCACGCGCACAGCCTCGGACAGGGCCGCGCCCGACACATCGCCCTGGGAGGTGATCAGATCGAAACTGGCTTTCTGGTTGTCCTCGGAGAACAAGGGCGAATAGGTGCGGGCAACCGCGATCATGCCGCCATCCTTCGCCATCCGCGCCGAGATGGCAGCCTTCAGCGCCGCATCCCGATGCTGCGGCAGGGCTTTCCCTGCGGGCGGCAGCATCTCAAGCCACGCGCGTGCCGCCTCGGTCCACTTGCGGTCACGCATGTAGGCGTCGGCGAGCAGCAGGCGCGCATCCGGATCGTCGACGCCCTCCATCAGCTCGACGGTGTGATCGAACCGGCCCAGATCGCGATAGGCAGCGGCCTCAAGCGTGCGCCGCTGCAGCGTCACGTCCTTGGGGAGACCCGGCAGGCGTGTCGAGTTCAGGACAGCCAGTGCGCGATCTGCCCGCTTGTCCAGCAGATAGATCGTCGCCAGATCGATCGCCAGAGTCGCACGGCTCGGGCCACGCATGCGATTGTCGACCTGGTGCTGCAGCAGCTGCGCGGCCGGCCCAAGAAGGTCGAACGAGACCAGACGTTGCGCCAGCCGCCGGACCATCAGGTCTCCGTCGGCGCCAACCGGCGTCAGATCGGCAAACTCGTAGAACAGCGCCAGCGACTGGATCGGATCGAGCCGGTCCGCTTCGCCCTTCAGGTAGAGCCTGCGGAAGTACTCCGTGAGCCGGATGCGCAACTCCCGCGCGCCGGGCGCTGCCGCATCACGCAGGGCCGCGCCCTGTGCAAGCTGGAGCGCCTCGCGGAAACGCCCCACTCCCATGTACTGTTCGGAGAGTATCCCGACGGTGGCCATCTCCACACCATCGCCCCTCCAGCGGTAGCGCAGCGCCTCAAGCTCGTTGGCCGCCTGATCCTGAGTCAGCTTGCCCGCTGGCGCCGCCGCCTCCAGACGCTTCAGTTCGGCGCGGACGGCGACGCTCTCCCACTTCGACGCGGAGAGTTTGCTCAGATCATCATAGGCGGCTGCCGGGCCCGAGACGGCCGCCTTCACCGAGGCGAGAACCAGCCTTGCCCGCTCCGCATCCTCACCCTTGCCCTTGGCGCCCGAGATCGCTTCATCGGCCTTCCGGCGCGCGGTGTCGAAATCGTTCGTGTTAAGCGCAGCCTCGGCCCACGCCGCTGCAAAGCGCGCCGACCAGTCGGGCGTATAGGAATACATCTCCGCGCCGGACTGACGGAAATAGTCGGTCGCCCGCTCCCAGTCATCGCGGCGCGCCGCAGCCAGCCCGCGCCAGAGCGCCGCCGAGGGGTCGCTACGCAGCGGCCCGGCGGAGAGGCTCTTCTCGGCCTCCGTCATCCGGTGCGCCAGCACGTTCGCCGCGCCCCTGAGCGCCAGGAACTCGGCGTCCTGCTCAAGCTCGGGACGGCTTTGTCCTGCGATATCGAGCAGGCCCGCAGCCTCCATGCCGAGTTCGTGCCCGATCAGAAAGCGCGCAAGGTCCATCATCGCGACCGCGCCCTGTGCAGTCGACAGGTTTGCCCGTTCCACAGCATGCTCAAGCCGCTCGCGCTCGTCGTACCAGGCTTTGCCAGACTTTCCGCCCCAGCCTGCAAAATCGATGAACCCCGGGTTCGCCGCCGTCCGCCGCAGCGAACTCTCAGGATCCGCTCCCGTATCCGACGCCGGCATGGTCTGATTGAGCGAAACCAGCACGCGCTCGCCAGCCAGGCGCACGATCGCGTCATCCGACTTGGGCGAGATCGCAAGACCATGCGCGGTTGCGGGAAGAGACGCCTCCACGAAATCGAACGGAGTAGGAGAGGCCGACGACGGTCCATAGGCTACGATGGCCGCAATCTGGTCCCCGACTACAGGGTCCTCCATCCAGACAATGCCGGCCGCTCCGGGAAGCATGGTTTCGATCTGGGCTTTGCCGTCTTCGCCCCGGCGGCGTTCGGGTTTCAGGAAACGCTGGGCGCGATCCGCTGTCGGTCCAATCCGCACTTTCCACACGCCGCCATCAGCCTCAGCAAAAGCGCGGACGCCCTTCGGTGTCTCGATCCGGAGCATCGCCGCTTTGCCAGACCGCATCGTTCGGGCCCGATAACCGGACGGGAGCGATGCAGGATCAACCTTGAGATCCGCCCCCGCTGCGAACACCGCCCACACGACGGACCCACGCTGGAACACCGCTGCGGCAGCCTGTTCGGGAAAGGCCACCTGCAGTTCAAGACCGCCGCCAACAGGCTTGGCCTGCACTTCGACAATACCGTTCCGTGGGGCAGGATCGCGCCACCCACGGATCAGTTCGGTCTGCCGCGCAGCTCCCCCGATCGCCGCCGTGGATACCGCAGGCGTTGCGGCTGCTGCGGGGCCAGGGGTCGGCGCCTTCGAATCCGGTCGCGATGGGCCAAGCGCGATAGGTCCCGCATCCGTGGGCCGCGCGGCTACCGGCTTTGCCTCCGCCGGCGCCGCTCCCTTTGTCTCAACCACCTTCGCTGCCGGCGCAGCGGGGGTCTTGGCGGCGGCTGGCTTCGGCGCTGGCGGCGCTTCGGGCTCGGCGGCCGAAGGTTCGGAAATATCGAATGTGGCCGTGTCGCCATCCATGAACAGACGGATTGGAAGCTGGTCCTTGGACCGTATCTTGACCTGATAGCCCCTGTCCGTGTTCACACCCTCGAAGCTTGCGAGGTTCTTGGGCGGATCGATCTTGAGATAGGCAAGATCCGCATCCGCACGGCGCGAGAACAGCGCCGTCATCTCGCCGGGCGCTTCGGACACGACCTTGAAGGTGGTCTTCCCGGGCCAGTACAGCGCCACGCGGGACGAGCCTTCACGATGGCTGGACCGGACGTCGATCTCTCCGCCGGGCGGCGGAGGCGGCAGCGCGGCGACACGCTTCGCCTCGGTTTCCGCAGCCTTCTTCTTCACCAGCGGCGAAACCAGCGGCGGGGGACTTGCAGCCTGCCCTTCCGCCACCAGATCAATGGCGGCAAGGTCGACAGACGTCGAGACGCGGGCCTTGGCCGCCTGTCTCAGGCCGACACGGATGGTCTGCCCATCCCCCCCCACCCGGGCCACCGCCGCCCAGCCCGGCAACCCCCGGCTCAACGCCTCAACATCAACCTCGATCTTCTGGTCGAACCGGATGACCAGAACCTGGCTATCAATGGTTGCCGAGATGACAGGAGCCTTCTCGTCGCCATCGGTCCATTTCGCAATGATGCGGCCATAGGTGGGCGTCTCCTGGAAAGACAGCCCCACTGCGCGCTGTGCATACGCCGGCCCAGCCGCCGCCAGCATCGCCGCCCCGGAGAGCGCAACCCCAATCGCCTGCGAAACATGCGGCGACAGTCGGGACCAGACAGGCTTCATCGGATCCTAGGTTTTCCCAGCGGGAGCTCTCGGCGCGGCGGTCGGATCCGCCAGCTTCGCAAGCATCCGGGTGAGGTACTCTGCACGCTTGGAATCCATGGAGGACATTACAGCAGCAAGGGTCGCCGGCTTCATCGACTTCGCGAGATCAAGCAACGTGCCGTCTTCCATGCCATCGAAAATGCGAGCGGCGTCCTTCGGCTTCATCGCCTCATAGGTCTTCACCAGCGAGGCCATGCGCTCATCGCGCTTGACATCCATCGCGGCAAGCAAGCCGTTGACTTCGCCTTCCAGCTTCTTGAGGTCAGCAATCTGCTCGCTAAGCTTGGCCTCTGCCGCTGCCGCAAGCTGCTCGCGGGTGACCAGATCCGTCTCACGCTGGTCAAGCGTCTGGCGCCGTTCGGACAGCGAACGCAGGACCTGAATTTCCTGTTCAGAGATGCCAGTCTCGGCAGAATAGTTGATGGCAGGCTCACACTTTTCAGCGCCCGCGGCGGCCGCCGAAGGCGCTGGCGGGGCTTCCTCTTTGGGCTCTTCGACAACGGGCTCGGGAGATGCTCCCTCTTCCGCTGTCACGTTCTCCGCAACGGCCTGGGCGATATCGATGCTCTTGAACGCAAGCGCGCCGATCGAGACGGCGATGACGGCGGGCAGAACCCTGACGCGGCTGGCCATGAGAGCTCCTATACGGCGGTGCGGCGGCGCAGGGCGAAATCGCTCTGCTGACGCTGCGAGGCGGGTGGCGCGGCGACGATCTCGCGCGCTTCGTCAATACGTGTCTGCAGGTCCCGCCCGGAAGCTTCAGCGGAATGCCTCAGCCTGTCGACTGCGGTCTGCGCATCGGCCACCGAGGCCTGCAGTTCGCGAGCAGCCTCGAGCATGCCGTCCTTACCGGTACGCAGCGCCTTGAGCCGCTGATCGAGCCGCCAGCAGTAAAGGATGGCGATCACCAGTAGGCTGGACAGGATGATATCCAGAGTCGTCGAAAACATGTTCATCGGGCTTCCATCACTCTCAGTTTGGCCGCCTGGGTAATCGGCTTTTCCACGCGCATGGCCACACGCTGACCAATCCGCCCCACCTGACCCGTCGTGAGATGGATGTCCCCACACATCAGATGCGCCTTGGATTCAGGCGTAGCGTTCATGACCAGCGTGTCCCCCACCTTGAGATTGACCATCTTCTCAAGCGGCGCCTGGAACTCGTCCAGCACCACCCGGAGGTTGGTCGGGGATGACCAAAGCTCGGTTGCAAGGTGGCCTTCCCACATGTTGTCGCGACCGAACTTCTCACCCATGAAGTTCTGCAGCAGCATCTTCCGGATTGGCTCGAGCGTCGCATAGGGCAACAGCAGTTCGCAGCGACCGCCACGGTCTTCCATGTCGATGCGAAGCTTCACCAGGATCGCCGCGTTGGCGGGCTGGGCAATCGCCGCAAACCGCGGGTTGGTCTCGATACGGTCCAGCTCGAAATCTACCTGCGTCAGAGGATCGAACGCCTTGCGGGCATCGTTGAGGATGACCTCGACCAGGCGCGTCACCAGAACGCGCTCGATGGTGGTGTACGGCCTGCCCTCTACGCGCATCGCGATGGTGCCACGACGACCGCCCAGCAGCACGTCCACGATGGAATAGATAAGGTTGGAGTCGACGGTCAGCAGTCCAAAATTGTCGAGCTGCCTGGCCTTGAACACTGCCAGGATTGCGGGCAGCGGGATCGAATTCAGGTAGTCGCCGAACCGCCTCGACTGGATAGCGTCCAGCGATACCTCAACGTTGTCCGACGTGAAGTTGCGCAGGCTGGTCGTCATCAGTCGCACGAGGCGGTCAAAGACCACCTCGAGCATCGGGAGACGTTCATAGGAGACCAGCGCGGAGTTGATCAGCGCTCGGATGCCCGATCGCTTGCCCGAGTTCTCCTCATCCATCGAGAAGCCAAGCAGGCTGTCGATCTCGTCCTGGTTCAGGATCCGTTCGGACCCGACAGGCTGGTGGCCTATGGACTGCGGACCTGCCGCATCCTGAGAAGCAAGCTCGGCCTCCCACGCAGCAGCCATTTCATCGCCGCCGGTCGGGCCGGAAGACAGGCTCGCCTCCCAGGCGGCCGCCATATCGTCATCGGTAGGCGTTGCCACGCGCGTGAACTCCTACTGGATCAGAATGCCCTCGATCAGAACCGCGTCGATTCTCGACGGGGCCAGAACGAGGTTAAAGCGCTTGAGAAGCTCGAGGCGCAGCCGGTACGTCCCTGCAGAGCCATTGAGGTCCTCCACGCGGAGTTCGCGCAGAAAGGTCTGCACCTGATCCATCAGGCGCGGCATCTGGTTCGGTACGCCGGAGAATGCGTCCGCGTCCTGCGATTCCAGAACCAGCTCCAACTCCAGAAGTAGGGGGCGGTCGCCGTTCATGCCCGACAGGTTCACCAGAATCTTCGGCATGTCATAGTATGACGGCTCGCCGCCGGTGCCGACTTTCAGCGTCCCAACTTCCTCCGGTCCGGCGGCAGACTGACCGGTTGTGTCTCCATGCTCGCCATCTGCTGCTTCGCCATGCTCCCCCGCCGGCGCCTCGCCATGTTCGCCGGCAGCGGCTTCCTTGCCATGCTCACCGTCAGCTTCAGCGTGCTCTTCCGTCGCGGGCTTTTTGCCGCCCATGAGCATCATCGCAGCGGCTCCGCCGCCTCCAACGACCAGCAGCGCGGGCAGAACAACGAAAAGGATTAGCGTTTTTCCGGACAGCTTCTTTTTGGCGGGCACACCCTCGCCACCTTCGCCCTCGGCGCTTGGAGCCGCTTCCGGCTTGGTTTTGCTCTCTTTTTTTCCAGACATCGTCTGTCGCCTTCGAATCCCGGGCAGCCGGAAACCCGGCGCCGCCCGGCAAATTCGACCGACTTTGGTTAAGGATTGGTGGAAATGGGCGGCAAGTCTTGCCGGGTGCAGGCTTGGAACAGCGCCGCACAGACGCAGGATGGAAAGAAGCCGTTAACCCCGACCGGCCATCGTGCCCCCTCGAAGACGAGTGCGCCGGGCAGAAACTCTCCAGCGCCTAGCAGCCAGGCTGGCATGTCGCCGAAGCGACCGCCGGACCGAACGGCGAGCCATGGACAATTCATTCATGGTCGGGCTGTCCGCGCAGCAAGTGCTGCGTCAGCGGATGGACACGACCGCAAATAACCTCGCGAACATGACGACCACCGGTTTCAAGACCGAGAAGCTCGTCATGCGCCCCTTATCCGAGCGTCCGGCCGCCGCTTCGGATACGCCGGCCGAAATCTCATTCGTCGATTCCTGGCGCCTGCAGCGCGACTTCTCCACTGGCCCCATCGCCCAGACCGGCAATCCGCTCGACGCCGCTATCGAGGGGGAGGGGTTTTTCACCGTTCAGACCCCGGAGGGGGTGGCCTATACCCGGGATGGGCGGTTCACGCTCGGGCCGGGGGGGCAGCTGGTTACGCGTCAGGGCTTCCCGGTCCTCTCCGGAGGGGGGCCGCTTGTGCTTGATCCGGCCGTTGGCGATGTCGAGATCGGCGCCGATGGCGGAGTCCTGCAGGCCGGCGTGCCGGTTGGGCGCTTCGACGTGGCGACCTTCGCCAATCCGACGGCTCTGGAGAAAATGGGCGACAATCTCTGGAAAGCAACGGACGAGCCGCCACAGGCCGCCCAGGGCGTTCGCGTTGTCGGCCGCGCACTTGAAGGTTCGAACGTCAACGCGATTGCCGAAATCACCCAGATGATCGGCGTCAGCCGCGCCTATGAATCCATTTCGAAGATGATCGTGCAGGCTGACGACCTGCGCTCCGCATCCATCGAAAAACTCGCCCGCGTCGGCTAGCCCTTCGGAGACCTGAACCATGCGCGCCCTGAACACAGCCGCCACCGGGATGCAGGCCCAGCAACTCAACGTCGAGGTGATCGCGAACAACATCGCGAACATGAGCACGACCGGATACAAGCGCCAGCGCGCCGAATTCCAGGATCTGCTCTACCAGAACGTCGAACGCATGGGCGTCACCTCGTCGGACCAGGGAACGATCGTTCCCACCGGCGTGCAGGTCGGCGTCGGCGTCAAGTCCGGCTCCGTCTACCGCATCACGGAACAGGGCGGCATCGAGCAGACCGGCAACAACTATGACGTCGCCATCCAGGGCGAAGGCTACTTCATCGTCCAGCTTCCCGATGGCCGCGACGCCTACACCCGGGCCGGCAACTTCGCCCTGAACGGCGACGGCCAGATGGTGACGGAGGACGGCTTCACCGTTGCGCCGGGCATCACCGCACCGGCCGACGCCGTCTCGATTTCGATCAACCGCGTCGGAGGCGTCCAGGCGATCATGGCCGACGGCTCCGCTCCGCAGGACATCGGCGCGCTCGAGATCGCCCGCTTCATCAATCCGTCGGGGCTTGAAGCCATCGGCGACAACATGCTGCTGGAAACGCCCGCCTCGGGCCCGGCCAATCGCGGCCAGCCTGGCGCCGTCGGCTTCGGCACCCTGCAGCAGGGCTTCCTCGAAACCTCGAACGTCAACGCCGTCACCGAGATTTCGTCGCTGATTACCGCCCAGCGCGCCTACGAAATGAACTCCAAGGTGATCACCACCACCGACGAGATGCTGCGCGCGACCGCCAACCTCCGCTGATGAACCGGGCTGACCCATGACGCACCGTCTCGCTGCCTTCACTCTCGCCGCCGCGCTGCTGGCGGCTCCGTGTGCTGCGCAGACCGTCGTGTCGGGCGAGTGGGTCTCACTGGGCGATGTGGCGCCGGTCACCGGCGAGGCCGCCGCCATTCTGCTGGCCCCGTCGCCGCCTGCCGGCCAGACGCTCGCGCTCGACCCCGTCTTCATCATGTCGGTCGCTAAGAAGTCCGGTGTGTTCGTTTCCCTGCCCGCAGACAAGCCCGTCTGGGTGACCCGCAAAGGCGCCGCTGAAGCGCCCAAGGCGCCTGTCGCACAGACTGCGGCGGCAGCGAGAACCGCACCCGTTGCGACGCGGGATGCGGGCGCGCCGGGCGAAATCCTGGTGCTGGTGCGCGATCGCTCGCGCGGCGACATTCTCGTCGCTGCCGACCTCGAGTGGCAGAAACCCGCTGGGCAGGCTCCGCGCAACATCATTCCGGATATCGCCTTTGCGATGGGACAGGAGCTTCGCCGCCCGCTGCGAGCCGGTGCACCGGTTCTGGTCTCCGACATCAAGGCGGCGTCCGTCATTCGCAAGGGCGAACCGGTGAAGCTTGTCTATGCTTCGCCGGGGCTCAAGCTCACCGTGGACGGCACAGCCCAGGCAGACGCGGCCATCGGCGACAGCGTCCGGGTCCTGAACAACTACACCCGCCGCAGCGTCGATGCTGTGGCCTCGGCGACGGGCGAAGCCCGGATCAGCCGGTAAGGAGACATGCCCATGTCCAGCCCCCTGAAACGTCTTGCCGGCATCGCCGCGATGGGCGGCGCGCTCGTCTCCAGCGCCGGCCTGTCTGGCTGCGTCGGTCTTCAGGACGCGATGAGCGAGCCGCAGCTTTCGCCTATGTCCAATCCGGCGACCTATGCAGGCAACCAGCGCGTTTCGATGCCCCAGCCCGCGCCGGTCAATGAGCCGGCGGGTCCCAACACGCTGTGGCGCACGGGCGCGCGGTCCTTTTTCGGCGACCAGCGCGCCGCCCAGATCGGCGACCTGATCACCGTCAACATCGAGATCGCAGACCGTGCGTCGGTCGCCAACACCACGGCGCGCAGCCGCACAGGCTCGCAGGAGATGGGCATTCAGGGCCTGATGGGCTTCGAGGAAAAGCTCATCGATGTGCTGCCCGGCACGCCCTCTCTTGATCCTGCGGTCGGCTTCGACTCCAACTCCGCTTCCAACGGCACGGGATCGGTCAACCGCGCCGAGACGATCAACCTCACGGTCGCCGCCGTCATCGTCGACCGGCTACCGAACGGCAATCTCGTCATCGGCGGCAGCCAGGAGGTGAAGGTCAACTCGGAGGTGCGCCAGCTTCTCGTCTCGGGCGTCATCCGCCCGCAGGACATCGCCGCCGACAACACAATCGATCACACCAAGATCGCCGAGGCGCGCATCTCGTATGGCGGCCATGGCGACATCTCGACGGTACAGCGCTCACGCTATGGCTCGCGGCTATTCGAGGAAGTGGCGCCCTTCTAGACACGCCTTCGCATCGGGACCGGCGCGAACCGTCCGAGATGCTGTAGCTCCCCTCCCGTTAGACACAGGAGGACGGGGCGCGCGGAACGCGCCTTGTTTAGTACATTGCCAGTCTTGCGACTGGCCGGTGCGTGTTCCCACGCGCCCCGTTCGGACGTTTTTGAGCCGGTGGTTGGGGCGGGTTTATTGACCCTCATCCTCATCCCGTCTCAACGCGCATGGACGCCGCCGTCCATGGTCACCCCCGGTTTGAATCACAATCCCGGGGACAGGTGTTTCAGACCGCCGTTCCGTGCGCCTGTTTCCGGTCTCGCCCCTTCATGGCCCGCCCTTCGAAACGCGCCCTTGCGGGCGCTCCTCAGGGTGAGCCGATCAGGGGCTCGAGTTTCGCAGGCGGCCGGAGCAATGGTCGCCGCGCCGTCCGAGCGGCTGACATTCGATGTTTCGGTGGCCACCGAACCCTCCCTTGCCAGACGCGAGGAGGAGAATACCGCAGGTTTCAGGGTGTGGGATGAAACAGGTTTCATCCCCCTATTTCGGCGCCCGTTTACGGGGCTGCCCTGGCGGGAAAAGAACGCCCCTGCACTGACGTGAACGGGACGTCCGGGGAAACAGGTATGCGCGATCCGAGCGTTCTTCGTCGGAGCATGGGTGTGAGCAGCTGACGTCCGGAAGCCTGGTCCTGGTCAGGCCACCCCGGTAAAGGCCAGCCATTCGGCCTCGGTCATCACCTTCACACCGTGCTTTTCAGCTTCTGCCAGCTTCGAGCCCGCACCCGGTCCCGCTACGAGGATGTCTGTCTTCTTCGAAACCGATCCCGACACCTTGGCGCCCATCGCCTGCGCGCGCGCCTTGGCCTCGTCGCGCGTCATGGTTTCCAGCGAACCGGTGAACACCACCGTCTTGCCCGCAACCGGACTGTCCGCCGTATCGGCCTGCTCGAAGGGCTGGACCGTCACATGGCGCAGCAGCGCCTCGACCATTTCGACGTTATGCGGCTCCCCGAAGAACTCGCTGAGCGCTTCCGCCGCCGTCTCACCCAGACCGTCGATGGCTGATATCGTCTGGTAACCCTCGCCGGGACGGCCCTTCGCTGCGAGTAGCAGTTCGGAGCGGAATGTGTCCCAGTCCCCGTACTCTGCCGCCAGCGCCTGAATGGCCGCCTTGTTCAGCGCCTTCGCGCCGCCCACCTGAAGCGAGGTGATGGCGCCGGCGAGACTTTCGTCCAGACTGAAAGGCGGCGTATCGGGCAGGTTTTCCGCAGCCGCCAGGACGGCCTCGCGCGCCTTCTCGCCCAGCTTCGGAACGGCGGACAGGCGCCACCACGCGTCTACGCTGAGCGCGTCCGCCTCGTGGGACATCGCCTCGCGCAGAGCCTCGAAGCGGCCGAAATGGCGAGCGATCAGCCGGGCGCTGGTCTCGCCGATATGGCGCACGCCCAGCGCATTCAGGAACCGCTCGAACGGCTGCATGCGCGCCCGGTCAATCGCGCCCAGCAGATTGGCGGCGGAGGTTTCGCCGAAGCCTTCCCATTCCTCGAGCGGCGGCTTGCCCGCCTGCGCAATCCGCTCGCGCAGCTCGAAGATGTGCTGGGGCGCGGTGATGACGCCGGCTTCGAAGAACAGCTCAAGCTGCTTTGCGCCCAACCCGTCGATATCCAGCGCGCGCCGCGAGACGAAGTGCTTCAGACGCTCCACCGCCTGCGCCGGACAGATCAGGCCGCCCGTGCAGCGCCGGTCGACGTCCTCGACGCCGCCGCGGGCCCCGCGTACAGCCGCCGATCCGCAGGCCGGGCAGTGGTCGGGAAACACGAAGGGCCTTGCATCCGCTGGCCGCCGGTCGAGTTCGACACTGACGATCTGCGGGATCACATCGCCTGCACGCTGGATCACCACCCAGTCGCCGATCCAGGCGCCCTTGCGCGCGATCTCGTCCTCGTTGTGCAGAGTGGCGTTCTGAACGACGACGCCGCCGACATTCACCGGCGCCAGCCGCGCCACCGGCGCGAGTTTGCCGGTGCGGCCAACCTGGATGTCGATGCCCAGCAACTGGGTCACCGCGCGTTCGGCCGGGAACTTGTGCGCCGCCGCCCAGCGCGGAGATCGCGAGACGAAACCCAGCCGATCCTGCCAGTCCAACCGGTCGACCTTGTAGACCACGCCGTCGATGTCGTAACCGAGGCTGGCCCGCCGCGCTGCAATACCGCGATAGATCGCCAGCAGACCCTCCGCCGAGTCCGCACGGCTCATGTCCGGGTTTACGGGCAGGCCCCACCGCGCGAACGCCTGCACGGCGTCCCATTGCGTGAGAGCGAACGGCGCATCGCCGCCCGAGACAAACCCCCATGTGTAGGCAAAGAACCGCAACGGGCGAGACGCCGTTACGGACGGGTCCTTCTGCCGGAGACTGCCCGCAGCCGTGTTGCGCGGATTTGCGAGCGCCTTGCGGCCCGCCGCCGCCTCGGCGGCGCGCAGCACCTCGAAGTCGGCCATCGTCATGTAGATCTCGCCGCGCACCTCGATGCGGTCCGGCCAGTTTTCGCCCAGCGTCAGCTCGGCAGGGATGTCCTTTATGGTGCGGACGTTGGCGGTGACGTCCTCGCCCACGCGTCCGTCGCCGCGCGTCGCCGCCCGCACCAGTTTCCCGCCCTCATACAGCAGGCTGCACGAGAGGCCGTCGATCTTGGGTTCGGCGGTCATCGCCACCGGTTCGTCCGCCCTGAGGTTCAGGAAGCGCCGGATACGGCCGATCAGTTCGCCAACGTCTTCATCGTGGAACAGGTTGTCGAGCGACAACATCGGCTTGAGATGCTCGACCTTGGCGAAGCCGGACGCCACGCCTGCGCCTACAGTCTGCGTCGGACTTTCACCAGTCGCCAGATCGGGGAAGCGCGCCTCGATCTCCAGCAGCCGTTTACGGAGCGCGTCGTACTGCGCGTCCGTCAGCTCCGGATCATCCTCCTGGTAATAGGCCGCATCCGCCTCGCGGATGGCCTCCGCAAGGCTGGCCCATTCGGCTTCCGCCTGCGCGCGGGTGAGAGAGGAGACAGGTGCATCGGTCATGCGCCTCTCCTAACACCGGCCTGCATGCCTGCGGAAGCGCCCCAACCTGCCCGCCCCCCGCCGTCCACAAGACCTTCTCCCGGCATGGTTAGAGCCGGATCGACTTTGGTGGAATCGCATTGCGATCCCACCAAAGTCGTGAATCCGTCTCTCATCAAAAGTGTAGAGCATGATTCACGGTTTTGGCGTTTCCGCCAAAACCGATCATGCTCTAGGCCCGCGCCAGCAGCCTGTCCGCCGCCGCCCGCGCTTCACGCGTAACGCTGGCGCCTGACAGCATTCGCGCGATCTCCTCGCGCCGCGCCTTCGGCTCCAGCACCGACACCGATGTCGCAAGTTCGACGCCGCCAGCCCCCGCCACCTCGTCCTTGGAAATTCGCCAGTGCAGCCCCGCCGCCGCCGCAACCTGCGGCGAGTGGGTGATCGCCAGCACCTGCCGGTCCTGACCGAGGCGCGCCAGCCGCTCGCCGATGGCCGCCGCTACGGCGCCGCCGACACCGACATCGGCCTCGTCGAACACCAGCGTGCCGCACGGCGAGGTGTCGGCCAGGCACACCGCAATCGCCAGCGAGAAGCGCGCCATCTCGCCGCCCGAGGCGATCCGGTTCAGCGGGGCAAAGTCGGCGCCCGGCGCCGTGGCGATCTCGAACGCGATCTCGTCCAGCCCCGCCGGCCCGGCTTCGTCCAGGTCGCGCGCGGCTACGGCTACACGGAAGCGCGCCTTCTCCAGTTTCAGGGGCGCCAGTTCGGCCGCAACGGCTTTCGCCAGCTTCCGCCCGGCCGCCTCGCGCCGCGCCGACAGCCGGCCCGCCGCCTCGCCATAGCGGGCCTCGCCGGCCTTCTCCGCCGTCGAGGCCGCCGCAAGGGCGCCATCGGACTGCTCGATTTCGTCCAGCTGGAGGCGCAGCCGCGTACGCAGCCCCGGCAGCTGCGAGGGGTCCACGTCATGCTTGCGAGCAGCCGCGCGCAGTGCGAACAGCCGCGCCTCCGACGCCTCAAGCGCGCCGGGGGAAAAATCGCAACCGGCCATGGCGCTCGACAGTGCGGCCTGGGCCTCGCCAGCCTCGATCAAGGCCCGTTCCAGCGCATCCCCCGCCGCCCGCAGACGGCCCGCAAGCTCTCCGCTTGCGCCGTCGCCTGCGATACCCGGCAGAGCCAAAGCGCGGCTGATTGCGCGGCCGGCGTTGGACAGCGCGCCCTCGACATTGGCCTTCGACAGGGCGTGCGAGGCCGCATCTATGGCTTCGGCCACCCGCTCGCTCGACTGCATGGCGGCGCGGTCCAGCGCCAGCCGATCTGTCTCGCCGTCCTCCGGCTCCAGCGCGTCGAGATCGTCCAGCGCGTGGCGCAGCCAGGTGCGATCCGCCGCCGCCCGGGCGAGCCGGGCCTCAAGCGCGATCCGGGCCTCGCGCGCGCATCGCCACGCCGTCCACGCCGATGCGACATCCGCCAGCGCTCCGGCGTTGCGCGCATAGGCGTCCAGCAGCGTGCGGTGGCGCCCGACGTTCAGGAGCCCATGCCCTTCGTGTTGACCGTGGATGTCCGCGAGCAGTTCGCCGGCCTCCTGCAACAGGCTGGCGCCCGCGGGCTGGTCGTTGATGAAGGCGCGGGCGGAGCCCCCCCGTTTCAGCGTCCGGCGGAAGACCAGCGCTTCGCCTGGGGCGGCCGCCATGCCGCGCGCCTCCAGCAGCGCCCAGACGGGATGGGCGGGGCCGACACTGAACTCGGCCGTCACACTGGCGGTGTCCGCGCCCCGGCGCACCATGTCCTGACGACCCTTGCCGCCCAGCGCAAAACCCAGCGCCGACATCAGGATCGACTTGCCTGCCCCGGTCTCGCCGGTCAGCGAGGTGAAGCCGCAGGCCAGCTCCAGGTCGAGCGACCGGACCAGCACGAAATCGCGAATGGAAAGGCTCGTCAGCATGACGCCGCAACGCTCCGGACCAGACCCACCTGTCAGGGTGCTCTAGCACGAACGGAACATTTGGGGAACAAACGAATCGCGCGTATGCAGAAAAAACGCAGTCGTGAACCGCCGGGCCCGTGACGGACGTACACGTCGCAGACATAGTCCGGGTCCGCGCCGTCCGGCGAACAAGTTTGGGCTCGTACTGTCGAGCCAAGGGAAAGATCGAATGAAACGCCTCATCCTCGCCGCCGCCGCTGCGGTTGCCCTGTTCGCCGCTCCGGCCTTTGCGGCTCTCGAAACCGGCGCCGCCGCGCCCGCCCTGACCGCCAAGGGCATGCTGGCCGGCAAGGAGTTCACCTTCAACCTGACCGACGCGCTGAAGAAAGGCCCGGTTGTGGTCTACTTCTTCCCGGCCGCCTTCACCGCCGGCTGCACGGTCGAGACCAAGCTGTTCGCGGACGCTGCTGACGAGTTCAAGGCAGCCGGCGCAACGCTGATCGGCGTCACCGGCGGCGCCAAGCTGGCCGACGGCACGATGGCCAGCGCCAAGGACAACCTCGCCCGCCTCGCCGAGTTCTCGGCCGAGCATTGCCGCGACAAGTTCCCGATCGCCGCTGTGTCGCCCGACACCATCAAGGCCTACAACGTCATCCTGCCGTCGAAGGCCGACTGGTCCGACCGCACGTCCTACGTGATCGGCCAGAACGGCAAGATCGCGCTGGCCTACACCGCCCAGAAGCCTGACGAGCACGTCGCCAAGACGCTCGAGACGGTGAAGGCCCTCAAGGCCGGCCATGCCGATCACGCCAACCACTAGGACTTTCAGCTGACCTGAACGGAAGACGCCCGGCCTCACCGCCGGGCGTTTTTCGTTTGTCGCGGGGCTGTGCTATTCCATTCCGGCATCAGGGGAGAGCATGTGATGGCAGCGTTGTACGAGGTGGTTTCAGGCGCCTTGAACTTCCGTGAGGCGCCGAGCGCGACTGCACCGGTCATATCGGCCCTGGAAAAGGGGCAGATCGTCGAAAAGGTGGGCGATTCCGACAAGGCCGGCTGGTGGAAGGTGCGCACGGCCATCGGCAAGGTCGAGGAAGAAGGGTTCGTCTCGAAGACCTATCTGGTCGCGGTGGACCCGGCTCCGTCGAAGGGCGGGTTCCGCCTCTTCCCCTTCCTGCCGGACCTGCGCGCCTCCTTCCAGCGTGTGACCTCGTTCGTCGGCCCCTATGCCGAACGGTTCGGACCGACGGCCCTGCCCGAGCTGAACACGATCCTGCGCCAGTACGGCATCAACAAGAACACCAAGCGGTTCACCCACTTCATGGCGCAGGTGGCGCACGAGTCCGCCAACTTCCGCCTGCTCGAGGAAAACCTCAAATACTCGGCCGAGCGCCTGCTGGTCGTCTTCCCGAAGTATTTCAAGACGCCCGAAGACGCGCAGGCCTATGCCCTGCAACCGGAAAAGATCGCAAACCGCATCTACGCCAGCCGCATGGGCAATGGCGACGAGGCGTCCGGAGATGGCTGGCGCTATCGCGGGCGGGGCTTCATCCAGCTGACGGGCCGGGAGAACTACCGCAAGATCGGTGCGAAGATCGGCGAGGACCTGGAAGCCAACCCGGATCGTGTCGCCACCGAACTGCCGGTCGCGCTGAAGACGGCCTGCGCCTACTGGGACGACCGCAATCTCAACGCGCTCGCGGACGCCGACGATATCCGGGCGATCACGAAGAAGATCAATGGCGGGTATCACGGCCTTGCGGAGCGCGAGCGCCTTCTCGCGAAAGCCCGCAAGATCTGGACGTAATGAAGAAACCGGTCAGCCCTCTTCAGGCTGACCGGTCCGCCAGCGTTGATGCTGCTGTAAAAGACCTTCGCGCGGTCGGCCCGCGCCGGTATCGACCGCTGAGGCAGATATCTAGCCGCCCTTGCCCTGCGTGCGGCGATTCATGTTCGCAGCCTTGACCTGGGCGCCCTTGAGTGCGGACACGTTGGCGCGCTTGCCGTCCGGGGTCGAGCCCGACGGCGGGCCGCCCTTGGAGGCTTTCACGCGCTCCAGCGCTTCACGCATCTTGTCGCTCTGGCTCGAAGGCGTCGTTGTCTTGGTTTTGTCTGTCATGCGTCCTCTGTACATCGCTTCGCTCCAAAAGGGAACGCGCGCGCAACGAACGCGTCAGGAGAGCGAGAGATGCCGATGCAAGTCCGCGCCTGCGGCCTCAGGCGTTGCGCAGGCGGGCTTCTTCGAGGAACTGGCGGAAGCGGCCCTGCAGCACGGCTGTCTCCTGGGGCTTTCCAGCGGCGCACAGATCGTCGGCCACGCACTTGAACGCGTCCGATCCGGCGACGCCCGAACGGACCAGTGCTTCGGCGTAGGCGGACACGGCCGGAGCGTTGGGGCCCATCATTTCGCGGGCGGCCCACTCGCCAAGACGGCGAAGCCCGCCGGCCCACACCGTGAACTCGGTAGCCTGACGGTTGGCGAAGACAGCTTCTTCAGCGCGGACGCGATCGTTCAAGGCCTTCATTGGTCGTCTCCCCGTCACCCGCCGCGCCTGTGTGGTGTCGCGCGGTCGATCCGTGACTGTGAGACAGGCTGTCACACCCGGCTTGAGAAAGGCCCTGCGGATAGCCGTTGATTACCCGCATTGCGTGCAAGGTTTTGTTCACACCTGCGATGGGTAGCGGCGCCCGCCAGGCGGCCGGCCCTTCAGACCGCCGACCGCTTCTAGAACAGGGCGTTCCAGAGGGATTTGAGGGTGTTGTGGTCGGCTCCGTCAGGGCGGGCGGCCATCTCGACGCCCTGCTCCGACATCATGGCGTAGGTGTCCGCGTACCATTCCGTGCCCGGGTAGTTGTAGCCGAGGACGGCGGCGGCGGCCTGGGCCTGGCCCTTGAGGCCGATGGAGAGATAGGCCTCCACCAGACGGTGCAGCGCCTCCGGGGTGTGGCTGGTCGTGTCGTAGACGTCGATGACGTGCTTAAAGCGGTTGATGGCGGCCAGATGCTCGTTCCGGCGCAGGTAATAGCGGCCGATGTCCATGTCCTTGCCGGCCAGCTGGTCGCGGACCATGTCGCGCTTCAGCTCGGCGTCGCGGGCATATTCGCTCTCGGGAAAGCGCGACACCACCTCGTTGAGGGCCGTCAGCGCAAGTTCCGAGCGGGCCTGTTCCCGGCCGACGTCGATGATCTGGTCGAAATGCGAGATGGCGATCAGGTAATAGGCGTAGGGCGCGCCGTCGCCGCCGGGGTGGAGCGTGATGTAGTCCTGGGCCGAGGCGATGGATTTGTCGAAGTCCCGGGCGCGATAGCGGGAATAGGCCGCCATCAGGGCGGCGCGCTGGGCCCAGACCGAATAAGGGTGCTGGCGCTGGACTTCATCGAACTGGGCGGCGGCCATGACCCACAACCGCTTGTCGAGGCTGACGACCGCCTCGTTGTAGATCACCTCAACCGGGCGCTCGACATAGGCAAGCTCTTCCTGGCGCTGGCTGTTGGAGGCGCAGCCCGCCGTCGCAAGCGCCGCAGCGCCCGCCAGACCCAATGCCAGAAACGCCCTGGTTGCACGCATTCGACACAAGCTCCCATACGGACGGCTCAACCCGGTCAGGCTGGCCGCAAGCGGACGTTCTAGACGATAGACAGGCCATCGTCCAAGTCCGGCGGCGCGTCAAATGCAGCTTGGCGCTGCGATCGCTCAGACCGGAGGTCTCGGTGCGGGCGCTACCTCTGCGCGACGGCTGGCGCCGCGTTTCCGCCAGCGCCAGATCACGAGGGTCACCAGACAGCCCAGGAAAACGATCCACAGGAGGGTTTCGGAGATGAACCGGACGATTCCGGCCAGGGATCCGGCCACGTTCGGCAGGAAATCGGAGAAGGCGTCGCCCAGCGGCCGCCAGATCGATTCCGACGCCGCCGAGAACTTCGGCTCATAGGTGAGGGTGAGGTCCGACATGGCGACCCGCAGGCGCATGGCGGCCAGCGTGCTTTCGGTGAAGTCGATCTCGGACTGGACACGGGCCAGCTCGCGCTCGATCTCGATCAGATCGGCCAGCTTGCCCGGACGCTCCGCCAGAAGCTTCTGCATCCGGTCGCGCAGGGCCTTCGAGGAGTTCAGGCGCGCCGAGGTGTCGACGATCTGGGTGGTGAGGTCTTCGGCGGTCGAGGTGTTGGAATCGATCGAGGCGTTGTAGCCCTTCAGGCTTTCCGGCAGGCCGCTGCGAAAGGCCTCGATCCACTCGGCCGACGCCTTCACCTGCAGCTGGCCCTGCGCGTACTCGCCCTCGGAGAGGCCGCTGAGCGAGGAGGACATCACGAAGCACTTCGCCGGGCCGGCGCTTTCGCAGGCCGCCTTCTGGGCGTTGAACAGCGCCTCCATCGACCCGGTCGGGGCCTTCAGGGTGTAGTAGTAACTGTAGGCGATCTGGCGGACGGCGGCTGGATCCTGCGCGGGCGCCTGACCGCCGCCTCCGTTGCTGCCGGGCTCGTCCTGCACGACCTTCATCATCGCGCGATCGGAGGAGGCGTATTCCTGCTCCATCGCGGCCATTGGCGCAGGCGGCGCCATCGCCATGTCAGCGGGCGTCGAAGCCGTCTCGGACTGCCCGCATGCGGCAAGACCCGCCGCCAGAACCAGCCCAGCCATAAAGCGCTTCATGTCGTCCACCCTGATCCGCCCGCCGCCAGATTGGCTCGGCGATGGCGACAGAATCAAGGCGGGATCATTGCGGATTCAGCGCAAACTCAGCGACTTACGCAGCGCCAACTGGATCGCCGCCAACAGCTTCCAGCCGGAACGCGTCCGGGTCGGCGAACAATGCGCGCAGCAGGCGATTGTTGAGAGCGTGACCGGGCTGCTCGCCTTCATAGGCCCCCTCGATGGGCGCGCCCGCCAGGAACAGGTCGCCGACAATATCGAGCACCTTGTGACGGACGAACTCGTCGGGCGTGACCGGACCGTCGGAATTGAGCACGGTGTCGCCGTCGACCACGATGGCGTTCTGGAGCGAGCCGCCGCGCGCCAGCCCCATGGATCGGAGCTTCTCGATCTCGTGGGCAAAGCCGAATGTGCGCGCCCAGGCGATCTCGCGGCCGAATTCGCCTGGCTTCATGGCCAGCGTCAGGGTCTGCCGCCCGATGGCGCGGGAGGGAAAGTCGATGGCGGCGGTGATCGTGAAGCCGTCGCCGGGGGACAGCCGGGCGAACTTCACGCCGTCACGGATCTCGACAGGCTTGAGGACCCGCAGCCGGAAACGCGGCTCGGCCAGCTGTTCGACCCCGGCGTCCTGGATGAGGTCCATGAAGGGCGCGGAGGAGCCGTCGAGGATGGGCAGTTCGGGACCGTCCAGTTCGGCGATTGCGTTGTCGAGGCCCAGCCCGGCGCAGGCGGCAAGGAAATGCTCGACGGTGGCGACGCTCACGCCGTCGGCGTTGGTGATGTTGGTGCCCAGCTGGGTGGTGGAGACGTTGAGCGCGAGTGCCCGGATGGTGTTGTCCCGGCCGGAGATATCCTTGCGGATGAAGCGCACGCCCGAACCGGCGGCGGCCGGACGGAGCGTCAGCGTTGCGACCTCGCCGGAGTGCAGGCCGACGCCGCTGCAGGACGCTGGTCGGGAGACTGTGGTTTGCCGGTCCATGCCCGCGCCTGATGCTTGAAGCCCGCTTCGGGGCGCTATGCGTTAGGGTGGTGTGCGCCGGGCCGCAACTCAAGTGTCGTTGCCAGTTGTTGCGGCGGGCGCGTGCTCCCGTCCGGACCGGCGCGAATGCCGTCCGTGATGCTGTCGTTCGCCTCCTGTCTGCCCGGTCCGAGCAAAGGGAGGCCGGGGCGCGCGGGCGCACGCCTTGTTTAGTACAATGCCAGTGTCGCCACTGGCCGGATGCGTGTCCCCACGCGCCCCGCGATCGTTTGTCGTCCCGGCAAGGGTACATCGAGGATTTCCGTTCCGGTCCGGAACTCCCGGGCCGCCCTGAAGAGGCGCAGCCTGGAAGCCCGATCAGACCGGACGTTGGTCCAGGCCCTATCGCCGAGCCGCGCGTGCAGGGGATGCCGCCATCCCCGAGGCTTCCCCGGTTTCAGTTCCCCGGGGTCCCGATGGGCCTGCCTTGCGCCTGTCCGGCCCCCGTGACGGGCAACCGGATGGATACAAGGCCGGCCCCACGCCGACCGGCGCCTGTCGTTCGCGGTTCGGTGGCCCCCGAACCCTCCCGTGACAGGCGCGAGGAGGAGTTTAGGGGCGTCCGCGTGCTGTAGGATGAAAAAGACCAAAAAGATCCCCCTCCACCATCCGGCTTTGCCGGACGGTCCCCCTCCCCGAGCAAGCTCGGGGAGGATAGGCGTCTGTTGTTGCGGGGGATTTGCCTCCCCAGTCGCAGACTGGGGGAGGTGGATCGCAAGCGGAGCCTGCGCGACGGAGGGGGCAAAGGTGGTGGGGACAAGGGCCGTTTATCCCACACTTTACGTGGGGCAGCCTTTGCAGGTCGCTCCGCCAAGTTGGGGCGCCGGTTCCTGCTCGCACGGGACGAGACGGATGCGATGTTTGCAGGCCGTGGGCTGTCAAGCTCGACCCTGCATGCGCGCGAATGGCGGCGGTGCGCTGTGCGGTGACGGCGACGGGCTCTCAATCCATTCTGCATGCGAAATCGACTATGCGGCCAGGTCGACCGACATGGGATCGACAAGATGCATGCTCGCCCCAATATCCGACGCAGCGAGCTGAAACTCGGACCAGATGGCCTCCCAAGACACGCGGTGGCTGTCGCTGGCGTCGTCCAGGGGCGCGAAGCGGCGAAGGGTCCTGGTCTGGAGGCGGACGTCTCCGGTCTCTATGCAGGTCAGGTTTTGAGCGATCTCGGTTCGAACCACGACCAAGGCATAGTCCCGGTTGATATCATCAATGGCGTCCATTAGCCGGACGATCTGGCCGGGGCTCACATAGTCGGCCTTGAGAATGTAGCAGCGCCGGCCAATCGGGGTGAGAAACCGTCGACTGAGATGATCAACCTTCTCGGCGCTGTGTGGGCCGTGGAAGCGGTGGAAGAACCGCTTGTCCCGGACCATGCCGTCAGTGTCGTCTTCGATATCCTCGCGAGCGCCTTCAAACCGGGCCTCGATGATCTGGGAGATCGTATCGACCGGCGTGCTGGCCCAGTCGAAGAATTGGGCGCGGGTCTGACCCGCGCGCCTGATCTCGTAGGCGACCTCGCAATTGTACCCGAGGCCGATGTACTCGGCATAAACGCCCACCCGTTCCTCCTGTCTATGTCTCCTGACTCTATAGCACAAAGCGTTGTACCATCAGCACCTAGAATGGGCCTCTGATGCGCACCCTCCCGCCCCCCATGTCGTAGCCATTTTGACTCGAAGAGCGCCCCCGGCGCCGGCACGGGCGCGCACGCACCCGACGCAAATCAGCCTCACGGCGACGAGCGTGAGGACGCCGACGCCCCCGCCACGCAGACTTGGAGGCGGAGCACGAGCGGACAACCCCAGAGATCATGGCAGCCAACTGCGGGCATTCCGTCCGGCCCCGATTCAGGTTTCAGTGCCCCCGGGAACCCGGCGCAGACCGGCAGTGACAGTTTTCAGGGGGAAACAGACGCCATGGCCCATCCAAACCAGTCGGTGCGCATCGAGACCGAACGGCTAATCCTGCGCGCGCCCGAGCCGGAGGATTTTCCGGGCTGGGCCGCCTTCATGGCGGACGAGGAGGCTGCGCGCTTCATCGGCGGCCAGATGCCGGCGGCCACCGCCTGGCGCGGCTTCGCCACCATGGCCGGATCATGGGCCCTGCAGGGGCATGGGATGTTCTCGATGGTCGAGAAGGCCACCGGCGAATGGGTCGGCCGGGCCGGGCCGTGGTCGCCGCATGGCTGGCCGGGCACGGAGGTTGGCTGGGGGATCGTCCGCTCGCGCTGGGGACAGGGGCTGGCGCTGGAATGCGCGGTCGCGTCGATGGATTTCGCGGTGGACGTACTGGGCTGGACCGACATCATCCACTGCATCGACCCGGCGAACGTGAATTCCCAGGCGCTGGCCATGCGGCTGGGGTCAGTCAATCGCGGGCCGGGCAAGATGCCGCCGCCCTTCGATCACCTGCCCATCGAGATCTGGGGGCAGACCGCGGCGGACTGGACAGCCCGCCGCGAGTCGTTCGCCGCAATCCGGGACCGGATCACCGTCAGGCGTTGACGCCGGTGCCGATCTGGCAGGCGACGCCGGTGCCGCCCAGTCCGCAATAGCCGCCCGGGTTCTTGTTGAGGTACTGCTGGTGGTAGTCCTCGGCATAGAAGAACTCCGGCGCGGGACGGATTTCCGTGGTGATCCAGCCCTTGCCCGCCGCACGCAGGGCGGCCTGATAGACCTCCTTCGAGGCTTCGGCCTCGGCCGCCTGTTCCGGGCTGGTGGTGTAGATTGCAGACCGGTACTGGGTCCCGATATCGCCGCCCTGGCGCATGCCCTGGGTGGGGTCATGGTTCTCCCAGAACGCCTTCAGGATGGCGCCGTAGCTGGTCTTTGCGGGGTCGAAGACCACCAGCACGACCTCGGTGTGGCCGGTGCCGCCGGAGCAGACCTCCTTGTAGGTGGGGTTGGGAGTAAAGCCGCCAGCATAGCCGACCGCCGTGACCCAGACGCCGTCCATCTGCCAGAACTTGCGTTCCGCGCCCCAGAAACAGCCGAGGCCGACGATCGCGCTCTCCATGCCCTCCGGCCAGGGCCCCTTGAGGGGCCGGCCGCTGATGTCGTGGGTTTCGGCGGTGGGCAGGGGCGATGCGCGCCCCGGCAGAGCCTCGCCGGGGGCGGGCATAACGGGTTGCCTTGCGAACATGTCGTGTCTCCTTTGATACCCATCTCTGATACCCGTCCGGAGAGGGCATGTGGGGTGTCGAACGCCGCCAGCCAAGCCGGGCGCGGGGGCTGTCCGGCAGCCACCTTGCGCGAATTCCGCCCGTGTGCAATGAGGCCCTCCTTCTGGGCCCCTCCCTGCCGGGACGGGACCTCTGGTGAGGTGGCCGAGTGGTCGATGGCGCACGCCTGGAAAGCGTGTATAGGCGAAAGTCTATCGTGGGTTCGAATCCCACCCTCACCGCCAGACAGGTCGCCAGCGCCTTCTCCAAGGTGTATGCTGACACCCCATGGCGCACACATGATCAACCAGTTCGGCTGGAACGAACGTCTCCAGCGTGATTTCGCGCCGTTTGCGGCCGAGAACCTTATCCCCGCCCGCGTGACAGCGCAGCACCGCAACCTCTGGCAGCTGGTTACGGAGCAAGGTGAGTCGTCGGGGCGGCTCAGTGGCCGGTTTGCATCGGAGGCAGAGCCCGGCGACTATCCCGCCGTTGGTGACTGGCTCGCGGTCGACCTGCCTGGCGGCGACGGCGATACGGTTGTTCACGCCCTGATGCCGCGCAAGTCCAAATTTGTCCGGCGCGCCGCAGGCGGAGACGGCGTTCAGGTCATCGCTGCAAACATCGATATCGCTCTTCTGGTTGCGGCTCTGACCGACGACCTCAATCCGCGACGCGTTGAACGATACCTCGTGGCGGCGCGCGACAGCGGAGCAGCGCCGGTCATAGTGCTTACAAAAGCTGACCTGAGTTCGGATCTGGAAAATCAGCGTGGCCGCATCGAGGAGATAGCGTCCGGAGCGCCGATAGTCGTCCTCTCTGCGCAGACCGCCGATGGCCTCGATGGCCTTGAGCGTTGGCTGCAGCCTGGCGTGACAGCGGCATTGCTCGGCAGCTCGGGCGCGGGCAAATCGACTCTGCTGAACGCCCTGCTTGGCCAAGACGCGATGGCGACGGGCTCGACGCGCCAAAGCGACGACCGGGGCCGCCACACAACAACGCATCGCGAACTTTTTCGGCTCGAAAACGGGGCTCTGCTTCTGGATACGCCGGGCATGCGCGAGTTCGGCGTCGCCAGCACAGAAGAGTCGCTCGGCCTCAGCTTCAATGACGTCGTGGAGCTGATCCAGACCTGCCGGTTCACCAACTGTGCGCACGAGACAGAGCCCGGTTGCGCCATCCGCGCCGCTCTTGCCGATGGCGGCATCAGTGCGGCGCGTTGGGCGTCCTACCTGAAGTTGCTGCGCGAGCTGGCTGTCGCTGAACAAAGAGGTGACCGGGCTGTCGCTTTCGCGGCGCGTAGCCGCAAAGCCAGGTCTGGCGCCCCGCCCCGGCCCGGCCGGCTGTCGCGATCGCCTGAAGAAGAAGACTGACCGGGAAGCCGACACTCCGCTCGGGTGCTGTCCGGTTGAACGTGAATGCACGTTAGAGGGCGTGTCTCCAGCGGGTGCTGACAAGTTGAGTCAAAGTCGCCCCAATTCGATTGCAGCACGAGGGGGGGTAGCGTTTGTCTGACGACACCGGCCGGACGCTAGAATTTCGCTGCGACCTTCAGGCTGGCCATCTCCGCCGTGTAGGTGTCGGCATACGACCCTTCGTACTCCAGCTTTGCCTCGAACCGGTCGGACCTGAGCAGGCTCAGGCCGGCGCTGAACTCCGGGATGACGCCACTGCGGTTGTCGCTTAGCTCGGCTGAGGCAAGCGATCCGATCATCACCTCCGTCACGGCGTCGTTGACCGCCCAGTCGAGACCCGCCTGTACATAGGGCCGCAAGGTGAGGCCGCCAGCGAGCTGCAGGTCCGTCCCGAGGCGCACCGATGGCCTGACATTGTAGAGCATCTGGCTGTTCGCCTTCACACGCGCCGACGCGAGCCCGCTTCCCGTTTCGTCATAGCCGAAATTGTGCAGCCAGACCGCATCGACGGCTATCCCGGGCCGGATGTCCAGCACGCCCACGTCGAACGCACGCGCCAGCTTGAACCGGGACGCTGCGGAGAACAGTTTCTGGCTGGACTTCGCGATTTCGCGTACGCCGGCATGGTCGATCTCTCGCGCATAATCGCCCTCGCGATAGCTCGCCGTGAGCGCCGCCGACGACAGCCACCCGCCCTTCACCCGCTTTGCAACGGCCGTGGCATGATAGCTTTCACCCTCGCCCCGCGAGGCCGCAGTCTCAGACTTGTCCTGCGCGTAGGCGAACGCAAGACCGGCCCGCCAGACGTCGTCAAGCGCGACCTGCCGGCCGAACGACAGGCTGTCCATGTGCGTCTCTGCACCCGGTTCTTCATAGTCCACCGACCGTGTCGCGACACGCGCCCACGTGCATTCGGCTTCCTGGATGGATGCGTTATCTCCTTCCGCCGAACCGCAGCTGTGCGCGGCCGCCGTCGCCGCCGATACAGCGCCCGTATGATCGACCAGAGCGTTGGTGTCGTTGCTGTGGTCGAACACGCCGAGCGCTGTCTGGAGATCTCCGACTGTCCACGAGTTGGCGGCGGCGAGCAGGTGATCCCTCACCTGCAAGTCGACCGGCGCCCCGCGGTCGCCGGCGGCGACCAGCTGGGCCACCACGGCGTCGGCCGATGCAGCAATCGCTTCGGAGTTGGAGTCCATGTTGACCCCAGCGAAGTTCACCTTCGCGCTGGTCAGCATGATCGTGCCAGGCTCGGTCTTCACCAGCCCGAAGTTCACCGCCAGCGGACTCGAGATATCTGCAACGCCGAAATCGCCGAGCCCTCTCGCGGCGTGCACAAGAACCTGCGGATTGTGGACGTCGGCGAAGCTGGCCAGGCGGAGACGGATCTCGCCATCGGATGTGAGGATGTTGGAGCGGATCGAGTTCACGAACCCGCCTACCGGATCAACCACGAGGGTATGCACCCCGCCCTGGCGGATGACGTAGTCGCTCGCGCCGGCAACGCTGCCCGTCAGGCTTCCCGACAGGTTCAGCTTGTAGTTGGAGCCGGTCAGGCGCCCCAGGACCGAACCGCCTGCGAGGATGTTGACCGCACCGCCGATCGCATTGTTGGTCGAGTTGATGGCGACGGCCATGTCATCGCTCGCGGCGGCGCGGTTCGCCACCTGGCCGCCGATATCGATCTGCGTACTGAGCCATGCGTCGGCCACCGAGATCGCAGTCGCGTTGGCAGCACCTACGCTGACCATCCCCTGTCTCCCGACGGTGATCCGGGTTGTGACGGGCGCAGGGATACCCGCTATCGCACCGAGTTGCGCCGCCAGCACCAGGGGAGTTCGCTGGAACGCCTGCAACTGCCCGACGACCGCATTGGTGGTCGTCACGCCATTGGCGCCTGCGCCTTGCGTCTCGATCAGGCCGTCGATCGAGACGTTGACGCCGGCGCCGCCGTTCTGGGCGTAGGCGAGAACGCCGTGCCCACCGGTTCCCGCCGTGCGTACACTACCGGACTGCGCAATCGTGACGGATCCGCCCATGCCTTGCAGGGAATCCGCGCGGACATGGATGACTGGTCCCGTATCGGTCTGGACGACAGCGGCTCCGCCGCTGGCAGACATCGCGAAGATACCGGTCGCGAAATCGCCCGTGGTCTTGAGCTCGCCTCTGGACGACACGCGCACGTCGCCGCCAGCGCCGTAGATTGCCTTGTCGTTCTTGCCGAGCGCGCCGTTCTCCGCAACCGTCACATTGATGGCGTTGGAATCGCTGGACAGGAACAGGCCGCCGCCTGACCCCACAGACTGGGCAAACAGCGCATGGGCGCCAGCGCCGTGCGTGAGGATGTTCAGCCGTTGCGCGACGCCGTCCGCCGCCGCGTCGGAAATGTCGACCTTGCCGCCGCTGCCTCGCCCATACGCGCCCAGGAAGAGGTTCGCCGTGTTCCCGGCACGCGGGTCGCCAAGCATCTGCGCCCCAAGGCTTCCAACCCCGCCTCCGCCGCCGATCGACTGTGCGAGTAGGCCAACGGCGTGTGCGCCCTGCGTCTCGATCTGGCCGCTTCGGCGCACCGTAACGAGACCGCCCTCGCCGCCGCTGTTGTTGTAGCCGCCGATTGTGATGGTGGCGCCCAGCTTGCCGCTGGCGGGGGCCGTGACGCTGTCGCCAGTGCTGTTCGCAGCCGTACCGCCGCCGCCGCCGACTGACTGGGCGACAATACCGTGAGCCAGCGCGCCGCTCGTGGCGATGGCGCCGCCGCCGCTGACGGTCACTGCACCGCCATTGCCGCCGCCGGAGCCGTTTCCGCCGATGTTGAGCGAGTATCGGCCCGTGGTATCCACAGATCCGCTGCTGTGTACGTCGCCGCCGCCGCCGCCGATCGACTGGGCGAGGACGCCATAGGCCTGCTGACCGGTCGTGGACAGCGTCACGTCGCCGGACAGGGAGACCGTCCCGCCAGCGCCGCTGGCCCCGCCGCTGCCGCCAACAGAGACCGCGTAGGGATCACCCTTGCCCTGGGCGACATAGCTCTCATCGACCCTGGCGGAGGACACCGAACCGCCAGCCCCGCCGCCGCCGCCAACAGACTGCACCACGAGCGCATGAGCATGATCGCCGGACGTCGTAACGACCGGCGCCGGAGCACCGGCGGTCACGCCGCCATTGAAGGTCGCGTCCTTGCCGTCGCCGCTCAGGCCCCCATGGCCGCCGACACCGATGTTCAGCGATTTGGTGCGATAGCCAAACGCGCTCAGATTGTTGACCGACCCGCCGCGTCCGCCGCCGCCGCCAACAGACTGGATGACAACGCCATGCGCGCCAACGCCGCTGGTGGTCACTGCCGCGCCGCTGGCAAGATTTGCTTCCGCCTTGCCGCCATTGTTTCCGTAGCCGCCCTTGCCGCCAACGCCCACGCTGGCTTCCAGCGCCGTGCCGCGTTTCTGGCCAGTCGGGTTTGCTAATGGGAGGGAGCTGAGTCCTGACTGCTGGCCCGGCGGGCTAGGCAGCGCCGAGGCCGAATCCGGGGCGATGGTGGAAAACGACACCGAGTGCACGTTCCCGCCCGCTCCTCCGCCGCCGCCAACCGACTGCACCAGCACGCCATCGGCCTGCGCGCCATAGGTCGTCAGCTTCAGCCCCGCCTGGCCGGTGAAGGTCGCGGCTCCGCCATGATCGCCAGAACCGCCCTTGCCGCCGATTCCGACATTGATCGCGGCCGATTTTCCGGTGTTCTTGTCCTTGCCATCGTCCGAAGGCACGCCGTTCGCAGCGCCGGAGAGGGAGACTTCGGATACGTTTCCGCCCGTGCCGCCGCCACCGCCTACCGACTGCACGACAGCGCCGCGCGAACCGTCGCCATAAGTGGTGATGAGGCCGGCAGCCGTCAGGTTCGCCGCCTGTCCGGCGCCGCCGCTGCCGCCGTCGCCGCCGAGCGCAACATTCAGGTCCAGGCTCTTGCCGCCCTTGGAGCCTGGCTCGGCCCCCTGGCTGGTGGCGAGGCTGGCGGTATAGCTGTGAGCCGCGCCGCCATTGCCGCCGCCGCCGCCCACCGACTGTACGATGACGCCATCCGCAGCGTTGCCGTGCGTAATGATTGAACCGCTGGCGGCCTGGTTGAATGACGCGACGCCGCCAGTATTTCCCCTGCCGCCCTTGCCGCCCAGCGTGACGCCGACCGTGCCGCTCTGCTCGCCTCCCGAGGCCCCAACCGTCACGCTCTGGCCGCCATTGCCGCCGCCGCCGCCGATCGACTGCGCCAGCACCCCGTTCGACAGGGCAGATACCGTCTCGATCGCGCCCGTATTCGTGACGCTGACCGTGCTGCCGGCGCCGCCACTGCCGCCGCTGCCGCCCAGCGCGACCGTCACCGATGCGGAATAACCGGCCGACACAGAGGCCGCCACCGCCGTGGCGTTGCCGCCGTTCCCGCCGCCGCCGCCGACCGATTGGGCCACGATCCCCTGGGCGGAAGATCCCCGCGTCCTGACCGTTCCATCGTTGGTGACCGTGACGCCATTCCCGTTGCCGCCGGAGCCGCCGCTGCCGCCAAGCGCGACCGAGGCGGCAAAGCTGCCTTCCTCGCCTGCCGACGCCGATATCGACAGCGCCGAACCGCCATGGCCGCCGCCGCCGCCAATCGATTGCGCGAGCACGCCGACCGCGTGCGCGCCATAGATCTCGACCGCAGGAACCTGAACCGCGCGCGTGGGCGCGCCCACGCTGTCCTGCACGACCACGGTCGCCGTCCCGTCCGGCGCAGCCGTGCCGGTATCGATAGTCCCTGTCTTGTGGACCGCGACAGTGACGGCGCCGCCGTTGCCGCCCGAACCGCCGCTGCCACCGATCGTCATCTGCGCGGAGACACCGGCGCCCACACTGACGCCCGCCGCCGTGCCGCCGGAGCCGCCGCCGCCGCCAACGGATTGCGCCACCATGCCGGCAGAGCCGCCCCTGGCCGTGGTGACAGACCCGGTCAGCACCATGTCGACCTCGCCGCCCGCGCCGCCTCCGCCGCCCGAGCCGCCAATCGCCATGCCTACGCCAGCGCTGAAACTGGTCGCCGAGCCGCCCGCTCCGCCGCCGCCGCCAACCGAATGCGCATAGGCGCCGGCCGAGGACTCTCCCGCCGTCCGGATTGTTCCAGAGACATCGACGGAGGTTTTTCCGCCGTTGCCGCCGATGCCGCCCGACGCCCCGATGGCGACCACGATTCCGGCAGATGATCCGCCGTCTCCGCCGTTGCCGCCAACGCTCTCGACGGAGACGCCAGCGGACCATTGTCCACGCGTCGTGATCTGGCCGCTGTTATCGATCGACGCATCGCCGCCGTGGTTGCCGTCGCCGCCATCGCCGCTATGCCCTGCGATCCACCCGCCGCCGCCGCCACCGCCGCCGCCACCGCCTACGCTGAGAGCGTGAACCCCTGAAGACACCTCGCCAAAGGCATCGATCTGGCCTTCATTGCCTACATAGACGTCTCCGCCGTTGCCTCCGACGGCCCCGTCCGTGCCGGACCCCGTAATCGTTCCGCCGCCTCCTCCGTCACCGCCTTTGCCGCCGACTGAACGAACCGAAATTGCGGCCGCGCTGTTACCGGTGACGGTCAGCTCCCCACCGGCTTTGTTGACGACAACAACATCGCCGCCGCTGCCGCCCACCCCCGCGCCGCCGCCGCCGGTGAATGTCCCGCCGCCGCCGCCGTGGCCGCCGTCGCCTCCAATCGATCGGGCGGCGATCGCCGGTCCGCCGGACGTGATCGTTCCGGAATTGATGACCCGGACATCGCCGCCATCATCGCCCGGATCGCCGGAATGCCCTGAATGGATGAGGTTGCCGCCACTCCCGTCATCACCCTTGCCAGCCAGGGACAGGACCTCAATGCCCGCAATGTTGGGCGTCCGGATCGAAGCGGTGTTCGTTATGTCGATGACCGGCGCATTGGGCGGCGGACCGCCCTCAAGCGTTGCCGAAAGCAGGTCGTATGGCTCGCCGCGCATCCTTGCGGCCACCGACGCGATCAGTCGCCCGAACCCCTCACCGGCAGGAACGCCGCTTGTTGCAAAGCCCAGTCCGGCCAGCGGCCTCAGGTAGAAGGCTGTGGAGAGGCCCGGTCGAACCTCGGAGCTGATGTCCTTCGTATTCGTGCCCGCGAATGTGGCGTTCGCCGCGGCCAAGTCACCGTGCAGGATAAGCTGGACGTTGGAGCTGCCGATCAGGCCATTCGAGTCAGGCGCAAGCGTGTCGACATTGATTACCGGCCGTTCTTCGGCGCGTGCGAGCGGCGCGGCGACAATCAGACCCGCGGTCATCGCAGCGGCGGACCGCCACCGCGCAAGAAGCAGCACGGTTTCCTCGGGGACGATATGTTCGAAACAAGCCTTAAGTTGCTGATAAGACATTTCGGCCCCCGCCCCGGCTCGGGACAGGAAGAAATTTCAGCGCGCCGCTTAATAATTCATTGTGCCCCGGCCGGGCCAGCCAGCCGGTTGCCGACGAAACTGTCGATGGCCAATCCCCGCGGTCAGGACTGATGTGCAGTGTCAGCAGTTCGTCGAGACAGGCCGGCCCTGGACTCACCGAACCGCCAGACGCCGCCGCAACGCGGCATGATCCATATCAGACAACCTTGCACTGACGGATAGGCGGATGGCCAGCCCGCCGGCGGACTCAGGCCGAGGCGCGCAGGAGGATCAACGAGACATTGTCGGGGGCGCCGCGCTGAAGCGCGAGATCGAGAAGGCTCTCGGCTGCGATCTCTGCGTCTGGCAGGATGCTGCGCTCAAACAGCTCTTCCGGTGTCGCCGTGCGGCTGAGCCCGTCGCTGCACAGCAGGAAGGTGTCGCCGGGCAGGACAGGTCCGCTCACGAAATCCAGTTCGAGGCGCGCCTGCGCCCCCGCAGCCCGCGTGATGATGTGTCCATCCGGGTGGTTGACCGCTTCAGCTGCTGTCAGAAGGCCTCCATCGACAAGCTGCTGCACGAGGGTGTGGTCGCGGCTGAGCTGGCGGAACTCGCCGGCGCGCACCAGATAGGCGCGACTGTCTCCCGCCCATCCGCACAGGAAGCGGCCCTGCGCGACGCAGAGGATGACAATGGTCGAGCCGACGGTCTGCGGCGGCGACAGGGACTGCCCGCGCTGGACGAGCCTTTCGTTGACGCTGGCCATGGCCTGCCGGATGGCCTGCTCCATCGCCTTCAACGACAGACCGGAGGGCATGGCCGCCAGGGCCTCGACCACCGTTGCGCTGGCCTCGGCGCCGTGCGCGTGTCCGCCCATGCCGTCGGCCACCGCCCAGATGCCTGGGCCGCTATCGCAAAACACTGCGTCTTCATTGGCGCGACGAACTCGCCCCGGGTGCGTGCGCCATGTCGCCTCAAGTCTCACAGCGCTCTCCACACAGTCGCAAGGGACACTAGCTTGTGTGCAGCGCCCACGCTAGTTTCGATGAGAAATCGGGGCGGAAAATGGCGGACGAACTCCCTTATCACTCGAAGGCGTTGCCTGTGGGCACGATCCTCCGGGAGTGGCGCATCGAGTCCGTCCTGGGCTCTGGCGGCTTCGGGATCGTCTACAAGGGCGCCGGGGTCTATTTCGGCGAAACGGTCGCCATCAAGGAATATCTGCCCGGGGCGATCAGCGACCGAAAGGGCGACCTCACGGTCAGCCCGCTCGATACGTCTTCGCAGGAGCTGTACGCGCACGGCCTCCAGAAATTTGTCGAAGAGGCCAAGATCCTCTGGAACCTGTCGAAGCCGGAGCGTCACCCAAATATCGTCTGTGTGCGGAGCCTCTTCGAGATCAACGGCACCGCCTACATGGTGATGGATTTCGAATCCGGCGTCAGCCTCAGCCAGATGCTGAAGGACGGCCGCAAGTTCACCGAGACCGAGCTGGTCGGGCTGATCAGGCCGGTTGCCGAGGGTCTGGATCGCGCCCACGCCTCGGGAGTTTTCCACCGCGACATCAAGCCTGCCAACATCCTCGTCGCCGACGGGGACAGACCCGTTCTGATCGATTTCGGGTCGGCCCGTTTCGACGCCGGGCAGGTCACCAGCACCAAGGTCACCTTCTACACCCCGCCCTACGCCGCGATCGAACAGTATGTGCGGACCTTCCCCCAGGGCCCCTGGACCGACATCTACGCCCTCGGCGTGACCATGTACCAGTGCATCACCGGCGAGAAGCCGGGCGAGGTCCTGGAGCGCCTGCATGGGGGAGCCGGACAGCCGCTGGCGGAGACCGGGGCGGCAGGGTTCTCACGCGCCGTGCTTGAAGCGATCGACTGGGCCATGGAGATCAAGCCGGCCGACCGGCCGCAATCCATCGGCGAGTGGCTGGACCATCTGGAAGGCAGGACGACGCGCAAAGCCTCCCCGCCGCCGGTCTTCGACGACATGACGCGCATAGCGCAGCCCATGCCGCAGCAGGCCGCACGAGCGATCCAGGCTCAGATCGAGACGGCAGCGCCGGCCGCTGCGGCCGGCGCCGAACCGGCCGAGGTTGCTCCAGCGCGGAAGAAGCGTTCGACGCTGCCTCTGGTGCTAGCGGGCGGCCTCGTGGCGGTCATCGCCGTTGGCGGCGCAGCCGGGATGGCGCTGATGCCGAAGGGGCCGGCAGCCCCCGACGCGGCGGTCGTGGAGTCTGTTGCGGCGCCTGCTGCGCCGGCTCCGGCGGTGGAAACGGTCAACCTGGACCTGGGCCCCGCCCTGATTGCAGCTGCAGACGCCGCCGCTTCGATCGGTCGTCCCGACCCCGAGGTGCAGGCGCTGCGCGCCGCCGCCGCCAGCATTGACCAGCTCGTCCTGTCGGCAGGCGGCCTGCCGCCGGACGCCCCGCAGCAGACGGAGATCGCGAAGCAGGTCGGCGCCCTCTCAACAGCTGCAGCAGCGGCCTACGCCAAGTCGGTCGGTCCGGACGCCGAGGTTCTGATCAAGGCCGTGAACGGCGACTTCGCAGCAGGCGCCGGTCAGCCCAAGGCCTTCAGCGCGACACAGCTGAAGGAGCTGAAGGGGCGGATCGATGAAGCCGCTTCGGCGCAGAAGCGGCTGGAGACGGCCCTGGCCGATGCAGCTTCTCCTGACCCCACAACCGCGGCCCGGGCGCTCCCGGAGATCCATACGGCCTTCGGTATCCTGTCCGCTCTCCGGCCGGGCGCGGCCGAGATCTACACGAAGGGCAAGAGGGCGGAGTTCGCATCGATCTCAGCCGAGGTTCAGACGCTGGCGGCCTCCATCCATGCGCTCGCGGCGGTAAAGCGTCCGACTGTCTTCGCGAGCAAGCAGAAGAAGGATGCGCACAAGCAGCTCCAGGACCTGGACGCGCTCGCACGCACGACAGCGGCGAAACTGGAGACGGACGGCGCATCGGTATCCTCGGCGAACCGCCGGAACCTGACGCGCCTTGTGGGCCAGGCAGCGACGGCGAGGGCCGATCTCGAAGGCATACTGAAGACAGCCCAGTCGCAGTCGGCGGTTCTTGCCAACTAGAGTTCCGGCGCCCGCAGCCAGATCGTGAGTCTGTTGCCGGCGTGATGCAGAGGCGCCGGCCGGACGCCGGCTGCAATGGCGTCGTACTTCACGTGCGAGGCCATTGTGCGGACCAGATGCACGCCGAGGCCGCCCACCTGCGCCTCGCCAAGGTCGTCCGGCAGAACGTGATCAGGCCGCTGCAGGGGATCATGCAAGGGGGCGTCATCGTCGATCACCAGCCGGACGGCTTTCGGTTCGAGCGTGACGGATACGCCAACCGACTTGCCCGGCGCACCGGCGACCCCGTGCCGGACGACGTTGGCGATAACTTCCTCGAGGACAACCTCGATCCGGTTGCGGACTTCCGGCGACACACCGGCGCGCGCGGCAAACGGATCAACCTGGAGCCTGCATGCCTCGATGGCGTCGAGGCTACCCTCAAGGACAAGGCGAACCGATTGCGAATCCCGCTCGACCGACTGCAGCACCCCCAAGGCATCGACGCCCTGCCGGAGCTCCCCGTCCGGACAGGCGCCGGAGCTCATCCGCGCGCCAGTGAAAGCGCCTCCGCCTGCGAGGGAGCGATCAGCAGCAAACGCGAGAGGCCCGAGATTTCAATGACCTCGGAAACGGCGGGACTGGCGCCGAACAGGACAAGCTTCGCGCCCCGCCCCGTGAGCGAACGGGCAGCCGTCACCAGCATGCGGATGCCCAGCGAGGCGAGGAATGTCACGCCCGTCAGATCGACCAGGGCGGGACGTCCCGGCGACACGGCGCTGGCGTTGAACTGAACCTCCACCCGGGTTGCGCCGACGGTATCAAGACGGCCATCGAGCTTGAGCAGGGTGACGCCATCGAAGTCCGATACATTCAGTTCCATGGAACCCTCCGGTCAGTTCTGGAATGTCAGAACCAGTAGTGTGAAGTCGTCGTCAAATCCGCCGGGCTGGGCCGCTGTCTGCACTTCGTGCAGAAGGCGCCGCGGTTCAGTAGACTCAGGGCGCCGCCCTTTTGCGACAAGTCGTTCGAAGTCCTTCAGCGTCCATTCCCGGCCTTCCCGGTCGGTGATTTCGAACACGCCGTCGCTGAAGACATAGAGGGACGCGCCTGGCGGGAGGTCGATGTCGGCAGACAGGAATTCGAGACCCTCTATGGCGCCGATAATCGGGTTCGACGTCCGCAGCGATCTGATCTCCTCGCCGCCTGCGGTCGTGAGAAAGGCTGGCGGGTGTCCCGCCGAGGCGTACTTCAGCTTGCGCGTCCGCAGGTTGAAGACGCCGTACCAGATCGTGAAGTACATGCCCCCCGAATTGTCCATCTGGAACATTTCGTTGAGGGCCGAGAGAACCGACGCGGGGTCAAGCATGTCGGCGCCTGGCAGGGCCTTGCGGCGCAGGACGTTGAGCACCGAGACCGTATGCATGGCTGCTCCGGCGCCATGCCCCGCCACGTCGATCAGGTAACCGAAATGGTGCTGGTCATCGATCTGGCCATAGCCGAACGCATCGCCGCCGAGCTTTGCGCTGGGCAGATAGATCCAGTCGCAGAGAACGGGTCCGCTGGCGACAGGCGCGGGGAGAAGCGACTGGACGTAGGCGTTGGCCTTCTCCAGGTCCCGATCGAGCTCAAGCCGCTGCGCCATGTCGCGGGCCTCCCGCGAGTCGTGCCGCAGGGTATGGCTCCCGATCTGGATGATCGAGCCGACCCTCGCCACCGCGGCGCCTGAAACCCGGGCGCCATCAATATACGTGCCGTTCGTGGAGTTCATGTCCGTGATGATGAGGTCATCGCCGCGCAGGGACACGGAGCAGTGCACCCGTGAAACCTCGGAGTCCGGGAGGACGACTTCCGCAGGGGGCGTCCGGCCAATTCGGACTTCCGAAGCATCGATCACAAACCGCCGGCCGATGTCCTGCCCGGTAACGACCTGAAGGTAATGGACGCGCCGATCCGGCACGACGGCAGGTTCCGCCCGCAGGACGCCAATGCGGGTCTGTTCGGCATCATGTGTCACGAGGAAATGACGCCCATTGCCGGTCCACCCTTATGCGCACCCCGTCAGGACAAACGTGACGGGCCAGAGTGCGCAGCAGACTGGCGTCTGCACTCCTTGAACCCAGTGATTTCCACCGCCTCGAGTGAGGAAACGCCCTCGCACGAATTGGCTGCAGATTTGTGACAGTTGCCCAACATTCAGATAGCCGCGCAATTCCATGATCAAAATTTGAGCACACGCGCCTTCCGATTGGGTAGGCGCGCGTGGATACGTCGCCGTATCCGGGACCCCGCATAAGCTGCCGCCAAACAGATCAGCCGTCGAAGACAGTGCTGGCAGACGACTTGGCGGTAGCGGGGTGAGTCAATGAGGTGGGGCTGGACTCGAAGGATCGAGAGCAACGATACGTCTGGCCTGCCCGACGCCCCCCTGCCCGAGACAGACTCGTCCGCGGAAACCGGCGGCGCGGAACCCGCCTTCGAGATCGATCACATCCTCGCAGCCGCCCACCGGAGCGCTCTGGCGTCGCGGGACGGCGATGTGGCCACCTACATTCCGGAACTGGCAAAAGCTGACCCCGAGCATTTCGGGATCGCGGTCGCGACGACCAGCGGGCAGGTTCACAGCATCGGAAATGCGGACGCGCCCTTTACCATCCAGTCTGTAAGCAAGGTCATCACCTACTGCCTTGCGCTGAACGATGTCGGACGGGAAACTGTTCTCGACCATGTCGGCGTCGAACCGTCTGGCGACGCCTTCAACGCGATTGAGCTCGATCCGCATACCCGTCGCCCCTACAATGCGATGGTCAATGCAGGGGCGATCACGGTCGCGGGCCTGCTCTACAGGGCGCATGGCGACAAGGCCTTCGAGATCATTCTGGACCGGATGTCACGAGCGGCAGGCCGTTCGCTTGAGCTCGACAGCGAGGTCTACCAGTCGGAAACAGAGACCGGCCACAGGAACCGCGCCATCGCGCATCTCCTGCTGGGCGCTGGCGCAATCGACGGCCCGGTCGACGCCATCCTCGACCTCTATTTCCGCCAGTGCTCGATCCGCGTCACGGCAAGGGATCTGGCCTGCATCGGCGCCACCATGGCGAACCTCGGCGCCAACCCGGTGACCGACGACGTGATATTCGATGTCCGGGCCGTCCGGGACATGATGGCGACGATGTTCACGTGCGGGATGTATGACTATTCGGGCAACTGGGCGAACGATGTGGGGGTCCCCGCCAAAAGCGGCGTCAGCGGCGGTATACTCGGCGTCGTCAACAGGAAGCTGGGCATAGCGACCTATGCGCCGCGTCTCGATCGAAAAGGCAATTCCGTGCGAGGGCTGATGGCGTTCCAGATGCTGTCGGAGGATCTGGGCCTTCACGCCTTTGATCTGACCAATCCCGGGTCCGCAATCGTCGACACCTATTTCAGGCCGACAGACGTGTGAGCCGGGCCATCGCCTGAGGCAGTCCAGAGAGCGATAGCCCCGCAGCGCGACTTCATGATTGCGCTACCATAAATTTGATGACACTCTCTTCCTGAACCCGAGTGACCAGCCAGAGGCTGAGCAAAATAATCGGGAGGGAGGAATTCTTGGTGTTGCGCTCAGTTATGGTAGCGCTATCATCGATGTGCCCTCGGGCCATCGGTATGGCGATGCTGGTTGCGGCTCTTCCCGGCTGCAGCCTGCCCGGTGCGTCTACCAGCCATGACCGGGCCGCGTCGCAGAGCCGGGCTGCACCGCCCCTGGGCGACATCGTTCTGAGCCCCGCCAGCTGGCCCGAGGGCGCACCTCCGCTGCGGCGCGATCCCAAAACGGAAGCGCGAATTGCGGCGCTTCTCGCCACGATGAGCGTCGAGGAAAAGGTCGGGCAGATCGTCCAGGCCGACACAAACTCGGTCACGCCGGCAGATGTGAAAGCCTACCATCTCGGATCCATTCTGAGCGGAGGCAATTCCGGCCCCAATGGCGACGACCGCGCCCCGGCCCGTACCTGGCTTGAGTATGCAGACAAGTTCTACGATGCATCAGTCGACGTCGCCCCCGGGCGCCCGCGCATTCCCCTGATCTGGGGAAGCGATGCGGTGCACGGCAACGCCAACATCATCGGCGCGACCATCTTCCCGCACAACATCGGGCTCGGCGCCGCCAATGATCCCGACCTTATCCGGCGCATCGGCGAGATCACGGCGCTAGAACTGCGGGTGGTGGGCGGCGACTGGACGTTTGCGCCAACCATCGCCGTCGTCCGCGATGATCGCTGGGGCCGCACATACGAGGGCTACTCGGAAGACCCGGAGATCGTGAAGGCGTATGCCGGCGCGATCGTCCGCGGCATCCAGGGCGAGGTTGGCGCGCCTGACTTCCTGCGCGGTCCGCACGTCATTGCGACCGCCAAACACTTCATCGGCGATGGCGGCACCCGGGACGGCAAGGACCAGGGTGACACCGAACTCGGCGAGGCCGAATTCCGCGACCTCTTCTCGCCCGGCTACTACGCCGCGATCGAAGCTGGCGTGCAGAGTGTGATGGCGTCGTACAACTCCTGGCGTGGCGAAAAAATGCACGGCGCGCAGGCCATGCTGACGGATATTCTCCGTGGCCGCATGCGCTTCGACGGCTTCACGGTGGGAGACTGGAACGGTCACGGCCAGGTGAAGGGATGCACGCCCACGAACTGCGCCGCCTCGCTCAACGCAGGCCTCGACATGTACATGGCTCCCGACAGCTGGAAGGAGCTGTACCTCGCCACCGTCGCCGGCGTGTCCTCCGGCGAGATCCCGATGGCGCGCCTGGATGAGGCCGTTGCAAACGTACTGCGCGTCAAGATCCGGGCAGGCGTTCTCGAGGCTCCCCGCCCGTCGGAGCGCCCGTTCGCCGGTCGCTTCGACCTTCTCGGTTCGACAGACCATCGCGCCGTCGCCCGGGACGCCGTGCGCAAGTCGCTGGTTCTTCTGAAGAACGACGGAGGCGTCCTGCCGCTTGATCCGCGCAAGCGCATACTCGTCGCCGGGGATGGGGCCGACAACCTGACCAAACAGACCGGCGGGTGGACCATTTCGTGGCAGGGAGCTGACAACGTCCGCGCCGATTTTCCCAACGCCCAGACGGTGTTCGAGGGCATCCGGGAGCAGGTTCGGACCGCCGGCGGCCAGGTTGAGCTCTCTGTCGACGGGTCCTATGGGACCGCACCCGACGCCGCGATTGTCGTGTTCGGCGAGGACCCCTACGCGGAATTCCAGGGCGACCGCCCACACCTCGACTACCAGAGCGAGGATGATCGTGACCTGGCCTTGCTGCGCAAGCTGAAGGGCGCCGGAATTCCCGTTGTTGCGGTGTTCCTGAGCGGACGCCCGATGTATGTGAACCCCGAGATCAACGCCTCCGACGCGTTCGTTGCGGCGTGGCTTCCCGGTTCTGAAGGCGGCGGCGTTGCGGACCTCCTGCTGCGCGCGGCTGCAGGCGCTCCGGCCTATGACTTCACCGGCCGCCTGACATTCTCCTGGCCCAGATCGCCGGACCAGACCCCGCTCAATCGCGGCGACGCAGACTATGATCCGCAGTTTGCTTACGGATATGGACTGGGCCTTGCCTCGCGCACGCGCCTGGGCGCGCTCGCTGAAGTCGATACGTCCCGGTTCAACGAAGCTGCGACAGACCGGTTCTTTGTCGGCGGGCGTCCGCCTGGCGAGTGGAGTCTGTCGAGCGAGGGCGCGGTCACGCCGGGAAGAGTGGACAGGTTCACACAGGAAGACTCGTTGCTGGTTCGCTGGACAGGCTCCGGTGCGGTGCAGATAGGGGGTCCGGCTGCTGACCTGTCGCGCCAGGCGAATGGCGACATGGCGCTTGTCATGGACGTTCGCGTTGACGCCTTGCCGGCTGGCGGCATCACAGTCTCCATGGGATGTGCAAGCGGCCCGGCGTGCACGGCTCGCGCCTCGGTTGGAGACATGCTTGCCGCCCAGCCAGCCGGACAATGGAGCCAGCTCGCGGTCCGCCTTTCGTGCTTTGCAGCAAAAGGCGTCGACATGAGCCGGATCACCGTGCCGGTGAGGATCGAGGCGACGGCGGCCGGCGAAATTGCATTGTCCAATATCCGATTGGCGCAGCTTTCCGGCGCGCCGCCATGTCCGCCCATGTAAATCGCTTCATATCCGATGCCGAACACTCAGCATAACGTAAGGTAACGCCCGCCGGTTTTTTTCCATACCGACTTTAAGTTAGCGCCCGTTGTTCTGACCTGTGAGCGAACGATGCCCTTCTGCCCTGCTCCTAAAAGACTTTTGACTTCACGTTTGACAGAATGTCACACAAAATGGTAGCGCTATCACAATCGAGTTCATACAGTCGGCAGGGGAGCACCGGCTAGCAACGTACCGACCATCAGGAATGCGGCCAGACCGCTACAAAATATAGGGGAAACGAAATGCCTGAATTCTATAAATCTAATCGGCGGAACGGCGTGTCCTTGTCCGTTCTTGCAATCGCCATATCTGCCATGACAGCCACGCCTGCCTTCGCGCAGGAGCCGCCTGCCGATGCAGGAAAGGGCGAGGTGATCATCGTCACCGGCATCCGCGGCGCCCTGGAGCGCTCGATGGATGAGAAGCGATACGCGGACGGGATCCTCGATTCAATTTCAGCCGAAGATATCGGGAAGTACCCCGACACCAACCTCGCCGAGTCGATCCAGCGGATCACCGGCGTCTCCATCAACCGGGTGAACGGCGAAGGATCCGAAGTCACCGTGCGCGGCTTCGGTCCCGGGTTCAACCTTGTCACCCTGAACAGCCGCGTCATGCCGACGGCGAACATCGCAGTAGTCGGATCCGACAACGACTTTGCTGGCGGCGGCAGCCGGAACTTCGACTTTGCCAACCTCGCATCCGACGGCGTGACGGGTCTGGAGGTCTACAAGACCGGCCAGGCAGATCGCCAGTCGGGCGGCATCGGCGCCGTCCTCAACATCAAGACACTCCGTCCGCTTGACCGCGACGGGTTCACGGCAAGCCTCACAGCGAAGGCGCTGCACAGCGAGAATGTCGTCGACAATGACGAGATCACTCCCGAGCTCTCGGGCGCGATGAGCTGGTCGAACGACGACAGCTCGATCGGCTTCTCAGTCTTCGGGCAGTATCAGGAACGGTCCTCCTCCACCCGGGGCGCCACACAGAACTCCTGGAACCTCGAGTACGCCGATCAGTTCTTCGCCCCCGGGAGCGGCCGGGTCCGCTATGGAACGGGCGGCAACCTGCTGACCCAGGTCACGAACAGGCCGGCGGCCACCGACCTCGTCACCTACCCGAACGACAGCCGCTACTTCCTCGCCAACTCGCTGAGCAAGCGCTCCAACATCCAGGCCACGGCGCAGTTCCGCCCGCTTGAAACGCTCCTGTTCACGGTCGATGCGCTCTACGCCGAGCAGGAAGCCTCGGAAACCCGCGCCGAACAGACGAACTGGTTCAACCGGCCGTTCGACCAGGTCGTCTTCGCGCAAGGAGAATCGGGCATCTACAGCGCCGTGTATCTCCAGGAGAACCTGTCCGGCGTGAAGGACATGGGCTTCGAGCAGCAGCTTCGCGGGACGAAGGACACGCTGACCTCGATCGGCGTCAACGCCGAGTGGCAGATCTCCGACCAGTTCAGGCTGAATGTTGACGCGCACTCGTCCGAAGGCCAGGCCGATCCGAATAACCCGAACGGCAGCACATCAACCCTGATGTCGATCGGCGCCCCGGTCATTGCCGCACACTCGGTCGACTTCAGAAGCGGAATTCCCATTCAGACGTTCACGATCAACGACGCCCTGCGCGGCAATGCAAATGGCCGGCTGGACGTGGGCGATCTTGGCTCGCAGGTCGCACGCACGGCCACCAACAGCCAGTCGAACAAGATCAACGAGTTCCGCGCCGATGCGACCTACGAGGTCGACAACATGAGCAGCTTCCACTTCGGCGTGGACCTGATCAATTCGAAAATGGAGACGACCACAGGGTCGACCTACCAGGCGCTCGGCGACTGGGGCATCTCGCGGCCTGGCGATATCGCGCAGTACGCGCCGAACGCCATCACCACCTATGATCTGGGATCAATGTTCCAGACGTTCGGGGTCGGCAACGCAGGCGTGGCATTCCGGGGCAATGCACTCGACATCTATGAGGCCCTCGCCAAAGGCTACGGCGCAACCATCCCGACGCCCTCGACGACCTCCAATACGATCGAGGAAAACATCCGGGCGCTCTATGCGAAGTTCCGCATGGAGGGAGAGATTGTCGGACTGTCGACGAACGTCGTGGCCGGGCTGCGTTACGAGGAAACCGATGTGGAAGCGTCTGCCGTGCAGAGCATCCCCACAGCAATCCGGTGGACCGCGGACAACGACTTCACCACTGATTTCGGGACTGGCCTGGCGACCGTCAACTCGGAGTCGAGCTACAGGAACTGGCTGCCCAGCCTCGATGTCTCCGTCGACCTGACGGACGACATTGTCGCTCGTGCGTCCGTTTCCAAGACGATCGCGCGCGCCGCATACGGCAACCTCTACGCGACCACGACCGTCAACAACCCGCCGCGCCCGACGATCAACGGCACCAACCCGACCGCCTCACGGGGCAACGCCGCGCTGCTGCCGCTTGAGTCCAGCAACTTCGACTTCTCGGTGGAGTGGTACTACAACGACTCCAGCTTCATCTCGGCGGGCTTCTACAACAAGGACGTGGCGAACTTCGTCGGCACGGGACAGGAAACGCAGACCCAGTTCGGGCTGCGGGATCCGACGTCCGGCGCGGCGGGCTCGCGCTCCGGGACGGCCGCAGCCGCCCTCGCGCAGATCAGCCAGGCGACCACCGACGTGAACCTGTTCACGATGACGGCCCTGCTGATCCGGAACAACAACAACGTGGCGGCGGCGACGTCCGAGTATCAGGCGAACCTGACCGGCGGGAACCTCAATCAGGCCTTCGTCGACCAGATCCTTGCCGCCTACGACATCACCGCCAACTCGAGCGATCCGCTCTTCCAGTTCGAAACAAGCCTGCCGATCAACAACAAAACCGCGAACCTTCACGGGTTCGAAATCGGCCTCCAGCACTTCTTCGGCGACACGGGCTTCGGTGTAGCGGCGAGCTACACCTCCGTTCTGGGTGACGTGAAGTTCGACAACAGCGCACCTCCGGGGACTTCGCAATTCCCGCTTCTGGGGCTGTCGGACACCTACAACGTCACGCTGATCTACGACAACGGCGCCCTCTCCGGACGCCTGGGCTACAACTGGCGGGACGAATACATCAGCAGCGCCAGCCGCGACGGCGCCGCCGGAAACCCGACCTATGTCGAGGCCTTCGGCCAGCTGGATCTATCGGTGAACTACGAGATCACACCAAACTTCCTGGTGTCGTTCGAGGGCCTGAACCTCACCGGAGAAACCACGCGCCACCATGGTCGCGACGACGTGAACCTGTACTTCGCACAGGAACTTGACACACGTTACCAGGTTGCCGCCCGATACAAGTACTGATCGAGCGTCCAGCGTCCTCCCCCACGCCTTCAGGGCCGCTGGAAGCAGCGGCCCTTTTCTTCTCTGGATGGTAAGCCCACAGTCTGGACGGGTGAGTCATGGTCAATGCTGCAGTTCTCGACAATGTCGAGCATCAGGATATTCGATTGATCGAGCGGCGCGCGCCGGAGTTCGGCGACGCCGTCAATGAGGCCGTCGTCTTTCCCAGCGAAATCCCCGAGCTGTCGCGGGAATACGCAATCTACTTTCGGATGACGCAGGCGGACGGGCCGCAGGCGTTCGCGCTGCTCGGGCTCGACCCCGGCGAGAACCTGTTCGTCAGCGATGGCGCGTGGCGGGCGCGCCGGCTGCCGGCGATGATGCAGCGGGGCCCCTTTCTCATCGGAATGCGGGCGGCAGACGATGGCGCCGGCCAGCCCGTTCTGATGCTGAATCTCGACGATCCGCGCGTCAGCCGGACGGAGGGAACACCGCTGTTTCTGCGCCATGGCGGCAGCTCGCCGGCTCTCGAACGGAGCGCCAACGCCTTGCGGACCATCCACAGCGGACTGAGCGAGAGCCGCGCGATGTTTGATGCCTTCCTCGGCGCCGGCCTGCTGGCGCCACTGAAGATCGACATCCGGCTGGACGATCGCACGTCCTATGCACTGCCGGAAATCTACTCGATCAGCGAAGAGGCGCTGGCGAACCTGTCGGGCGACGCGCTGCACCAGCTCAACAGGGCTGGTCTGCTGGCCCTCGCCTTCCACATCCGGGCCTCGCTCGGCAATATCAGCTGGATAATCGACGAGAAAAACAGAAGGCGCATGACGGAGTAACACCAGCATCTCCGACGATCGCGCCAACCAAGGGAATCCCATGGAAACGCCTACAGTTCGACGGGTGGTCATCGCGGGCGGCGGAACAGCCGGCTGGTGCGCTGCGGCCGCGCTATCCAAAGTGCTTGGGAAGATTCTGGACATCACGCTGGTCGAGTCAGCGGATATCGGCACGGTGGGCGTGGGAGAGGCGACGATCCCGACCATCCGGGCCTTCCATACCCTGATCGGGGCGGACGAGCGCGAGTTTCTCCGGGAATCGAACGCCACCTACAAGCTTGGCATCGCGTTCGAGAACTGGGCGCGCATCAACGACCGTTACATCCACGCATTTGGCACGATCGGGCGGCCGAACTGGCTGGCTCCGTTTCACAACGTCTGGATGGAAGCGAGGGCGCAGGGCTATCAACGCCCGCTCAGCGACTTCTGCATCGAGTTGCAGGCGGCGGAGGCGTGCCGGTACGACCTGCGTGAGAATGTCAACTTCGCCTACCATTTCGACGCCGCGCTCTATGGGCGATACCTGCGCCGGCTGAGCGAGGCAAATGGCGTCCGGCGCATTGAGGGCCGCATCCAGAAGGTCGAGCAGGACAGCGAAACCGGCTTCATCACGGCGCTTGCGCTGGAGTCCGGTGACAGGATCGAAGGAGACCTTTTTGTCGACTGTACGGGTTTCCAGGGGCTTCTGATCGAGAAGACGCTGAAGAGCGGCTTCGAGGACTGGAGCCACTGGCTGCCGATGGACCGCGCGTGGGCGGTGCAGATGGAATCAACCAGCCCGGTCCTTCCCTATACGCGGGCGGTTGCCCACGATGCGGGCTGGCGCTGGGTGATCCCCCTTCAGAACCGCAATGGCACAGGCCTCGTCTACTCGAGCGCGCACCTTGATGACGAGGCGGCGCGGGAACGGTTTCTCGGATTGCTGGAAGCGCCCCGATTGATGGAGCCGTGGCTCCTGCGGTTTACGGCCGGGCGGCGGCGCAAGGTCTGGAACCGCAACTGCGTGGCGATTGGCCTCTCGAGCGGCTTCATCGAGCCGCTGGAATCGACCAGCATTCACCTGTTCCAGATTTCGGTGACGCGACTACTCCAGCTGTTTCCATTTGCCGGGTTTACGCCTGCCCTGGAAAACAGATTCAACGAGATTTCCCGAACCGAGATCGAGCGGGTGCGCGACTTCGTTATCCTGCACTACAAGCTGACCGAACGCAGCGACAGCGCCTTCTGGAGAGAGCGGCAGGCGCTCGACGTGCCCGGCACGCTTGCAGACCGGATCGAGCTGTTCCGCTCGGCCGGCCACGCCTACCAGCTGCCCGATGATCTCTTCCGCGTCGACTCGTGGGTGCAGGTGATGATGGGGCAGCGCCTCGACGCACAGGGACATCATCATGTCGGCAAACTGATGGACAGCCGCAGTCTCCACAGCGGGCTCGATGATATGGCACAAGGCATCAGACAACAGGTGGACACCATGCCCACCCATGCGGCCTTCATCCGCAAGTATGTCGGAGCGGCGGGCATTCGCGACTGAGCGACGCCTGGTGAGGAGACAGTATGCCTTTGCCGCCCATGCAGCGGGTCGTTGAGCTGACCCACATCGACCCGCAGGCGATCCCGTTCGACGAGCTGATGGCTGACCAGCAGCCGCGGCTCATGAAAGGACTGGCCAGGGACTGGACGCTCGTGGCGGCGGGGCTTTCGTCCCATAAAGCGGTGATCGAGCGGCTGAAAGAAGCCTACAATGGGCGCAAGGTGACCTGCTTCCGCGGCGACGCCGCGATGAAGGGCCGCTTTCACTACACGCCTGACGTATCGGGCTTCAACTTCTCGGCCGAGCGCGCATCCCTGATCGACCTGCTCGACCGCATGCAGGATAGCATTTCCGGGGCGAGGAACGGCGGCGAGCTGGCGTCCTTCTACGTGGGTTCAACGGACGTGGACGAGTTCCTGCCCGGTCTGCGGACTGGCAACGACCTGATGCTGACCCACCCAATGTTCGGGGCGAGCCCACCGGTCGTCAGCGCCTGGATCGGAACCCGCACCACGGCGGCGGCGCATTTCGACATCTCGCACAATCTGGCCTGCTGCGTCGCTGGTCGCCGGCGCTTCACGCTGTTCCCGCCGGACCAGATCTCCAATCTCTATCCCGGCCCCCTCGAACCGACGCCGGGCGGGCAGGTTGTGACGATGGTGGATCTGGATGCGCCGGATCTGGAGAGGTTTCCCGCTTTCGAACGCGCGCACGCTGCGGGCCAGGTGGCGGAAATGGAGCCCGGAGACGTCCTGTTCTACCCGGCCATGTGGTGGCACCAGGTCGACGCCCTCGCTCCATTCAACATGCTGATCAACTACTGGTGGGATACGGCGCCTGCCTTCGCCGATACCCCGATGAACACGCTCCTGCATGGCCTCCTCAGTCTCCGTGGCCGGAGCGAGGCGGAAAAGGCGGCCTGGAGGGCCGTGTTCGACCACTACCTGTTCGCAGCTCCCGATACCGCAGCCGGCCACCTCCCCTCTCACGCACACGGCGCGCTGTCGCTTGATGAGGGCAAGGCCCGACGCCTGCGCGCCGCCCTGCTGGCCAAGTTCAACCGCTAGCAGGCGCCCCCGGAACCCGAGAGCCGGACCGGCCTGTTGCGGCGAGTCGGGGTCGTGATTCTCGCCTGATCGGGCCTTCGAATCAGCGGTTGAGGAAAGTGACGGCCAGCGGTCCGTCGTGCTGGCAAAAATCCGTGGGAAGCTGCATACGTCACCTGCGCAGCGACATTGGAGACACGCGTGGCGGAACAGGCTGGCCGGCGGCGAGGCGGCAATCGAACGATCATGGATGTCGCCCGCCACGCTGGGGTCTCGCCCATGACCGTTTCGCGCGTCATCAACGGCGAAAGCAATGTACGGGAGGAGACGCGCGACAAGGTCGCCATCGCAATTCGCAAACTGGGCTACAAGCCCAACATGGCGGCTCGCAGCCTCGCGACAGCTCAAACCCTTCGCATCGGTCTCCTCTACAGCAACCCGAGCGCCGCGTATCTCAGCGAGTTCCTGCTTGGCAGCCTGGACCAGTGCTCACGCAGCGCAGTCCAGCTGGTTGTCGAGAAGTTCGATGCAGACGATGACGATACAGCCGGTCTGGACGAGTTGCTGGCAAGCGGCGTGGATGGCGTCATCATCCCGCCGCCGTTGTGTGACTCAAAATCGATCGTGCACAAGCTCGGGAAGGCCCGGATATCGAGGGTCCTCGTCGCCACGGGAATCCTTCCGCCCCAGGCTTCAACAGTTGGCATTGACGACCTGCGGGCGGCGCAGTCGATGACCGAGCACCTGCTGAAGCTCGGCCATCGCCGGATCGGCTTCATCAAGGGGCACCCCAACCACACGGCAAGCGAGCAGCGCCTTGATGGGTACATGGCTGCACTGCAGGCAGCCGGCGTGGAAGGCGACCCCGACCTGATTGTGCAGGGCTTCTTCACGTATCATTCCGGTCTGGCCGCAACAGAAGCGCTGCTGGATCTCAAGGTCGCTCCGACCGCTATCTTCGCAAGCAACGATGACATGGCGGCAGCCGCGATTTCCGTGGCCCACCGCCGCGGGCTCGAGGTGCCGGCCGACCTCACTGTGGTGGGCTTCGATGACACGGCGCTCGCCACCACCATGTGGCCCGAGCTGACAACGATCCGCCAACCCGTTGCAGACATGTCGCGCCGGGCCGTTCTGCTGCTGCTGGCTGCGATCCGGCGCAAGAACGAGGGACTGCCCGAGCAAATCATCAGCGAGGTGCTGGACTTTGACCTAATCCGCCGAAACTCCGATGGCCCTCCGCCCGCAAAGGGAAAGGGCGCGGGGCGCAAGTCACGGCGCAGCTGACCGCCGGAACCGGCCCCATTTGCGATGGCGGCGTCGGGGGCATTCGACAAATTCCGCCGTTCGCGCATTGGGAACTTGGACCCGCGCACGGGCCATGAAATGCTGCTCCCATTCAAGGCGGCGCTCAGGTGTTGGCCGACCGCCAAGGGCTGGGGAGTTGACCGTGGGCGGACTGAAGCTCGTCATGTCCATTCTGCTTGCGGCAGCCATAACCCTCTTCGCCCCGTCTGCACGTGGAGAGGACGGGCATTCGCTCTGGCTGCGTTATGCACCTTCGAGCGCGCCGACGCTGGACGCCGATCGCAAACTCGCTAGGGCCCTTTCGCCACAGGGCGAGTCCGCGACGATGCGCATCGCGACGGCGGAGCTGTCACAGGGCCTTGAGGGCGCGTACGGGCAGACGCCGCGACTTGCAGACGGCCCGGTCAAGGGTGCGATCGTGTACGGCACGCCCCAGTCTTCCCCGGAGTTCGCCGCGCTGGGCCTGCCTCTTCAGCGCCTCGGATCCGAAGGCTATGTCATCCGGCGCGCATCGATCCGAGGGTATCCGGTCATCGTGATCGCCGGCAACACGGACATTGGCGTGCTCTACGGCGCCTTCGACTTTCTGCGTCATGTCCAGACAGGCGGCGGGCTGGCGAACCTCGACATCGTATCGTCGCCCCGAGTGAAACTGCGTGTGCTGAACCACTGGGATAATCTCGATCGAACAGTGGAGCGCGGTTATGCAGGACAGTCGATCTGGGACTGGCACACATTGCCGGACTATACGCCCCGCCGGTACGCGGACTACGCGCGCGCGAACGCCTCGATCGGGATCAACGGCTCCGTGCTCAACAACGTCAACGCCAACGCGCTGAGCCTCACGGGACCCTACATCGCAAAGACGGCCGCGCTGGCCGATATTTTCCGGCCGTATGGGGTCAGGGTCTATCTGTCGGTACGATTCAGCGCACCCATCGACATCGGCGGCCTCGCAACCGCGGATCCCCTGGACCCGCAGGTACGGCAATGGTGGCGCGCCAAGGCCGAGGAGATCTACCGGGCCATTCCGGACTTCGGCGGCTTCCTCGTGAAGGCGAATTCCGAAGGCCAGCCCGGACCGCAGGACTATGGCCGGACGCACGCCGACGGCGCCAACATGCTGGCCGACGCCCTCGCTCCGCATGACGGCGTGGTGATGTGGCGAGCGTTTGTCTATTCGCAGGCCGAGCCAGAGGACCGGGCGAAGCAGGCTTTCACGGAGTTCCAGCCTCTCGATGGCCTGTTCCGGGAGAACGTCATCGTGCAGGTCAAGAACGGCCCGATCGACTTCCAGCCGCGCGAACCCTTCCATCCCCTGTTCGGCGCGATGCCGAAGACGCCGCTGATGATGGAATTCCAGATCACCAAGGAGTATCTCGGCTTCGCAACCCACCTCGCCTACCTCGGCACGATGTATGAGGGGACGCTGCAATCCCTTGCAGACCGGCCGGAGGCAGGCGTGACGGTGGCGCAGATCATCGACGGGTCTGCCTACGGCGGGGAGCGTCTGACCGGCATGGCCGGCGTCGCCAATATCGGATCCGACCGCAACTGGACCGGATCGCACTTCGACCAGGCGAACTGGTACGTCTTCGGGCGGATGGCGTGGGACCCCCAGGCAGCGCGGGCCATGCCAATCGCCGAGGAATGGGTCCGGCAGACGTTCTCGACAGATGCACGGGTTGTAGCGCCTGTCACCAGCATGATGATGGGCTCGCGCGAGGCCGTGGTCAGCTACATGACGCCGCTGGGGCTGCACCATCTGATGGGGACGGACCACCACTATGGCCCGGCGCCGTGGGTCAGCGACCTGGCTCGCCCGGAATGGAACCCGGTCTACTATCATCGCGCCGACGCCGACGGCATCGGCTTTGACCGCACGGCCACCGGAAGCGACGCCCTCTCTCAATACGCGCCCAGTATCGCATCACTACTTGGCGACCCGAAGACCACGCCCCAGACTGCCCTGCTCTGGTTTCATCACCTGCCCTGGGATTATCGCATGTCGTCAGGCAGGACACTATGGGACGAACTCGTCCTGTCCTACGGACGCGGCGTGGCCAGCGTGCACGCGATGCAGAAGACCTGGGCCGGGCTCGAGCCGCTGATCGACGCCGACAGGTTCAGAGAGGTGTCGCAGCACCTCACCATCCAGAAACAGGAAGCCCAGTGGTGGCGGGACGCCAGCGTCGCCTATTTCCAGAGCCTGTCGAAGCGGCCGCTGCCGGCTGGCGAAGCGCCACCATCCCACTCACTTGATGACTACAAGTCCCTGACATTTCCATTTGCGCCGGGTCATCACTGAGAGCCGGCGAGCTTACCAGCGGAACAACGCCTGAGGCAGGCCGGGTGTATCGACGCGAATGCTGTAGAGCCCGCCGAGGGTCGGCTGCTCCACCCGCCGGTCACTGTTGTTGAGCCAGGCCGTCGTGCAGTAAAGCGTGCGCATGTCGTCTCCGCCGAACGCCGCCTTGGTCACCGTCATCACCGGGAAACGAATCGTGTCCAGCTGGCGACCGGACGGATGGAAACGCGCAACGCCCCACCCGTTGAACAATCCGACATGGAGGACGCCGTCGGCATCGACGGTCGGGCCGTCGCAGTAACCGTCCGTCACCGTCGCGAACAGGCGCTTGTTGGCGAGCCGCCCGTCCTGATGGTCGAATGCGTAGATGCGACCCGTCAGCGTGTCGTTGTGATAGAGCGTCCGGCCCTGCGGACATAGTGCAGGACCGTTGGTGACGACATAGCCGTCGTCATGCCGCTCCAGGACGCCGCCGCTGTAGCGGTAGAGGGCGCCGGAGGGCTTGGCTTCACCATCATCCATTGATCCGAACCACAGGGCGCCGTCCGGAGCGATGAACCCGTCGTTGAGCCGGTTCTGCGGCCGATCGGCTTCGACCGGCGCCACGAGAGTGAACGCCCCGCTATCCGGCTCGAAGCGGTAAAGCCCGCCGCGCACACCGCAGACGAAGGAGCCGTCTTCGGCAGGCAGGGCGAAGCCGATCTGATCGGGCGCATCCCAGCTCTGCTTCGCGCCGTCCGCCAGGCCATAGCGATGGAGCTTGCGACCCTTGATATCGACGAACCAGACGCTGCGATCGGCGGCGTTCCAGACCGGCCCCTCGCCGAGCTCGGCCTGTATGTCCCAGACGAGTTCGGGCGCTGTCATGCCGCCTAGCCCTGCATAGCTTCCAGCTCCCGGCCGCGGGTTTCCTTCACCCACGCCTGCACAAGGAAGTAGGAGATCGCAGCGCTAAGTGCATAGAAGCCGTACGTGATCGGCAGGCCGAGGCCGACCGCCATGATCGGGAAGCTGAGCGAGATGGCGAAGTTGGCGATCCACTGTGCAAAGCCCGCGACGGCAAGCGCAGAGCCGCGCAGCTGGTTGGGGAACATCTCGCCCAGCATCACCCACATCACCGGACCCCAGCTGAGGTTGAAGAACACCACATAGGCGTTCGCCGAAATCAGTGCGGTCAGGCCAATCGCGTCCGGCAGGTGCGGGGCGCCGTCCACGAGCACCGCCTGCGAGAAGCAGAAAGCCATTGTTCCAAGGGTCAGCGCCATGCCGACGGAACCCACGAGCAGCAGCGGCTTGCGGCCAATCTTGTCGATCAGGCCGATGGCGACACAGCAGGCCAGGATCGAGAGGCCGCCCGACACGATGTTGATGAGCAGGGAGTCATCCTCGGAGAACCCGACCGACTGCCACAGCATCGCGCCGTAATAGAACACCACGTTGATACCGACGAGTTGCTGGAAGACGGCGAGGATCAGGCCGGCCCAGACGATGGGACGCACCTTGCGCGACGTCGGGTCGAGCAGATCCGAGAGGCGTGGCTTGTGGTCTGAGGCCAGTGACTGACGGATCGAGTCCACTTTGCTACGGGCGGTTTCCTGTCCGAACAGGCGGCCAAGGACTTGCTCAGCCTCTTCATCCCTGCCCTTGAGAACAAGAAAGCGGGGGCTCTCCGGAATCGTCAGCAGTGACAGAAGGAAAACGCCCGCGGGAACGACCTGCAGCCAGAACATCCAGCGCCAGGCCGGCAGGTCGAACCAAAGGGTGGCGGTAGATCCGCCGGCAATCTGCGCCAGCACATAGTTCGCCACGAACGCCCCGGTGAGGCCTGTGATGATCATGATCTGGTTGGCGCTGGACAACCGCCCGCGGATGGAAGCCGGGGTCACCTCGGAGATATAGACCGGAGAGAGCACGCTGGCCGCACCGACGCCGAGGCCGCCGATGAAACGGGCGGTGACAAACTGGATCGAGTCGGCTGCGGCGCCGGCCCAAATGGCGCTGATGAGGAACAGCACGGCCGCCAGCATCATGACCGTCCGGCGGCCAAGAATGTCAGCAAGCCGCCCGGCGGCGAACGCACCGAAGGCGCACCCGAGCAGGAGCGCGCCGACATTGAAACCCGTGCCGAGCGCAGAAAGCTGAAAGGCGCCTTCCAACCCGTCCTGTGTTCCGTTGATCACGCCGGAATCATATCCGAACATGAAGCCGCCGATGGTGGCGACGGCCACGATGGCGGCGATGAAGCCCATATTCGCCTTGTCGCCGCCAGACATATCATGCCCAGATGCGACCACTGCAGGTCCCGCCATAGTCTTCCTCCCGCTGGCCGGACGTTCTTGCGCCTATCGGCCTGTTTTTGATCGTTATGCCGCCGGCCTAACGCCAGCCGGCGTCCACGAAGTACTCGTGTCCGGTAATGAGGCGCGCATCATCCGAGGCCAGGAACATGGCCATGGCAGCGATATCCCGCGGCTCGATCCGTATCTTCAGGCATTGCTGGGACATGATCTCTGCTTCGCCCTCCGAGGAATACCATTTCATCTGGCGCACCGTTTTCACGTTGCCGGGAACGATGCAGACAACGCGTACGTTGTCGACGCCAAGCTCGCGGGCGAGCGCCCGCGTCATGCCCTCGATGCCTGCCTTGGCGGTTTCGTAGATCGAGAGATTTGCGAGACCAAGGTGCCAGGACACAGAACCCAGATTGATGATCACCCCGGTCTTGCGATTACGCATGCCCGGCGTCACCGCCTGGGCCGCGAAATACAGGTGACGAAGATTCACGGCGATCCGTTCGTCCCAGTATTCCGGGGTCACATCGCCGAGCATGTGGCGGTCATCGTTCGCGGCGTTGTTGAGCAGGACGTCGACGGGGCCGACTTCTTCCAGAATCGTTGCGAACGTCTTCTGCAAGGCGCCAATGTCCGTGAGATCGCAATGCATGTAGCGCGGCGGGCTTGGCAACTGCGAAAGCGAATCCTCCAGGGAGCGGGATGGCGCGTCGCCGACATCGATGAACACCACGCGTGAGCCCTGCCGCGCAAACGCCTCGGTCAGGCCCGCTCCGATGCCGGACCCTCCGCCCGTAACGACGACGACCTTGTCCTTCAGGGATGGGTAGATTGCACTGGTCATATCAGTCCACGGCTCGAAAGGTTTTGCATCAGCGCCAGCACGCCCATCGTCCATGGCGGGGCGGCCTCGCTTGTTGTGACGACGTTGACCAGCGCGCCAAGCCGGGCCGAAGCGACGCGGACCCGATCGCCGGTCTTGTGCGTGAAGCCTTTCCCCGGCTCTCCGCGATCCTCTGTCGGCGCAAACATCGTGCCCAGGTAAAGCGCAAAGCCATCGGGATACTGGTGTGACGGCCCTGCGGTCTGGCGAACCAGGTCTTCCGGATCGCGGCTGATCTGGCGCATAGAACTGACGCCCCCCATCCTGAAGCCATCATCGCCCACCACCTCGAGACTGACCTCGGCGGCGCGCACGTCATCCATCGTGTAGCCTTCATCGAATAGCCGGATGAACGGGCCCAGCGCGGCAGACGCGTTGTTGTCTTTCGCCTTACCCAGCAACAGGGCAGACCGGCCTTCGATGTCGCGCAGGTTCACATCGTTGCCCAGCGTTGCGCCGACGGGCTGTCCGGCAGGATCGCACACGATCACGACTTCTGGCTCGGGATTGTTCCAGGTGCTGTCGGAGCGGACGCCGACATAATCTCCCCAACCCACCGACGAGAGCACCGGCGCCTTGGTGAAGATCTCGGCGTCCTTGCCGATCGCAACCTCGAGATACTGCGACCACAACCCGTCCTCTATCAGAGCCGCCTTGAGCCGCATGGCATTGTCGGACCCGGGCCTCACCGACCGCAGATCCGCGCCGACACGCTCGGCCAGCGTCATGCGGATGCCCTGTGCCTTTTCAAAATCGCCCCGTGCGCGCTCCTCGATCACGCGCTCGACTGCAGACACCGCGAAGGTGACGCCCGACGCCTTCACGCACTGCAGGTCGATGGGAGACAACAGGCGCGGACCGCCGGTGGCCCCCTCCCACGCTGGCACGAAATCCAGTTCATCGATCGGCCCAAGATCCACGCCGTCGGCGTATCCGAGCCCCGGCTGCGCGAGAGCGCCGGCGACGGTGGAGGCAAACTGCGAGACGTCGAGCACGCGGCCCTTCCGGACCAGAACCGGCGCGGGCCCGGCGGGCAACGCCATGCGACCGACGAGCGTCGCGTCGTGCCAGTCCGACGGCAGATCCCCGATGATACTGCTCATTCTCTCGACGCCAACTCACGGATTTGTTAGCGCTAACACTCTATCTGGCCCAGCCCCGTGTCAAGCGGAGATATCCCGCCGCCGTCCGAAAATGATTGCGCTACCATTCCCTGTCTGTCAGACAGTTAGACAGAACGATGGGGGAAAACGATGTCGACGCCAGCCCGTGCATTCGCCTACGCCGCCGTCAGCCTCGCCCTTGTTCTCAGCGCCTGTTCCCCCGCCGGTAAAACGCAGATGGACGGCGACGGCCAGCTCCGCGCGCAGTTTGACTGGTTCGAATACTCGGGAGCTGATCCTGCCCATGCGGGACTGTCGACCGACGAGCGCCACTATCTGAATCCTGTACTCGGCGGCTTCTACTCCGACCCGTCGCTCACCCGTGCGGGCGACGACTACTATCTGGTGACATCGACTTTCACCTACTTCCCCGGCATCCCGGTCTTCCACAGTCGCGACCTCGTTTCGTGGACGCAGATCGGGAACGCGATCCACAGACCGGAGCAGCTGGATTTCGGTACGCTGGGACTGTCCCGCGGCGTCTTCGCCCCCGCGATCCAGTATCATGACGGGCTCTTCTACATCCTCAACACCTGCGTCGATTGCGGAGACAACTTCCTCATCACGGCGACCGACCCTGCCGGTCCCTGGAGCGACCCGGTCTGGCTGCCGGACCTGAATGACGCGATCGATCCCTCCCTGTTCTTCGATACCGACGGGTCGGCCTGGATCGTCAACAATGGCCCGCCCGAAGGCGAACCCGAGTATGAAGGTCACCGGGCGATCTGGGTGCAGCGGTTCGACCCGGAGAAGCAGGTCACGGTCGGTCCTCGCACCATGCTGGTGAATGGCGGCGTCGATTTCTCGAAGAAGCCGATCTGGATCGAGGGGCCTCACCTCATTCGCCACAATGGATGGATCTACCTGATCTGCGCCGAGGGCGGCACCGCCGAGCAGCACTCCCAGGTCGTGCTCCGATCAAGATCGCCAGAGGGGCCGTTCACACCCTACGAGGGCAACCCGATCCTGACCCAGCGCGATCTTCCCCGCGACCGCCCCCTGCCGATCACGTCGGCCGGTCACGCGGATTTCGTGCAGACGCCGTCCGGCGAATGGTGGTCCGTGTTCCTCGCCGTCCGCCCCTACAATTCCGACGACATGTACAACACGGGCCGCGAGGTCTTCCTGATGCCGGTGGACTGGTCGGGGGAGTGGCCGCGCATTACCTCGCCGGGCGAGACGATTCCCTATGTCCACCAGCGGCCCGCCCTGCCTGTGCAACCTGCGCCTGCGATCCCCATGGCTGGCGACTTCACCGTGCGCGACGAATTCGACGGCCCGACGCTCGCGCCCTACTGGATGATGATGCGCAACCCGCGCGAAAGCTGGTTCGATTTCACGACCCGGCCCGGCGCGCTGACTTTGACCGCACGCCCGGTCGGTCTCGGCGACAACGCCAATCCGTCCTTCCTCGGCCGCCGCCAGCAACACCTGAACGGTGAGGCCTCGACCTCCGTACAATGGAAGCCGGCCAAGGATGGCGACCGCGCCGGTATCGCCGCCGTCCAGAGCGACGAATTCTGGTACCAGCTCGCAGTCACCCAGGCGGACGGCGTCCGCGTCGTGCAACTGATCCGCCGCGCCGGCCCGGACGAAGCGAAGGAGGGTGTCATCGTCGCCACCGCGCCCCTCTCATCCTCGGAGGACGCTGCAGTCCGCCTGCGGATCGTCGCCCGTGAGGACCTCTACGATTTCGACTACAGCGAAGCGGCCGAAGGCTGGACAAACCTCGCCAGCGATGTCGACGGAACCATTCTCAGCACCCGCAAGGCCGGCGGCTTCGTCGGAGTGACGATGGGACCCTTCGCTGTCGCCGACTGAAGGACGGCGGACCGGACGCCGGATCAGGCGTCCGGTCACGCTTGCCTAGACAACGGTGAGCTTTGCCGACTTCAGGTCGACCGAGTTCGGCCCGGCGCTGATGGTGAACGTACCGGGCTCGATCACGCGCTTCATGTCGAGGTTCCAGAACGCCAGATCCCGCGGCAGGATTTCGAGACGCACGGTCTTCTTCTCGCCGCGCTTCAGGGTGATGCGCTTGAACGCCTTCAGCTCGATCACGGGACGCGTCACAGACGCGTGGTCATCACGTACATAGATCTGCACCACCTCGTCGCCGTCGCGGTCGCCTGTATTGGTCACGTCGACGTCGACGCCCACTGATTCGGCGACGCCAATCGTCGCCTTTGTCAGGCGCGGCTCCGACATCTCGAATGTGGTGTAGGACAGGCCAAAGCCGAACGGATAGAGCGGCGTGACCTCACTGAAGAGATAACCGCGCCGCGCGGTCGGCTTGCGGTTGTAGTAGATCGGCAGCTGGCCGACGCTGCGTGCGATGGACACGGGGAGCTTGCCGCCAGGGTTGGCCTTGCCGAACAGAACGTCGGCCACGCCATGGCCCGTCTCCTGTCCGAGATACCAACCTTCCAGCAGCGCGCCGGCGTTTTCAGCCAGATAGTTCACTGACAGCGGCCGCCCGTTCAGCAGCACTACGACGGTGGGCTTGCCAAGCGCAAAGATCGCCTTGGCCAGATCGTTCTGCTGACCGATCAGGTCGAGCGAGGCTCGGTCGCCGAGGTGATTGTCCGCCCAGGCTTCGCGACTTGTCTGCTCGTTGTCGCCGAGCACCATCACGATCGTGTCCGCGTTGCGCGCCACCGCAACAGCTTCCTCGATCAGTCGCGCATTCACCGCCGGATCGACCAGATCAACCTTGTCCTCGGCCCAGATGCGCTTCTCGGTGATGCGAACTGCTTCCGCGTAGTCGACCGCGAACTTGCCCCGGCTTGCCGTCTGGATACCTTCCAGCACGCTGACGACATGGGCCGGCACATCGCTGTATCCGCCGATCGGCGTATCGCGCGCATGCGTGCCCAGCACGGCAAGGCGTTTGATCTTCGAGGCGTCCAGCGGCAGGATACGCTTGTCGTTCTTGAGCAGGATGATCGCCTTCTGCGAAGCCTCGCGCGCAAGGGCGACAGCGTCCGGCGTCGCGGTCTTCGCGTCCGCCCTGCGAGCGTCGGCATAGGGATTCTCGAACATGCCAGCCTGGAACTTCATGGTCAGCAGCCGGCGCACCGCAGCATCGATCGCGCCGATATCCGCCTTACCGGCGCGCACCAGATCCGGCAGGTAGTTGTAGCCCTCGCCGTCCGGCAATTCGATATCCACGCCGGCTTCGAGCGCGCGCGCGGCCGCCTCCTGGATGCTCGAGAACATCTGGTGGCGCGTGTTGAGTTCGCGGATGGCGAAGTAGTCGCTGACGACGGCCCCATCGAACCCCCACTCGCCACGCAGGACATCGTTGAGCAGCCAGCGGCTTGCGTGGGAGGGAACACCATCGATCTCGTTGTAGGAGGCCATGACCGACATCACTGGCAGCTCGGTGACCGCCCGCTCGAAAGGCGGGAAGAAGTTCTCGCGCAGGACGCGTTCCGAAATGCTGGCGGGTCCGACATTCGTGCCGCCTTCCGGTTGCCCGTGACCGGTCATGTGTTTCAGGGTCACGAAAACCTTGTCCGCAGCAAGAGGCAGCGTTGTGCCCTGGAACCCGCGTATCGTGGCGAGCCCCATCTCGCTGACCAGGTGCGGATCCTCGCCATAGGTCTCTTCGATCCGCCCCCAGCGCGGATCGCGAGCAACGTCCACAACCGGGGCTAGCGCCAGCTGGGCGCCCCGCGCCCGCATCTCCCGGGCGGCGACGCTGAAGACGCGCTCGAGCAGCGGCGGGTCCCAGGTGCTCGCCAACGCAATGGACTGCGGGAAGGATGTCGCGCCGCGCGCGACGTATCCGTGCAGCGCCTCTTCGTGCATCATGATTGGAATGCCAAGACGCGTCTGTTCGACAGCCCACGTCTGCGCGGCGTTGACGTAATCCGCCGTCTGCCTGCCCGTGCGGTTGACGGCTTCGCCCGAAGCTCCGGCCGCGCCGTTCTGCGAGGGATCGACGCCGCGGTAGTCCTGCGGGCGTGAAATCTGCCCGAGTCCGTGCGGGAATGCGGCAACCGCCTTCGCCGCGCTGAAGTCTCCCGTTTCGGACTGGATCTTGTCCTTGAACTCCCAGATGCCAACCATCTGGGCGACCTTCTCCTCCAGCGTCATCCGACGCAGCAGGTCCTCGACGCGTGCGGGAATCGGCTGCCTGGGATCGCGGTAGAGAGCGTCGCGCGGCGGTCTGCCCGCTGTCTGCGCGATTGCCTGCCCGCCGAGAGGTGCAAGCGCCACGCCTGAGGCCAGAGCTGCGAGCAACGTGCGACGACGGATCGTGCGTCCCTCACAAGGGGTATCGACCATCTCTTCCTCCCATTGACCCCGCCGTTCCGATCGGCGATGATAGCGCTACCATAGTGTAGCCACGCAAAATCAATCGGGTCAACTCGTAGTCGCCTTCTGATCTGCGATCGTCGTCTGCCCGCTTGTCTTTCGCTGCCGCGCCCGTTGAACACCTTGGGATTCACATGAACCAGATTACATCCCTGACCGGCGCCCTCACCGGCCAGTCCTTCATCGGACGCACGCGCGCCGACGCCGCCGAAACATTCGAAGCGGTCAACCCGGCGACGGGTGAAACGCTGGCGCCGAGGTTTGCATCGGCGACCCCGGCAGATGTTGGGCGTGCGTGCGAACTTGCGGAAGCCGCCTTCCCTGTCTTTGCCGGAACGGACCCGGAAACGCGCGCGAAGTTCCTGGAAGCCATCGCCGACGCGATCATGGATCTGGGCGAAGACCTGCTCAACCGCGGCAACGCCGAGACCGGCCTGCCCATCGCGCGTCTCACCGGGGAGCGCGGCCGCACCGTCGGCCAGCTTCGCCTCTTTGCCGCCGAGGTTCGGGATGGTGCGTGGATGGGTGTCCGGATTGATCACGCCATGCCCGACCGCCAGCCCCTGCCCCGTTCCGACATCCGCATGCGAATGGCGCCGCTTGGTCCCGTGGCCGTGTTCGGGGCCAGCAACTTTCCCCTCGCGTTCTCCGTCGCTGGCGGCGACACCGTCTCCGCGCTGGCGGCAGGCTGCCCGGTTGTCGTGAAGGGCCATCCGGCCCACCCTGGCGTCAGCGAGATGATCGCCTCCGCCATCAGCGCCGCTGTCGCTTCAGCGGGCCTGCCCGAGGGCGTATTCTCGATGCTGAACGGGCCCTCGCACGAACTCGGCGGTGCGCTGGTGGCCGATCCGCGCATCTGCGCCGTAGGCTTCACTGGCTCACGCGGCGGCGGTCTCGCCCTTCTCCGGATTGCGGCCGCACGCCCCGTTCCGATCCCGGTCTACGCCGAGATGAGCGCCATCAACCCGGTGCTTCTGATGCCGCACGCGCTTGAGGCTCGCGCCGAAGCGCTTGGCCGGGATTTTGTCGGCTCGCTGACGATGGGCGCGGGCCAGTTCTGCACCAATCCGGGCCTGGTTATCGGCCTCGACAGCGCCGCGCTGGACCGCTTCGTCGCAGCCGCGTCGGAAGGGGTCAGCGGCGCCGAGCCAGCGGTCATGTTGACCCCCGGCATCCACAAGGCGTTCGACAGCGGCGTAGACAGCCTGTCGTGCAAGCCGGGCGTTTCGACGCTTGCCCGTGGCAAACCGCCGGCTGGCCCCAATCGGGGGCGCGTCGCTTTCTTCGGCGTGTCAGCGGACGGATTCCTCTCGGATCCAGCGATATCGCACGAGGTCTTCGGCGCCTCCTCCGTGCTCGTGAGATGCGCGGACGTCGCCGCGCTTGAACGCGTTCTCACGGGGCTCGAAGGACAGCTCACCGCGACGCTGCACCTGGACCCTGCGGACTATCCGCTGGCTGCGGGTCTGTTGCCGCTGATAGAGCGCAAGGTCGGGCGCGTGATCGCCAATGGCTGGCCGACCGGTGTCGAGGTCTGCCACGCCATGGTGCATGGCGGTCCTTTTCCCGCCACGTCCGATGGTCGCTCTACCTCTGTCGGCACTCTGGCGATCGAGCGCTTCCTCCGCCCGGTCTGCTATCAGGACATGCCTGCGGCTCTCCTTCCGCCCGAGCTTGGCGACGCTTTCACAGGCCCACGCCGGGTCGACGGACAGTGGCGGGCCGGCTGAGGAACGCATGACCTCCGCCACGGCGGCGCAAGCTGGCCGTGGCGGACTTGTCAGGCGGTCGTCGCTAGTGGTTGTGACGCGGCGGCCCGAACGTGCGCACCACGCGGCGATACTTGACCGCTGGCTCCAGCACGGCGCCGGTCTCCAGCTGGCCCACCATCGAGCGCTGGATTTCCTGCCAAGGCGTCTGGCTCTGCGGGTAGGCGTAGCCTCCGATTTCGGCCAGCTCCTTCCGCCGCCGTTCCAGCACCTCGTCGCTTACCAGCAGGTTCGCCTCTCCCTTGCGCAGGTCGATCCGTAGCCGGTCGCCCGTGTGCACCAGCGCCAGTCCACCGCCTGCCGCAGCTTCCGGCGAGGCATTGAGGATGGAGGGCGAGCCTGAGGTGCCGGATTGCCGCCCGTCCCCCATGCACGGCAGCGAATGCACACCCTGCTCGATCAGGTAGGCGGGCGGCCGCATGTTGACGACCTCAGCTGCACCCGGAAAGCCGATTGGACCAGCGCCGCGCATGATGAGAAGGGTGCGATCCGTGATTCCCGTCGCCGGATCATCGATCCGGTTGTGATAGTCTTCCGGGCCATTGAATACGACGACGGGCCCTTCGAATGCGTCGGGATCACTGGGATCAGACAGATAGCGCTCACGGAACTCCTGCGAGATCACGGAAAGCTTCATGACCGCGCTCGAGAACAGGTTGCCGCGCAACACGGAAAAGCCGGCGCGCTCGCGCACGGGCGCGTCAAAGGTCTTGATGACCCGCGCATCTTCAATCGACGCCTCGCGGCAATTGTCGCCAATGCCAGCGCCATTCACCGTGAGAGCGCCCTCGTTGATCAGCCCCTGATGCATAAGCTGGTTCACAACGGCGGGCACGCCGCCGGCGCGGTAGTAGTCCTCGCCCAGATACTCACCCGCAGGCTGCAAGTTCACGAGCAGCGGGATGTCGCGCCCGTATGTCTGCCAGTCATCAATCGCCAGATCGACGCCAAGGTGCCGGGCGATGGCGTTGAGGTGGATCGGCGCATTGGTCGAACCGCCAATCGCAGAGTTCACGCGGATCGCATTGATGAACGCATCCCGCGTCATGATGTCGGACGGTTTGCGATCGGCCCACACCATTTCCACGATCTGCTTGCCGGTGAGATAGGCGCACTCCTGCCTGTCGCGGTAGGGCGCCGGGATGGCAGCCGATCCCGGCAACGACATGCCGAGCGCCTCGGTGAGGCTGTTCATTGTCGTCGCGGTTCCCATCGTGTTGCAGTAACCCGTCGATGGCGCCGACGACGCCACGAGCTTGATGAACCCCTTGTAGTCGATCGTGCCCGCCGCGAGCATCTCCCGCGCCTTCCAGATGATCGTGCCCGAGCCCGTCCGCTCACCCTTGTGCCAGCCATTGAGCATCGGCCCCACGGACAGGGCTATGGCCGGAATGTCGACGGTCGCCGCCGCCATGAGGCAGGCAGGCGTGGTCTTGTCGCATCCGATGGTGAGCACAACTCCGTCGATGGGGTAGCCGTAGAGCAATTCCACAAGGCCGAGATAGGCGAGGTTCCGGTCGAGCCCGGCGGTCGGCCGCTTGCCGGTTTCCTGGATCGGATGGACCGGGAATTCGATGGCGATGCCGCCAGCTTCACGAATGCCTTCGCGAAGTCTTTCCGCCAGCACCAGATGATGCCGGTTGCAGGGCGACAGATCGCTGCCGGTCTGCGCGATGCCGATGATGGGCTTGCCCGCCTGCAGCTCCTCCAGCGAAAGTCCGAAATTCATGTAGCGCTCCAGGTAGAGCGCGGTCATGTCGGCGTTCCCGGGATCGTCGAACCAGGCGCGCGAGCGAAGTGTGGCCGGCGTCACCGGATTGTCTGCGGGTTTCGTCATGACTGGCTCCCTCGGATGTCGTCGTCGGATATCGAGAACCGCAGGATCATCCGGTTCTCGTAGGCCTGGCCTGGGTCGAGGCGAGCGGATGGAAAGTCGGGCTTGTTCGGGGAGTCGGGGAATATCTGCGGTTCAAGACAGATCGCGTCGCCCTGACGGTAGATCTGCCCACCCTTCCCGATCACCGTCCCGTCCAGGCTATTCCCCGAATAGACCTGCAGGCCGGGAGCCGCCGACAGCAGCTCCATCACCCGGCCGGTCGACTGGTCCTCCAGCCGCGCCATGACGCGCATGTGGCCAGCTCCATCGACAATGAAGGTGTGATCATAGCCGCGTCCAAAGCGGATCTGTTCGTCCTTGGCGTCACGGATGTGCGCGCCAATCGCCTTCCTCGTGCGAAAATCAAACGGCGTGTTCGCCACGGGTTGGAGCGCACCGGTCGGGATGAGAGCGGCGTCCACTGGCGTTATCGCCGAGGCGGGAATGGTCAGGAGATGCTGATAGATATCGCCTGACGAAGACACTCCGCCGAGATTGTAGAAATTGTGATTGGTGAGGTTGACGATGGTCGGCCTGGTGGTCGTGGCGCAGTAGGCGATTCCGACCTCGTTCCTGTCATTCAGCGTGAACGTGGCTGTGATCCTCAGCTCACCGGGGTAGCCGCTGTCGCCGTCAAGGCTGACCTGGCTCATGACCACCCCCGGCTCCGGCCCGTCGTCGACAGAGTCGATCGTCCAAACACACCTGTCGAAGCCGCGGACGCCTCCATGGAGATGGTTTGGACCGTCATTGGTTTCGAGCTGGTATTTCACGCCATCTAGCTCGAACCTGCCTGAGCCAATCCGGTTGGCGAAGCGCCCGATCGTTGCGCCGAAATACTGGGGGCGGTCCATGTAGTCTGCGGCGGTGTCATATCCCAACAAAACATCGTCGAGCTGGCCTGCTCTTCCCGGTACCGTGAGGGACTGCATGGCGGCGCCGAGCGTGATAACCTTGACCGAAATTCCCCAGGTGTTTCTCAGGGTGACAATCTCGATCGGCCTTCCATCAGCCAGCACCCCGAACGTTTCACGCGACGTGTGCATGCGATGACCTTCAGAGGGAGCAGCAGCAGCTGACGAGATGGTCGCGAGACTGATCGGCGTTCCTGTCATTCGCAGTCACCCCATCCCCAGCAGCCAGGTACTCGATGTCGCGGTAGCGCTACCATAATCGCTTCTACCCTGACAATTGAGAGCATCGCAAGCCTTCTTCCTTGACGCTGTCCCGAGAGAAAATGATGACCTGGGCGGGAAAAGACATAGGCGATGTATCGTTGTCCGGCCGCGAGTCCGATTGACTGCTGCGTCAGATCACGATTACCCTGACAATTGATTGTACCGCGGGACACCGAGCTTCCGGGCACTGTCGGGCATGATTGGAACGCCAGCGAGGCTCGCGATCTTCCTGAACAACTCGAGGTGTTCGGGCGGAAACCCGACCTTCGTTCCGCAACGTTCCCGCATACATAGCCGCCGGGGTTGACCGATTGACACCGTCCCAGACCAGCACGAAGCCGAAGCCGGCAAAGACGTCGCCAAAGATTCACGGGTCCATTACTCGCGAAATCGGCATCGGCATCGTGTCGGGGGTTTTTCGACCAGGCGATACTCTTCTCGGCGAGATCGAATATGCAGAGCAGCATCACATTTCACGAAGCGCCTACCGTGAGGCGATCCGGACACTGACGGCGAAAGGGCTGGTCAGCAGCCGCCCGAAGATTGGCACGCGCGTGTCGCCCCGCAACCGCTGGAACCTGCTAGACCCCGACGTGCTCGGCTGGATGTTCGAGACCGAACCAGGCGAAGATTTCCTTGCCGATCTGTTTGAGCTTCGGGGAATCGTGGAACCCGCGGCTGCTGCGCTCGCTGCGAACCGGCGGGATGGCAGGGACCTCGCGCGCATGGGTCATGCAATTGAGGAGATGAAGAAGCATAGCCTCGCCGCACCAGAAGGCCGCGAGGCCGATCAGGCCTTCCACAACGCGATCCTTGAGGCGAGCCGGAACGCGCCGCTGATGACGCTCTCCAGTTCCATTGGCGCGGCAGTTCGCTGGACAACGCTTTTCAAGCAGCGTCATCGCGCCCTGCCAAGAGATCCCCTGCCCGACCACGAAGCCGTCTACCATGCGATTGCCAATCGTGACGCCGAAGCCGCACGCCGGGCGATGGTGGAGCTGATCCGGCTGGCTCTCATCGACACAAAGACCCGGACGAAGCGTTAGCCAACGCGTGTCCGGCCAGCCGATGTCGACAATGATCATTGCGCAGAGAAAAGCCGAAGTTATGGTAGCGCTACCGTTCTTGGCTTCAGGCAGGTTGAACATGGGTAGACTGCAGTGGCTTTCGGCGATGTGCGCGTTTGCTGGCCTATGGGTCGCAAGTACGACCCTGCCGGCTGCTGCAGACACTGTGCGACCTCTCCTCAGCTCGATGTTCCAGGATAACGCCGTCCTGCAGCGCGACCGGGCAAACGTCATATGGGGCTCAGCAGGGGCCGGAGACCGAGTGGCGGTCGAGTTCAACAGCGCGAGCGTCTCAGCGGTGGCGGACAATAGCGGTGCGTGGCGTGCGACCCTGCCACCTGCGCCCGCCGGCGGCCCCCACACACTGACAGTCCGCGCAAACTCCGGCGCAACGCAGACGATCCACAACGTTCTTGTCGGTGACGTCTTTCTCTGCTCGGGCCAGTCCAACATGGCCTTGCCGGTTCGCAGTTCACTCAACGCAGACGCGGAGATCGCCAAGTCCGCCAACGCACGAATAAGGCTGATGACCATTGGCCGCGACTACAGCGCCAAGCCGCTTCGCGAGTTCCGGTCGGATGTCTCGTGGTCGGAAGCCACCCCGGACTCGGTCGCACCGTTTTCAGCAGCATGCCACTACTTCGCACGCGAGCTTCAACGCGAGGTGGATACGCCCATAGGACTGATCCACGCATCGTGGGGCGGCAGCAGAATAGAACCCTGGATCAGCGCCGAAGGATTCCGGGACCAGACGGTATGGGCCGGCAGTCTGGAGCTGCTGGATCTGTACGCACGCGATCCCCGCCTTGCCTACCCGAAGCTGGGCAAGACCTGGCAGCAATGGTGGCTGACCGCAGCGCGGGGCGGCGGCCGACCCTGGGAGCCCGGTTCGCCGGGAGACTGGCGGCCAGTTCCCCTGCCCATGCGGAACTGGAAGACCTGGAACGACGTCCGAACCACGAATCTCGACGGCATGGTGTGGTTCAGGCGCACCATAACTCTGACGGCGGCGCAGGCAGCGAGCCGGGGTGTACGGCTATCGCTTGGCGCAATTGACGAAGTCGACCAGACCTGGATCAACGGTCAGCCCATAGGCAGCTCGTTCGGTTGGGGAACAGACCGGACCTACGATGTGCCCGATGGCGTCCTCCGCAGTGGCGTCAACACCATCGTCGTCAACGTGCTGAGCACGTACGATGCGGGCGGGATGTCGGGCCCCTCGGAGAAGATGGCTTTGCATCTGCCCAATGGTGCAACGCAGCCGCTGGGCGGCGACTGGAGCTATTCCCCTGCCCCCGCGGGGCTCGGCGATCCGCCCCAGCCGCCATGGGAGAGCATCATCGGCCTGACCACGCTGCACAACGCCATGATTGCGCCGATCGGCCCGTACGGGATCCGTGCAGCGCTCTGGTATCAGGGCGAGTCCAACACCGGCGGCGCAGGCCTGTATCAGTCACAGCTAACAGCGCTGATGGCGGACTGGCGACGGCAGTTCGGGGAGCGACTGCCCTTTCTGATCGTACAGCTGCCGAACTTCGGGCCAGCGCAAGCGGCGCCCACTTCTTCGGGATGGGCGGATCTGAGAGAGGCTCAGCGCCGGACCGTGGCAGCCGATGACAATGCAGCCCTGATCGTGACGATCGATGTCGGCGATCGCGCGGAGTTGCACCCGCCAAACAAGCAGGCCGTCGGGCTACGTTTGGCGAGGGCCGCCCAGAAGCTGATCTACGGATCGGACAAGCACGCCGCCGGGCCCGCACCTTCGGGGGCGCGCAGGGTCGACAACGCGATTGTTGTCACGTTTGTCGCTTCTCCCTACCCGCTGGTCGCCTATAGCGCCGCTGGCCCGATCGCTGTTGAACTCTGCGGCGAAACGCAGGCGTCCTGCCGCTACGCCAGAGCAACGATCCAGGGTTCGGAGATGATCATCGCTGGCGACAATGCGCCGGCAACGCGTGTTCGCCACTGCTGGGGAGACGGCCCGATCTGCAACCTCTACGACACTGCCGGCATGCCTGCGGGTCCGTTCGAGCTGCTCGTGGAGCCGTGAAGCGGACAACTTCTGCTCCAACCGGCCCCTCCCGGGACAGGGCGGGCGCTACCGCAACCGGATCAGGCACAGCCCACCCGGACACCGTGCTGACATAGCCGGCAGCCGATGTGCTCGAGCGGTGGGCGGGATGCGCAGATGCAGTTGTGCATGATAGAAAGCTGCCCGATGGTCGCCGGCCTTGCCTCGCGCCTGCTTTGCGAGAGGCATTTGTGCCGGAGGACACGGCGACAGGCTCATCTTCGGTGATGCGCTACGCCGGGCTGTTGATGCCTTGCTGCTTTCCCCGGAAGAGGAGAGCGTCATGGACCAACTGCCCCTCTTCCGTCCCGGGTTCGCGGCGCTCGGCCAGCAGTAAAGCCGCTGCCTGCTGGAAGCGGCGACGGGCCGCGTCGCATCATCCGGGCGGGTCTTCGCCGCTCAGGCGGGAAGACATCCACGCATGGGAGGCGGCGCAAGACATCAAGCTCATCCGGGACAGCGGTGAAGCCATCAAATGATGGCGCATGGCGCAAGAACCTCGACCAGATCGGCCCAAGCCAACCGGGCATCGGCGAGCCCCACCCGCAGCGGCTCCAAACTAGATGGACAGTTAGCCTTTGACTGGGCGCCCCCGGATCAGCGTAGGGTCAGGGGCAGCGACGGCACGCTTGAAGGAAGTCAGACACGCCATGATTGGTCTTGCTACAGACGCATCGCCCTGGTCTGTCGCGCAGCGAACCTTCGCAGCTTTGTGGCGGGCCTCCGCGCTCGGCCTGGGGATGGGCGTGGCTCTGGTCCAGGTCAGTCCAGCGCATGCGCAGGATGGCGTGTTCAGCCGCGCCCAGGCCGAACGTGGCGAGCGCGTATTCGTGGACGAATGCGCGTCCTGTCACACCGTGCAGCAGGCAGCCGCCCTCATGGCGACGGGAGGCGGTGGCGCTTCCTTCCCTGAATTCCATGCGCGCGTTTCGGCGACGATGCCGCCGTTCAAGCCCGATCGGCCCGACGCGCAGACCTTCGTCAATATTCTGGGATATCTTTCGCTCTCCCTTGGCAGCAAACCCGGCAGTACCGACGCAACGCTTCAGAGCTCTGCGTTTCGCAATGCCACAGTACCTTCGATCGCCACCGCCGCTGCGGTCGACGGAAAGCCTGTTGCGGATATGGGATGGGGGCACTGGCGGGGGCCCACTGAAGGTACGGGCTATTCGTCCGCCGATCAAATCAACGCCGGCAATGTCAAATCGCTCCGCGTCGCCTGGCGCTGGAGTTCGGCGGGCATGGGCGCGACGCCGGAAGCGCGCAATTCGTCAACGCCGCTGATGGTCGACGGTGTCCTCTACGCGACCGCCGGGCTGACGCGAAACGTCGTGGCGATCGATGGGAGGACTGGTGAGACGCTGTGGATGTGGCGGGCCGCCGAAGACCCAACCCGCTTCGAGAACGCACCCCGCAAGGGTTCTGGACGGGGCGTCGCCTACTGGTCGGACGGGAAGCGCGACCGGCGCATCTTCACCATCACCCCGGGCTTTCAGCTTGTTGCCCTTGACGCCGATACTGGCCGGCCCGTCGCCCGGTTCGGGAAGAACGGCAAGATCGATCTCATGCAGGGCCTGCGAGGCGCACCGCGCACCGGCCTTCCCGACATTGGCAGCTCCTCGCCTCCGCTGATCATCGGGAACGTTGTGGTCGTCGGGCCGGCGCACGAGGTGGGACTGCGGCCCAAATCACGCGAGAATGTCAAAGGCGATGCGCGGGCCTACGACGCCCGGACAGGCAAGCTGTTGTGGACCTTCAGGACCATCCCCGCGAAAGGCGATCCCGGATACGAAACGTGGGCCGCGGGAGCCGCGGAGTATTCGGGGAATGCTGGCGTCTGGGCTCCGATGTCCGCCGATCCGAAAACGGGGCTGGTGTACCTTCCGGTCGAGGCGGCCACGAGCGACGTGTTTGGCGGGGAGAGGCCGGGGGCGAACCTCTACAGCTCCAGCCTCGTCGCCGTCGACAGCCGCACGGGCAAGGTTCGCTGGGCGCAGCAGCTCGTCCATCACGACATCTGGGACTGGGATGTGCCGGCAATCCCGATCCTCGCCGACATTCCTTCGCAAGGAGAAGCCATCGCGGCGGTGCTGCAGATCACCAAGCAGGGCTTCGTGTTCGCATTCAACCGTCTGACGGGCGAGCCGCTGTGGCCAATCGAGGAACGGCCCGTTCCCGGTTCCGACGTTCCGGGCGAGGCCACCAGCCCGACACAACCGGTGCCGACGCTACCCGTGCCTTTCGACCGTCAGGGTGTCACCGTCAATGACCTCGTCGACTTCACGCCAGCCCTGCGCGCCGAGGCCATCGAGGCCGTCAAGCCATTCCGCCTTGGCGCCTTCATGGCGCCCCCTTCCCTGCTGGCGGCGCCCGATGGGACGAGGGGAACGCTTGCGCTGCCGAGTGTACTGGGGGGCGGGAACTGGGAGGGCGGCGCGTACGATCCCGAGACTGGCCTGCTCTATGTCGGCTCCATGACCAATCTGAGCGTGCTGTCGCTGGCTCCCTCTCCACCCGGATCGGATATTCCGTACGGGTTCGGCGGCGGCCGCGCGCCGACTGTACAGGGTCTTCCGGCGGTGAAGCCGCCCTACGGCAGGATCACCGCAATCGACATGAAGACCGGGCAACGCGCCTGGATGATCGCCAACGCCGATACTCCGGAGGCCATTCGCAGCCATCCCGCGCTCAAGGGGCTGGCGATAGAGCGCACCGGCGTTGTGTCCCGGGCCGGACTGCTCGTCACCAGGACACTGCTGTTTGCCGGCGAAGGCACGTCCGGATCGCCTGTGTTCCGCGCCCACGACAAGGCGACGGGGGACATTCTTGCCGAAATCGCCTTACCGGGTACACAGACCGGTTTGCCGATGACCTATGTGGCAGGCGACAAGCAATACATTGTCGTGGCGACCGCTGGCGGGGATGGACGTGCAGCGGAGATCGTGGCGCTGGCGCTGCCCGACTGATGCGCCGATGAACCGGCTTGACGCACGGGGGCTGGCGTTGGACTGACAGCCCCGGAAGACGCTTGCTGTGGACGCTTCGCGGCGGCAGGCGTCAAATGCCGGGCACAAGTCCGACCGATCTGGAACCTTCCCATGAAACCGCGTGAGCTGATCGCGACTGCCACGGCGCCGGGCGGGGTGGAGCTTCGCCTGTTCCGGCATGACGCGGATTACGCCATCGTCCTCGGCGGCAACGAACTCATGAACAGCAGGCTCGGCGGTTCGGAAGAAGCGCTTGCGGAGATGACCTGCCAGAAGCTTGGCGGCGGGAGCAACCTGCACCTCCTGATCGGCGGGTACGGCATGGGGTTCACACTGCGGGCGGCGCTGAGCCAGCTAGGTCCGGCCGGACGAGCCACGGTGGCGGAGCTGGTGCCAGAGATCATCGACTGGGCGCGCGGCCCGATGAGCGAACTGACGGCGGGCTGTCTCGATGATCCCCGCGTCGACCTCGTTTCGGGCGACGTGGCGGCAGCCATTGCGGCGGGACGCGGCCGCTATGACGCAATCCTGCTTGATGTCGACAACGGCCCCACGGGGCTGACGACAACCGCCAATGACCGGCTCTATTCGATGCGCGGACTGGCTGCAGCGAAGGCGGCGCTCAAACCCGGCGGCATTCTGGCGGTCTGGTCGGCCGGACCGGACATTGCATTCGCGCGTAGGCTCAGGACTGCAGGCTATGCTGTAGACGAGGTGACCGTCCGCGCTCGTAACAATGGCAAGGGGCCGCGTCACATCATCTGGTTCGCTCAGCGCGACTAGCCTATTATTGACATCTTTCGTGCCAATATCTACGAACCCGCGTCCGGCATACGTATGCGGATGGCGTTGCGGGCCGTTGCTCAACGTCATGATCCCCGAGGAGGTCGTTCCATAAGAGTTCTCCGGACGCCTGATGAGCGGTTCCACAATCTGCCGGGCTATCCCTGGGCTCCGCACTATCTCACCATCATGGACGAGGACGGAACTGAGCTGCGCGTGCACTACATCGACGAGGGTCCGCGCGACGCCGAACCCATCCTGCTGCTGCATGGCAATCCGACCTGGTCGTTCCTCTACAGGAAGATGATCCCCGGACTGCTGGCCACCGGCCGGCGGGTGATTGCCGTCGACCTGCCCGGCACCGGCAAGTCGGACAAGCCGGCGGAGCGGTCCAACTATACGCTGGCGCGCCACTACGACTGGGCGTCCAAATGGTTCACGGCCCTCAACCTCAGTAACGTGACCCTGTTCTGCCAGGACTGGGGTGGAACGATCGGCCTCTATCTCGTCTCGAAGTATCCCGAGCGCTTCGCGCGCGTGGTCGCGTCCAACACCGGCGTCCCCACCGGAGAGGGCGAGAGCGAGTTCATGAAGATGTGGGTCGGCATGATGGCGGTGGCGACGGGCTTCCCTTGGCCGATGCTGGAGAGCGGCATGCACGCCAAACTCTCCGAGGCGGAGATCGCGGCCTATCGCGCGCCCTACCCCGCCAGCGAGTACGAGTACTGCCTCATTACGTGGCCCAGCCTCATCACCGTCCAGCCGGATAATCCGGGGCTGCCGCTGAATTTGGGCGCGTGGGAGCGCCTGCAGACGTTCAAGAAGCCGTTCCTGACGCTGTTCGGAGAAGATGATCCTGTCGCACGCGGCTGGGAAGTGCGCGCGCAGGAGAAGATACCCGGCGCGAAAGGCCAGGATCACGCAATCATCGCCAAGGCGCACCATTTCATCCAGGAAGACGCAGCTGACGAACTGGTGGCGCGCATCACGCGGTTTCTCGATATGAAGTGAGGCGAGCAGGCGCCGCTCGTCAGAGGAAGCCCCCCGGACGAGCGGCCAGAGCCTAGCGGGGCAGTATCCGCCAGCCTGTTGCGAAGATGACCAGCAGAACCGCCTCGATCGCCATGGGCGGCCCCATGTCAGGAGAAAAGCCGTTCATCGCCACGGCGACGAACCGTCCAGTCAGGGCCAGCGCGATCAGGACGACCGGGGGCAGCAGCAACCCGCCGCGCCCCTTGATAGCGGCCGCAAGCGCAAAGACGCCGCCGGCTGCGAAGAACCCGCCCATGTCGGCGCGAATTGTTGCGAGACCGAGCGGACCAGACGCCGTCACGCCCAGCTGGGCGCCGAACTCGGCGGGCGCCATCCAGATCCGGAGGGCGATCAGCACAGCCAGCAGCCCGGCCACACCTGCCAGAGCGCGTAAAACCATCTTCATCCTGCACGGCTCCCTTTGCCTGCGTCCTCAGCGAGGACTTGCATCATCCTGTCGGCCGTCCCGGGCCCGTCATTCTGGTTCTGGCCGGTTACCAGACGCCCATCCGCCACGACGTGGCTCGCAAAGATGTCCCGGAACCGGGTGGAGGACTCGAACACGGCCCCGGCCGCCCGCAGGTCGCGCTCGGGGTGACGGGGGGTATGGACGATGCCCAGCTCCCGCACCTGCTTGTCGGTCACCGCCGTCATCCGGCGCCCGTTGACCAGCGGCTGGCCATTGCCGCGTTTTGCGGCGAGGAGCCCCAGCGGGCCATGACAGACACCACCAATCACGGCCCCGGCGTCATCGGCCTGCAGCAGCAGACGGCCCAGCTCAGGCGATTGCTCGAGATCGAACGCTGCGCCCCAGCCGCCCGCCAGAAACACGGCGTCATAGCGGCCGCCATCCACCGCCTCGACAGCCTTTGAAGCCTCGACCTTCTGGCGGAACTCCCGATCCTTCAGAAAGCGCGTGTCATGGGCTGAGCGGATCGGCCACTTCAGCGACATCGGCTCGAGGGGAATGCTGCCCCCACGGATGCTTGCAACGTCCACCACCATCCCCGCGTCGAGGAACGTGTAGTAGGGGGCGGTCATTTCCGAGGCGAACACGCCGGTCTTCTTTCCGGTATCACCCAGCGTTGCGTGGCTTGTGGTGATGACCAGCGCACGCTTGCCCGCGAGATTGCGGCGGGGCGCCGCGAAATGGCGGTGCAGACCCAGGGCGCCGAGCAGCGCCGGCAGACCCAGCCAGACGGCGAGGATGGCCAGAAGCCCTGCACCCAGAATCAACCACCCCACCCTAACCTCCGTAAATTGACATTCTTCATGTCATAATATCCCATGCGCGCGCCGTCTACAGCGCCCAGGGTCGATTGATGCGCCAGAAACTCTTCACGGGATTCATGATTACCGCGCTGACTCTTTCGGGTCAGCAGGCAGCTTCTGCGCAGGAAGAAGCCGCCGCAAGGAAGCCCCCGAACATCATCCTGGTTCTGGTCGACGACGCAGCGTTCATGGACTTTGGAATCTATGGCGGCGAGGCCCGCACGCCAAACATCGACCGGATCGCGTCTTCCGGCGCCATGCTGACCAACTATCACACCTCGCCGCTGTGCTCGCCGTCGCGCGCCATGCTGCTCACCGGCATGGACAGCCACAGGACCGGCGTCTCGACCATCGAGGAGGTCTTGCCGCCGGAGCTGGAAGGCAAGCCCGGCTATACGCTGAGGCTGGAGTCCGGCGTGCTCACGCTGGCGGATCACCTAAAGTCGGCCGGGTATCGCACCCTGATGTCCGGCAAGTGGCATCTTGGCCATGGAGCGGGCGACCTGCCGAACGAGCACGGCTTTGACCGGTCACTGGCGCTTGACGCTTCCGGGGCGGACAACTGGGCCGCCAAGGCGTACATGCCCTATTACAAGGACGCCCCGTGGTTCGAGGACGGCAAGCCGGCCCGACTGCCGGATTCGTTCTATTCCTCGGAACTCCTGGTCGATCGGCTGATCAAGTACATCGACGAGGGCGAGGCATCGACGCCCTATTTTGGTTATCTGGCCTTCCAGGCCGTCCACATACCCGTGCAGGCTCCGAAGGAATTCTCGGATCGCTACGCGGGCCGGTTTGACGACGGCTGGGAGGCGACCCGGCAGGCACGTTGGGATCGCGCCGTCGCATCCGGCATCGTTCCGCCCGGGGCTCCGTATGCCGCCCTTCCGGCTACGGCCCGCGACTGGTCCACGCTCTCCGCCGGACACCGGAAGAAGTATGCCCGGGCGATGGAAGTCTACTCGGGCATGATCGAGGCGATGGACCATCACATCGGACGTCTGGTCGCGCACATTGAAGCCCGGGGCGAACTTGAGAACACCGTCATTGTAATCACGTCCGACAATGGGCCGGAACCCAGCGATCCGGTTCACGAGAAGTGGATGGATGTCTGGATGGCGCTGAACGGATATCACTGGAATCTCGAAGGCATGGGCGAACCCGGCAGCCTTGCCTTTATCGGGCCCGAGTGGGCATCGGCAATCTCAGCTCCTGGCTCGTTCTACAAGTTCTACGCATCCGACGGAGGCCTGCGCGTCCCGATGGTGATTGCGGGTCCCGGCGTCGCCTCCGGCAACCGCCATCCGGGCTTCGCGTTCGTGACCGACATCACCCCCACACTACTCGAGCTTTCGGGAGCAGGCACGGCAACCCCTGCGGGCGCCAGGCCGCTCACGGGCCGAAGCCTCCTGCCGGTCCTATCGGGGCAAGCGGAGCAGACCTATGGGCCAGACGACGCCGTGGGCGTCGAGGTTTCGGGCAACGCCGCCCTCTTTCGCGATGGCTGGAAGATCGTCCGCAACATGCCGCCCGTGGGTGACGGACAATGGAGACTCTACGATCACGTAAACGACCCGGCGGAGGTGAACGACCTGTCCGCCGCCAGACCGGATATCCTGGCCTCGATGCTGGCGGAGTATGACGCCTACGCTAGGCGATCCGGCGTCCTCGCGCTGCCAGAGGGCTACCAGGTCGAGCGTCAGGTCCGGCGCAACGCCATCGCGCGGCAGATCTCCTTCCACGCCGGAACGATCGCGCTTGTCGCAGCGGCCGCCATCGCTCTGCTGTCGCTTGCCGCCTACCTGATTGTCTCGCGGCTTCGCCGGAAGTCCAGGGTCAGTTGACGTTTGATGTTTTGGCACCTTACGTGCCGTATTAAGAATCTTGTTCGTGACCAGACCAGGGGCAAGGGAGAAGGCGGAATGAATTCAGTCGAGAATCCGCTGACCCTTATGGGTGCGCCGGGATCGCCCTACACGCGCAAGATGCTCGCCCTGATGCGTTACCGGCGGATCCCCTACTCGATCATCTGGACGAGCCATCGCAACCCGCCGCCGGGCTACCCCGTGCCGCCGGTCAAGCTGCTGCCCACCTTCTACTTCCCGAATTCGGCAGGCGGCCATGACGCCGTAGTCGATTCGACGCCCATCATCCGGCGGCTCGAGCAGGAGCATGACGGCCGATCCGTTATTCCTGGGGATCCTGTTCTGGCGTTCCTCAACTACCTGATCGAGGACTACGCCGACGAGTGGCTCACCAAGTGCATGTTCCACTTTCGCTGGGCGCATGCGCCGGACGCCGAGAACGCCGGCCCGCTTCTGATCTTCTGGAACAACCCCGTTGTCGACGATACGGTCGCAACGCGTGAGGCCGCGCATATCTCAAGACGGCAGATCGACAGGCTCTACGTTGTCGGATCGAACGCCGTCACCGCGCAGACCATCGAAACCAGCTACGAGCGCATCCTCGGCATCCTGGACCGCCTCGTGCAGGCTCAGGGCTATGTGCTTGGCGACCGTCCGTCTTCGGCGGACTTTGCAATCCACGGTCAGCTGACCCAGCTCGCCATTGTCGAGCCGACACCCGCCGCGATCACTACCCGGGTCTCGCGCCGCATCCGCGGCTGGCTCGACCGGGTTGAAGATCTGTCTGGCCTTAACCCTACTGAGTCCGGCTGGCTGCCCCGGCGGGCGCTGCGGGAAGACCTCACGCCACTGCTTAGCGAGATCGGGCGCGTTTATGCGCCCTTCCTGCTGGCCAACGCGAAGGCCGTCATGGCTGGCGACACATCGTTTGAAACCGAGATCGACGGACGCCCCTGGGCGCAACCGACCTTCCCGTATCAGGCCAAGTGTCTGAAGTGGATCCGCGACGCGTTCAGCGCCCTGTCGCCTGCCGACCAGGCCGAGGCGAAGGGCCTGCTTGCGGGCACGGGCTGCGACTCCCTTCTTGCCGGACTTTGAAACAGGGCTCTGCCGATGCTGAAGAAAATCCTGATCGGTCTGCTGGCGTTCGCCCTCGTCGGAGGGGGAATCGCATGGCTCAACCGCAAGGCCATCATTCTCTACGTCATCGGAAACACCGGCAAGAAGGAGGTCGGCCCGAACATACCCGTGCCCTGGCAGGATGGTCCCGAGCAGCCTACGGCGGCGCCTTTGGCCGGAGCGCCAACGGCTGAGGCGCCGATGGCTGCGGTCCCAGCCACGGGGGGGCAACCCAACATCATCTTCATCCTCGCCGACGATCTCGGCTTCAACGATATCTCGACCTTTGGCGGCGGCGTGGCTGGCGGACGCGTTCCGACGCCGAACATCGACCGGCTGGCGGCGCGCGGCGCTGTCTTCAACCAGGCCTATGCAGGCACGGCCACATGCGCGCCTTCGCGTGCGATGATCATGACTGGTCGATACCCGACCCGCACGGGTTTCGAATTCACGCCGACCCCGGACGGTATGGGCGCGGTCGTCACAATGCTGAACGACTCCGGCGCCACGGGCCTCCCGCCGGTTCTCTACAACAGGGAACAGGCCGAGGATGCCCCGACCTATACCCTTCAGGGTCTTCCGGGGTCGGAGGTCACAATCGCGGAAGTGCTTCGCGATGCGGGCTATCATACGGTTCATATCGGCAAGTGGCACACCGGAGCCGGGCCTGAATTCGGACCGAATGCACAGGGCTTTGACGAAGCCCTGATCATGGCGTCCGGTCTTCACCTGCCGGAAGACGACCCGAACGTCGTCAACGCCAAAGTGCCGTTCGACCCCATTGATGCGTTTCTCTGGGCGCGCATGCAGTTTGCAGCCTCCTACAATGGCGGCCCCTGGTTTGCGCCCGGCGGATACCTGGCGGATTACTGGACGGACGAGTCCATCAAGGTGATCAAGAAGAATCGAAACCGGCCGTTTTTCCTGAAGCTGGCGCACTGGGGCGTGCATACGCCCCTGCAGGCGACGAAGGAGGACTACGAGGCGGTTGGCGACATCCAGCCTGAGCGGCTGCGGGTCTATGCCGGCATGGTGCGCTCTCTAGACCGCAGCGTCGGACGCATACTTGATACGCTGGAAGCCGAAGGCCTGGCGGACAACACGATGATCGTCTTCACCAGCGACAATGGCGGGGCGGGCTACATCGGCCTGGACCAGGTCAACAGTCCCTATCGGGGATGGAAGATGACACTGTTCGAGGGCGGCATCCGGGTTCCGATGTTCGTGAGCTGGCCGGGCCGGATTCCACAGAGCTCGGCGGTCTCGGCGCCTGTCGCGCATATCGATCTCATGCCAACGTTCGCGGCGGCCGGATCGGCGTCCCTCCCCGCAGGCGTCGAAATTGATGGCGTCGATCTGCTTCCGTTCGCTACGGGAACTGCAGCTCCCGAAGCCCGGCCGCACGATGCAATCTTCTGGCAAAGTGGCTACTACAAGGCCGTGCGGCAAGCCGACTGGAAGCTGCAGGTCACGGAGAAGCCGGCCAAGGTCTGGCTGTTCGATCTTGCGAAGGACCCGACCGAGAAGAACAACGTCGCCGAGCAGAACCCGGACATCGTGGCGCGGCTGCGCCAGCTGCTGGCGGATCATCAGGCCGGAGCGCGCGCGCCCATCTATCCGTACACCACGGAAGGCGCGGTCGCGATCGACAAGACGGCGGCGGCCAAGGCGACGCCTGACGACGAATACGTACTCTGGCCGAACTGAAGGCTTAGCCGCCTTCAGCGACGTCGAGCACGATGCGGAAGCCGATATGGTTCGTGGAGAAATCTGTGTCCTGGCCCTGCCGCGCAGCGGCGCGGTAACGTCGGCAGAAATTCTCCGCGCACAGGAAGGACCCGCCCTTTATGGTGTTCTGGCCAGCTCCATAGGGCGTGGCGGTCCACTCCCATACATTGCCGATCATGTCGTAGAGACCGGTCTTGCTGGGTGGAAAACAACCCACGGGGGCGGTGGCGGCGAAGCCATCGGTAGCGTCGTTGCGAACGGGAAAGAGACCCTGCCACGTGTTTGCGACTGGCATGCCATCTGCGGTGTAGGCGCCAGAGTCCGCCGATGAGCCTTCGGGCGCGCCAAGCACGGCGGCGTACTCCCACTCCTCCTCGCTCGGCAGCCGGCCGCCTGCCCACCTGGCGTAGGCCTGCGCATCCCCGAGGGAGACGTGGACAACAGGATGTTCCATACGCTCCGCGATAGTGCTGCCGGGGCCCTCCGGCGTTCTCCAAGACGCACCGGGCGCCAGGGACCAACCTCCCATACCGGCCTGGCTGAAAAGAGCTGACCCTCCGCCGGGGTCGCCGGACAGCGCTGTGCGCTCCGCATCCGTCACATGGCCAGTCGCGGTGACAAACGCCTCGAACTGTCGGTTTGTGACTTCGTGCGCCTGCATACGGAAGGAAGCCACGTGGGCGCGTACCGAAGGCGTCTCTTCCGGATAGATGGCCAGCGCGCCCTTCTCGAAGCCCCCCTCAGGCAGGGTGATAAACCTACCGAATGCATCTGCCGGCAACCCGCATCCAGCCGTCGTCACGGACGGACGGGCGGCCCCGGCTTCGTCCTGCCCGGCCGGCGGCGCGTCTCTGGAGCAAGCGCTGGCAAGGAGTCCGCCCACGAGCAGGAGACAGCGCTTCACGGCTCGTCCACCAGCCGGGCCAGCGTGAAGGCCAAAACCCGCAGCGCCTCCTTCTGCGACAGCCTCTGGTCCTGCCGGAGCCGGCGCCAGGCCTGGAAGCCTGTGGCCATCTCGATCGCGGCGAACAGCACGGCGTCCTTCTGGATCTTGGGCGGCAGGACCCGCTTCAGGCCCTCGCGTTCCATGCGCAGAAACCGGTTGTAGTCGTCCATCAGGAAACTTGACCGGAAGCGCTGCAGGCTGCCTGCAATCTTGAGCGGCATGATGCGCTCGTAGATGTCGGCGCGCCGCTCAAGCAGCTCATCGAGCTGCAGCCGCCACGTCGCCCCCTCGAAGGGCTTCTCGACGATCGGAAGAATCTCGGCTTCAACCATGCCGCTGATTTCCCGGCTCAGCGTATCCATTTCCTCGAAATGCCGGAACACGGTGCGGAGACCGACATTGGCCTTTTCGGCAACCCTTGCTGCGCCCGGCGACATCTCGCCGGCGCGGATCAGCTCGATCATGGCGTGAACGATCTGCTCGCGGCTGCGGCTGGACCGTTGGCGGCGGCCGTCCTCCTCGACGTCCGGTCGAACAACCGGAGCGCGCACTGCGGCGGCCTTCCTGACCGTTCCCTTTGTTCGCATACGTTCAGCCAACAGTTGCTTCCCTTGCTACCGATGACAGAGCTAGCACGAAGACGCCTATCGCGAAGAGGGCGTCGTGTCGCGATCCCCTTGTGGCCGCTAGCGGACCACTGACTGGGAGATTTCAGTGCTGCCCGCGGGGAGCGAGATCAGCAAACCATCCTCAGCAACCCGGATCGCTCCCCCGAAAAGGGCGGGCGCGTCGCGAAGAAAGGCTGCGTTCAACAGGCGGGACGGGAGGGGCGGCACGACGTGATAGAGCACGAGGGCCTTCGCTCCGGCGGCTTCTGCGGCGCGAGCCGCATCCTCTGGCGAGGCGTGATAGTCGAGAATGTCCCCCATCACCTTGGCGATATTCGGCTGGCCGTTCGCCTCGGCGGCGTCCCGCATCATCAACACCATCTCGGAACTCAGCGCCTCGTGCATCAGCACATCGACGCCGTTTGCAGCCGCAACGAGATCCGGCGAGTAGGCGGTGTCGCCGCTGATGACCACCGAGCGGCCCTTGTAGTCGATCCGGTAGCCGAAGGCTGGGCTGACCGGCTTGTGGTCTACGGCGATGACCGTGATCTTCAGATCGTCCTGATCGTGGATCACGCCCGTGCGCCCTTCTCCATCCGGTGCGGCAATGATTTCCGGCGTCCCGCCGAATCCGGCAGGGTCGGCAACTGCAGCGCCGTGATGAGCGGTCCGGTAGCCCGCATCGATTCGGTAGGCCGCGTTGAAGCCGGCAACAACTTCCTGAACGCCTTCGGGTCCAGCGATGGGTAGAGGTTGCCGTCTCGATCCACCCACCCATGCCTGAAGCATCAGTTCGCCGAGCGAGTCGAGGTGGTCAGAGTGCAGGTGCGTGAGATAGACGCGCTCGATCCGGCCAACGGGAAAGCCCATCCGGGCAAGACGCCGGGGACCGCCAGATCCTGCGTCCACCACAATCACATGACTCCCGGCGACGACGCCCAGACAGGGGCCGGCGCGCTGGGAGTCCGGCAGGGGCGAGCCTGAACCGCAGACAAAGACGTGCAAGCCGTCAGGCAGGTCTGCGGCGCGATCGCGGCCCACCGTCTCGCCGACGGCGCGCCGGAACACGGCCTCGCCGATCTGCCGCTGAAATGCGACGGTCGCTCCAGCGCCGCCCGCAATCAGGACAGCCAGTCCGCCCGCAACCAGCACCTTCCAGTTCATGGTTCAGACCTTCATCTCGGCAGCGAGGCTCGACATCCAGTCGAGGGTGAAAGCCGGCGACAGGACAGTTTCGATATTCAGTTGGCCCTTGAGGCCCGCAGACCGATGGACAGCCGCCTCGCGCCATTCGTCCGAGAAGGACATCCGCACCATCGAGCCCCGGTCGGGATAGGCCGCTATGGCGACCTCGTCCCAGAGTTCCTCGACCCGCCCCAGCGACAGGAAGCTGACGTCTGCGGCGAAGACCGCCCGGCCGCCGAATTTCGGCAGAATGTTCACTACTGCGGCCCCATAGATCATGTAGGCCTCTCGGCCGGTCAGCGTCGTTGCGCGCCCGTCCTCGTACTCCGCCTTTTCCTTGAATTTGAGCAGATTGACCATGAAGACGGGACCCTGCGGCCCGGGCTCGCGTAGGGCCTCGATCTGCGCCGGATCGACCGGAAAGACGTCGTTGAAGACCTGCATGCCCTGCCCCTTCTGATTGCTGCGCCTGCCGCACGCGAACGCCGAACCGCACGTTGCGCGTGCGATCTATTGACACTTTATGTGTCATTTTCACGTGACGTCAATCGGGCGGTGTTGCCCGGCTTCTTCCTTGCAGAAGCCGCCGTCCGGTGGCCACCAGGCGCTTCAGCCGGCTGCCGGCAATACGGACGACTGACCGCCCGGCGCAGATTCGTCATCGAGCCTGCCTGAAGCTGGCCGCCCATCATCCCGCACGACGATGTAGATCGCGGGGATGACAAGAACGGTCAACAGCGTCGATGAGGCGAGCCCGAAGAGCAGGGATATGGCAAGACCCTGGAAGATGGGATCCGAGAGGATCACGCCGGCTCCGATCATTGCCGCGACCGCAGTCAGCAGGATCGGCTTGAACCGGATCGCTCCCGCCTCAAGCAGCACGTCGCGCATGGGCCTGCCCGTCCCTTTCGAATGGCGGATGAAGTCGACCAGCAGAATCGAGTTCCGGACAATGATACCGGCCAGGGCGATGAAACCGATCATCGAGGTCGCCGTGAAGGGCGCATTGAACAGCACGTGGCCGATCACGATGCCGATCAGCGTCAGCGGGATGGGCGTCAGGATCACCAGTGGCAGGCGGAAGGATTTGAACTGGGCGACCACCAGAATATAGATGCCGAAGATCGCGACCGCGAAGGCGGCGCCCATGTCGCGGAAGGTCACATAGGTGATCTCCCACTCGCCATCCCACAGAAGCGTCGGCTTGGATTCATCCTCGGGCTGGCCGTAGAAACTGATCGCCGGCTTGGGCAGATCGCCCCAGTCGTGGGCGTCGATGGCAGCCTGGACGTCGAACATGCCGTAGATCGGAGCCTCATAGGCTCCCGCCAGATCGGCCATCACCATTTCGGCCGCGCGTCCGTCCCGGCGGAAGATGGGATAGCTGCCGACCTCGTCGCGAGCCAGAACAAGCTCGCCCATCTCCACGAGGCGCGAGCCGTCAGCCGCCGGGGCGACCGGCATGGTCGCCAGTTCCTTCGACCACGTCCGCGCGGACTGCGGGAGCCGCACGGCGATACCGATCGGATTGCGGCCCTCTCCCCGGTGGGAATAGCCGATGGCCTGCCCGTTGAGCGTGACGGAGATGGACTGCAGGACATCGCTTTCGGCCACGCCGAAGAAGTCCATCTTCGGACGATCCGGCGTCAGCCGCAGCCGGGGGCGTTGCTGGCCGAACCCGTCGTCCGTATCGACGATGTAGGGGACGCTGTCGAATATCTTGCGGACTTCGGTAGCGACGGCGCGGCGCGTTTCCGGATCGGGGCCATAAATCTCCGCCAGCAAGGTTGCAATCACTGGCGGACCGGGCGGAACCTCCACAACCTTGACAGATGTGCCTTCGGGCAGCTCCAGCGCCTTCAAACGCTCTCGCATGTCGAGCGCGATCTGGTGACTGGACCGGCTTCGCTTGTCCTTCGGAGCCAGCGTGACCTGAAGATCGCCCATCTCCGGTTTGTTCCGGAGGTAATAGTGGCGGACGAGGCCGTTGAAGTTGAAGGGCGAGGCCGTGCCGGCGTAGGCGTCCGACGCGAGGACTTCAGGCATGCCGCTGACGATGCCGGCCGCGTCGATGAGGACACGCTCCGTCGCCTCGAGCGTCGCGCCCTCGGGAAGGTCGACTACAACCTGGAGCTCCGACTTGTTGTCGAAGGGGAGCAGCTTCACGCGCACCGTCTTGGTGGCGAACAGGGCACCGGCGGCGATCGTCGCCACGCCCACAGCCAGCAGGAAGATGAGCGACGACTTGCGGGATGCGATGATGGGCGTCGCCACCTTGCGATAGAGACGGCCCAGCTTCCCGCCATCCTGGTCGTGGCCGCCATGCGCACCCTCGTCTTGCGCAAGCGTCTTGCGGGCGAAGCGGACCATCAGCCAGGGCGCTAGCACCATGGCGACAAAGAAGGAGAAGATCATGGCGGCTGAGGCGTTTGCGGGGATCGGCGCCATGTAGGGGCCCATCAGGCCGGACACGAACATCATGGGCAACAGGGCGGCGATAACCGTCAGCGTCGCGACAATGGTGGGATTGCCCACTTCGGCCACCGCTTCGATGGCGGCCTGGTAGCGGGAGCGACCATCCTTCATAGCCCAGTGGCGGGCGATATTCTCGATCACCACGATGGCGTCATCGACGAGGATGCCAATGGAGAAGATCAGCGCGAACAGGCTGACGCGGTTGATGGTGTAGCCCATCAGGTTTGAGGCAAAGAGCGTGAGGAGAATCGTGGTCGGGATAACGAAGGCCGTGACGATGGCCTCCCTCACGCCGATAGCAAAGGCGATCAGCGCGACGATACTCACTGTGGCGAGCGCGAGGTGGAACAGAAGTTCGTTCGCCTTCTCGTTAGCCGTCTCGCCGTAGTTGCGCGACACATTGGCGGTGACTCCATCCGGTATCAGACCGCCTTCCAGCGCATGCAGTTTGTGCTCGATGGCCTGGGAGACGAGGACGGCGTTGGCGCCATCCCGCTTGGCGATGGCAAGGCTGACGGCGGGCGCCATCCGCACGGTGTCGCCCTCATGGCTGAAGCGCCAGGCGCGGGCCTGGTCCTCGCGGGCGCCCAGCGTGATATCCGCCACGTCTCGCAGATAGACTGTGCGGCCGTCGGCCGCGCGAATGGACAGCAGTTCAAGTTCCGAGACGGTGTCGACGGTGTTGCCGACCGCAACGGACTGGACCTTGTCGACGCTGCGCAGATCGCCCGCCGGGAAGGATGCGTTGGCGCTGCTGACGCTGTCGATGACGGACTTCAGGGGGACGCCGTAGAGCGTCATCCGGCCGGGATCCGGCGATATGCGGATCTCCTGGGGGCGGCCCCCAACGATGAAGGACAGCCCGACATCCTGGACCTTGGCCAGTTCGGTCTGCAGCTCCTCGGCGACAAGGTAGAGAGCCTGGTCGCTCCAGCGATCGGCAGCCTCCGCGTCCGGCGACAGGGTGATCACTACGATCGGGACGTCGCTTATCCCGCGAGCCACGATCAGCGGCTCGGGGATGCCCGTGGGAATCTTGTCATAGTTGGCGCGGATGTGCTCGTGAATGCGCAGGATCGCGTCGTCGCGATCCGTCCCCACCTTGAATCGTGCGGTAACGAGGACGCCGTCATCCTGCGTCTGGCTGTAGACGTGCTCGACGCTGTCGATGGCCTTGACGATGGTTTCGAGCGGCTTGGTAATGAGCTCGGCAGCGTCCGGGGCCTTCAGGCCATCTGCCCGAACGGCAATATCCACCATCGGCACACTGATCTGGGGCTCTTCCTCGCGCGGGATGGTAAAGAGGGCCAGAAGACCCAAGGCGACAGCCGTCAGCAGGAATAGCGGCGTCAGCGGCGACCGGATGGTCGCCTCGGTCAGCTTGCCCGAAATACCAAGGTTCACGACGCGCGCTCCACCAGCAGGATTTCATCGCCAGCGCGCAGGCCGGACAGGATCTCGACGCCATCCGGCATGTCATCCAGCGGGATACGGGCGCCGCGCTGCACCGGGGCGTCTATGGTGGCGCCGCCCGTGCGGCTGAGGCGGACATAGTCTGCGCCGAACCGGGTATCGATGTAGGTCTCGGGTATCACGATTGCGGAGCGTTCGCCGGCTGGCGCCATCACGCGTACGCGCCCGCCCACAAGCTGGCGGTCGATACCGGCGGCGTCGATGTCCGCCATCACGCGGCCAGCCGTGACAGCCGGGTAGACCTGCCGGATCGTCGCAAGCCGCGGCTCATCAGTGTCGTCGGACAGGAAGCGGATGGATTGGCCTTCCTTGAGGTTCGCCGCCTCGGACTCCGGGAGCTCGATCCGCAGAACCGGAGCGCCTGTGGTGATCTGCACAACCACCTCACCCGCCATGATGACGGAGCCCCTCGGAGAGGGGATTCGTGTGACCTCGCCCGCAGACGGGGCGACTACCTGACCCTGGTTGTTCAGAGCGCGCGCGGCGCCGGCCTGCGCCCTAGCGGACTGCAATTGCGCCTCCGCAGACTTGGCGGCCGACCGGGCCTGTTCGATCGCGGCTTTGGAGACGGCGCCGCTGGAAAAGAGGCGTTCGGCGCGCTGCAGGTCCTGTTGCGCCTGCTGGTTCGACGCCTCGGCGGCACGCACGGATGCGGCTGCAGCGTCCGCCTCAAGCGAGATGCGCTCGTCACCGACAACAGCGACGACCTGCCCGGCCCGCACCGTTTCGCCCTCCTTGACGAGTATCTGGGCGATGCGACCGCCAATCCGCGCACGGGCATCGCCCACATCGCGGTTGGTGAGGACAGCAGACACCATGCGGTAGTCCGGCACGGTGCGCTCGGTCACCTTCAGGGCGGCGGCCTGCGGCCTCTGCTCTGTCTTCGGCGCTTCGGTCTTCGGTCCGCCACAACCGGCGGCAAGCGCCGCTGTCGCCAGAACAAGACTTCCAAGTATTGCACGCATGCCCATCCCCAATGTTCTATCAGCCGCGATCGCGGACGGCGCCAGTCGACGGATCGGCGGACAGGACCAGCAGTCCGGACGCTTTCCACGCCATGATGCCGCCCGCCATGTGGCTGCGGACCTTCACGCCAGCGGTAAGGGCTTTCCGGTACGCCGTCTCGGATCGCTTGCCCGAGCCGCAGTGCAGCACGACCTGCTTGCCGACTTCGTCTGGCAGGCCCGCAGGATCGAAGGTCGAGAGCGGGAAGAGCATCGCGCCGTGGATACGCTCGACCGCGTACTCCGAGGGCTCCCTGACATCGATCAGTACGATTTCACCCCGGGCCATCGCCTCCTGGATCTGCTGGGGTGTTTCCGTCGGGACGCTGCGTGACTTGAACATCGAATGACTCCTTAACCTGCCTAGTTGTTGCCGGCGGGGATCGCACAGAAATGGGCCGCCAGCGTTTCGGCGATGGATCGGGCGATGCCGCTGCTGAGACGGTAGCGAATGGTCTGACCGGCGCGGCTTGCCTCGACAATGCGCTGACGCCTCAGGATTGCCAGATGCTGGGACACCAGCGTCTGCTGAAGACCAAGATCGGCAGCAAGGCCGCCAACGCATTGATCCCCCTCAATCAGGCGGCACACGATCATGAGACGATGCGGGCTTGCCAGCGTCCTCAGGAGGTCGCTGGCGTCCGCCGCCTGACTGGCCATATCTGCAGCACGTATTTGCATACTTGCGTATATGCGCGAGTTCACATATATTGTCAATACCGAAAGAGGCAACCCCCCCGGGAGGAAACCATGGCACACATCGTCGTACTGGGCGCCGGACTTGGCGGCGCGATCGCGGCCTATGAAGTGCGCGACCAGCTTCGAAAGAAGGACGAGCTCACCGTCGTCTCGAAGGGGCCGAACTACCAGTTCGTGCCGTCCAATCCGTGGGTCGCCGTGAGCTGGCGCAAGCGCAAGGACATCGAGGTGGACCTCCGCCCCGTGATGAAGCGCAAGGGCATCAACTTCATACCGACAGGCGCCTCGCGCGTCGTTCCGGCCGAGAACCGGCTAGAGCTCGAGGACGGCCGGTCGGTCAGCTACGACTATCTGGTGATTGCGACCGGGCCTGATCTGGCGTTCGATGAGATTCCGGGCTTCGGCCCCCAAGGCTTCACACAATCGATCTGCCAGACCGAACACGCAGAGCATGCGGCCGCTGCCTTCGAGCGGTTCTGCGAGAACCCCGGCCCCATCGTGGTCGGCGCCGTTCAGGGCGCCTCTTGCTTCGGGCCGGCCTACGAGTTTGCGATGATCCTTGATACCGAGCTTCGCAAGCGCAGGATCCGCGACAAGGTCCCGATGACCTTTGTCACCTCCGAACCCTATGTCGGACACCTTGGCCTCGATGGCGTCGGCGACACCAAGGGCCTCCTCGAAAGTGAAATGCGCAACCGCCACATGAAGTGGATTACCAGCGCACGCGTCACAAGCGTCGATGCCGGGATGATGCATGTGGAGGAGGTTGGCGAAGACGGGACCGTCAAGGCGACGCACGACCTGCCCTTTGCCTATTCCATGATGCTGCCGGCATTCCGTGGCGTGCCCGCCATTCGCGGCGTCGAGAACCTCGTCAATCCGCGCGGCTTCGTCCTGATCGACAAGCACCAGCGCAATCCGACTTATCAGAACGTGTTCGGCATCGGCGTCACCGTGGCCATTCCACCCATGGGCAAGACGCCGGTCCCGGTTGGCGTGCCGAAGACGGGCTTCATGATCGAGTCGATGGTGACCGCGACAGCCCACAACATTGGCGCGCTGCTGCGCGGCGAGACGCCGGACGCCGAGGCGACATGGAACGCCGTGTGTCTCGCCGACTTCGGCGATGGCGGTGTCGCCTTCGTTGCACAGCCGCAGATACCGCCGCGCAACGTGAACTGGTCTGCAAAAGGCGGCTGGGTGCACATGGCGAAAGCCGGCTTCGAATCCTATTTCATCGGCAAGATCCGGAAGGGCGAGAGCGAACCCTTCTACGAAAAGCTGGTGATGGACACCCTCGGGATCCACAAAGTGAAGGGATGAACGGATGAGTGTCGCGCTGTCCAGTCAGGTCGTTTGCGCCGCCTGCGGCTCCGTAAATCGCGTAGCCAGCGGAAAGCCCGCAGCAGCCGCAAAGTGCGGCCGCTGTTCGGCGTCGCTCGGCCTTGACGCACCTGTCGAGGCCAACGACGCCCTGCTGGAGAAGATACTCTCGAAATCCTCGGACCTCGTCCTGCTGGACGTCTGGGCGCCGTGGTGCGGCCCTTGCCGCGCCATGGCTCCGCACTTCACGGCTGCCGCCAGGACGCTTGCGGGACAGGCGCGCCTTGTGAAGCTGAACGCTGACGAGAGCCAGATGGTCAGAAAGCTGGGCGTCTCCGGCATTCCCGCCCTGATCCTCTTCCGCGATGGCAGCATCATCGACCGCAAGGCCGGCCTGATGACGGCCGAGGCGCTTACAAACTGGGTGCGCGGCCACCTCCGCGCCAACCCCAATCCTAACACCTGAAGGACCATCCCATGACCCTGGATCGCGCCGTTATGGCCTTCGCCGGGCTCGTCGTTCTGGCGGGCGTCGTCCTGTCGCTGACCGCCAACCCGCTTTGGATCTGGCTGTCGGCGTTTGCAGGCGCCAACATGCTGCAGGCGGCCTTCACAGGCTTCTGCCCTGCAGCCATGATCTTCAAGCGCCTTGGCGTGAAGCCCGGAACCGCCTTCCGGTGAAGAACGATCGCGGCCAGGGCGTCCGGCCCTGACCGCGGCTAGCTCCGGCTTCGTTTGTGAGACCTTCAGTTGCTCCAGCTGCGGACGAGGCTGTCGTAGTCGACCGTCTCGGGCGCCGGGTCTTCGTTGGCGAGCTTGGCCTTCGGCGCGCCGGGACGGTCGAACCACACCTGCGGATCCTCCGGCGCGTTCAGCTTCGGCCCAAGTTCGCCCTGAACGCCTGCGCGCTCAAGCCGCTCCAGCACAGCCTCCTGCGCCTCGCACAGCGAATCCATCGCCTGCTGGGGCGTCTTGGCGCCTGCAGCAGCGTCGCCGATGTTCTGCCACCAGAGCTGAGCCAGCTTGGGGTAGTCCGGCACGTTGGTGCCGGTCGGCGACCACTGCACGCGGGCCGGCGAGCGGTAGAACTCGACCAGTCCGCCGAGCTTTGGCGCGCGCTCGGTGAAGCTGTCGTGCCGAATCGTGCTTTCGCGGATGAAGGTAAGGCCGGTGTGCGCCTTCTTGAGGTCCACCGTCTTCGATGTGACGAACTGCGCGTAGAGCCAGGCGGCCTGCGCGCGCTCCGTGGGCGTGGACTTCATGAGCGTCCAGGCGCCGGCGTCCTGGTAGCCGAGCTTCTGCCCCTCCTCCCAGTAGGCGCCATGCGGCGAGGGCGCGACGCGCCACTTCGGCGTTCCATTGGCGTTCACCACCGGAAGACCTTCCTTCACCATGTCGGCGGTGAAGGTGGTGTACCAGAACATCTGCTGGGCGATCTCGCCTTGCGAGGGGACGGGGCCGGACTCGGAGAACGTCATGCCCTGCGCCTGCGGGGGCGCGTACTTCTTCAGCCACTCGATGTACTTCGTGATCGCGTAGACAGAGGCGGGTCCGTTGGTGTCACCGCCGCGCACGACGCACGACCCGACCGGCTGGGACTGCTCGTTGACGCGGATGCCCCACTCATCGACCGGCAGGCCGTTGGGCTCGCCCTTGTCGCCATTGCCAGCCATCGACAGCCAGGCGTCGGTGAAGCGCCAGCCCAGCGACGGGTCCTTCTTGCCGTAGTCCATATGGCCATAGACGGACTTGCCGTCGATCTGGCGGCCCGTGAAGAACTCGGCGATGTCCTCATAGGCGGACCAGTTCACCGGGACGCCGAGCTCGTAGCCGTACTTGGCCTTGAAGTCGGCCTTGTTCTTTGCATCCGAGAACCAGTCGTAGCGGAACCAGTAGAGGTTCGCGAACTGCTGGTCGGGCAGCTGGTAGA
>CAYOWK010000003.1:0-162190 GCA_964407665.1 uncultured Rhizobium sp. | reverse complement strand
CGCCATCCCCGAGGCTTCCCCGGTTTCAGTTCCCCGGGGTCCCGATGGGCCCGCCCTTGTCTGTCCGGCCCGCAACTAAGGGGAGCCCGACACACGCTGGCGAACCGCCACGCCGACCGGCGCCTGTCGTTCGATGTTCGGTGGCCCCCGAACCCTCCCGTGACAGGCGCGGGATCAATGTAGAGGCCTCTGGATACCCCGAGGACGAGAAAGTTTTCATTCGGGTGGATCCTGGGCCGTGGATCCGTTGGCGCTTTGGCTTTGATCCATGCCAAGTGCTGTCCTTCCGGGCGCAGCGCGAAGGGGCGATGACCCGGACTCCAGACCGGTTTCTGGATTCCGGATTGCCGCTGCGCGGCTTCCGGAATGACAACGGCTGGCATGGAGCTGGATGCGGGCCAGTGTACGCTTTTCCGGGGACGGACACTCCGGAACCTGCCGGTTTGGGCGCCAGTCTGCCCCACATTTTTCAGCCGCCGGACACCTCATACACCGCGCGCTGGGCGGCAAAGGCTCGCTGGTACGCGGGGCGGGCTTCGGCGCGGGCGAGGTAGGCGGCGAGGGCGGGGAAGGCGTTCAGGGCGCCGAAGGCGTTGGCGCGCAGGAGGACGGTGGCCATCAGGAGATCGCCGGCGCTGAAGTCTCCGTCGAGCCAGTCGGCGTCTGCGAGATGGCGGGCGAGGGCTTCTAGGCGCGTATGGATGGCGGCGTCGAGGGTCTTGAGGCGGTGATCGAGCCAGGGCTGGCCGCGATCGACGATGGGGGCGAGGGAGCGGTCGAAGAGGGGCGGTTCGACCGTGTTAAGGGCGGCGAACATCCAGGTGATGGCGCGGGCGCGGGCATGGGGATCGGCAGGCAACAGCGAGCCGGGATGGCTGTCCGCGATGTGGAGGATGATCGAGCCAGATTCGAAGAGGGCGAGGTCGCCGTCCTCATAGGTGGGGATCTGGCCGAAGGGGTGGAGCGCCAGATGCTCCGGCTGTTTCATCGCCTCGAAGGAGACGAGGCGGACGTCATAGGGCTGGCCGACCTCCTCCAGCGCCCAGCGGACGCGCATGTCCCGCGCCAGGCCTCGGCCGCGATCCGGGGAGGACTGGAAGGCGGTGAGGGTGGGGTTGGGCATGGCGTGGGGGTCCTGATTGGGGTGGGTGTATCAGGAAGACGGGTGAGGGGGTGGGGGGCGACAGGAGCCCCTTGCGACGCGTTGGTAGCTATGCGGCTGGCGGGTGTGCGGGACCACAGATACAGCCAAAACTCCACACGGAACCATCTGTCATTCCGGGCCAGGCGGAGCGCGTGCCCGGAATCCCGGTTGTTTGGTCTTTGGGACTTCGGCTGGCCTTGTCCATCCGGATGGAACCGGGATTCCGGGGATGCGCGCTTTGCGCTTACCCCGGAATGACAGCGGTGGGTTGTGGTAAAGGATTAGGCTTTACGTTTCGGCTCGCCCACACCTGTCATTCCGGGCGGAGGGCCGGAGTACCGGAGACCCGGAATCCGGCCTTGGGCGGTGAGGGTGCCGGACCATGGGGCCCGGATAGCGCTTTGCGCTTCCAGGATGACAGCGGGGGTGTCGCGGAAGTCCCCCTTGGGGTTGGTTTCTGGGTTCCGGGTCTCCGCTTCGCTCCGCCCGAGGATGACAGCGGTAGCGGCGGTTAGAGGGGTCGCTTCTCAGTCGCCGCTGGGGCAGTCTGCCGCCCCAAGGCGAGGACGATTCCCACATGGCTGCGAGAGAGGTAAAGGCGCCGCTGGAGGTGCTGAAGCGGGTCTATGGGTATGATGCGTTCCGGGGGCGGCAACAGGAAGTCGTTGATCATGTGACGGCGGGGGGCGACGCTGTCGTGCTGTTTCCCACCGGGGCTGGGAAGTCGCTGTGCTTTCAGGTGCCGGCGCTGTGCCGGCCGGGCGTGGGCGTGGTGGTCTCGCCGCTGATTGCGCTGATGCGCGACCAGGTGGAGGCTCTGCTGCAGCTGGGCGTGCGGGCGGCGGCGCTGAACTCGTCGATGTCGCGCGAGGAGACGATGGCGACGCGGGCGGCGCTGCGGGCGGGGGAGCTGGACCTGCTGTACGTGACGCCTGAGCGGATCATGACGGATGGGTTTGCGCAGCTGATCGATGACGCGCGCATCGCGCTGTTCGCCATCGACGAGGCGCACTGCGTGTCGCAGTGGGGGCATGACTTCCGGCCGGAGTATCGCGCGCTTGGGATGCTGGGGCAGCGCTATCCGGGCGTGCCGCGCATGGCGCTGACGGCGACGGCCGATCCGCAGACGCGGGCGGACATCATCGAGCGGCTGGGGCTGGGGTCGGCGCCGGTGTTCACCACCAGCTTCGACCGGCCCAACATCTCCTACGAGATCGTGGAGCGGGATCAGGCGCGTTCGCAGCTGTTGCGGTTTCTGGGACGGCACGAGGGGGAGAGCGGGATCGTCTACTGCCTCTCGCGGGCGAAGGTGGAGGAGACGGCGGAGTGGCTCAACGCGCAGGGCGTGCGGGCGCTGGCGTATCATGCGGGGTTTGACCGGACCGTGCGGGACCGCAACCAGGACGCGTTCCTGAAGGAGGATGCGCTGTGCCTTGTGGCGACGGTGGCGTTCGGGATGGGGATCGACAAGCCGGACGTGCGCTATGTGGCTCACCTCGACATGCCGGGATCGGTGGAGGCGTATTACCAGGAGACCGGGCGCGCGGGGCGCGACGGTCTGCCGTCCGAGGCGTGGATGGCGTATGGCATGTCAGACGTTGCGCAGCGCAACCGCATGATCAACGAGGGCGCGGCGGCCGAGGAAATCAAGCGGATCGAGCGCGGCAAGCTGAATGCGCTGCTGGCGATCTGCGAGACGGCCGGGTGCAGGCGGCAGGCCATCCTCGCGCACTTCGGCGAGGCGCATCCGGGGGCCTGCGGCAATTGCGACGGGTGCCGCAATCCGGCCAAGACGTGGGACGGCACGGAGGCGGCGATCAAGGCGCTGGGAGCGGTCTATCGCACCGGCGAGCGGTTTGGCGTGGGGCATGTGATCGACGTGCTCACCGGCGTCGAGAACGAGAAGACGCAGAAGTTCGGGCATACGTCCTTGCCCGCGTTTGGCGTGGGCAAGGAGATCGAGGCGCGGGTGTGGCAGTCGATCTTCCGGCAGCTGACGGCGGCGGGATATCTGGTCATCGACCATGAGGCGTATGGCGCGCTGAAGCTGGACGAGAGCGCGCGTCAGGTGTTCCGCAAGGAGCGGCGGGTGTTCTTCCGCGCGGACCGTGGGAAGCCTGCGAAGGGCGCACGGAAGGAGCAGCGTGAGGCAGCGAGAAGCGGGTTGAACGAGGCCGACGAGGCGCTGTTCCAGAAGCTGCGCGGGCTGCGTGCGGGACTGGCGAAGGACCTTGGCGTACCGCCCTATGTGATCTTCCCGGACACCACGCTGATCTCGCTGGCGAAGTCTCGTCCAGCGGACGAGATGGCGTTGCTGTGCGTGCCAGGGATCGGGGACAAGAAGCGCGAGCGGTACGGGACGGCGTTCCTAGAGGCGATACGGGAGGCGGGGTGAGCGGGCTGTGCGCGTCAGCTGATCGCCCAAGCGTCCACGTAGACATTGCCCGATTCCGGGCACCAGAAAATCACGCGGGAATCCCAGTCGATTTTACCCTTCGCCCGGGACACAAAGGAGACAAGGTCCGGACAGTCCTTGGCTTTCCACCACGCCGGACAATCGGCCCGGGGGAAACGAGGGCTCTTTTCCAAGGCGAGGCCGTTCTCCATCGATTGCCAGTCGTCTGGGGCGACGACCAATGCGAGGCAGATGCGGTCAAAGTCTGATCCCAGTTTTTCACTCGCCCGAATGGACACGACCGAATCTGGCAGATCGACGCCAAAGACTGTCGAGAACTTGTCGGCCGGCGGGTCCATCGCGTTTAGACCCAGCGCCAGAGCGACCAGTGCAGGCGGGGCGATGATGGCCAAAGCCGGTAAGGCGATCAGCGCTGTCCGAACAATCCGGCCTTCGGGCCTGTCGACGATCCAGCACAGCCGAGCCGCTCCCGAAGCCAGGAGAGTGATCATCAGCCACGCAATGATCAGGATCGAGAGCGACACATCACCAGCCCAAGCTGCGTTCCAGACAGCCGCTGGCCAAGCTTAGGCCGACGAGTTCTCCGCGTAACGCCATCAAATCGACTATTCAGCGCAGACTACAATCGGCAGTGAGCCGCCACCCATCACAACCCACTCCCCGAGTCATGTGGCGCGGGGGTTCTGTAAAACGGGCTGCTCGCCTCAGACGTTGAACTTGAAGTGCATGACGTCGCCGTCCTGGACGACGTATTCCTTGCCTTCCTGACGGGCCTTGCCGGCTTCCTTGGCGCCGCTCTCTCCGTTGAACTTCACGAAGTCGTCGAAGGCGATGGTCTCGGCCTTGATGAAGCCCTTCTCGAAGTCGCCGTGGATGACGCCGGCGGCCTGCGGGGCGGTCGTTCCCTTCTTGATGGTCCAGGCGCGGGCCTCTTTCGGGCCGACGGTGAAGTAGGTCTGCAGGCCGAGGAGTTCGTAGCCGGCGCGGATGACGCGGTTGAGGCCTGGCTCTTCGAGCCCGAGGGTCGCGAGGAACTCGGCCTGTTCGGCGTCTTCGAGGACCGCCATCTCGCTTTCGATCTGGGCGGAGATGACGACGGCCTGGGAGCCTTCCTTCTTCGCGTGGGCGACCACGGCGTCGGAGAAGGCGTTGCCGGTGGCGGCGGAGCCTTCATCGACGTTGCAGATGTAGAAGACGGGCTTCGCGGTCAGCAGCTGCATCATGCGCCAGGCCTTGGCGTCGTCGGCGCCGATCTTGGCGCGGCGGGCGGGCTTGCCGTCGTTGAGCTGTTCGAGGGCGAGGGTGATGAGGTCGAGCGTCTGCTTGGCTTCCTTGTCGCCGCCGCGGGCCTTCTTCTCGACGTTGGTGCGGCGCTTCTCGAGGCTTTCCATGTCGGCGAGCATCAGCTCGGTTTCGACGACTTCGAAGTCGGAGAGCGGATCGATCTTGCCGGAGACGTGGGTGATGTCGTCATCCTCGAAGCAGCGCAGGACGTAGGCGACGGCGTCGCACTCGCGGATGGTGGCGAGGAACTGGTTGCCGAGCCCTTCGCCCTGGCTGGCGCCCTTCACGAGGCCCGCGATGTCGATGAAGTTCATCCGGGTCGGGATGATTTCTTTCGAACCGGCGATCTTCGCCAGCGTGTCGAGGCGCGGCTCCGGCATCGCGACGTCGCCGACGTTCGGTTCGATGGTGCAGAACGGATAGTTGGCCGCCTGCGCCGCAGCGGTGCGGGTGAGGGCGTTGAAGAGAGTGGACTTGCCGACGTTCGGCAGGCCAACGATGCCGCACTTGAAGCCCATCGGTTAAGTCTCCTCGGAGGAATTCGGTTTGCGTGGATCGCCCTTTGGGGAGGGGGCGAGGCGCATGACTTCGGCCTGGTAGCGATCATCATCGCCAGCGGCCAGGAATGGAACGGCGTCGGAGCAGGCGTCGAGCAGGGCGTCCAGCCACGGCTGTTCGGCCTTCGCGAAATCGGAGAGGACATAGCCGTGAACCAGCGACTTGTCGCCGGGGTGGCCAATGCCCATGCGGACGCGGCGGACGTCAGGGTTGCCCTGGGCGATGATGGAGCGGACCCCGTTATGGCCGGCTGCGCCGCCGCCCTTCTTCACGCGGATGCGTCCGGGCGCGAGATCGAGTTCGTCGTAGAAGACCACGACCTGCCCGGACGAGAGCTTATGAAAGCGCATCGCCTCGCCGATGGAGTGGCCTGAATTGTTCATGAAGGTCTGCGGCTTCAGCAGCGTTGTCTTGAGGCTGGAGCCATCCGGCGCCGGGATGCGTCCCTCGGCGATCTCGCCCTGGAACTTCTTCTTCCACGGGCCGAAGCCATGGCGTTCGGCGATCCGGTCCACGGCCATGAAGCCGATGTTGTGACGGTTGCCGGAATAACCCGGCCCCGGATTTCCGAGTCCGGCGATCAGCAGCATGAAACCCAATCCGGCGGCGGGGGGCGGCCTGCCTCAGGAATGAGACAGGCCGCCCCGGCCAGCTTACTTCTTCTTCTTGGGGTCGGGAACCGCAGCGGCAGCCGCTTCGGCCGCAGCGTCTTCGGCATCGTCAGCAGCAACCGACTTGCCGCCACGGCCCGTGAGGGTCGCAATGGTGAAGTCACGGTCCGAGATGACCGGACGGACGTTCTCGGGAAGCGTGATCGCGGAGATCTTGACGGTGTCGTGGATGTCGAGCGCCGAGACGTCGAAAACCAGTTCTTCCGGGATGGCGTTGGCGGGGCAGAGCAGTTCGACTTCGTGACGGACGACGTTGAGGGCGCCGCCGCGCTTGATGCCCGGGGACACGCCTTCGCCGACGAAGCGAACGGCGACGCTCACCTTGATCAGCTGGGTCGCATCAACGCGGAAGAGGTCGAGGTGGACCGGCAGGTCCGAGACCGGGTGGAACTGGATGTCCTGCGCGAACACCAGCTGCTTTTCGCCCTTGTGGTCGATCTGGATCGTGTGGGCGAGGAATTTGCCGGATTTCAGGGCCTTCACGACCTGCTTGGCCTCGAGGCTGATCGAGACCGGGCCGCGGTCGCCGCCGTAGAGAACGCCCGGAACCTTGCCGGCGCGGCGGGCTTCACGTGCGCCGCCTTTGCCCGAGCGCTCGCGCACTTCGACGTTAAGAATGATGTCTGACATTGATTTCAGCTCCGTTTCGCCCTGAAGTCCGCCCGGGACACGCCCTGGGTGACAGCCTGACTACACAGGCAACGACCATCGCCGCCTTTCGGGAAGCGCGGCTTATATGCGAGGGCGCCAAAAACGGCAAGGCGGGCTGTCCGGAGGTCGTGTCAGTGTTTTGCCTTGAATACTTCGCGTCCGATGGGGCTCCCGAACCGGGCGGCCACGCGACCCCGTTATGCCGCGGCATCACCCCTTTTGCCCCACTGGAGACCCGGGCTTGCGTTTGGTGGGGTGGTTCTTTAGCGAGGCAGGATGTTGCGAGCTGGGGGCCAGATGTCGATCTGTCGTGCTTCAATTTCCGCGGTGCTGATAGCAGCCTGCCTGACCGTCGCAGGTTGCAACCCCTCCACCACGCCTGCGCCAGCCAGCATCGAGGCTCCTGCGCCTTTCGTTGAAGGTGAGGGCGAGCCCCAAACCTGGAGCCCGCTCGCTCAAGACGATCCAGCTATCGCGGCGCTTGCAGTGGTCAAGTTCAACGATTTCCCGGACATGTCGAACATCGCCGCGGTACGCATGTTCGGACTGGGCAGTGGCGATCCCGCCATGAACGGCCTTGGCGTATATCTCGCCTTCGTCTCACCGCATGATGAGAGAGCTTTTCGGCTCGGCAACTTTCGCGACTATCGCGTGATTGCCGCATCGCCTGGACGTATTGATCTGGAATACGATGAAGACGTGTTGGTCGCGGACGAGGCGCAAACCCGTACGCTTCGGGCCATCGTCTCCTGGACAGAGACCGCGCAGGAACCGTCTCCAAATCCGGAATTTCCATCAACGGTGACAATGACGCCGGCCCAGTAACGGCCTGGAGCTCGATCGGCTTGCAGGTTGCGCAGGCGGGGCCGCCGTCGCTGCCTTTCGAGAAGTGAGGCCGATGTACGAGGGCGACCAAAACGGGAGGCGGCCAGTCTGGGGGCGTGCCAGTATCTTGGTTTGAATGGTAGCGTCCGATATGGCGCCCGAACCCGCCGTTCACGCTGCCCGTGAGGGCGATGGCAACTGGCCCTTTCGCGTCACTGGTTCGGTGGGGAAGGCTTCATGAGTTGAGGCAAGGGCGTCAATGGGCCGTCCGAAACAGGACAATGATCCTGCCCGTCACCAGCTCGCCCCGTCGCTCTTCCTGACCGGTATCTCATCCCACGCGCCCAGCGGAAGCATACGGGCGTTTACACCCATGCGGTCGTAGCTTTTGTCCACCGGCGCCCACCACATCAGGCAGCGACAGGTCTTGCAGTGGTGCATTTCCAGCATGCGGTCACCGCGCAGATAGATGTCCGTGGGCCCGGTCATCGTCACTTTCGTCGGCGAGTAGTAGGCCCACAGCCCGCCTGAGCGGCGGCAGATGCCGCAGTTGCACTCTGTCACTTCATCAAGCGCTGCATCCACGGCATAGCGTACCGCGCCGCAATCGCATGAGCCTTCGAGCATGGGCCGGCCTTTCATCGAAACGTTGCTCAATGTTAGAGTCGATTTACAGCTGAGAGAAGCTGGACAGTCGCCGGGGTTTTCATCTGACCGTCAACGTTTGATCTCGGCGAGTTTTTGCCCATCGCATGAAACTCGGTGAGCTACATTTTTGGGTCAAACTGGTCGTTCGAAATTCGACGCGAGATCCCACCTTTCCGGGGCCAGTCTGGCCGGTCTCAGACAGTTTCCCAGGGCTCGATTGGCTTGCAGGTTGCGCAGGCGGGTCCGCCGTCCCGGTCTGAGCCGGCGAAGACCGCCTGAAGCGTGCGGCCAGCGATTGCAGCGTCGATCAGGGTCTGGGGCAAGTCGTGGATGTCGATCTTCATGCGGCGGCTGAGCACGATATGCTGGCCTGCCTGTTTGCCGCTGGCGACATAGACGAAGCGGCGCGAGGGGCCTTCCGACCGGACGAAGTCTCCGTAGAACTTTGGCCCGGGGCCGACGCGGACAGGGAGTTCGAACGCGAGGTCGGCGCCGGCTGACAGGGTCGCGTTCACAGGCTCGTTCTTCTTGTTCTGGAGGCTGTAGACGACCCCGGCGACAGGCTGTTCAAGGATCAGCCGCAGGGTGATTTCGGTCTGGCCGGACTGCCTCGTCGTCATTTTCTGGGGCCCGTTGGCGAGGTCTTTCCGGCTTCCGGCGGCAGGGGCGGCAGGCCGAGCGCCGAGCGGGCGCGGCTGCGGTGCTCGCGGCTGATGCTGGTGCGGACGGTGTTGAGGAGCAGGGCGATCACGGCCGCGTCGTCAATGAGGCCGGCCCCGGGGATGATGTCCGGGATCGCATCAAGGGGCAGGACGAAATAGAGGAGAGGCCCCCAGATCATGGCGCGTGTGGTCGAGGGGACATCCGGGTCCATCGCCGCATAGTAGGCCGCGACGGCGTCTTCCACGAACGGGACGTGCTTGACCAGGCTTGCCGCCTTCGGGGCTATCTCGGCGCTGACGCGTGCAATCTCGTCCTGAGACGCCTGGGCGAAGGACGCCGCCCTCTTGAACAGGGGATTCTCTCGCCAGTCGGTCATGCGGACCTCCAAAGTAGAGCTCGCACCATGCCGGGTAAGGGACGAAGCCGAAAGTCTGGATGTCAGAAGGTGGACAGGGTCTAGTCGAACATCTTCGAGACGGATTCGTCGTTGGCGATCCGGCGGACAGCCTCACCGATCAGCGGAGCCAGGGTGACGGTGCGGATCTTCTTCGCGGCCAGGACCTGCGGCGAGGCCTGGATCGTGTCGGTGGTGACCAGCTCCGTGAGCTGGGACTTGTCGATGTTGGCGGCGGCGCCGTTCGAGAGCACGCCGTGGCTGACATAGGCGGCGACTTCCCTGGCGCCGTTCTTCAGCAGGGCGTCAGCGGCGTTGATCAGCGTGCCGCCCGAGTCCGTCATGTCATCGATGAGGATGCACTTCTTGCCTTCGACGGTGCCGATGATGTTCATCACTTCGGACTCGCCGGCCTTCTCGCGGCGCTTGTCGACGATGGCGAGATCGACGCCAAGCCGTTTGGCGAGCGCACGCGCACGGACGACGCCGCCGACGTCCGGCGAGATGACCATCAGATCCTTGAGGCCGTACTTGCGGATGATGTCATCCTCGATGACAGGGCCGGCAAAGAGGTTGTCGGTCGGGACGTCGAAGAAGCCCTGGATCTGGGCGGCGTGCAGATCGACGGTGAGGACGCGGTCGGCGCCAGCCTTGGTAATCAGGTTGGCGACGAGTTTGGCGGAAATGGGCGTCCGGCCGTCCGTCTTCCGGTCCTGCCGGGCGTAGCCGAAATAGGGGATCACGGCTGTCACGCGATCCGCGCTGGCGCGGACCAGCGCATCGATCGTGATCAGCAGTTCCATGAGGTTGTCGTTGGCGGGCGCCGAGGTCGACTGGATGACGTAGACATCCTTGCCCCGGACGTTCTCGTTCACCTTCACGAAGACTTCGCGGTCCTTGAAGGTCTTCACCTCGGCGTCGGTCAGCCGCATGTCGAGGTAGGTCGCGATATCCTCGGCCAGGGGTCGATTGGAATTGCACGCGATGAGTTTCATCGGTCTCGCATCCTTGGCTGCGCCTGTGTCGGACGTTGCGTCACGCTAATGTCGTAAAACCAAAAGGCGAGCAATCTCGGCGCCACAGAATCCCGGGAGTAAGTTTACGGGCCGTTTCCGCCGTGGCCGAATTGCCGCAGCGACGGCTCAGGGCAGGAGGACAATCGCAGAAATGTTGCGCCCGCAGTCCTTCTGGCCGCTGATATTCGAACCGCGATAGCTGAAATAGTCGTCCTGACCGGTCAGGGTGTCGTCAGCGAGTGCGTCGGCATGTGCAACGCCGAGACGGGCCAGCTGTCCCAGAACGTAGCGTTTCAGATCGAAGTGCTGGCGGTCGCCGGCGCCGGGATCGAACAGGGGCTCGGCCCAGGGTGTGGCGTCCAGAACGGCGTCGACGAGGTCGGGGCCAACTTCAAAAGAGGTCTGGGAGAGGCAGGGGCCCACGGCGGCCACCATCGCTGCAGGGTCCGCTCCCAGGGCAATCATGGCCTCGACGGTGGCGTCGGCCACACCGCCGACGGCGCCGCGCCAGCCGGCGTGGGCGGCGCCGATGACGCCAGCCCGGGGATCGCAGATCAGGATGGGTGCGCAGTCAGCGGCGAGAACGCCGAGGACCAGCCCGGGTGTGCGGGTCACCAGAGCGTCGGCCTCGGCGCGATCCGAGAGGTTGGACGATGCGTCGAGGGTAACGACCTTCGCCGAGTGAATCTGTTTGAGGGTCGCCAGACGCTCGCCCCTGGCCCCGAGTGCGCGACACACCCGGTCGCGGTTTTCCATGACGCGCGTCAGATGGTCGGACGTGCCAAGCCCGCAGTTCAGGCTCTTGAAAGCGCCGACGGAGACGCCGCCCCGCCGCCCGAAGAAGCCGTGCCTCAGGTGCATGCTCAGCCGGTCGAGTGCGGGTGAGGCGGTGAAGGGCGGGAGGTCGGTCAGGCGGGTCTCCAGATCAGAACCCGGGAGGGATGGGCGTGCGGAGGGGGGCAAGGCAGATCGCCTTGAAGCGCGAGCCCATGTCGTCGGTGGAAAGCAGTCGCAGGACGGCTGCCGATATCTCATCGGCGCGTGACGGGTTGGACTCGCACAGGGCGCGGGCGCGGACCTGCGCGCCCAGCCGGATCAGGAAATGGCCCTGCTGGGCAGGACCGAAGGCCGCCATGCCCTCAGCTTCCGCGATCCGGCGGATGCGGGGAAAATCAACGTCAGCGGTCAGGTCTGCGACTCCCGGATCCGCGAACGGGTCAACCTGCAGCCCGTTCGAGTACGCGCGCAGGGTGTCGCCGGGCGAGCGGTCGTCCGGGCCGTAGTCGATGAACAGCGCGCGGCCCGGTGACTGCCGGAAGCGGCGGGCAAGGGATTCGATGAAGGGAGCGAGGGCGGAGGCGACCTCCAGCGATTCACCCACGGGCAAGACGTTGGCTGGCGGTTCTGCGAGCCCGCCAAGGCCGATCTGCAACGCGTCATTCTCCCCAAGGCCGACGACACGCTCCCGCCAGCTGTTTCCGTCCCGCACGTACTGGCGGACGGCCATGCAATCCAGGAACTCGTTGGCGAGGATGATGGCTGGGCCTTCCGGGATAGCGTCGAGGCTGGCGAAATGTGCGACCGGGTGGTTCGCCAGCCGCCGGCTCTGTTCCTCGATCAGGGGGGCGCTGGCCTCGACAAGGGCGATCCGGGCCGCATCCAGGAATCCCGGCGCCGCGCTCGCTGCGCGAAGGGCGTCAGCCATCATGACGCCCCTTCCGGGCCCGAGTTCGACAAGCCAGAAGGGATTGGGCGACCCCATCGCCGCCCACTCGTGCGCGGCCCACAGCCCCAGCAGTTCACCGAACACCTGGCTGATCTCGGGGCTGGTCGAGAAGTCGCGGCCAAGGCCCGGACGCGTGGCATAGTAGCCGTGCCGGGGGTCGTGCAGGCATGTCATCATGTAGGTCGAAACCGGCATCGGCCCGTCAAAGCGGATGAGGTCGCGAATGCGATCCTTGAGGGTCGTCACGCCGCCTCGCGGGTGCGTGCGGCGCTTGAGCGGTAGATCAGCCAGGCGCCGCCGATCAGCATCGGAAGCGAGAGCAGCATGCCCATGGTCAGGAAGCCGGGCAGGCCGGACACGAAGCTGTCCGGCTCGCGGAAGTTTTCCACGAAGGTCCGGAAGCTGGCATAGCCGACCAGGAAGATGCCCGAGACAAGGCCGGGACGCTTGAGAGCGCCAAAGCGCCAGATCGCCAGGGCGATGACGACGAACAGGACGGCGCCCTCGAGTGCCGCTTCATAGAGCTGGCTCGGATGCACGAGCTGTTCGTTGCCGCTGTAGATCCACTCCCTGACGCTCCAGTCGTAGGTGGGGAAACGCATGGCCCACGGTACGTCCGTTGGGCGGCCATAAAGTTCGCCGTTGATGAAGTTGGCTACACGCACAAGGAAGATGCCGATCGGAGCCGCCGCGCAGGCGACGTCGCCAAGCGCGAGCAGGGAGAGTTTCCGGCTCCACGTTGTGTAGAGGACAGCAAGCGAAGCCCCGATGAGGCCGCCGTGGAAGGACATGCCGCCTTCCCACATGCGGAAGATGAAGGCGGGGTCCGAGCCGAGTTTTTCCGGCTCATAGGGCAGGGTGTAAAAGAGGATGTAGCCGATACGGCCGCCGGCCAGAATGCCGACCATCGCCCAGAAAGCGAAGTCGTCGATATCATCCTTTTTCAGGCCAGGGGTGTTGTCGCGCCAGAGCCTGACTGTGGAGACGAGCCGATTGGCGTACCACCAGCCCAGCATCAGCCCGCCGATATAGCCGAGCGCGTACCACCGGATCGGGAAGGGGCCCAGCGACAGGAAACCCAGGTCCATCTCCGGGATCGGAATGGTGACAGCCGCAGGGTCAATCTTGGGAAACGGAATTTCCAGCAGCATATACGGCACTCATTTGGCGCTTTGAACTTCGGGCCTACGCGCGCCATATAGATACCGGCTCCCGGCCCGGGGTCCATACTGGAGGCTGCATGCAGACCCGGAATCCCGTGTTTGACGATATTTCCCGTTTGATGTCAGGGGCCGCTGGGATGGCCCAGGCCGCTGGCGAGGAGGTAAAGACCGCTATGCGGTCCCAAACCGAGCGTTTTGTGGCGGATATGGACCTTGCGCGGCGCGATGAAGTCGAGGCGCTGAAGGCGCTGGCGCGCTCCGCCCTTGAAAAAGTGGAGGCTCTGGAGCAGAAGGTGGCCGCGCTTGAGGCCCAGCTGAAGGCCAAGCCATAGGTCGCGCCCGCTGATCGTGCATCGGGATTCGGTTAACCTTGCGTTGCGCGCACGCCCATTGAGCCACGCCTGCCGGATGATAGCGTCCTTGCAGGCCGCACCCTGCGACCCTGATTCCCGGAGCAACACATGACGATGCTCGACGAACACTTCGAAGAAACCCAGGACCGCGCTCTCGATGTCGTCGAGCAGGCGCTGCTGGCCGCTAGCTGGACCTGCGAGCGCTCGGAAGAAGGCGTCATCCATTGCTCCACGGAATCCCGCTGGGGTGACTGCAACGGAATGTTCGTCTGGCGTGACGAGCCGGCTGCGATCCATTTTTCGGTGACGCAGGACCTGCGGGCGCCGGACGGCAAGCATGCCCAGATTTCCGAGCTGCTGCGGAAATTCAACGAACGTCTGTGGCTCGGGCATTTCGACTACTGGTCCGAGGACGGGGTCGCTGTGTTCCGTCACACGATCCCGATGCTGGATCGCTCGGCGCCCGACGCCGGGGAGATTGCGGCGGTGATCGCCGCCGCCGTCGAGGCGGCGGAACAGTTCCTGCCGGCGTTCAATTTCGTGGTGTGGGCCGGCAAGCGTCCCGAGGAGGCGGTTGCGGCCGTTCTCTTCGATACGGCCGGCGAGGCCTGAGGTCTCATGACGACCGCCGCAAAGGCAGCCGGGGGACGCCGTCCCAGGCGGACGGTGCTGGTCGGGGCCGGGCGGATGGGAACCGCCATGGCCATGGCCTGGGTCCGGAATCCGGCGGCGGCGGGCGTCTCGCAGCTGCATATCGTGGAGCCGCATCCGCAACCTGAGTGGGTGGAAGCGGCGGATGCCGGCGCCATACTCCTGAACGAAGCGCCATTGCCCGCTGACACAGTGATTGTTGCGGTCAAACCGCAGGCCTTCCAGGCCGCAATGCCGGGCATCGCAGGCTGGATTGGCCCCAAGACGCTGGTCGTCTCGATTATGGCAGGGGTCACGATCGGGCGCCTCGCACGGTCGACAGGCACGTCGCGGATCGTTCGGGCCATGCCGAACACGCCCGGCTCAATCGGACAGGGCATCACGGCCTTCAGCGTATCGTCGGACTGCTCTGCGGCGGACATTCAGGCGACCCGCAAGCTGTTGGGGGCGCTGGGAGAAGTGGTGGGGCCGCTCGACGAGACCTGCATGGACGCGGTCACGGCGGTATCGGGTTCGGGGCCAGCGTATGTCTTTCTGCTAACCGAAGCTCTTGAGGCGGCGGGCCGCTCGGCGGGCCTGCCCGCGGATGTGGCCGCGCAGCTTGCGCGCGCGACTGTTGCGGGATCGGGCGCCCTGTTGGCGGGTGGCGAGCCCCCGAGCGCCTTGCGCAAGGCGGTGACCAGTCCCAACGGAACGACGGCTGCGGCGCTGGACGTGCTGATGGCCGGAGGGGCGATGCCAGACCTGATGCGCCGGGCTGTTGAGGCTGCATCACGCAGAAGCGCCGAGTTGTCGCGCGACAGCTAGTCGTCGTTCTCCGGCGGGCGCCCCGCGTCGAAGGGCAGGCGCACGGTGGCTTTCAGGCCGCCCAGATCCGATCGGCCAAGCGTGACGTCGCCACCGTGGGCGCGGGCTGCGTCGCGGGCGATCGACATGCCAAGGCCCACGCCTGAGACGTTCTGGTTTCGCGCCGCATCCAGCCGGCTGAACGGGCGGAAGGCTTCCTCGTAGAGGTTCGGAGCAATGCCGGGACCATCATCCTCGATGACGATGCGGGCTTCGCCGGGTTCCCGGATGACCGTGACGCGAACCGCCTTGGCGTGATCCGCGGCATTGTTGACGAGATTTGTCAGGGCCCGTGTGAGCGCCATCGGGCGGCCCCGGAATCGGAGCGGACCAGCCGTTATCACCTCTACGGACGCGCGGCTGGCTGCATGCGTGGAGGCGTCGCGCGCAAGCTGGGCAAGGTCGAGGTCTTCCGGCTGCTCGGATTCCTCGCCGCGCGCGAACGCGAGATAACCGTCCAGCATGCGCTCCATCTCGGCGATGTCGGATTTGGCCTCGGTGGTGTCGATGTCCTTTGGCAACAGGGCGAGTTCAAGCTTCAGGCGGGATAGCGGCGTGCGCAGGTCGTGGCTGACGCCGGCAAGCATGGCGGTGCGCTGGTCAGCATAGCGGCGAATCCGGTTGCGCATGCGGATCAGCGACCGTGCTGCCCGCCGGACTTCGAGAGCGCCTGACGGGCGATATTCCGGCATGTCCTCGCCGCGCCCGAAGGCATCAGCGGCGGAGGCCAGCTGAAGGATGGAGCGGACCTGATTGCGCAGGAAGGCATAGGAGGTCGCCAGGAGGAACAGGCTGAAGATGACGGACCAGACAATGAAGATGTGCGCGGTGATGATCACCACGCGCTTGCGCTCGAACTTCGCCTCGATCTGACCTGCTGTCGTCAGGATCCGGATCGAGACGAGGTCTCCAGGCTGGTAGGCATACGCGAACGGCGCCGAGAGACGCGACTTGAGTTCGGTCTCCAGCTGCCGGCAGCAGCGGCGCCCCGGCGGCGGGCTGAGACTGGTGATATCGGGAGCAAGCGTAACGCCCATCAGTCCGGCACGGGCGTAGGCGTGGACCAGCGATGGCCAGTCCTCTGGCTGTCGTTCGGCGGTGTCGGCCAGGACGGCAAGTTCCTGCGAGACGGCTCGCGAGAGCTTGGTGTTCACCTCCTGAACGTGGTTGTTGAAAAAGTAGAGCGTCATCGCCAGCAGGAAGAGCAGCATCGGCACAACGAGGATCAGCACAGTGCGCGCATTGTAGCCGCGCGGAGTATAGTCGCGCAGTCTCATCGGCTAATCCCCGGCCAGACGATAGCCGACGCCGCGGACCGTCTGCAGGTGCACGGGTTCGCGCGGGTTCGGTTCGATCTTGCGGCGAAGGCGGGTCACCTGGACATCGACAGTCCGCTCGACACCTGCGGCCGTCAGCAGGGCGAGTTCGTGACGGGAGACAGCGGCGCCTCCGCGAGCGGCCAGAATGCCGAGGAGTTGCGCTTCGGATTCGGTCAGCCGGACGAGGCGACCATCCTGGCGAAGCTCGTTCCGGGCGAGGTTGAACACCATTCCCGACATCCGCACCTCGTCAACCGGCGGCTCCGTGACAGCCCGGCGGAGGATTGCAGAAATCCTGAGTGAGAGCTCCTCCGGTTCGAATGGCTTGGCGACATAGTCATCCGCTCCACGGCGAAGCCCATCGATTCGCGCTTCTGCTTCACCGCGGGCAGTCAGCAGAATTACAGGTGTCTCGTTGGCGGGACGGATGGAGCCGAGGAAGGACAGGCCATCCTCGCCTGGCATCATGACGTCGAGCACGATGAGATCAAACCGGATCGTCTGAAGAAAACGTCGAGCCGCTTCGGCGTCGCGCGCGGTCGTGACGTCGTGGCCTTCACGGGTGAGATAGCGCTTGAGAAGATCGCGAAGGCGGTCGTCATCGTCGACGACAAGGATGTGGCCAAATGTGCGGGTCATGACCGCAGAAGCTCCTGCAGGACCCGCCGGGCGCCGGTTGCAGCCTCCGGTCCGGCGCTGAGAAAGGCCTGGCGCAAGGCGATCCGCCGCCGGTGAGTCGCCTCTCGGGCGAATGCATCCCCCTCAGGGGTAAGGGTCACCAGGCGGCGACGCCGGTCCCGGCTGTCGAGGGCGCGGACAACCAGTTTCAGCTCTTCGAGCTGGTTCAGGTGGCGTGTGAGGGACTGTTTCGGGCTGTCGAGCCGGGTCCGGAGTTCCGTTACGTCCATCGGGCCGCGATCCAGAATTTCCTCCAGAATCTCGAGCTCGGGCGAGGTCAGGCGATGGTCCTCGGATGATGGCTGCACGAGCTGTGAAAGCCGGCGGGAGGCCGCACGAATGAGCGCAGCCACCTGATCGAGCTCCTGGTCTCGCAGGTAAAGCCGAACATCAGCGCCGGACTGCGGCGCCGCGCCGGACGGGGGTCTGTTGACAGGTATGGCCACGCGCCGACAATGGAAGAGCAGGGCGCGAAACTCAAGCCGAAACAAACTCCCAAGGCGCCCTGGAGGACTGAGTAATGACACTGCCCTACGACGACCGGGATGGATGGATCTGGCTGGATGGCGAGTTCGTGCAATGGCGCGACGCGCGGATCCACGTATTGACCCACAGCCTGCATTACGGGGCAGCGGTATTCGAGGGCGAACGCGCCTATGATGGTGCGATCTTCAAGAGCGCCGAACACTCCCGACGTCTGCACCGGTCTGCAGAGCTGGTGGGGTATCGCATTCCCTACAGCGCGGAGGACATTGACCGCGCCAAGAAGGAAACGATGGAGAAGAATGGTCTAGAGACCTGCTACATCCGCGCATTCGCGTGGCGTGGGTCCGAGATGATGGGCGTTTCAGCCCAAAGCGCCTCGATCCGCACCTGCATCGCAGCGTGGGAATGGGGCAACTACTTCGTCGACAAGCCCAAGGGCATCAAGGTGACGATGTCGGACTGGAAGCGGCCCTCGCCGGACACCATCCCGTCGGCCGCTAAGGCGTCGGGCCTGTACATGATCTGCACGATGTCCAAGCACAAGGCGGAGCAGGCCGGGTACAACGATGCGCTGATGCTGGACTATCGGGGCTATGTCGCCGAACTGACCGGAGCCAACGTGTTCTTCATCCGGGATGGCGTGATTCATACCCCGCTCGCGGACTGCTTCCTCAACGGGCTTACGCGGCAGACGGTGATCGAGCTGGCGCGGGCCCGGGGATTCGAGGTCGTCGAACGGCACATCACGCCGGACGAACTGCCGACATTCAGCGAGTGCTTCAGCACAGGCTCGGCCGCCGAAGTCACGCCTATCGCGGAGATGGCGGGCGTCACTTACCGGCCCGGAAACATCACGGGCGCGCTGTCGGACGACTATGACAAGCTGGTCCGCGGCAAGCTGGTGATCGAGAAAGTAGCCTGAGGCCTGGGGGCGACATGGCCGGCGACACCGATACGGTATTCGACGGCCATATCGTCCTTCAGGAGCCCTTGAATGCGGGTCCGGCATCCAGCGCCGGTCTCCTGACCGCGAGGTTCGTCCACTACCCCGGCGCGCAGCAGCTGATCGTGTGGCTGCCGGGAAGCGGGTATGAGGGCTATCGCGACCTTCGAGTCGACGGGCCTGCCGGGATCGTCGAAGAGGAGCCGGTTGCGCGACGGCTGAACGGCAGCGTGCAGATTGTGTTCTACACCCTGGCATGGCCGCCGGGCGACTACCGGATCGAGATCAGCCACGACGAGGACTGGCGGCATGTGCTGTCGATGACCAAGCTGGAGGCGGGCGTGGCGCCTCCAGCGGATCCGCCCCCGCAGCCTGAGCCGGAGCTTTTCGAGCGCAATGCGCGCGGCGACATCATCTATCGGGATGGAACCGGCGCCGTCATTCCAGACGCAGACATGATCCTCCGGGAGGAGGTGTTCGCGAAAATGAGAAAAGGGCTCAGGCCGAGACTCGAGTTCGAGGGGAACTTCCGGGGCGGGACGATCCACTACATCGACGGTGATCGGCGCATCTCGTTCTGGCACGAGATGGCAGGGGGCGGCTTTCACATGTTCATAGACATCCCACCGGTCGAGAGATGGGAGGCCGCGACGGGCGCGCCGCTTTCAGAACGCGACGACATTGTCAGCTTTGTCGCCGAGGAAACACGCAGGCGGCAGGCCTCAGCCTGGTCATACGAGATCACCGAGACAGAGATCCGCTACTTCTGACATCGCGGGACCGTCAGGGCAGAATGGCGGCTGCAATGCGGGCGGCCTGCTCGCGCAGGACGTCGGTATCCGCGGGCTTGCCGCCAGCATGGCGCTGCATGGGCAGGTTTTCGTAGCGGGGAATGACGTGGACATGGAGGTGGAAGACGGTCTGACCGGCGGGCGCACCGTTGAACTGCGTCACGATCACACCGTCCGGATTGAGCGCGGCGGTCACCGCCCGGCTGACGCGCTGCACCATGCGGAAGAGCGTATCGAGACGTTCAGGCGGCAGGTCGAGCAGGTTGCGCGCCTCTACCTGTTTCGGCAGCACAAGGCAGTGTCCCTGGCTTTGCGGGAAGATGTCCATCATCACCAGGACATCGTCCGTCTCCAGAACCTTCACACAGGGTGCTTCACCGCGGAGAATCTTCGCGAAGATGTTGGCGCCGTCGTAGTGACCGGAAAGGCTCATCAGAAGGTTTCCTCATCGTCGGGGACGGTCTCGCCGCCGTCCTTCCGGAAGGGTGTATAGGCTGCGAGCTCGCTGATACCGTGCGACACGTAGGCGCGTTCGCGTTCGAGGTAGGCCGCAACGCCACGCCTGAGGCCCGGGTGCCCGATCCAGTGGGCGGAGCGCGTCAGCACCGGCTCGTAGCCGCGCGCGAGCTTGTGCTCACCCTGCGCGCCGGCCTCGACCCTCGACAGTCCATGGCGGATCGCGAAGTCGATTGCCTGATAGTAGCAGACCTCGAAATGCAGGAAGGGGCGGTTCACGGTTCGACCCCAGTAGCGGCCGTAAAGAGCGTCGGAGCCGATCATATTGAGCGCTCCTGCGATAGGGCGGCCATCGTCGAAAGCCAGCACCAGCAGGACCTTGTCCGCCATCCGTTCGTGGAGAAGGGCGAAGAATTCGCGGTTCAGGTAGGGCGCCCCCCACTTCCGGCCGCCGGTGTCCTGATAGAAGCGGAAGAAGGCGTCCCAGTGCCGGGCGGTGAGCTCGGAGCCTGTGAGGCAGCGTATGTCGAGCCCGGCCTGCGCCTCCGCGCGCTCCTTGCGGATCATCTTGCGCTTGCGCGAGGACAGGCCGGCGAGAAAATCGTCGAAGGCGGCATAGCCGCGGTTGAACCAGTGGAACTGCTGGTCGGTGCGCGGGAGCAGGCCCAAACCTGCGAGCGCGGCGGCTTCGTCGGCCTGCAGGAAATTGAAGTGGGCGGACGACAGACCGGCTTCATCGGCCAGCGACACGATGCCTGCCGCCAGCGCCTCGCGAAGACTGTCGCCGCCCTCGCGGCTGGCGAGCAGACGCCGGCCAGTGACCGGCGTGAACGGGACGGCGCAGAGGGCTTTTGGATAGTAAGAGCCGCCGGCGTTCTCCAGAGCCTCAGCCCAGCCGTGATCAAACACGAATTCGCCGCGTGAGTGCAATTTCAGGTAAAGCGGCGCGGCGCCGACGAGCTTCCCCTCCGGGGTACGCGCTAGGAGGTGGCGCGGTGTCCAGCCGGTTGCCGGGTGCGCGCTTCCGGAGCGTTCGGCAGCCTCGAGAAAGTCCCAGTCAAGGAACGGGTCGTAGGGCGCGCCGGGCGGATTGGCGACGGCATTCCATTCCTCGCGCCCGACGCGCGCGAGCCCCTCGGCCACCGTCAGCCGGATGTCCAGTTCGTCGCCGTCGCCGTCTGCCAATGCGGTGCTCCGGTCGCCCCACCTGCAAGACTATATCGCTGGTTTGCCGCCCAATGCGAGGGCCGGGCTGATCCTTTCGAAGATGGGCGCTGCGTTGTGAAGCCGCGCAACCGCAAGATCGTTTGGGGTCCAGACAGTCCAGGTGACGAGAGGGATGCCCGGGAAAGCAGCGGCAATGGCAGGCAGGCTGGACAGATGAGGCGCGAGGTAGGTGGCTCCGGCGGCCATAGCGCGGGCTGCCTTGGCGCAGGCTACTTCTGCCGGCAGGTCTGCGAGGGGCTCGATGAGCTGTCCCACCGGCCAAGCACCGGAAGAGGCGGCAAGCATCCGGACGGCCGTTTCATCGAAACTCATGGCGGCGACGGGACAGGGCGCGCGCTGGAGCAGACCCATGACGGCAAGGACAGCCCCGCGATCCACTTCGGCGGCGCCGGCGTAGCGGTCTATCTTGATCTCAACCAGCACAGGGCGCCCGCCGGCCGCTTCGAGAGCCGCGCCGAGCGGGGGTATGGGCGAGCCATCGCCAAGCCGGCGCAGCTGGATATCGTCAAATGCTGTCTGACCGATCCGCGCGGGGTCGCCGCACAGGCGCTGCATGGTCGCGTCATGAAAGACAACGATGCCGCCGTCCTTGGTGACCCTTGCATCGAGTTCGACGCCCGCTCCCGCCCTGGCAGCCGCAGCAAAGGCCGCCAGTGAGTTCTCGGGGACGTCGCCGCCCCAGAGGCCACGGTGGGCGTAGGCGTGAGCTGCGACGTCGAACACCGCCTCGATCTCAGCTGATCTCCACCACAGCGTCGACTTCCACGGCCGCTCCCATGGGCAGCACCGGGCAGGCGACCGCCGAGCGGGCGTGGCGGCCGGCGTCGCCGAAGGCAAGGACCATGAGATCCGAGCAGCCATTCACGACTTTGGGGATGTCGGTGAAATCCGGCGCCGCACTCACGAAGCCGCCGAGCTTCACCACGCGCTTCACGCGTTCGAGGTCGCCAAGGGCGGACCGGATCTGGGCGATCAGGTTTATCCCGCAAATCCGCGCTGCCGCCTGGCCCTCCTCGAGGGTCATGGTTTCGCCAAGACGGCCTGTGACCAGCCCGTCCGGTCCGGCGCTGACCTGCCCCGAAATAAAGAGCAGGTTGCGGGTGATCACGAAGGGGACGTAATTGGCGACGGGTGCGCGTGGCTCCGGCAGCACGATGCCGGCTTCGGCGAGGCGGTCGAGGACGGTCATTGGCAGTCTCCACTGGGACGCCACTTGATGGCGCAGCCAGTCCTTCGAAATCAAGGCTTCTTGCGCGTCGGTGTTGGTTCGCCGCGATGGCGCGCACGCGTTACCTCGGCGCGGGCGCCCCGACCCGTCGTGACGGCGGCTGAGCCAAACTTTGCGCGAGCCTTGTCCGCCGCCCGTTCGGCCGCCGCGCGTTTCAGCGCAGACGGATCCGCCAGGTCCAGCGCGTCAGCGCCTGCGTCAATCAGTTCGGAGACGCCCACTCCCATGAGGCGATACCGCCGGCCGGGAGGCTCTTTCTCGAGCAGGGCTTTTGACGTCCGGAAAATTGTCGCTGCGAGCTGGGTCGGCGTTGCGAGCGATACCCGGCGCGTCACGGTGCGAAAGTCCGGGGTTTTCAGCTTGAGGGTCACGACGCGCCCTTCGACGCCTGACGACTTGGCTCTGTCCGCGGTTCGCTGCGCCAGCCGCCAGAGGATGTCCTCGAGCTCCTGAATGTCGGAAATGTCCGTGTCGAAGGTCGTTTCTGCGGAGACGCTCTTGCGTTCACCGTCCGGACTGACTTTCCGGTTGTGGCGGCCGAATGCGCAGTTATGCAGCCAAAGCCCGGTTTCGCCGTACCGCTTCACCAGCAGTTTCAGGTCTGCCGCCTGAAGATCGCCGACTGTCCGTAAGCCGTCTGCCGCGAGCTTCTTCTCGAACTGGGCCCCGACCCCGCCGATGACACGCACCGAGCGTGGGGCGAGGTAAGCGGGGGCCTCGCGCTCGGACAGCACAAAGAACCCCCTTGGCTTGTCCGCCTCCGAGGCGGTTTTGGCCAGGAACTTGTTGCTGGCCAACCCGACGGAGATTGTCAGGCTCAACTCCCGTTCGACCTGTTGCTGCAGACGGCAAAGCAGAACTGCCGCCGGTGCACTGTGCAACTGCTCGGTCCCGGCAAGGTCGAGATAGGCTTCGTCGATCGAGACGGGCTCAACCAGGGGGGTGAGGTCCTGCATCATGGAGCGGATTTTCCGCCCCTCGGCGGCGTAGACGTCCATCCGTGGCTTCACGACGGCCGCCTGCGGGCATGCGGCCAGCGCCTTGAACATCGGCATCGCGGACCGGACGCCGTACGTGCGCGCTAGGTAGCAACACGTTGATACTACGCCGCGTTTTCCACCTCCGACGATCACCGGGCGGCCGGCGAGGTCCGGATTGTCCCGCTTCTCGATGGCGGCGTAGAAGGCGTCGCAATCGACGTGGGCGACCGTCAGGTTGAACAGATCAGGATGGCTCAGGGTCCGGATCGACCCGCATGCCGGGCAGTTTTGCCCGCCGCCTTCGTAGGGGACGAGGCAATCCCGGCACAGGGATGATGGGGCCGTTCGTTCGGGATCGTCTGGCACTGTAGCGTCCCTTAGTTTCCAGCCAAAAACCTGTGTACTGTCCGGCTATCCGCCGCTTTGGCCCTCGTCTCGCCATGCTGCGGACGCTGGTTGTCAAAACCCAGTTAACACTATCAGGTCTACGACTAGCTCGCGGGGGGAATCATCCTGCCTGCCGGAATGCGAAACACCGATGGCCCAGGCGCCAGCAAAAAAAGTCCTAGTCGTGGAAGACAACGAGCTCAACATGAAGCTCTTCTGCGATCTGTTGGACGCATACGGCTTCGCGACCGTGAAGAGCCGCGACGGCCTCAAGGCCGTTGATCTTGCGCGTGAACATCACCCCGACCTGATCATCATGGACATCCAGCTCCCCGAAGTTTCGGGTCTGGATCTGACGCGGTGGATCAAGGATGATTCGACGATCGCCGATATCCCGATCATGGCCGTTACTGCGTTTGCGATGCGGCAGGATGAGCGTCTGGTGCGTGATGCGGGCTGTGAAGCCTACATGGCCAAGCCAATCCAGATGCGTCCTTTCATCGAAACCGTTCGGAGGCTGACCGGCGATACGTCCGCGCCGATTCCGCCGCGCTCCAGCCCGCCGTCGGCCCGGAGCGCGGCCAGATGAGCTCGCGCGTCCTCGTCGTCGACGACATCGAAGCGAACCGCAAGCTGCTGCACGCCAAGCTGAGCAACGAGTATTTCAACGTCATCACGGCCGTTGACGGCCAGGAAGCAATCGACCGCGCCATTGCCGAAGAGCCGGACGTCATCCTGATGGACGTCATGATGCCTCGCATGGATGGCGTCACAGCCTGCCGGCAGCTGAAAATGAACCCGCGCACCGAACACATCCCGATCGTTCTGGTGACGGCGCTGAACGAACGCGAGGACCGCCTGCGTGGACTCGGGGCCGGCGCGGACGACTTCCTGACGAAACCAGTGAACGACCTGATGCTGCTTTCGCGGGTGCGGGCGCTCACGAAGTACAAAATGGTCGCCGATGAGCTCCGCAAGCGCGAAGCCAGCGGACGCCGCATCGGGGTCATCGATCTGGCGGCGAGCAGCCGGGCGACCGAGCCTGCGCGGATCCTTGTCGTTGACGAAAACGAGCGGCAGGCGCGCCGTATCTGCCGTTATCTCGAGGGCCTTCACCGGCCGATGTCTCTCGGGGACGCGACATCGCTCGGGATCTCGAGTGCGATGGTGGACGTTCTGATCGTCTCGCTTTCGAACGAGAAAGTGGATGGCCTGCGGTTGTGCGCCTACCTGCGGTCTTCCGAGGCGACACGCGACCTGCCCATCGTGATCGTGGCGGAACCGGATGATGAAAAGCGGGCAGTGAGGGCGCTGGAACTGGGCGCCTCCGACATCATACTGAAGCCGATCGACTCCGAGGAGCTGAACGCGCGCGTCAAGACACAGGTGCGCAAGAAGCGATATCTCGACGCCTTGCGTATGCGGCTCGACCAATCGATGGAGCTGGCGGTTACCGATCAGCTGACGGGCCTGCATAATCGCCGCTACATGCGCTCCCAGCTCGACCAGCTGATGCGGCGCAGCGAGATGGGCGGGAGCCGGGTGTCGATCTTGCTGGCCGACCTCGACCATTTCAAGCGCGTCAACGACATCCATGGTCATCCCGTGGGAGATGACGTGCTGAGGGAGTTCGCCCGCCGGCTCCGCGAGAACATCCGTCCGACGGACCTGGCGTGCCGGTATGGCGGCGAGGAGTTTGTCGTTATCATGCCGGATACCGAACAGACGCTTGCTGTTACCGCTGCCGACCGCCTCCGGCAGATCGTGTGCGAGAAACCATTCGCGGTCGGTCGTGGCGACCAGCTTCGGATCAGCATGAGCGGCGGCGTTGCAACCATGCGCGCGCGGGGCGATTCGATGGACGCGCTGCTCGAGCGCGCCGACGAGGCGCTCTATCGTGCGAAGGCGAACGGTCGGAACTGCGTCGAACTTGAACAGACCGAGGCCGTCTGAGGGGCCCTTAACAACTGGCCGCAGGCGAGTCATATAGCCGCCATGGACATGTTCACTTCAGGCTCGGCCCCCGGCGAGGCCAAACTCAGATACCTCGACGCAGACTTCGAAATCCTCCGGCAGGGGCGGTTCGTCGTTTGCGCCGTTACGGGTCGCAGAATTGCGCTCGAGGATCTCCGCTACTGGAATGTGGACCGGCAGGAGGCGTATGCCGACTCCGAGGCGGCCATGACCCGCTGGAAGCAGCTCAACGGCCGGGCGTAGCCGCGCTGCAACGGCTTCCTGGTCCACGACGGCCATACCGCTGACACACCTAAGACGCTATATTGCATCCGAGGGGTAAACCGGATGCGCCACGTCCTTGTCGTCTTGGTTCTGGGGTGTGCCGCCGCTGCCTCGGCTTGCAGCGGCGCCGGGATGGCGTCGCAGGCATCGGCGGTCGCGGAGGCTGCGCCAGTCCTGCTCACTGAAACACCTGAGGCGCCACGGGTCGGCGACGTCGCTCCGGAGGCGGCGCGCGTAGAGCCGCCACCGCTCGACTGTTCACCCACCGCGATGCAGGGCGGCGCGATCATCTGTCTCGCGATGCCGGGCGGCGCCCTGAAGCTGGACGGCGTAACCGTCGCCGTTGCCGATGCGAGCGGCGTGGCCGTAATCGGACTATCAATCAAACAGCAGACACCCGCCATCATCGCCTACTCTGGGCCCATCGGCTCACCGTTTCTGGATACCGCCGCACTGCCTTCGTTGAGCATTCCGGTGACCGCGCGCACCGATGCTGTATCGCGGTTCACCATGGAGTGCGGGAAGATCGCGCCGCGTTCAAAAGCCGATCAGCGCAAGGCCGATGTTTCCTGGGTCAAGAAGGCTGAGGCCCTGAAGGTTTTCAGCGATCCCGTGGCGGCGATCGGCTTCAGAAAACCGGCGGACGGCCCTTACTCCAGTCCCTTTGGCGTGACGCGCACCTACGTCCCGCGGACGCGCGACTGCGAAGGGTCGACCAGCGTTCACAACGGGCAGGACATCGCGATTCCAACTGGAACCATCGTCACCGCGCCGATGGCCGGAACGGTCATCCTGGCCGATCCGGACCTGTTCTTCGAAGGAGGATGCGTTTTCCTCGACCATGGCCGGGGTCTGGTTTCCGTGTTGATGCACCTCAGCCGCATCGATGTGAAAGCTGGCGATGTCATCGGGCAGGGCGACCCGATAGGGTTGTCTGGCGCGACCGGCCGGGTGACCGGTCCACACCTGCACTGGGCAATCAAGTTCCGGAATGTCACGAGCACGGATCGTGGTACGGACATCTGGCTTGATCCGGCGCTCCTCCTTGAGCTTGCGGGTCCCGCAGCCTCAGCGGTGTCGAGCCAGGGCGGCGGCGAATGACCTCGAATCGAACGGAGACGACAGCATGAAGTCGCTTGGCATGGTCGGATGTGCATTTGCCATGCTGGCGACGGGCTGCGTTACGGGCGCCCGACTCGACTGGCCCGCAACCCCCCTGGAAACGGGTGTCATTCCAGGATTTCCGGGCGACATGAGGACTGTTCATCCATCACTTGAAGTTTTTGAGGCGGCCTACCGTGAGCGTATCGCCCTGGCGCGCAGGGCGTCGCGGGACGGCTCGCTCGATGTGCTTGCGCTGTCGGGCGGCGGGGCGGGTGGAGTGTTCGGAGCGGGGGCGCTTTCTGGCTGGACCGCGAGCGGCACGCGTCCACAGTTCGAAGTGGTCACAGGCGTGAGCACGGGCTCGCTGATTGCGCCATTCGCCTTTCTGGGGCCGGCCTGGGACAGCCGGCTGGAGGACGCGTACACCGGTGGTCACAGCGAGGACCTGCTCGCGTCTGGCGGCGTCGGTTCGCTGTTCCGGGTCGGCATGTATGAGAGCGACCGACTCTATGCGCTGGTCGAGCGGTTTGTGACGCCACAGATGATCGATGCCGTCGCCGCAGAGCACCGGCGAGGGCGCGTGCTGCTGGTCGCCACCACCAATCTGGACACCGAAGAGCCGGTCTTCTGGGACATGGGCGCCCTTGCCAACCGGGGCGGCGAGGAGGCCCGGAAACTCTTCATCGATGTTCTCGTAGCCTCGTCCAGTATTCCGGGCGTGTTTCCGCCGGTCATGTTCGAAGTCGAGGGGACCAGTGGCGGCTATGATGAAATGCATGTCGATGGCGGCGTCACGGTTCCCTTCTTCATTGCTCCCGGGATCGCGTTTCTGTCGCCGGGTTCGTTTGACGGCCTGAAGGGCGCCAACATCTACGTCATCGTGAACGGGCAACTTGAGTCGCAGCCGCAGCGGACGCCGGCCAATACAGTCGCGATGGTCATGCGCAGCTCCAACCTCGCGCTGATGCGGATGGCGCGTTCCGAGATCCTCCTCGCAGGCGCATTTGCGCGCGCCAACGGGATGACGCAGCGCGTGACCGCGCTGCCGGCTAGCTATCCGTTCAAGGGACCCATGAACTTCGAGCCGGAGGTCATGCGTGCACTGTTCGACTACGCCAAGGCCTGTGCGCAGACGGGGCAACTCTGGATCGGTCAGGACGAGGCGCTTGCGCTGGCGGAGCGCGCAGTGGCGACGCGTGTGGGCGAGGAAACGAGATGTCCGGCGGCGCCGGAACTGGTGAGATAGGACGGGGGCAAGGGCGATGGCGGACAACAAGACCCAACAGACGCGGGTGAGCCCCAGGGACTTCATTGCATCCGTCGAGCATCCCGGACGGCAGGAGGACGCCCTCGCGCTCCTGAAGCTGATGGAGACCTGGACGGGCTGGAAGCCGAAAATGTGGGGCCCGTCGATCATCGGTTATGGCCGCTACGACTACACCTACGAAAGCGGCCATTCCGGATCGTCATGTGTGGTGGGGTTCAGCCCGCGCAAGGCGAACCTTGTTCTCTACATTGATCGGGACGATCCGCAGACTGCGGACCTGGTTGAGCGTCTGGGCAAGGTCAAGGTATCGGCAGGCTGCGTCTATGCCGGTCGGCTTTCGACGATTGATCTTGCCGTCCTTGAAAAGCTGGTTCTCGCCGGCGTCAGATCGATCAGGAGCAAGTGGCCGGTCACCGCCAGCTGAGCCCTACATCACGCCTGCGGCGCGCCAGGCGTCCTTCGGCCAGCGATTGTGCATCCAGAACCACTGGTCGGGATGCTCGCGGATGCGGGCTTCGACGAACTGGTTGATCTTCAGCACGGTCGCGAAGATTGCGGCGTCCTCGTCCGGACCGGTCTCCGGCCAGATGTCGTCGTGGATCGTGACCCGGTAGCGGGCAGGGCCCGTGCGCACCGTCGAGATCGGCACGAGCGGGGCGTTGAACTTCATGGCGAGCCGCGTGGGGCCTGGAGCGGTCATGGCGTCGTAGCCGAAGAAGGGCACAGCAATGCCCTCGTTGAACTTCTGATCGTTCATCAGGCCGATCGGCTTACCCTTGCTGAGCGCGCGAACGAGGTCGCGCGTGCCGGCGCCTTTGGGTGTCAGCACCTTGATGCCGTAAGCGTTGCGCATGTCGTTGAGGCGGCGGTCGATGTGCGGATTGTTGGCGGGCCGGTAGGTGATCTGCGCATCCAGCGGGGCGTTGCATATCGCGGAGCCCAGCGCTTCCCAGCTGGAAAAGTGTCCGCTGATGATGACCGCGGGTTTGCCGGTCTCTCTCAGCTCATGCAGCCGCTCCGCATTGACGACCTCGATCCGGCTGTTCTCGACGTAGGGTTTCATCTTCGACAGATGCGGCATTTCACCGGCGATGTGGCCGAAGGTCCGCCAGGCGCCGTTGGCGGTCTCGCTGATTTTCTGCTCGTCCCAGTCGGGGAAGACCATGCGCAGATTGCGAAGCATCGTGCGATTGGCGGACGTAAGAGGACCGAGCTTCGCGAACAGGTTGGCGCCGAAGTTCGAAGCCTGTTCGATGCTCATCGCGGAGACCGGCTTCCAGTAGACCCAGTCCCACGCGAAGGCCTCAACCTGCCAGAGGAAGCGCTGGGCCGGGGTCGCCACTTTGTCGACATGCAGTCTGCGGATATAGCGCCCGGCCTCGGGCAGCTGGTCCCTGTCGCTCACGATGCAAGTCTCCGGGCAAGCAGGCGATCAACAAGCGCGCCAACGGCAGCCGGATCCTCGAACTGGGCCTGGACAGGCAGGACGGCGACGGACGCGCGCATGGCCGGCGGCAGCCGCACATGATCCTTCGATGTCGTCATGAGCCTGGCAGGGCCGCGCTCTGCGGCCAGTTTCGTCAGGTAGGACAGGTCAGAGGGCGAATACATGTAGTGGTCCGGAAAGGGTACGGCGTCCGCCAGCGTGACGCCCGGCATGGCGGCGAGAGAGTCGAAGAAGCGTTGTGGCCGACCGATACCGGCAAACGCCACATAGGCGCCGGGAGCGGGCAGTGCAACTGGAGCCAGCCGGGCGCGCAGCACCTCGACGCCACTGGCCGCCACATCTGCGGGAATGTCTCCGTCTCCCATCAGGACCACGGCATCTGCCCGTGAGAGTCCGCGCGGCACCGGCTCACGCAGCGGCCCTTTTGGAAACACATGTCCGTTTCCGAACGGCTCGGCAGCATCGATCACTATGATGGAGCCGGTCTTTACGAGGTCAGGATTCTGGTGGCCGTCATCCATGATGACAACGTCGACGCCGGCTTCGCGCATGGTGGTGGCTCCGGCAGGCCGGTCCCGGCTGATCCAGGCTTCGCCCGTCGCCGCCAGCATCAGCGGCTCGTCGCCGGTCTCGCTGGCGGTGTGGCTGGACGGATCTACATGCACAGGGCCGGCGAGGCTGCCGCCATATCCGCGGGAGAGAGTAGCTGCACGCAGGCCTCTAGACACCAGTTCCGCGCGGATCGCGGCGGAGACCGGCGTCTTGCCCGCGCCGCCGAGGGTCAGGTTGCCGACACAGATGACCGGTAGTCCAGCGTCAATGGCGACCGCCCGCTCGATCCGTCTGCGGCCCATCGCGGCATAGATCGCGGCAAGGGGCGACAGGAGGAAGCGCGTCAGCGGAGCCGACGCGCGTGAGCCTTTCGGAAGGTCGCGCCAGAAGTGCGGCTCACGCATGGGCGGAGTTCGGCAGGCGGCTGAGGATGGCGGCGAGAGTCTGGTCGTAGGGCTGCCGGGCGCTCTCCAGAAAGGTGTTCAGGCGTTCGAGATCGCCGGTTGGCGGCGCCTCCAGCGCATCCCGCCAGTAGCGTGCGAGGTCCGCGGATGACTCGCCGATCGTCACGAGGCCGCGCTGCTGCAAGGCGTCAAAGATCTCCCTGAAATTGAAGCCGTGCGGACCGGACATGACGGGGCGACCGAGAGTCAGCGGCTCAACCGGGTTGTGACCGCCTACGTCAGACACGCTTGCGCCGCCAAGGAAGACGGCTGGTCCAATTGCGTACCAGAGCGGCAGTTCGCCGAGAGTGTCTGCCACAAGCACCTCCACCATCGGCAGCGGAGCATCCCGGTCCTGCGACCGAAGCTGGGCGGCAAAGCCTCTGGTGAGGGCAAGGTCGCGGATCGAACCGCCACGGGCAGGGTGCCGCGGTGCGATGATCAGCAGAGCAGCCGGTACGTTTTGGCGGACCGTCGCAAATGCCTCCAGAGCTATGATGTCCTCTCCGGGATGGGTGGATGCGGCGACGCAAACGGGTCGGCGACCGAGTGCGGCGAGCCAGTTCGAGGCGACGACCGGGTCGGCAGGCTCGACCTTCCCGAGCAATTTGAGGTTGCCGACCGCCGTGATCTCCCGATCGAGAATGCGGGAGAGTCCAGTTTGCGTCGCGGTGTCGGCGGCCCCGATGAAGTCAAAGGCGGAGAAAATTTTCCGGGCGGCGTCCCGGCGGCGTTGCCAGGACTGGAGCGAGCGCTCCGTGAGGCGAGCATTGGCGAGAATTGCAGGGATCCTCCTTGCCTTCAGGCCAAGCAGAAGGTTGGGCCAGATTTCACCTTCAGCAAAAACGGCGGCATCGGGACGCCAATGGTCGAGAAAGCGGTTCACCGGGCCCGGCGCGTCGATTGGCGCCATCTGGTGCTTCAGGTCGGCGAGTCCGGCGGCGGCGATCATGTCGGCGGCCGTCAGGGTCTGGGAGGTTATCAGACCCGACACATGCGGCGCCTGGGCCTTCAGTCGGGCGAACATGTCGAGCAGCAGGCGGCATTCGCCGACGCTCGCTCCATGCATCCAGACGAGGGGACCAGCAGGGCGGGCGTGGCTGGTCCGGCCAAGTCGCTCGCTCATTCGGTCAGCGCGTTCCTTGCCTGCCTTCAGGCGGCTGCGGAGGATCAATGGCGCTGCAGGCTCGAGGATCCGGGTCGCGGCGTCATACAGGGAGAGGCCAAGAGTCAATGCGCGCTCCGGGTGGTCGTTTCCGGAGTGACAGTCTCGAGGTCGAGGGGCATCTCAGGCTGGTAGGATGGTGCGATTCCGCACAACTCATCGGCCCGGGCCGTGGCGGCCCTGAGCCGCTCCTCGACTTCCAGCCTCAGGGTTTCGCTGTCCATCGAGCGGGATGTAGGGACGAGGCCGCCAAAGACTGCGGCGCCGCGAGCGAACAGACCCGGGGCCAGGAAGCGGTCCCAGGTGTCCAGACGGCGGCCGGCTGCAGAGACGCCGAATATGAGGATGGGAGCGCCGACCTGCTGGGCCAGACGGATCGGCCCCATACCAACCGCCTCTGCAGGGCCGCGGGGACCGTCCACCGTGATGCAGACGAGAGCGCCTTTCTGAAGGTAGGCGAGCGCCTCCCTCGCGCCGGCAAAGCTGCGCTTGTCCTTGGACTTGTTCTTGTTGGCGCTGGAGCCCCGGATGGGGTGCAGACCGAGAAGACGGCCCGAGCGGTCGCCAAACTCGCCATCCCGAGACGCCGAGATCAGCATACCGGGCTTGAGCGAACGTTTCCGCCAGGGCTTCGCAAAACGAAGCTTCAGCGCGGGAAGCAGCAGAATGCGGGAGTGCCAGGAGGCAGCAATAGCGGGCGCATCGCTTTCCCAGGCGGCCTGCGCGTGTTCGAGGCCCTCGACCTTCCAGCGGATTGTGCGAGAGAGGAGCGCCATATAGGCCCAGAAGAATGTGCCCAGGACGTAAGGAACAACTGGGGACTTTGCGAGACGCTTGAACATGCCGCGCTTATACTCTCCCGACAGGGGCTCGCCAGTCGTGGCTTGCGCGCAAACTGCAACGGCCGAATCGCATTGGTTCTAGCGCTCTCGCCAGCAGGAAGCGAATGACGGAAACTATAGATATTGCCACCCCTGAGGGACGCCGGCGGGCCAGAAACGAACTCGTCTGGGGGGACCATGGCTTCCTAAGGGCCAGATTCCGCAATCTGCATCAGATCTCCCCGGAGATGTGGCGGGCCAACCAGCCGTCACCCGAGCAGATTGCCCGATATCGCACCGAGCTAGGCATACAGACCATCATCAACCTGCGTGGGACCAGCGACAAAGGCTATTACCTTCTTGAGAAGGAGGCCTGCGAGCTTCACGGCATCCGTCTCGTGGACTTCAAGGTCTACTCGCGGGACACGATGACCCCGGCCGCGATTGCCGATTCCAAAACGCTTTTTGATACAATTGCGTATCCGGCATTGATGCACTGCAAGTCAGGCGCGGACAGGGCTGGTATCATGTCGACGCTCTATATGCATTTTCGGCAGGGCTTGCCCATACGGGAGGCCATGGAGCAGCTGTCATTCAAGTATCTGCACATCGAGGCCGGCAAGACGGGGGTCCTCGATTACTTTTTCAAGACTTACCTAAAGGAAGGCGAGTCTGCGGGGCTATCCTTCATGGACTGGGTGCAGACGGCCTATGACGGACCGGCGCTCAAGCGCCGCTTCCTTGAGGAGTGGCGCGGAAAGCTCAATCTCGACCAGCTCCTGCGCCGCGAATAGCCGCCGTCTTCCGTTGGAGGCGCTTTCGTGAAACCTTGCATCGCTTTCGGCGCGGCGGGCGGCTACAAGACAGCGTCCGTATAGTGGAGGGGTTAGGCATGAAGATCTTCATCATCAACAGCTTTCGCATGATCGTCTACATCGCGTACTTCGCGATCATTGCGATCTATGCTTTTGGCGCATACCTGCAGCGTGCTGACGTCAATGGGGTCTTTCACGACCTGACTGGAAGCCGGCTCAACGCTTCGGGGGAAGCGGCGCTCGCCATCGTGTCCGGTCTGATCGGCGGCTGGTTCGTCGCGACCATCCTTTGCGGCCTTCTGGTCACGCTCCTGGATATCCGTGACGACATCAACGACCGTCTGCCGGACGGCCGGGCGAAGTAGCGCTTATCTGCAACCATTCGAGAACTTCGGGAGGCGCCTGCATTGTTGCGGGCGCCTCTTGCGTCTTACATAAGGGCTCATGACCCAGACCTCCGAAGACATCGTCCTTTCACTGATCGAAAAAGCCAGACGGGCGGGAGCTGACGCCGCCGATGCGCGGCTGTCGGAGTCGTCCGGCCTTTCCGTTGAGGTCCGACAAGGCGAACTCGAAAGCGTCGAGCGGGAAGAATCCAGGGGTGTCGCCCTTCGCGCGCTGGTCGGACAACGCCAGGCGCATGTCTCGGGCACGGACCTGTCGCCGGCCGGGCTGGAAGGCCTGGCGGAGCGGGTGGTGGCAATGGCCCGCGCCGCGCCCGAGGATAAGTACTGCGGCATTCCGGGGCCGGACGAACTGGCCGTTAGCCGTATCAATCTCGAGCTGGACTGTGACGACACTCCCGATGCGGCAGAGCTGGAGCGTCGCGGGCGCGAAGGCGAGGCAGCGGCGCTGGCCATCCCCGGGGTCAAGCAGATCAGCCACGCGGGATCCGGATGGAGCCGCTCAAATTCGTCTGTCGCCGCGTCGAACGGCTTTCTGGCCAGCAGGACATCTGGAATGTCCTCGATCTCCGTGGTGGCTATCGCCGAACGGGATGGCGCCATGGAGCGGGACTACGACTCGCGCTCCGAACGTCGTCGCGCACGGCTGCCTGAGGCCAGCGAGATCGGGCGTGTTGCAGGCGAGCGGGCTGCTGCGAGGCTTGGCGCGCGCAAGATCGACAGCTGCACGGCTGCAGTCATCTTTGACAGACGGCTGTCCAGCCGCCTGCTGGGCGCCTTCATCGGCGCGATCTCCGGACCAGCCGTCGCGCGTGGCGTCTCGTTCCTCAAAGAGAGAATGGGTCAGCAGGTCTTCGCGAAAGGCGTCAACATTGTCGATGATCCGCTGAGGATCGGAGGGTTCGGTTCACGGGCCTTCGACGGGGAGGGCAGGCCGGTCAAGCGAACCCTTCTGATTGACGATGGCGTTCTCACCCAGTGGCTGCTCAACGGGCCTTCCTCGCGCCAGCTTGGCCTGATGCCCAACGGATTTTCGAGCATGGGATTTGGCGATCCGCCCGGGGTGTCAACATCGAACACCGAGATCGAAGCCGGTTCGCGTACGCCTGCCGAGTTGATGGCGGATGCGGGATCCGGCCTGCTGGTAACGGACATGTTTGGTCCGTCCCTTAACCCGAATACGGGCGATTACTCTGTCGGTGTCTCCGGGTTCTGGTTCGAGAATGGCGTGGTCGCCTATCCTGTCTCCGAGGTGACGGTAGCCGGGGATCTGCCATCCATGTTCGCGCGCGCAATCCCGGGTTCAGATCTTGAAATCCGGGGGTCGTCCAACGCTCCCAGTCTTCTGATTGACGGGCTGGCGCTTGCCGGACGCTAACGCCAACCTTGCAGCCGACCTCGACCTTCTGATCGACACGGCAAGGGAAGCAGGGGACCTTGCGCTGTGGTGGATGAGGCGCGGGGCCCGCGCCTGGGACAAGTTACCAGGCAACCCGGTGACCGAGGCCGACATTGCCGTAAATGACCTGGTGCACAACAGGCTGATCGGAGCACGGCCTGACTATGGCTGGCTGTCCGAGGAGACGCCCGACTGTCCCGCCAGCCGTGGTGCAGAACGAGTCTTCATAGTCGATCCCATCGACGGAACGCGGGCCTTCATGGAAGGCAAACCGGGCTTCTGTATCTCGATAGCGCGAACGCAGGGCGGGGTCCCCGTGATCGGGGCCCTGTTCAACCCGATGACCGGCGAACTGTTCTGGGCGAGCCACGGCTGCGGCGCGTGGCTGAACGGGCAGCCGATTCGATGCTCGCAGACCGAGGCTGTTGCGTCCGCGCGCCTTATATTGCGTCCCGACCGGCTGGCGCGAGCCGTTACGTCACAACTGCCAGACGTGGTTATAATGCAGGGCGCGCCCAACAGCATCGCGTACCGGGTGGCGCTTGTCGCTGCAGGCCGCTGGGATGCGGTGCTGTCCACGGGTCCAAAGGCGGACTGGGATCTCGCAGCGGCAGCGGTGATTCTACATGAGGCAGGCGGGATTGCGACGGACCTTTCGGAGGAGCGGATTGTGTTCAACCGGCCGGGTCTGACGCATCACGGGCTCGCAGCCGCTGGTGAATCACTTCACCCCCTGCTATTGGACAGCCTCCGGGCGGTTCCTCGCCCCCAGTGAAACCCGGCGGGCGACGTCCTCATGTCCGATGAACACTCCGAACACCACCAGCTTCTTCACCTCGTCATCGGCGGCGAATTGAAGGATGTAACAGGCGTAGTTTTCCGTGACCTCTCCAAGGTCGAGTTTGTGGGGGCGTTTCCGAACTACAAGGCGGCGTACGACGCCTGGAAGTCGGCCGCCCAGCGGACTGTAGACAACGCGCACATGCGCTTCTTCGTCCTGCACGCTCACCGCCTGCTCGATCCCGGTACCGGCCGGGAGCACAAGGCCTGAACAGGCCAATGACGTCTGACACCAGCGCCAGCCCGCCCCGTCACGCTGCGCGGTTCTTCCGTGACTGGCTTGCGCCACAGTGGCGCTGGTTCCTGCTTGGCGGTCTGATGGCCGCGCTGGCTGCCGCTGCGGCCTATGGCTACGCTGACATCACCGCGCGGGCCATGGACTGGCTCAAGGACGGCGACGCCAGCGTTATGACGGTCGCGCCCGTCGCAATCCTCATCCTCGTCGTCGTGCGCTCGATTGCGATGTACGCCCAGACGCAGGCCAACAATCATGGCGTCCAGCGCGCGATTGTCCATCTCCAGGATGCGCTCTTTACCCGCTTGATCGGGGGAGACTATGCGGCCCTGCAGGCCAATGCGTCCGGCGAATTTGTCTCCCAGTTCGCGAACGACATGACGCTGGTCCGCGAGGCCTCGCTGCGGGTGGCGTCCAACCTCGCGAAATCCGTACTGACGGTGGTCGCCGCGCTGATCTTCATGTTCACGAGAGACTGGGCGCTCGCCCTGTTCCTGCTGGTCGCCTATCCGATCGCCTTCCTTCCCATCATCAAGCTGGGGGAGCGGATCCGGAAGACGTCACGCCGGGCGCAGGAGCAGGCGGGCGAAATGACGGCGCTTCTGACCGAGGCCTTTCAGGGCGCACGCACGGTGAAGGCCTTTGGCCTTGAAGGCTTCCAGCAGGACCGCGCCCGCAGCGCCTTCGAGGATCGTGCACGGCTCTACCTAAAGATCCTTCGCTCCAAGGCGTTCGTCGATCCCTTTCTCGAGGTCATCGGCGGACTGGCTCTGGCGGGCCTGTTTGCGTTTGCCGGTTGGCGGGCCCTTACCGGCGAGATGACCGTGGGAGACCTGGTCGGATTCATCACGGCGATTGCTGTCGCATCCCCTGAGGTGCGGGCGCTGGGGACACTCAACTCTGTTCTGAATGAAGGCCTCGCGGCCGCTGAACGGGTCTACCGCGTGATGGATCTGCCGATCCAGGTGAAAAACAAGCCCCGAGCACTAGAGATAGAGGCGGCAACCGGCGAGATCGCGTTCGAGTCGGTCGGGTTTGCCTATAGTGACGGCTCGCCCGTGCTGACCGACCTGACATTTGGCGTCCGTGCAGGCCAGACCGTCGCTCTCGTGGGTCCGTCCGGCGCCGGCAAATCCACTGTCTTCAACCTGCTGCTGAGGCTGTACGACACGAGCGCAGGGGCCGTGCGTATCGACGGCGTCGACGTTCGAGACATCACACTATCGTCGCTCAGACGGCAGATGGCGCTGGTTTCACAGGACTCCTTCCTGTTCGACACGACGATCCGGCAGAACATCGAGCTCGGCCGGCCGGGGGCGTCCATCGAGGATATCGAGGCGGCTGCCGCTGCCGCGAGCTGCGAATTCATCGCCAGCCTGCCTCAGGGCTGGGAGACCCGGGCCGGGGAGGCAGGGCGAAACCTGTCAGGTGGTCAGCGTCAACGGATCGCACTTGCGCGCGCGCTGCTGTCGCGAGCGCCGATCCTGCTGCTGGACGAAGCGACGAGCGCCCTCGATTCCGAAAGTGAGACCCGCATCCAGGCAGCGCTGTCTTCACTTGCCGGCAGCCGGACCATTCTGGTGATTGCACACCGACTCGCCACGGTGCGTAAGGCGGACCGCATCTTCGTTGTCGACAATGGGCGAATCGTGGAGAGCGGCGGCCATGACGAGCTGATTGCAGCAGGGGGGGCCTATGCGCGCCTTGCCGCGCTGCAACTTTCCTGACGCCATGGCGACGCCAAGGGGTCGAGCTTCCACCACGATCCGGACACAAGCCTGGCGCAAGACACGCTGGTTCGAGGAGGGACTTCGGGATGGCTTTTCGTATCCGTGCGCTGCTTGCGGGCGCGATCGCATTGTCTGCATGCGCTGGCGTCGCCCAGCTTCCCCAGCCTGATCAGGAGGTGGGGGCCGAGCCGATCGAGCCGTTCTATCTGGCGATCGAGGCGGGCCGCTGGCAGGTGCTTCTGGACCGCGCGCAGGAAGGTCTGCAGCAGCGCCCGTTTGACGTATCGGCGCCGGATGAGAATGAAATCCTCCGGATCGACGCTTCCCTGAAATCCGGCGCGCTTTCGCTGCTCGCCATGCGGCTGGAGCTGTGCCGCAGCGGCCTGGGGGTGGCCGGAGACTGCGAGCATTCGTCCTGGCCCGAGTGGATCACCCAGCCGCCGTCGTCGCGGGTGGACCTGCAGGTGCTTCAGGAGCGCAGCAACTGGCTGGGCGACCAGACCTTCCACTACATCGAGACGGGCTGCCGGATCGGGCGAGACCAGAGCGGCGATGATCTGTTCTGCTCGGTCGAGTAGGTCACGCTCCGGCTAGCTGGGCGATACCCTGTACGAGGTAGATGGCGCCCATTGCTGTGACGATCCAGCGCGTCCAGGCTCGAAAGCCGGTATCGGTCATCTGCTCGAGCACTCTGGAGCCAAGCCAGGTTCCGGTGATCGAGAGCGGAACCACCGCAGCAAAGAGCCAGAGCGGCGGGACGGTCAGTCCGGGGGCCGCCTCGCCACCCGTCAGGCTTCGCCAGAGTGGGCCGCCCCAGAACCCGATCTTCACCGCGTGTGCCAGAACCTGAGTGGCGGCTTTCGTGGCAACAACCCTGTGTCTGGGAAGCTGCGTCCTGACAAAGAACAGGTCGAGCAGGGGACCAGCGACGCCTGCCAGTGTGTTCAGCGACTGCACCAGGAAGCCGCAGATCTCCGCCTGGCCATGCCGTTCGGCGTCAAGGGCCAAGAGCCTGGGCGGCGTCCAGACCAGCACGGGGGTGAGGCCGAGCATGATCAGCACCAAGGGCTCTGAAGGTCGCCAGGCGAGCAGTGCAAGCAACAGCACGGAAAAGACGACGCCGATCGAATACCGTCCAACAAGACGCCACGAGATATGCCGGACATGCAGGACAGCCCGGGAGAAATTTCCGACGATCTGGATCAGCCCGTGCATCACCATCGCCATGGCGACGGGCATCATGGCCAGCAGGACGCCCATCAGGACGACACCGCCGGCCATCCCGAAAATCCCGGAAATACAGGCGGTGACGAGGGTTGCCGTCAGGATCGCGGCGATCACAAGCCCTGACATTGGGCGTTTTCCCGATTGGCGCCCGGGAGATCGCCGCCGCTGACCGGCGGCGCCCGCGTCTGCAAGGGCTCTCTTGCACGATTCCCCGGCTGGGCTCACGCTCCATCCATTGTCGGCGTGGAGACACTGATGATCGTCGTTCGCGGAGCCAGGCCCGGAGATGTCCGGGGCATCGCACAGGTCCACGCGGCCACGTGGAAGGACCGGTACAAGGGGCTGCTGGATCCTGCCCATCTCGCCAGCCTGTCCGAAGCCCGGCTTCTGCCTCACTGGCGATCAGCGGTCGAGCAACTCGGACGCGAGCGCGATGAGGCGATCTTCGTGGCGACGTTGCGTGATCGAGTGATCGGTTTCGTGAGCACGGGCGCCAGCCGGGACGCGTTCTCGCCGTGGGACGCCGAAGTATCGATGATCTACGTTCTGCGTGAGTATTGCGGCGCCGGGATCGGTCGGGCGTTGATGAAGGCGGCCGCAGATCATTCGATCCGCAGGGGCCTCTTTACCTCCGGCCTCTGGGTCTTGCGCGACAACGCCGGGGCCAGGGCGTTCTACGAGTCGCTCGGCGGGGAGTTGTCTGGCCGGAAAACCGAGACGGTAGGTGGCGTCGCAGCCCCGCTGGTCTGCTACTCGTGGCGCGAAACATCTGTGCTGGCAGAACGGAGCCCGCCGCAGGTTTACCTGCGGGAGCGCTGAGGCTGTCGAGAGACGGACGTCTCTATCTTCATCCTCCGCGACAGACTGACGCCGCTTTGACGGGGTCAGGATGTTACCAGCTACGGGATTGCCAGCACCCATGTATGCTGACCGCGTGGCGGCTAGCTCGCTGACGCGGCGCGAGAATTTACTTGTCGTGGCTTCAGCGCTGGCGGAAACCGAGATTTCAGTCGGTTTTTGAGCCGCGGCCGGATTCACCCCGCAGGGGTAAGACTAGATCCAACGACGGAAGAGACGAGGAGTCGCCCATGAACTTCGAATACACCCCCAAGATGAAAGACTACATCAGCCGCGTCACGGCGTTCATGGACAAGCATATCTATCCCAACGTCGACACGTTCGCGAAGCAGCACGATGAGGGCGATCGCTGGACGACGCCGCAGATCGTCCACGACCTGAAGGCGATCGCGAAATCCGAAGGCCTGTGGAACATGTTCATGCCGCCCCACAAGGAGCATGACAAAGGCGAGTGGCACGGCGCCGGGCTCACCAACCTCGAATACGCGCCGCTGGCCGAGATCATGGGCCGCGTGTCGTTCGCCTCGGAGGTGTTCAACTGCTCCGCGCCTGACACCGGCAACATGGAAGTCTTCCACTACTACGGCACGGAAGAGCAGAAGGAGAAGTGGCTGCGTCCGCTGATGAACGGCGACATCCGCTCCGCCTTCCTCATGACCGAGCCGGATGTGGCTTCCTCGGACGCCACCAACATCGCGACGCGCATCGAGCGCGACGGCGACGAGTACGTCATCAACGGCCGCAAGTGGTGGTCGTCGGGCGTTGGCGACAGCCACTGCAAGGTGGCCATCGTGATGGGCAAGAGCGACCCCAGCGCGCCCAAGCACAAGCAGCAGTCGCAGATCCTCGTGCCGCTCGACACCCCCGGCGTGAAGGTGCTCCGCATGCTGCCCGTCTTCGGATATGACGACGCGCCGCATGGCCACGCCGAAGTGCTCCTCGACAACGTCCGCGTGCCCGCCTCGAACATCCTGCTCGGCGAGGGCCGTGGCTTCGAGATCGCGCAAGGCCGCCTCGGGCCGGGCCGTATCCATCACTGCATGCGCACCATCGGCTCTGCGGAAGTGGCGCTCGAGAAGATGTGCAAGCGTCTCCTCTCGCGTGAAGCCTTCGGCAAGAAGGTCGCCGAGCAGTCCGTATGGGAGACCCGCATTGCGGACGCCCGCATGGATATCGAGATGACGCGTCTACTCTGCCTCAAAGCTGCGGACATGATGGACAAGGTTGGCAACAAGTACGCCGCCAATGAGATCGCCATGATCAAGGTCGCCGGCCCCCGCGCCGCGCTCAAGATCATCGACGACGCCATCCAGGCCTTCGGCGGCGCCGGGGTCTCCTCTGACGCCGGCCTGGCTCGCCAGTACGCCTCGATGCGCACGATGCGCCTCGCGGACGGCCCGGATGAGGTCCACCAGCGCGCCATCGCCCGCAACGAGTTCAAGAAGTACCGCGACAACTCGTATTCGGCGAAAGTCGAGGCCGATCAGGCCGTCCAGGGATCGCGCTGGTAGTCTCCAGTTTTATTGCCGATGGTCTTGGCCCCGGTGCGAGCACATGCTTGCATCGGGGCTGATCGTTTTGGGGAAGCAGATGATCCGGTTGATGGGGTTTGTGTTGCTCTCGTTCGCACTGGCCGCGCCGGCCTGTGCCCAGCGGAACAACGAGATGGAACGGATCGTCGTCACGGGCTCGATGATCTCGCGGGACGATACCGATGTGCCCTATCAGTCGATCCGGCTGCCCGCCGACTTCGTAATCTTCACAGTCACCCTCGAAACCGGCACTCGATCGGTTGAGGAACGTGCTCGCGAACTGGAGCAGACATTCCGCTCCATCACGGAGCGAGCAGCCCGCACCGGCGGCATCTCCATTGAGGTAGGGGAGGACGGCGAGTCGGCTCCTGTCGAAACGACGGCGATCAATGAGATCATTCGCCCGGACTACGATGACGAGGAACGCTCAGTCATTCCGCTTGTACTCGTGGCGGATGTCCGAAGCGGTGACACCTTTCCCGGCGTCCGCGCCAGGGTCGAGAAACTTTTGGCTGACACGCGAATGGCAGGGCGGGTCGAGGCAATCGTAGGAGATGAGCAGTCCATCGGGCTAAACGACCCCCGCAAGCATCGCGAGACGCTCATGAAGGCAATCGCCGACGAAACGTTGCAGGTACAGGATCTCTTCAGTCGCAACCCGGCGGCGCCTGCAACGGTATCGGTATCAAGCCTCCAATCGCGCGTGCGCAGCAGGCCGGTCGGCGCTCTCGAACTCGAACTGTACATTCCCTACGAGATGAATCTCGTCACCGGCCCGGTCCGGTGATCACGGGCGGGGACGTGCCTGAACCCACTGGCGTGAAGCGATGCGGCGTGATTGCATCTTCGTACGATAATGCGGCACCCACGAGGGACACATGAGACGCCTTCTGCTCATCGGAGCCACCACCGCTATCCTTGCAGGACCTGCATTCGGCCAGGTGGTCAGGGGCGACCAGATCGTTGCGCAATCCAATTTCGTGAACCGGCAGCAGGCCGCCATTCCGCAGGTCTCGATCGTCGTGCGCGCCGACTTCGTACTGTTCAGCGTTGCTTACGAAACAGCGACACGCTCGCCGGACGCTCGCCAGAGCGAGCTTGAAAAGGTCTTTAAGACCATCACGGAGCGTGCAGCGAAGGCTGACGGGATCAACATTGAAGTGGGTCTGCCGGGCAATTCCGCCGCCATCGAAACCGCCGCCCTGAAGGAGCTGATTTCCGAGGAAGGCAATGACCGTTCAAGCATTCAACTGGTGCTGAAGATTGCTGTCCGCGAGAAAGACACGTTCGACTCCATCCGATCACGCACCGAGAAGTTCGTTGCAGATACCCCGCTCACCGGCCGCGTGGAAGCCGTTATCGGCGACAGCCAGTTCCTCGGCGTGTCCGAACCCAAGAAGCACCGCGAGACGCTGGTGAAGGCCATCTCGGAAGATGTGAGGCTGATGCAAACCACGTTCGGCGGTTCAGCGGCGCCCGTTTCGGTTTCGCTGACGGGTCTGGAGGGGCGTGTCCAGACGCGACCGGTGGGGCCACTCGATCTGGAGATATACATACCGTATTCGATGTCGCTGAGAGCGGGGCAGGCGGACTGATCGCACCCAGCCACGGGTGTCTGTAAACGCCTATTTGGGCGGCGACGGTTGTTCCATCACCATAGGCGCAAGCTGGTCGTCGATGGCGGAAATCTTGGGCTCCGGGTAATCCCGGTCAGTACCGACGCAATCGCGGACAAAGCTCCCCTCCAGACTCTCGACCTGACCTGGCTTTGCCGGATCGGACGTGAGGAACACTTCCCAGTCCATCTGGCAGGCGCGCGTTGCGAAGCCGCGCGTACACTGGGCGGCGGGTTCGGGATAGTCTTCATGACCTTCGCCGTAGATGCAGGTGTAACCGGCGGAGTTCAGGGCTCCGATGGCGTCGGACCGGGTCATGCGGGACAGAATTCGCTTTGTATCCCGGCCAAAGGCCTTGTCGAGATCTGCGCCGGGCGCGTTCGCCCAGTCGTGGGCGCCGGCGACTTCGGACAGCGTCGCCGGTGTTGGAGCTATCGTGCAGGCGGCGAGAAGCACCGCAAGCAGCGCGGCTGGCAGAGAATTCCTGTGGTCTGTCTTCATGGTCGCGTCCTCCCGATCCCGGTGAAGTCAAACGCCTGATACCGGCTTCCCCAAGACACGAATCGGGCCGGTTTGGGCGCGGATCGTGGCGACAGCCGCATTGGTAAATGGCGAACTGACGCAGATCGCGATCACGCCAGTCTTGGAATTCCGGCATTTGAAGGCTATCGCCGCCCTCAATGCGTGTCGACGACTTCGATTTCCTTCTGCCCGCGGAGCTGATTGCGCTGCGGCCGGCCCGTCCGCGGGATTCCGCCCGGCTGCTCGTCGTTCGCGGGCCGGAGGGCGTGCTCGAGGACCGAAGCGTTCGCGATCTGCCCTTGCTCCTGAACGCAGGGGACGTCCTGGTCGCCAACAACTCTTTGGTACTGAATGCGGCCCTGGCTGGTTCACGCCCGGCCCGTGCGGACGGCGGGGAGCCCGTCCACTTCGACGCCAACCTGCACCGCCAGGTTGCTCCCGATTGCTGGGACGCATTTGTCCGGCCGGGAAAGCGTCTCAAGCCGGGTGACGGGGTTTCGTTTGGCGCCGGGCTGACTGCGACCGTCGAGGCAAAGCACGACGACGGATCCGTGCGCTTCCGCTTTCCGGTCTCCGGCAACGACCTGAACCGCGCCATCGGAGCCGCCGGCGCGCCGCCCCTGCCGCCGTACATCGTCGCGAAGCGTGGCGTCGATGAGCAAGATGTTACGGACTATCAGACTGTCTTTGCTGCAGAGACCGGCTCGGTTGCGGCCCCGACGGCCGGGCTGCATTTCACACCTGGTTTGATGGCGGCGCTTACCGAGGCCGGTATGGGCTGGGAGCAGGTTACGCTTCACGTCAGCGCCGGCACGTTCCTGCCGGTGAAGGCGGACCGCATCGAAGACCACCGCATGCATTCCGAGCGGGCGCTCCTGAGCCCCGAAGCCGCCATGCGGATCCGGGGCGTGAAGTCTGCTGGAGGCCGGTGCATCCCCGTGGGCACAACCGCGCTACGCACGCTGGAGTCGGCGGCTGCGGGGGGAGCGCTTGAGGCGTTTGACGGCGACACGGACATTTTCATTTCCCCCGGCTACAGGTTCCGGGTCGCGGATGGACTGCTAACGAACTTCCACCTGCCGAAATCGACGCTCTTCATTCTGGTAAGCGCGATGATGGGGCTTGATGTCATGAAGCGCGCCTATGCCCATGCCGTGGCTGAGCGCTATCGCTTCTACTCCTACGGCGACGCGTGTCTGTTGCTCCCCCATGGCTGAATTCCCGTTCGAGATCTTTGCGACTGATGGCGAGGCCCGCACAGGGCGCCTGCGAACGCCGCGAGGCGATATCGCGACGCCCGCTTTCATGCCGGTCGGCACAACCGCGACGGTCAAGACGCTGTATCTCGACCAGGTTCGGGCGGCGGGGGCCGACATTCTCCTTGGCAATACCTACCACCTGATGCTGCGCCCGACGGGTGAGCGCGTGAAACGGCTTGGGGGGCTGCACAAGTTCATGCGCTGGCCACATCCGATCCTGACGGACAGCGGCGGCTTCCAGGTCTTCTCGCTGCCGGGCCTTCGCAAGATGAAGGAGGAGGGCGTCGAGTTCGCCTCCTATATCGACGGCTCGAAGCACTTCATGAGCCCCGAGCGCTCCATCGAAATCCAGGCGGAGCTGCTGGGGGCCGATATCTCCATGCAGCTGGACGAATGCGTCGGCAACCCGTGCCCCCACGATCGGGCAGCTGACGCCATGCGCCTGTCGGCTCGATGGGGCGAGCGCTCGAAGGCGGCCTTCGGAACACGCGAATCCCAGTCGCTCTTCGGCATCGTACAGGGGTCCACCTACGAAGACCTGCGGCGCGAAAGCGTCGAGAGGCTCGTTGCGACGGGCTACGATGGATATGCGATCGGCGGCCTCGCCGTAGGCGAGGGGCATACAGCGATGTGTGACGCGCTCGACATGACCGCGCCGCTGCTGCCGCGTCATCGGCCGCGCTATCTGATGGGCGTCGGCAAGCCGATCGATCTGGTCGAGTCGGTGGCGCGCGGAATCGATATGTTCGATTGCGTCCTGCCGACACGCTCGGGACGCCATGGCCAGGCTTTTACATGGGACGGCCCGCTCAACCTCAAGAACGCCCGCTTCGCAGAGGATGACACGCCCATTGACGAGACATCATCGTGCCCGGCCTCACGGGACTACTCGAAAGCGTTCATCCACCACATGTTCCGCGCGGGCGAGCATCTGGGGCCGATGCTTCTGTCATGGCACAACACGGCGTTCTTCCAGGATCTGACAGCGCGCATGCGCGCCGCGATCGCCGAGGGAACGTTTGGCCAGTTGCGGAAGGAATTGTCGGCGCGCTGGTCAGGCGAGGCCGCCTAGTAACTTTTCTTGCGGGCGAGACTGGAAAGCGTTGGTCAGCTCCGACAGGCGTCGAACCTTTCGCCGCCGGTGGATCACTGAGGTCAGTGGGCCGCCATGGCTGCTCGATCGCCTCGTTCGACAGGCGATAACGTACTGATAGAACGCCATTATTCGGCATTTTTCTGCACTCGGTCTTGCAGCTGGCTGCGCGCGGTCTGGTTGGCGGCCACGGGATCGGCAGCAGACGACAACGAGGTCTTCGGGAGACCTTGCTCCACTGCACGGCAGTCGGTTGAGCTTGAAGTTCGGTATGGTTCACGCGAGTGTGGGAGCCACGAACACCGGGGGCGCTCTCCAGCCGCCGGCGTCGGCCATATGTATGATTTTGCGGGTCAGTAACAAAATGCGCCGCGCTGTGCTTGTAGAACGCAGCCTCCATGCCCATTCCGCATCCGGTTCGTCCATGAACGAGCCTTGCGGCGGCTTGCGCCGCGGATTTGCCGCAGCGGTGCTGGTGGTGACCAGCACGTTTTCAGCGTCCGCCCAAGTCATGGAAGTCGGGCCGGCGGGGGTCGTCGTAATATCGGGATCGCCGCCGACCACCGCGGATGAGGTTCAACCTTTATCTCCGTCCCGACCGGCTACGCGAACATCGACTCTTCCGGCGTCCGCCAGGGCCGTTCTGAACCAGGCTGGCGAGCAAACTGGGCTATCCCCAGGCCTGCTCGAGGCGATCGCCTACGTGGAGTCAAGGTTTCGCTCGGATGCGGTGTCCCCGAAAGGCGCGCAGGGCATGATGCAGCTGATGCCAGCGACGGCGCGTGAGCTAGGCGTTGATCCTGCGGATCCTGTCCAGAATGCCCATGGCGGCGCAATGTACCTTCGCGAGATGCTGGCCGTTTTTGACGCTGACCTCGAGTTGGCGCTGGCTGCCTACAATGCTGGACCGTCGGCCGTTATCCGGCATGGTGGCGTGCCGCCCTATGCAGAGACTCGCGCCTACGTCGCCGCTGTAATGGACTATCTCGCCAGCACCAGCATACCGGAGATCAGATAATGGCATTGGTCCGTACTGCAGCCTTGATCCTCGCAGCTGCCTCGCTGACGGCGGGGCAGGCCTTCGCTCAGGTGACCGACCCCCAAGGGTCGGGACCCATCCTCGGCGCGGTCAACTGGGTTCGTGGTACGATGCAGGGCGGTATCGCAACTGCGGTAGCGGTCATTGCGGTGGCCTTTGTCGGCTTCATGATGCTGACAGGCCGGATGAACTGGAAACACGGAATAACCGTGATTGTCGGATGCTTCATCCTCTTTGGCGCGTCCACGATCGTCGGCGGGATCCAGCTGGCCGCGCAAGGTTCGGGAGGCTAGTCCCGTGGCACGCCTTGAACGCGACATCGTCTTCTCCGCCCTGACGCGTCCGCAGATGTTCGCTGGCGTGAGCTACTCCTTTTTCGTCCTCAACCTGGTCATGACCACTGAGGTGTTTTTGATCACCAAGTCGTACTGGGCGATTGTGACAGCGCTCGCTCTCCACGCGTTCGGCTATGTGATGTGCCTGCGTGAACCAAGATGGCTCGACATCTGGATCCAGAAGGTCAGTCGGTGTCCGCGCGTCCCCAACTTCGACCACTGGCGCTGCAACTCCTACGCGCCATGAACAAGGAGCGGCCTCCGAAATCTGACAGCAAGGCAAAGCAGAGACTTGCCCGCCGGGAAAGGCGGGCGAGCGACATGTTGCCGTATGCCCGGCACATCGACGAGACGACGATCGCCACCCGCGATGGCGCCCAGATCCAGGTGCTGCACCTCGCCGGATTTGGGTTCGAGACAGCCGACACCCAGGAACTGAACTACCGCAAAAACGTCCGCGATACCGTGCTGCGTGGCATTGCATCGTCCCGCCTGACAATCGGGGCCTATGTGATCCGGCATCTCGTGCGGCCGGGCCTGCATGGCCATTTTTCCAATGCGTTCGCGCGCACCCTTGACGAAGGCTGGCGCGAGCGCCTTGCCGGGGGCCGCCTGTTCGTCAACGATCTCTTCCTGACGCTCACGCGCAAACCGGCGATGAGCCGCGCCGGCATTTCCGGTATCGGCAAGAACAAGCAGTGGGACGCTGTCAGCCGCGTGCGCGATCGCCGGGAGCTCGACGGTGCTACCGACAGTCTCCTGGCTGCCCTTCATCCCTACGGACCCCGCTTGCTTGGAGTGTACGAGGCCAACGGCGGTCTGTACTCGGAGCCGCTTGAGTTCTTTGCCTTCCTCTTCGATGGCGAACTGCGCCCCGTGCCCTTTGAGAAGGGCCGCGCCGACTTTGTGGATCGTCGGGTCAGCTTTGGAAGCGACACGCTGGAGTTCGCCAAGAACGCGCGCAGCGCGCCCATGCTCGGCGCCATCCTGTCCGTAAAAGAGTATCCACCGCACACGTCCAGCGGCCAGCTCGACGGTCTTCTGCGGGTGCCGCACGAGATGGTCATCTCGCAGAGCTTCTCCTTCGTGGATCGTCAGCCGGCGCTTGACCGCATGAACCTGGCGCTTCGGCGCATGCGCGCGGCTGATGATGAGGCGCTTTCTCTCCGTCGCGATCTCGTACTGGCCAAGGACGAAGTCGCGGCCGGTCGGGCCGTTTTCGGCGAGCATCACCTGACCATCATGGTCCGGGCGCCGGACTTTGAGCCCCTGAACAACGCCGCTGCCGACGTGCAGGCCGCGCTTACAGAGTTCGGGGTCATTGGCGTGCGGGAACAGGCGGCGCTGGAGCCCTCGTTCTGGGGACAGTTTCCCGGCAACGCCACTTACATTGCCCGCAAGGCGCTGATCTCGTCTGCAAATTTCGCGGGGCTTGCGAGCCTGCACAGTCATCCGGTTGGTCGGGCCAACGGCAATCACTGGGGCCCTGCGGTTGCACTCCTGGAGACAACCGCCGCGTCACCCTATTACTTCAATTTCCACAACGGGGATCTCGGCAATTTTCTCGTGATTGGCCCTTCCGGGTCGGGCAAGACGGTCGTGCTCAACTTCCTGCTTGCGCAATGCGAGCGCTTCGAGCCCAAAGTGGTGTTCTTCGACAAGGATCGCGGCGCGGAGATATTCCTGCGCGCGATGGGCGGTCGCTACGATGTCATCCGGCCGGGCACCCGGACAGGCTTCAATCCCCTGCAGTTACCGGACACGCCCGGCAACCGCCGCTTCCTCCAGGGTTGGGCGGCGAAGCTGCTGACGTCCAACGGCGAGATCCTGTCAGCCGAAGATTCCGCGACGATCTCGGCTGCGATAAGCGCAAACTACGACCAGACGCCGAACTTCCGGCGTCTGCGTTACTTCCGGGAGCTCTTTCTTGGCGGTCGCAGGCCGACGCCCGGCGATCTGGCTTCGCGGCTGAACCCTTGGATCGGTGACGGAGACCGGGCCTGGCTGTTCGACAACGAGACCGATCACCTCGACCTCGACACACGGATCGCCGGATTCGATATGACGCATGTGCTGGACGATCCTGTCGTTCGCACGCCAACGATGCTGTACCTGTTTCATCGGGTGGAGGAGCGTCTCAATGGACAGCCCTCGATAATTGTCGTCGACGAAGGTTGGAAGGCGCTGGACGACGATGTCTTCGTTGCGCGCATTCGGGATTGGGAGAAAACGATCCGGAAGCGCAACGGCATTGTCGGATTCGTGACGCAATCGACAGGCGACGCGCTGGAGTCCCGCATCGCGAGCGCCGTCATCGAACAATCCGCAACCCAGATTTTCCTTCCCAATCCGAAGGCCCAGGAAGCGGAGTACTGCAACGGGTTCGGGCTATCGCGGCACGAATTCGATCTGATCCGGACCTTGCCCGACACCTCTCGCTGCTTCCTGGTAAAGCATGGAACAGAAAGCGTGGTGGCCCGGCTCAACCTGAATGGGCGCCGTGACCTGATCACCGTGCTTTCGGGTCGCGAGCGGACGGTGCGCCTGCTTGATGACATTCGCGCTCGGGTTGGCGACGACCCGGCAGCATGGATGCCGCAACTCGTGGCGAAGGGGGCGTAGTGGCTTTCTGTCCGGCTCCTCCGGATGACGGCGTGGTTGGCGGCGTGCTTGAGACCGTCGATTGCCACATCCGCCTCCTGGTCCACGACGCCTATCGCGAGCTCGTGGGCCCCAACACCCTGTTTGCCGCGGCCTTTACCGGCCTGCTTACAATCTACATCGCGCTGCTTGGATATCAGTTGCTTCTCGGGCGGGGCGGGCTGCGTGTGACGGAGCTACCCGTGGTGGCGCTCAAGGTTGGACTGATCCTCGCCTTCGTCACCTCATGGTCCACCTATCAGACGCTGATCTTCAATCTCCTGTTCGATGGGCCGGCAGAGATCATGACGCGCCTGATCGGACCGCTTTCCGCGCGCGGGGCAAGTTTCGACGGCGACGTCATGGGAGGCGTGCAGCGGGCGTTCGAGGATTTGAGCGGCGCCGCGAGCATCTACGGCGGGATGGCGAGCCCGTCGGCCAACCTTCTCCAGGGCGGCCCCATGCTGGGATCCGGCTTGCTGTGGCTGACGGCAATCGCGCTCCTGCTTCTGACACTTGGCCTCGTTATCGCAGCCAAGATCGTGCTCGCGTTTTTGCTGGCCATTGGCCCAATCTTCATCGGCATGCTGCTCTTTCACCAGACGCGCGGGCTGTTTGAGGGCTGGATGAGGGCAGCCCTGTCTGCCGCCATGGCGCCTCTGGCCGTACATGTGTTCGGCGCAGTGATGTTGATGATCCTTCAGCCCTTCCTGGAAATCCTCGTGGGCAACGCGGCCCAGGGCAGATTCGATATGGGGCCTGTGATCACTATAACGATCGTCGTCATTGTGTTCCTGATGGTCATGGTCTCGGGGTTGGGTGCTGTTGCGGCAATCGGGCGTGGCTTTGCCCTCAGCCGGGAGGGCGGCAGGGAAGCCGTGCTCCGTCGGTTGCCGCCGCCTGATCGCCAGCCCGGAGATGGCCCGGGGGAGCGCGCCGAGCAGTTTGTCGCCCGCATCGCTGCTATAGACCGGCATCAGGCTGCAGAAGCTGGCGGTCTCTCCTCTGGCCGCGAGGCAGCCAGCCGCCGGACCGGCGAGATTGTAGATGCGCTGGCGCCGGCTCCCGAGTTCGCCCGTGACAGGCTTGGCCAAACGTATAGCCGCGCCCCGAGGGTTGCTGACCGAGGGGGAGATGGCTGATATGCTGGGAGTGTTGGCGATAAAGAGCCGTCGATTTGGGGGCAGCGTCGCCAGAGCGGCGGTCAGCCCGGCGTGGAACGATAAGCTATGATCTTCACCGGTCGGATTATCGCAATCGCTTCAATCCGCGCAGCCGCGCTTGGCTTTCTGGCGCTCGCCATGGGCAATGTAGCCAGCGCCCAGATCGCCTCGGTCCCAGGCCCAGGTCCGGGCGATCCGCGTATCAAGGAGTTCCTCTACGATCCGAACGCGATCGTAGAGATCCGCGGTGAGCTCGGATATGAGCTCATGATCGAATTTGCTCCGGAAGAGCGGATCGAAAATGTCTCGATCGGCGACTCGATGTCCTGGCAGGTGACGCCCAACCGCAAGGCGACGCTTCTGTTCTTGAAGCCCATGTCCAAAAGCAGCCCCACCAGCATGACGGTGGTGACGAACGAGCGCATCTATTCCTTCATCCTCAACACCGCACGGGCGGCCGATCCGGCTGACCCGGACTCGATGCGGCGGCTGCGTTTCCTTTATCCTGAACCGCCAGTCCCGGTCGTGGTTGCCCCACCGCCGTCGGCGCCGCCCCCACCTCCGCCCACACCGACCCCTGCGGATTTCAATTTCGATTATGCGCCTGCAGGCGCCAAGAACCTCCACCCGCTTCGGGTGTTCGACGACGGGGTGGTCACCTACTTCCAGTTTGACAGCCGGGGCGTGGCTCCCGCCATTTTTGTGATTGGCGCCGACGGCAAAGAAGAGATGGCCAACACGCGCATCGGCGGCGACTACACCATCGCTGATCTCACCGCCGAGGCGTTTGTCTTGCGCTATGGCAAGGCTCAGGCCGTTCTGAGGAACAGGGCCTGGAGCAAACGCCCCAAGGCCGAGCCAGCGCCCCTGCCGCAGCCAAGCCGGAGCGAGTGAGATGACCAACTCCCCGTCACCGCGCGGCGCAGGGCTGGATCCCAGCTTTGACATGGACACGCCGCCGCGCGTTGCTGGCAACACCTCGCTATGGCCAATTGCGTTTGCGTTCGTTGGGGCGCTGGGCCTTGGAGCTATCGTCTTCCTGCAGCTGGAGTCTGGCAGGAGAGAGGCAGCGGCGCTGGCCAGCCAGCAGGCCGCTGCCAATGCTGCGGCACAGCGGGTAGTTGCGGTTCCTGCCCCGACTGAGCCACGGGCCTTGCTTCAGCCTCAGCCGGCCGCTCCGTCCTTGCCGCCGCCGGAACTGATACCTCTGGTCGAAGTCGAGCAACCTCCGCCACCTCAAGTCGCGCCAGGTCCGACTCAGGCCGAGATAGACAGGCTGCGCGCTCCGGCTCTGGTCGTTGACCTTGGGGTGTATGCGACCCCCAGGCCAGGCGCAGCCACCTCCGAAGCCGCGCCCCCCCTCAATCCATCCGCTGTTTCAGCGACGATGTCGGCGGCGACAAACCCGAGCCAGAACGCCGACGAGCGGTTCGCCCAGAGGTTCGGTCTCGGGGAAACTTCAGGGCCGGCCAAGGCGAGCACTCTGGGAGATGTGTCGTCGACAGTCATCGAAGGCACGGTCATTGCCGCCGTGCTCGAGACGGCCCTCAATTCGGACCTGCCCGGATACGTTCGCGCCGTGGTGAGCCGCGATGTACGTGGCTTTGACGGAACCAAGATTCTGGTGCCTCGCGGCTCGCGGCTGATCGGGCAGTACAAATCCGGTGTGGCGCTCGGCCAGAGCCGGACATTTGTGATCTGGACGCGGATGATCCGCCCGGACGGCGCCACCATCGAGCTGTCTGCGCCAGCGACCGACGGTTTGGGACGCGGCGGGCTGAATGGCGACGTCGACACCCACTTTTTCGAGCGTTTCGGGGGCGCCGCGCTCCTGACGCTTCTCAACCTCGGCGTCGGCGCGGCGGTCGATGCGGGCGATACCAACATCGTTATCGCGTCGACCCGTGCTGGCGTCGATGCAGGCGCCGGCGCGATTGCGGGCGGCGCCGGTATCGCCCCGACCGTCACAGTGCCGCAGGGATCGCCGGTGCGTGTGTTTGTGAGCCAGGACCTCGATTTCTCGACAGTCGGTTCGGTTCCGCGCCAGGCCTCGCCCAATTGATCGGCGAGGGCGTCTACCTCCGGACCTACCTGGCGCCGCTGGCGCCATGGCTCGATCGTAACGACGTAACCGATATCCTCGTCAATCGCCCCGGCGAGATCTGGATCGACGGCGCATCCGGGTTCGAGCGGATAGAGTCCGCTGATGTCAACGAACTCATGCTACGGCGGCTTGCCCAGCAGATCGCCGCGCACTCCAGCCAGGGAGTGAGCCGCGAGTATCCGCTTCTGGCGGCGACACTTCCCGATGGCGCACGGGTCCAGATCGTGGCGCCGCCGGCCACCCGCGCGCATTTCGCTCTCGCGATCCGGAAACACGTACTGCCTGACCTGCAGCTAGCGGACTACGAGGAGGCTGGCGCGTTCCAGCAGGTCGGCCGGGCGCCGGGCGGCGAGCGGGTCGCTACGGACGCGGCTCTGGGCGAACTTCTTGAGGCGGGAAACCTGCGGGCGTTCTTTTCGAGAGCGGTCAAGGCCGGGCGCAACATCGTCATTTCCGGCGGAACGGGGACGGGCAAGACGACATTCCTGAACGCGTTGCTGAAAGAGATCCCCGATGACAGCCGTCTCATCGTTATCGAGGACACTCCCGAGGTCCTCCTGAAACATCCGAACGCTTTGGGGCTCGTCGCCGTCGGGAGCGAACTTGGCGAGGCGCGCGTGGGCATCGACGAGCTGCTGCGCGCAAGTCTTCGGATGCGCCCTGACCGGTTGATGGTGGGAGAGATCCGGGGCCCTGAGGCCTTTACTTTTCTTCGCGCGATCAACACCGGTCATCCCGGTTCCCTGACGACGGTGCACGCCGACAGCCCGCAGGGCGCTCTGGAGCAAATCGCCTTCATGACGCTGCAGGCGGGTCTGACCCTGACGCGGTCGGACGTGATCGACTACGCGAAGTCGGTGATCGACATCATTGTGCAGCTTTCGCGTGTCGAGGGGCGCAGGGTCGTTACATCCGTGGCGTTCCACAAGCGGTGAGCCGCGCTCGGCGGGGGTAATCGGCCAGGCTACACTCATGGCGAAACGGCCAGGCTTCAGGCGGCCGGAGCCCCCATGAAACCGACGTTGCGATTGAAGTTCCGCAAGTTCGGGAAGATCGAATCCAGCTGCCCTTCAGACAGCCCGAACCACCGGCCAATTGTACCCGCGTATTGATCGACCGACATCGACGGAACGAGAATGTTTCCGGACATATCCGGATTGGTGAAGCCTGTCTGGTCGACGCCCAGTGTGGGGTATTGTCCGTAGATGCTCCCGCCATTGACTGCGCCGCCCATGATGAACTGGTGCGAGCCCCAGGCGTGGTCGGTGCCATCCCCGTTGGTGGTGAAGGTCCGCGAAAAGTCCGAAGCGGTAAACGTTGTAACCTGCGGACGCATATTGACGCCGTTGACGTTCCCCATCGCGCCGTCGAAGTAGGCAAGGGCGTGGGCAAGACGCGCCATCAGCGGCGACTGCGCGGAATTCTGGACGTCGTGATTGTCGAAGCCGCCCATCGACACGAAGAAGACCTGCCGGCTGAGGCCGAGAGCCGCATTCGCGGCAATGGCCTTGGCTACGCTCTGCAGTTGCACGGCCAGCGCGTTCGTTTCGTTAGCCCGGGTGATCGGGTTTAGCAAAGTCGTGGGGGCCGCCACGGATGCTCCAGGCCCGCCAGCCGCGAACTGGGCGTTCAGCAGGTCGGCAGCGCCCATCGACCGCACGACCTTGGCTCCATGATCCTGCATGAAGTAGCTCGACCCGCCCACGTCGCCGATGATCTCGCGCACGCGTGCGCCGGCGTTGCTGGCTCCGAACACCGTGGCGGTCGGCGTGGCGGCGGACGTGATCCGGATGGCCGGGGCCGTCTGGTTGGTCGATATCTGGTACTGAACGACGTTCTGGCCTGCGAGCAGTACGGCATTGCCTGCGGTGGACATCGCCGTGAAGACGGAATTGGCCCCGTTGGTCGACAGAAACTGATCCGCCATCAGTCCGCCCCAACCGCGGCGCGCTCCTTCCGTCGCTCCAGCCTGCCAGGTCGATTGCTGGTCGTTGTGCGACATGAGGTTGGCGGGCAGGGGGACGCTGCGGGCGCGATACTGGGTCTTGGTCGTTGGCTGGATCAGCGGGCCGACATTGGCGGCCACCGCGAGACGGCCAGCCGTCCACAGCGGCAGCAGCGGCCCCATGTGCGGGTTCAGGGCGAAGGTGCGAACCGAGGCGTTCGTTCCGGCGGGAACCGGGTTCGGTATTGCAGACGTGATTGGCAACACGCCGCCCCAGGACTCGGGTTGCGTCCATGCCGTAGCATTGTTCGGCAAGGTCCGTCCTGTGACCGGGTTGAACCCGCCAGGGGCCGTTGCCGCCGTCCCCACGGGCATCAGGGCGATGGGGTCAACCCCGGCGTTGCGCGCGGCGAAATAGCGGCCCCAGCTGTCCGTATCGGTTGCCAGCACCATGTTGTTCGCGTCGTTGCCGCCGAACAGGAAGATGCAGACAAGCGCCTTGTAGCCACCGGGGGCTGTCTGCGCTGCCGCCTGTCCCATGGTGGCCAGCTGGAACCCAAACGTGGAAGCGGCTGCTCCAACACAACTGAGCGCGGTTGCGCGCCGCAGGATTTCACGGCGAGTAGCGTGCGACATGGACTTGCCGGTCATGGTCGGGCTCCTCAGCGCTGAACGAGGTATTCAGGCGAAATCATCGATAGGAAAACAGCGGTCTTCGCCCTGTTCAGACGGGCTGTGTCGATGGCCGCCTGATTGCTCCCAGTTGCTGCCGGGATAGCGACCGCCGTAACCGCCGCCGTTAATCGCGATTGGAGGGTAGGCGTCATCTGGCCATAGAACAGTAGGGCGTTCATGCGATCCACCAGCGCCGCCGGGTTGTCGGCAAGCGCGATCTCCGCCGTATAGGCGGAGCGTACGTCACGCCCGGACCCGCCGGTCGGCGTCGAACCGATTCCGGCGTTGATCCAGTCCTGCATCTGATTGATGTACGACGCCGTCGTGACTTCATCGACGACCTGAAACTCAGGTGCGAGAAGCATGTTCTGACCGAGCACGGTCGTTGCCGGCGGGGTAAACCCGGGTCGCCAGAAGTTGAAAACCGAGGGAGAGGTCAGCGGGGACTGGTTCAGCGACGTGTTGGCGCTTGTCGACGTGATCAGAAAGTTTCCGGTCTGCGACGTGGCGCCGAACGTTCGCGCCCAGTTCGCGACACGTATGACGGGCTCCCGCAGCTTTCCGAAGGTGGGCGAAGTCGCCACCCCGATGTTTCGTGCTTCGGCATCGGTGAGGATGGCACGAACCACAGCCGCCAGATCGCCTCGTACGCCGGATCCGTTGTTGGCGAACACAGCTGAGACCCGGGCGACATAGGCGGGACTTGGATTGGAAGTCACCAGCTGCTGGATGAGACGCTTCGAAACAAACGGAGCGGTGTTGGCGTGGTTGAAGAGCTGATCGAGGGCGATGCGCAGGTCACCCGCATTGTCGGGCGTCGTGCTGGCCGGGATTGTTACGCCAAGGAAGGTCTTGGCCGATGTCGAGTGGCGGGTCGGATAGAAAATCATGGGTCGCACCGACCGGTCGGAATGGGCGTTGCCGCCAGCGAACGTGGTGTTGTTTGGCGAGGGGCTGTACCAGCTGATGCCCGTGAACACCTTTGCAAGGCCGGCGATGTCGGCCGGCGTATAGGTCGGGATGGTTTCGGTTCCATTGAGCCTCGGCGTGCCATCCGCGTTGAGTTCAACCAGACCGATGGTCATCAATTGCATGACCTCCCGCGCGTAGTTCTCATCCGGGGTGCGAGTCCCGGCCGGGTCTTCCTTGTCGTTACCCAGGTAGGTCAGATAGCGCCCCATCATCGGGTGAAGCGTCACATCCTCCAGAAGCGTGCGAAAATTGCCGAACGAATTGCGTTGCAGCATGTCGTACCAGGACGCAGCGCCGCGCGTATCGATGGCCGGATCGGCAAGGGAAATCACAAATATCTGCGACAGGGCGAAGGCGACCCGTTGGCGCAACTGGTCCGGTTCGCTGATCGATTGCCGCCACCACGTCTGATAAAAATTGTTGGCGTTGACGGAGCCGTTGGCGGCAAGCGCGGTGTCGATGAAGGCCTCGTGGCTGATGGCCGGGCGGGGGAGTGCGATCTGGGCCGTGATCCAGCCGTTGACGCCTTGGCTCTGCACCTCGGCGATGCCGGCTTCGGTCACTCCAAACGTCGCTTGGGTCAGGAGGCGCGCGGCCTCCGCAGCGGTTGGAGGGGGAGCGGCCGGAGCCGGCCCGCCTCCGCCGCTTGCGTCGCCGGACGATGAGCCACCGCCGCCGCACGCCGCCAACAGACAGAAGAGGACCGCAGCAATAGTATAGCGCATGGGGTAGTCCCGTCTGGAAAGCTACGGTTCGGTGTGCGTCTCAACGGCCCGGGAAAATCGGGCTGCAGGAATCAAGTCCGGAGGCAGAAACCGATACAAGGCTAGGCACGACGAAGCTACGCGGACGACCCGGGTGCAGACAGCACGCGATCCGGAGATGATCGGCCGCCAGAACGCGACTCTGGATACCGCATCACAGTACTGCCGGTCAAAGGCTAACCGGCCGCGACATCTCCCTGGCATAGCTTCGCGACGGTTACTGCGTCCCACGACTGGTTCGAGCAGGCGGCCATGGCTGCCCTTCGTGTCCCGCCAAAAGCGCGCAACGCCTGGAGCACACAGGTCTGCATGCAACTAGAGACGCGGCTGAAGGAGAAAGGGGGGGGACCACTCTTGGCCGGACGATCGCTTGCGATTTGATTGACGCCTGAAGGGTTCGAAGAGTTTGCCGCTCGCCCGCGCGCATACGCTGGCAACTGGACAGCGCATCAGACCCTTTTGAGCAACTTGCAGTGCGGCGAAAATAGACAGGGCGGGACTTGTTCGTGACGTCGGGCCTGCATCGAACAAGACGCGACGCTCAAACAAGCGGGCTATCGCCCGCTTCGCTCCGCTATTGTGTGCTGGAGGGCCGCAAGCGGCGCAACGTTGGATCGTCGCGCCGCTGAGCGGTTGAAAGTCTTGGTGAGCCCGACAGGAGTCGAACCTGTGACCCGCTGATTAAAAGTCAGCTGCTCTACCAACTGAGCTACGGGCTCTCCCCAAGGCGGCGGAACCTAGTGGGGCCTATCTCCAAGGTCAACGTACTAACTTGTCTCTACACGCAGTTTTCTACTTGTCGTCTCGTCGCAGAGGGTTCCTTGTCGCTGATCCGGACGCCAGTTTAAAAAGACGGACAAAAACGCGTGCAAAAACAGACATATGTGATTGCCTTACTGTTTGCGATGATCGCGGCGGCCGGGTGCCAGTCGGCCCGAACGGAAACGGAAGCAGGCGTTTCAACCGCATTTGGGAGGACGACAGGCGAGATCGATGACGCGCTTCTGGCGCCCCTCGAACTTCTCAACCTTCGCAAGGTGCCGATTCCCGAGATGCTACAGGCCCTCAGGTCTCCATACGATCCGCTGCCCGAATTGACCTGTTCGGTGATTGGCCGGGATGTCACAGCATTGACCGCAATCCTCGGACCGGATGCAGATGCCGACGTGGGAAAGGCGTCGACGGGAGAGAGAGCAGGAGACGCCGCTGCCGGGGCTGCCCTTGGAGCGGTCGAGAACGCTGTCACCGGATTCATACCCTACCAGTCGATCCTGAAGTCGGCGAGCGGCGCGTCGCGTCACGAGAAGGCGGTGCGGGAAGCTTACGCAAGGGGCGCGGCACGACGGGCCTATCTGAAAGGCATAGGGGCGACTCTGGGCTGCACCTCTCCAGCGGCTCCTGTGGCAACGGAGGCCGAAACCGCGGAGAAGGACGACTGAATCGCTATTCCTGGGGGTAGACCGGTGACGCCCGGCGATCACCCTGCCAGACCTGCCTGCTGTCGATCGATGATGCGCTGACAACGCGCGCTTCCAGATTGACATGCTTCTGGCCCCGAACCTCCAGCAGGGCCTCGAAGTCCGGAACACCGCCGGAGGCCTCGGTAAGCGTGGTCACGCCATCGCGCTGGCTCAGCATCTCAGCGAGTCCCAACAGCCCCGTGTCGCGTGCGCCGGCAAGGACGCTGATGCGATTTCCGGACGGGCCAGCAAAGGAGGCCATGTAGGCATAGTCGCGATACATGCTGTCACCCGGCGCCGCCAGAAAGGCCTCGCTCCGGTAGGTACGGCCCGACTTCTCGTCGAGAATGTCGTCGTAGCTCTCGCCGATGGAGTAGCTGGAATGCGAGAACACCGTATCCTTTAACGACGCCATCCCGCTCAGCAGGCCAATGTAGATCACGTCGGCTTCCTTGAGCCGGTCCGGGGTCAGCTCCGAAGCGAGGATGATTTCGCGCCGGCTCGCCGCATTCAGCAGAGGCGAAAGCTCCGCCAGAGCATAACCGGATGACGTCGGGAGGTAGCTTAACGCCACATCCCCGTACCGATCACTCATCCCTGGCTGACTGAGATACTGATTGAGGAGGTCATTCTTCGAGTTGATGGCGAAGTCCCGGACTAGGCGTTTGAGAAAAAGCCGGTCCTCGTATTCGCCAAACATGTAGTAGTCGCCCAGAACGATCAGCAGGGGCCTCTCCACGCTCGCCATTCCCCTCCACACTGACGTCCGTTCAATGGGGTCCGGCCGCCGGGATAGAGAATTGGCGGCCCAGCCGGCGCCGGCTCCGACAGTCAGGGCGATTGCAGCGATCGGAGCCGCGAGCTTCTTCCAGTTCAGGCCGGTTTCGCGGGCAGTCTGACTCGATCCCATCGGCTGGGCGACCGCGTCGCCACGCGTTTCAGCCGATACTGCGACGAGTCTATACTCGCCCTTCGGGATTGTAAGCCGCCTGTCATTTGGCGACGGAGACCGCAGGTAGTGGTCCTCGAGGCGCTTGCGGAGCCGGTGTATGTAGACTCGCACTGCGGGGTCGTCGCGATTGGCGTCGTTTTCCGTCTTGCCAAAGACCGCGAGCGCGATTTCAGCTTCCTTGGGGGATCTCGCGTCAAGCATCCGTCCGGCCAGATACTCGAAGAGATCATTTAGGCGACCCTGCGCGCCAAGGGCGCCGCTCAGGCGCACGCGCTCCAGCTCCGCCCGTGTAGCGGCGTCCAGCTCTGCGGGTTTCGGGTTAGCTTCGGTCATTCGCAATTCATGCTACTGGTCTTTGCTCGCTACCCCAAACGACCGGATGCCGACAATCCGGCGACGTTGGTAGTCCCGATTTCCGTGCGGCTGCCGACGAGTTGATCCCGATCAGTGCCGCACTGGCTATCAGGTCCAAAGGTGGTGCGAGGCCTGAACACCGTAATTGGGAGCTGGAACATGGGTTACCGGGATATTCTCGCCGTCCTGTCCTCGGTTGAAGGCGATGGTCACGTACTCAAGTGCGCCGAAATGCTGTCCCGGCAGCATGACGCATTCGTGACCGGAATGCTTGTCCGATACATGCCGATGCTCCCAGCTGTCACCGAAGGGTGGGTCATCGATCCCCGCTGGGGTGATCTAGTGCTGGAGGCCCAGGAGGGGCAGGAGGCCCAGCGTGCGGTTCTCCGACAGCAACTGGATATTGAGGTTGACCGCAGTGCGGCCCTGACAATGCTGGTCGAAGCGGGCGCGGTTCGTGAGTTGCTGGCGGTCCACTGCAGGCATTCAGACATCACGCTTGTCCCGCGCCCGGGGAAAAGCGGCGACGGTCGAACGCCTCTCGTCGAGGCGGCCCTCTTCGGGTCTGGAAGGCCGGTTCTTGTGGTTCCTCCGGAGTGGAATGGAGAGCCATTGGGCAAAACTGCTCTTGTGGCCTGGAACGCCGGCCGGGAGTCGGCCCGGGCGCTGGCCGACGCACTGCCACTTCTGGATTCTGGTGCACGCGTGATCGTTGCGACCGTCGACGCGCAGCCCAGCATCGAAGGACACGGCGACATGCCGGGCGTTGATATCTCGACCCATCTGGCAAGACGCGGTCTGTCGGTCGAACTGCAGAACATCGACGCTGGCGGACGCTCCGCCGCCGCCTGCCTGCAGGATGCAGCACGCGCTGTTGGAGCCGACATGGTTGTCATGGGCGGCTACGGGAGAACCCGGTTCAGCGAGATGGTCTTCGGGGGCGTGACCAGGGACATGCTCCATTCGAGTTCTGTCCCGCTGCTCATGTCGCACTAAAGACCAGCCACTTTTTCGTGGAGCGCCTATTGTCCTGAGCGTCCAGACCGGCTCTGTCAGGGCGACAGGTTATGGGCGTGAGGGTGGCGGCTATGGTGGAACGGCGGTCAGCAGGGCGGGCGATGGCCTGTGCGGCGGTACTCGTGCTGATGGCTGGTTGCGCTCATCCACCCTCCGCAGGCGAGGCCGGATCAGCGCTGCCTGTCGCGCCCGCCTCGACCGCCGCAGAATCTGACATCCGCAGGATCGCTGACACCGTCAGTCCCTCGCAACTCCAGACCTATGTGGCGGGAATGGTCAGTTTCGGCACCCGGCACACACTATCAGCCGATGTGTCCGACACCCGCGGCATTGGCGCCGCACGACGCTGGGTGGCGGCCGAGTTTCAGCGGATCGGCGAGGGCTGTGGCGGCTGCATCGAGGTCGTCACGCCCTCTGGGCGCTTCAAGAACAACCGGGTTCCCGAGGAGACGGAAGTCTTCAACGTGGTCGGGATCAAACGCGGAACCGGCGATCCAGGCCGCGTCATCATCATCTCCGGTCACCTCGACAGCCGGGTGTCTGACGTCATGAACGCAACGTCGGATGCGCCGGGCGCCAATGACGATGCATCCGGCGTTGCCGCGGTCATCGAGGCTGCGCGCATCCTTTCGAAGGAAAAGCTCGAGGCGACCGTCGTCTTCGCCGCGCTCACGGGCGAAGAGCAGGGGCTGCTGGGCGCGCAGGTGCTGGCCGGGTACGCGCGTGAACAGGGCTGGCGCGTTGAGGCCGTCCTCAACAACGACATCGTCGGCAACACGGAAGGGCCTGGCGGCCGGCGTGAACCTGACTACGTCCGGGTCTTTTCCGAAGGGGTCCGGGCGGCTGAGACGCCTGAGATGGCGAATGCCCGGACCACAACAGGTGGCGAACTCGACTCCCCATCGCGCAATCTGGCACGCAGGATCTCGCAGATCGCCAGCCAGATCGGCCGCCTGGACGTCATGATGGTCTACCGGCGCGACCGTTTCGGCCGCGGTGGAGACCAGATCCCGATGATGCAGGCAGGGTTCCCCGCTGTCCGCCTGAGCGAGGCCGCAGAGAATTACACCCGTCAGCATCAGGACCTCCGCACCGAGAACGGGGTCGTCTACGGCGACACGATCGATGGCGTCGACTTCGACTACCTTGCGCGCGTAACCCGGCTGAACGTCGCCGTGATGGCGGAACTTGCAAAGGCGCCGGCGCCACCGTCGGGAGTAAAGGCGGGCGGCGCCGTGAGCTCCGACACGACCGTCTCGTGGACCGCGTCGCCGGGCGCTGCACGTTATCGCGTCTGGAAGCGTGCGACGACCGCCGCCAACTGGGCAGATCCGGTTGAGGCGTCAGGCTCCGCCACGAGTCTCACGCTGGAAGGCGTCATCATCGATGACTGGTTCTTCGGCGTATCAGCGGTGTCGGCCGACGGTCACGAGAGCCCGGTCCAGTTTGCGGGGCCCGTTGGCGAGTTCTTCCCGCCACGGGCGCCCTGACCGCGTCAACGCGGCGACAGCATCTGGTCGAGCCGCTGCGGCGATCCGGGAATCGGCTCGAGACGGGGGTAGCGAAGTCCGCCCGCGTAATCCAGCGGGAGCGTTCGCAACTCGTCGTCCTGGCGCACACCCAGCCGGACGGGCTTCTGCGGATCCGTTGACGCTTTCACCGCGGCCTTCAGGCGCTCGATGGAAAACTCTTCGCCATTCACGGTTTCGATCCGCGCCGCTGCCGTCATGCCCGCCCTGAAAGCCGGGCCGTCCCATTGAACGGCGTTCACATCACCGTTGTCGGCGACGACCAACCCCAGCGAGTAGGTGAGGTTTACAGTGCGGGCGATCTTTTCTGCATCAGCAGAGAACGGGCCCGGTTGTTCCGAATAGATCAGCCGATACCCGCCCAGTTCGAGCCCCTTAAGCGGCGCCACCGGCGCAACGGCGTCGACCCGTTCGGCGAAGAACCGCTCCCAGTCGTAGCGGTAAACGGAGTTGAGCGTCGAAATGACGTCGGCGCGCTTGTAGGTGTGCTGGCCCCAATCGCCGTCCTTCATGCCGAAGAACGCCTTGGCAAAGTCGTCCAGCGATCTCGCTCCGCCGGTGCCAGAGCGGATGAGGCCATCCGCCTCCAGCCAGATCAGCAGGCCCTCGCTGTAGTAGTCCTCGCTCCGCTGCCAGGTAGGCCAGGGCAGCGCCCTGCGGGCGGCAATCACAGGGTCGAGCGTCGTGTCCGCCAGAGGCCGCCATGCCCGGCCGACACGGTGCTCGTAGACGGCGGCTACGCCCGCGAGTGCGTCGATCGTCTGCTCCTTTGTCAGCAGGCCGGAGCGCGCTGCAAGCACATAGCCCCAGTACTGCGTTTGCCCTTCGTACACCCACAGCAGGCTGTTGCGCATCGGTACGTTGAAGTGCGGCGTCCAGAGCTCGGCGGGTCGCCGGAACTTGCCGTTCCAGGAGTGGACATACTCGTGCGCCAGCAGATCGTGACGGCCGATGCCGGTGCTCCAGTCCCGGAAATAGCCGAGCCGTACGCCGTTGTCGCTCGACTGAGCATGCTCGATCCCCGCGGTGGCCAGCTTGTCACTGACCGACAGCAGGAAGTCATAGTGCTTGAAGTGCCGGGCTCCGAAGAGCCTGTCCGCCTGCGCGATCAGGTTCCGGTGCAACCCGATGATCTCGTCGCCCGGGGACACCTCGTCGATCGTATCGCCAACGGCGTTGAGCGTGACACGGGAGCGGCCGCCGGGATCGAGGTCTATCTTCCGGAGATGTTTGCCGGCAAAGAGCGGCGAATCGACAAGCGTTTCGAAGTCGACACGCTTGAAGGTGACGACGTTGTCCTTGCGGCCATCGGCTTCGAGTGCGGTGGCATAGTCCCAGCCGGCCGGCAGGGTCAGCGACACGTCGAAGGGAATGCGCCGCGCGTAGTAGCCTGCGGGATAAAGGGCGGCGACGTACCAGTTCAGCCGCAGCATCGCAGGCGTCACCATCGTGGGGCCGTGCGCGGCCTCCGTTGGTGTCGCAAACTGTCCTTCGATATTCACGGCCCTGGCGCCGGCCGGAACATCGACGTGGAACGTGAAGACGTCCGAGGGATCACGCCGCCAGATCAGGGGCTTACCACCAGAGGAGAAGCGGAGACCTGCCAGATTGTAGATGGGTCCTCTCGGCGCATGGTTGCCGGGAATCCACTGCGGATAGTGCAGTGTCAGGGCGCCGCCCTTGCTGACCGGAATCGACTGCCGGAACCGGAATATCCGGCGATCGAGGTCGGTGACATCAAGGTCGAGCCTCACCACACCGGGAAAGGCCACGTCTCTTGGAGTGGCTGGGGCCGCAACCTGCGCGTGGGCCTTCGGTTCGCTCCTCAATTGAGCTTGCGAGGGAAGGACGACTGCCAGAGCCAGCAGGCATACAGCTATCTTCCGAAGCACTCTGGGTTCTCCCGGTTTTACCCCAAGACATCAGACCGGCTTTAGGCGGCGGCGCCCATCATCGCAACATGGGCGGGCGCCGATCCCTGCATTGTGTCCGCCGCGCGCCTGGCGAACGCCGGTTGCGCTGGCGATTCAGCGAAATCTGCGGCAGGTGTTCAGGAATCCGCGATAAGTGCGGCACGGGGAGGCGATGAACGATGTCGGCTGCAGGAGAGACACCTGAGACCAAACCGACGCCGATGCGGACAGTGGTTCTGGCCTCGTCTACCGGCACAGCGTTCGAATGGTACGATTTCTTCGTCTACGGCGCCGTGGCGTCTGTCATCTCCCGCAACTTCTTTTCCGAGCTGGACCCAACCTCGGGCCTTATTGCGGCCCTGGCCCTCTTTGCCGCCGGATTCCTGTTCCGCCCGGTCGGAGCCCTGTTTTTCGGGCGATTGGGCGACCGCTTCGGGCGCAAGGGAGCTTTCCTGGCGACGGTCATTCTCATGGGCGGCGCCACGTTCGCCATCGGTCTTCTGCCCACCTATGCGCAGGCGGGCGGCCTAGGCACGATTCTGCTGATCATCCTGCGCATTCTGCAGGGCATGGCTGTCGGCGGAGAGTACGGCGGGGCCGCGACCTACGTTGCGGAACACGCCCACCCTGACAAGCGTGGCCAGTCGACCAGCTGGATTCAGTCCTCAGCATCGTCCGGCCTGGTTGGAGCCCTTGTCGTCGTGCTGGTCACTCGCACGATCGTCGGCGAGGAAGCCTTCGTGGAATGGGGCTGGCGGATTCCATTCCTTCTGTCTGCCGGTCTCCTTGGCGTCTCCATCTGGATGCGGATGAAGCTGAAGGAGAGCCCCGAGTTCGAGCGCGTGAAGGCCGAGGGGAAGACCAGCACCGCGCCCTTTGCCGACGTGTTCCTGAAGTGGTCGAACGTCAAATACGTCATCATCGGGTTCTTCTCCCTGATGCTGGCGCAAGGAGCGATCTGGTTCTGCGTGTTCTTCTATGCCCAGGTTTTCCTGGAGACCTTCATTCGCGTCCAGCCGGCTCTCGTGAACTATATCCTGATCGGCGCCACCCTTGTCAGTATCCCGCTCTACACTCTGTTCGGCTGGCTGTCGGATCGGGTAGGGCGCAAGCCGGTCATCCTGTTCGGGATTGGCCTTGGCGCTCTTGCCATCATCCCGGCCTTCCATCTGATAGCGGGCGGCGCCAATCCGGCGCTGGTCAGCGCCCAGCAGTCCACGCCGGTCACGCTGCATGCGGACCCGGCAACCTGCTCCTTCCAGTTCGACCTCCTCGGCAAGGCCAGGTACGTCACGGGATGCGACATCGCACGCAACATGCTGACGAAGTCCGGCGTCGCTTTCACGACGGTTGATCTGTCAGCTGGCGTCCCGGCGGAGGTCCACGTCGGCGTGTCGGTCATCCAGGTGGCAGACCTGTCTGACATGGAGCCTGTCGTCGCGAAGGCGGTAGCGGCCGAAACCGAATCCCAGGTGAAGCGAGCGCTGATAGGCTCTGGATATCCGGCGGCGGCAGACACAGCCCAGATTGACTGGCTGCGACTGGCGGTTGGCTTCGGCGTCCTGCTCGTGGCCGCAACCGCGCTGTACGGTCCCCTTGCGGCGACCATGGTGGAGCTGTTCCCGACCAACATCCGCTACACGGCGCTATCTGTGCCCTATCATGTCGGCGTCGGCTGGGTAGGCGGCTTCATGCCGATGACGGCTTTTGCAATCTCTGCGGCCACAGGCGATATCTTCGCCGGCCTCTGGTATTCGGTTGCCTTCGCCACGATCAGTTTTGTGTCGTGTCTGCTGCTGTTCCCGGAAACGCGTGGCCAGCGACTAGACCGCGACGTCGCCTGAAGGGTCGCGGTCCGCCAGCGGAAGGCGGATTGTCGCCCGGAGCCCCCGCGTCGGTCGATTGGCCAGCAGGAGTTCTCCGTGATGCGCCTTGGCGATTGCGTCAGCCAGAGCGAGCCCCAGGCCTGCGCCGCCGGTCCGCCGGTTCCGCGAAGCCTCACCACGCACGAAAGGCTGGCGTGCGGTCTCGATGGCGTCGGGCTCCATGCCAGGGCCCTCGTCATCGACCGAAACGATCGCCCAGCCGCCGTCAACAGAGACGTTCAGGGTGGCCGAGACCCCATAGGCCAGGGAATTGTCGATCACGTTCCGGAACAGCCGGCGGAGCAGGACAGGCCGGCAGGCGATCTCAGCTGTTGTGGCTGAGTTCAAGCGGACGGCGGCGCCCGTTTCTGCGTAGTCGGCGGCAAGGCGCTCCACAAAGACGGCCATGTCGGTGAGCTGCAGCGGCTCCGAGGAGCGCCCCTGTCGCGCCAGATCGAGGATTGTCTGAAGGAGCGCGGTGGTCTCCTCGATAGTCGCTATGGCCTTCTCGCGATCAGCGGGCGGCTCCATGGATTCCAGTCGAATACGCAGCGAGGTGAGCGGCGTCCGCAGATCGTGACCCAGGGCGCCCAGCATTACATCCTTCTCATTGAGGAGCTGCGTAACGCGCTGGCTCATGGCGTTGAACGATTTGATCGTCGAGCGGACATCTGCCGGTCCACGCACGGCGACTTGTTGCGGTTCGCCCGCCGACCCGACCTGCTGGGCAGCAGCTGTCAAATCGGCCAGCGGGCGCGACAGGCGCGACGCGACCCAGAGCGCGGCGGTCAGCACACAGGCGAAGAGGACCAGCGTGCTGATACCCAGCTGAACGATGTCACTGCGTGGAGGGGCCGGCGCGAACGCATCCGACACGATCCACCGACCATCCGGCAACTGGACGGACAGCACGATCTCCCGGACTTCCTGATTGTTGAGCCATCTGGGCCCGCCGGGCGGGGGACCGTCCGGCCGCCGTTCGCCCGCATCGGGCTCAAACCGGTTTGGCTGGAATGCGGGTGGCCCGTTCCCATCCCGCAGGCGCATCAGCTCTCGTCTGAATTCGCCCTCCGCCAGCAGCCTGGTTGCCGCGTGGACGTTTGCAACTTCGACACCGGCATCGGTTAGCGCGCGGGCAAGGCGTTGCTCAAGGCGACGGTTCCGGTCGAGCCCACGTGTTTCAATCGGGCTTGCATCAGCAAACCTGAACCGGCTGAAGCCAGGGCCACGCTCCTGCTGCCGCCGGGCATTGGGTTGCTGGCCGGACGCAACCTGTTCGATGAAATCAGCCAGCCGGGTGATCGCGGGGCCACTGGCTTCCACCATCGCAGATTGTCGCCGCTCGCTTAGCAGGAACCCGAAATTCATCGCGCTTGCGACCAGCAAGGCGGCCGTCAGCACCATGGCGATCTGGCCGGACAGGCTGCGGGGCGCAAAAGACATCAGAGTTTGCGAACCTCGGTCGCCAGTGTGTATCCGCCGCCCCAGACGGTCTTGATGATCTGCGGCGCCTTTGGATTGATCTCGATCTTGCGCCTCAGCCGACTGATCTGGTTGTCGATGCTGCGATCAAAGACATCGGCGTCCCGGCCCTGGGTCAGGTCGAGGAGCTGTTCGCGGGACAGGACCAGCCTTGGGCGCTCGACGAGAGCGAGGAGCAGGGCAAACTCGCCGGTGGACAGAGGCAGGGATTCACCGTCGACACGGCTGAGTTCGCGTTCACCGGTCTTCAGGATCCAGTCCCCGAACGCATAGCGTGTAGTGGTTGGCGCCGATTGACGCGGCGGCAGACTGTTCGCCCTGCGAAGGACCGCCTTCACCCGAGCGAGGAGTTCGCGGGGGCTGAAGGGTTTGACCACGTAGTCGTCAGCCCCGACTTCGAGCCCGAGGATCCGGTCGAGTTCCTCGGATCGAGCGGTCAGCAGGATGACCGGTGTTTCGCCTGACTGGCGGATATGCCGGCACAGGCTGAGGCCGTCCTCGCCCGGCATCATGATGTCGGCGATCACAAGATCGAACGCGTGCGCCTGAAGCAGCAGACGGGCTTCTGCCGCGTTGGCCGCCGTCTTCACGCGGTACTGGCTCTTCAGAAAGTAGTCGGCGAGCGGCTCCCGGATGGAGGCCTCATCTTCGACGATCAGGAGGCTGTTGCTCATGGCCCGGGGGATTTCGCGTTGGAAGAGGCGCGCGAGCCTGCTGCACGGCGAGGCGCCGCGCAACAGGCCGCGTTCGAGATGTCAGGCCGGATCGGCAGCTGACTGCATTTCCTTGACCGTCACCGTTCCGTTGCGGTCGACGTCGAGCCGTTCGAACATCGCCACGCCACGGGTCGCAAACGTGTCAAATGTCATCGGACCCGCGTCGGCGCCGCGCCCAGGCCCCTTGGGTCCGGGACCCCGGTCATCGCGACGGCCCGGGCCCTTCTTGTGGTCGCCATCCGGACGGCCAGCCTCAAGTTCGGCCTTGCTGAGCTGTCCATTCTTGTCGGCGTCCATCCGGTCAAAACGGGCCTTCTCGGCAGTTTCCCGGCGAGCCTGCATTGAAGCCCGCATTTCTTCGTGTGTCACCGAACCGTTCTTGTCGGCGTCGAGATCTGCAAAGGCTGCCTTCTGGCCGCTGTCGAGTTCGGCTCGGGAGACCTTGCCGTCGCCATTGGCGTCGAAGCGGATGATGCCGAACGGGCCGCCGGGAGGACCGAAACCGGGGCCGCCAGGGCCGGGGCCTTTCTGGGCAAGGGCGAGGGGCGCCGCGAGCGCGGCTGAAGCGAGGAGGAGGGGGAGTACGAGGCGTTTCATCTTTGATTTCCTGTTCTGCAGCGGAACCTGCTGATGGAACTCCTTCTGAACGCAACTTGTCGCACAGCTTCGCCGGGACGGACCTTTATTGTCGCAAAGTTTGCCTTCCCGGATCCGTCCGGCAACCCGCTAAGAGGGACCGGCCACGCCCTGCAACCAGCCCCACGCCTCGGCGAGCCAGCCGGCCACGGCGGGTAGGGCGTCGATAACGGCTGCAGTCACGAGCCACACCACGATCGAAGCCGCGATGGTTGCCGCAGCGCCCAGCAGAACGATAAGGCCGTCGCGCTCGACCAGCCCGAGGCCCAGGATGGCGCACGCGACAGCAGGGGGGAAGTTGCCGCCGGGCGGCAGCGGCAGGATCAGCACGATAGCCATGATCAGGATCAGGAGTCCGACCAGTATCGTCCCGGCCCGCCCAGTCATGAACAGCATCCGCGGCTTGGCGATTCGCTCGATCATCCGAAGAAAGGGAACGAACTTCTCGAGGCCGGAGACGAGGGCGCTTCGCGAAAAGCTGTTCTTTGTCACGAAACGCGGCAGCCAGAGCTCCTCCCGGCCCACAACCATCTGAAGGGACACGATCAGCAGCGCAACGCCAACGACGGTCGGAACACCCGGCGGCATGGGAACGCAGGAGGGGATGGCAAAGAGCAGGGTCGCGATCCCGAAGGCCCGGGCGTCCAGCGCGTCAAGAATCTGGCCAATCGAGACGCGTTCTTCCTCTCCGCGGACTGCATTCAGCAGAAGGTTTGACGTCCGGGGAAGGGGTGCGGCGTCCTCGGCTTGCGCTGGGGACCCGGTGGACATGCTCAATCGGTGCTCCGTCCCCTCAGGTGGGGTCGCCTGATGCAGGCAGGGGCAATCAGCATGCGGGCTTGCGTCTAGTCCATATCATTATACAGAAAAAAAATCCCGTGGCGCCAAAGCAGCGCCCTCTGCTACGGCAACGGGTCAATACACTGGCCAGCGGCTTCGGAGCCGTGGCGTTTGCTGGAGTTCGCGAGTTCATGTGGTGGAACAAGCCCAAGATCGGCGTACCGGCGGAGCCGCCCGCGTTTCCGTTCATGAAAATCCGTTTCGTCGGCCTCGCGGTTACACTCGCCATCATAGCGATCACGACAGCGTCCCTGGCGACCCGCGGTCTGAACATGGGCCTCGACTTTACGGGCGGCGTCCTGATCGAAGCCAAGCGGGCTGAACCGTTCGACGTCCAAGTCGTGCGGGCCAGCCTTGAAGAAGCTGGATATGCGGACAACGCGGTCAACACGACCGACGAAGGCCGTATTGTCATTATCAGGCTCCCCGTGTCTGGCACCGGCGAGGATGTCGAGTCGGTCCAGCGCACCGTAACCGCCGCCCTCGGCAAAGGCATTGTGATCCGCAAGACGGACGCGGTTGGCCCCAAGGTCAGTGGAGAACTGTTCCGGACCGGCGTCATCGCCGCCCTTCTCGCGGTGGCTGGGATCGCCGTGTATGTCTGGTTCCGCTTCGAATCCCGCTTCGGGGTGTCGGCCCTGATCACGACATTCCACGACGTCTTTGCGGTCGTCGGCCTGTTTTCGATCACGCAGATGACGTTCGACCTGACGACTGTCGCAGCCGTCCTCACCGTCGCGGGATACTCGATCAACGACACAGTTGTGGTGTTTGACCGGATCAGGGAGATCCTGAAGAAATTCAAGAAGATCCCGCTTCCCAAGATCATCGACATTTCGATCACCTCGACCCTGCGCCGTACGCTTTTGACGTCGATGACGGTCCTGCTGGCCTGCGGATCAATGATGGTGCTTGGAGGCCCCGTGCTGTTCGGATTTGCGGCGGCGATCGGCTTTGGCGTGATTATCGGGACATACTCCAGTATCTTTGTGGCCGCGCCGATGCTGATCTACCTGCCAGGACGAATTCCCGGCGGTGATCGCGGAACGGCCGCTGACGGCGACAAGACCAGTGAAGTGGGTGCGCCGGCCTGATGCCGGCGCACGAGGGGCGCGATAGAAGATGATTGCCACGGACCACCCGGCGGATGGACCGCGGATCAAGAAGCCCTTTTATACTGAACTGTACTTTCAGGTCCTGTTCGCGATAGCGGCCGGAGCCGTTGTCGGCGCGCTCTTTCCGGCCGCGCAGAACCCCTGGGTCGGCGAGTTCCTGAAGCCACTGGGAGACGGCTTCATCAAGCTGGTGAAGATGATCATCGCGCCGGTGATCTTCCTCACAATCACCATTGGCATCGCCGGCATGCGCGACATGGGCAAGCTTGGCCGGGTCGCGGGCAAGGCGTTTACCTACTTTCTCTTCTTTTCGACGCTTGCCCTGGTCGTAGGCCTGATCGTCGCGAACGTCGTTCAGCCTGGCGCGGGCATGAATGTCGACGTCGCAGCCCTGAATGCCGCAGATGTGTCGCGGGTCCAGGACTTCGAGGCGAAGGCGCACGACGCCACGCTGGTCGGCTTTCTGCTGGGCGTGATCCCGGACACCTTCGTCAGCGCCTTCTCGACCGGGAACATCCTGCAGGTCCTGTTCATCTCGATCCTGTTCGGGGTGTCGCTGGCGCTGGTCGGCGACCGGGCAAATCTGGCGCTTGAGATCATGGAGTCGGTCAGCGCTGGCATCTTCAAGATGGTCAGCATCCTGATGAAGGCCGCGCCGATCGGCGCGTTCGGAGCCTTCGCCTATCTGATCTCCACTCAGGGAATCGAAGCCATCCTGAGGCTGGGCTTGCTGATCGCGGCCGTCTGGCTGACGTCAGCGCTGTTCATCATTGTCATTCTTGGAGCCGTCAGCCTCTGGGCCGGGTTCTCGATCTTTGCCCTGATCCGGTACCTGAAGGACGAGATCTTTCTGGTGCTGGGCACGTCCTCTTCGGAATCGGCGCTGCCGGCCCTCATCAGCAAGCTGGAGCGGGCGGGATGCTCGAAGCCGGTGGTCGGACTGGTGGTGCCCGCCGGCTACTCGTTCAATCTGGACGGCACCAATATCTACATGACGCTTGCGGCGCTGTTCATCGCGCAGGCAACCAATACGCATCTGACGCTCGGCGATCAGATTACCCTTCTTCTGGTCGCCATGCTGAGCTCCAAGGGCGCAGCAGGCGTGTCCGGGGCCGGCTTCATCACGCTGGCGGCGACCCTGGCGGTTCTGCCGTCTGTGCCGGTTGCGGGCATGGCTCTCATCCTGGGCGTCGACCGGTTCCTGTCCGAGTGCCGGGCCCTCACGAACTTCATCGGCAACGCTGTCGCCACGATTGTCGTCAGCCGCTGGGAGGGCGCGCTGGATGACGACATGCTTCGCGCTGCGCTCGCCCGCAAACCTGCGCCCGGCCTTGCCGCCCAGCCGGTCGAGACGGACAGCGACTAGATCGATCGGCTGCGGCCCTTCCAGTACGGATCGCGGACCTGCTGCCGGAGCACCTTGCCGGCCGCGGAGCGGGGCAGGGCCTCTACGAAGTCGACCGTCCGCGGACGCTGGAAACCCGGCAGCCGGTCGCGCGCAAAATCGAGGATGGACTGGCGGGTTGCGTCGTCGGGCGCGAAGCCGGGTTTCAGCTCCACGACGGCCTTGATCTCCTCGCCCCAGTCTTCGTTCGGAACGCCAACGGCGGCGGCGTCGCCGACGGCCTCGTGCTGGATCAGGACCTCGTCGATCTCGACCGGGTAGATGTTGACGCCGCCCGAGATGATGAGTTCGGCGGAGCGCCCCGTCATGAACAGGAAGCCCTCCTCGTCGAGGTAGCCCATGTCGCCCAGTGTGTAGTGATCCGAGCGGTAGGCCTGCTGCGTCTTCCCGGCGTCCTTGTAGTACTCGAAACGTCCGACCGGCGGCGCCATGATGAAGATCGTCCCACGCTCATTGGGTCCGACCTCGCGGCCGTCCGCATCCATGAGCTTGAGTGCCACGCCCTCAACCGGCTTCCCGACCGAGCCTGGCTTCCGGAGCCAGGTTGGCGAGTCGATGAAGACGCCGCCGCCTTCCGTGGACGAGTAGTACTCAAAGAGCACCGGGCCGAGCCAGTCGATCATCGCTTTCTTGACGTGTGGCGGGCAGGGCGCGGCTCCGTGCAGCGCCCAGCGCAGGCTCGACAGGTCATATTTGTTGCGGGTCGCATCCGGGAGCTGGAGCATCCGGTGGAACATGGTCGGGACCATGTGGGTGTGAGTGATGCGGTGAGCCTGCGTCAGACGGAGCGTTTCCTCGGCGTCCCACTTGTCCATCAGGATACAGGTGACGCCAGCGTTGAGCGGCGTGACAAGGTTCAGGGACAGCGGGGCCGCGTGGTAGAGCGGGCCCGTAACGAGCGCCTTGTCGGTTTCAGGGATGAAGGCTGCCGTCTCGAGGATCTTGTTGGTCAGCTGGGAGACAGTCGGGCGAATGGGCCGGAACACGCCCTTCGGACGACCCGTCGTGCCGGACGTGTAGAGCATGTAGGCGCCGATTTCCGGGTCCGCGATGTCCGAGGGATCATGACCCGACAGCGCCGCGTCGAAGTCCTCGAAGCCGTCTATAGAGCCCCCATAGGACAGCTTGCGGAGAAGCCCCGGCGACTTGCTCGCGGCGAGCTGACCGGCCTCGGCGAAACGCGCGCTGCACACCAGCACCTTGGCGTCGCAGTTGTCGACAACGTAAGCCACGACCTCCGGGGTCTGGTGCCAGTTCACCGGCGTAAGCCGGAGGCCTGCGCGCATGCAGGCCGCCCAGGTCTCCACGAACTCGAATGAATTGTGCCCGACGAGCGCGACGGCATCACCGACCCCAAGTCCCCAGCTGCGGAAGCACCGCGCCAGCTGGTTGGCGCGGGCGTTCAGCTCGGACCAGGTTTGTGTGCGGGAGGCTGACACCAGAGCCGGACTGTCGGGACGCGATCTGGCGTGGACAGCAATCGCCATCCCCCCGGTTACGAGCTCTGCGTCGGTGAGGGTTGCGGTCGTCATTGGCGTTTCCCCGGTCGTCTTTTCGTCAGTCTAGAACAGGATTGGTTCGTGCGCATATGCCGAAAGCCTCACGGCGTTTCCGCCTGAGGGATGCTGTGGTCCGGCCTGCAGAAATTGCAGGCGATGCGCGGAGGCGGGAGCCGCCTCGGGTCGTCTGTAAGCGCGAAGAGAAGGTGAGACCTGCGTCCCGCCTCCGCGCATGCGATCATTCAACCTGGCGCGCGGGCTCCGTCTCTGTCCCGGCCAGCTTTCGCTGGCCATCGCGGTCCCACATTAGACGCCGCCTGTCGCCAGGACGGACCCAGACCGGATCGCGCCCGGTCCGGGCGCGTGAATCCGGTCTGTCTTCCTGTTGGCGGAGCATCTTCACACGATCAGGATTTCATCCTGATCGCGATCTGCTCCGCGCGCCTCAAGACGGGCGAGGTTTGCCACGGGCTTTTTCCTCCCGCTCCCCATGCCGAGCCAGATCGCCGAACGGAGAACACCACCAGTTCGTGTTCCCCGACCCGTAGATCGTATGTCCCCCGGCTCCGCGTTCGGTCGACACGAGCGCCTGCTCCGGAGAGACGAGGGCACTCCAAGCGACGCTGGAGGGGGTGGGGACAAACGAGGGCGAGATTTTTTTGTGGTTGCGGCCTGATGGGCCACTGACGCGGAATCCAGCGCCGGACCATCCTGGATTCCGGGTCTACGGCGCTTCGCGCCAGCGCCCGGAATGACAGGTGGTGGTGAGACTTGGCGCTCAGGCCGCAGGCGGCGTGAAGCTGTCGCGCAGTTCGCGTTTCAACACCTTGCCGATGGCGGAGCGGGGCAGGCTCTCCACTAGGTTGAGCCAGGTGATGCGCTGGGTCTTGCCGACGCGGGCGTTCACCCACTGCCGGAGGTCCTCGGCTTCGACACTGGCGCCGTCGCGCAGAACGACGAATGCAGCAGGCGTCTCGCCCCATTCCCGCGACGGAATCCCGACGACAGCCGATTCACGCACGGCAGGGTGGGCGGCGAGTTCGATTTCCAGGTCGCTCGGGTAGATGTTGAATCCGCCGGAGATGATCATGTCCTTCTTGCGGTCGCCCAGAACCATGAAGCCGTCTTCGTCGAAGCGGCCGACATCGCCTGTCCGAATGAAGCGCAAACCGTCCGGGCTGTACCATTCGGCTTCCGCCGTCTTGGCCGGCAGGTTGTGATAGCCATTCATCATCGCCATCGACCGGCCAACGACTTCGCCCAGCTGCCCTTGCGGGAGTTCGTTGCCGGCTTCGTCGATAATGCGGATGTCGTGGCCTTCGGCGGGACGGCCGACAGTGTGGAGCTTGTCCGGGAATTCGTGAGCGGCGAGCAGGCAGGTGCCGCCGCCTTCGGTCATGCCGTAAATCTCGACCAGACCACCCGGCCAGCGCTTTAGCACCTCGGCCTTGAGATCGGCGCCGAAAGGCGCGCTGGTGCAGGTCTTCATCCGGTAGCTGGAGAGATCGAAGCTGTCGAAGCCCGGGAGATCCATCAGCCTGCGATACTGCACGGGAACCAGCATGGCGTGCGTCGCCCGGTGGGTCTGAGACAGGGCGAGGAACTCCTTCGCGTCGAACTTCCGCATGAGCACGACCGTGCCGCCCCGGACGAGGGTCGGAATCAGGCTGACCAGCGTCGTGTTCGAATAAAGCGGCGTCGAAACAACCGTGACGCAGTCCGGGCCGTAGCCGGTCGAGGCTGCGCGCCGCACATGACCCCAGCGCATGGCGTGCGACTGGACAATGCCCTTGGGCGTACCCGTCGTGCCAGAGGAATAGATGATGTTGAACGGGTCCTGCGGGTCGACTGCAACCGGTTCAGGTCGGGAGCCTTCGGGCGCCAGCCAACTTTCGAACGCAAGACCAGCCGATCCCTCAAGCGCGATCCGCGTGGCGGCAGGCTTTGCCGTGGCGAGGTCGAGCGTGGCGGCGGCTGCGTCATCGAGGAAGACCAGCGTAGCGCCACAATCGCCGACCATGGCGGAGAGCTGGTCGGGGGTCGAGGAGGGCGCCAGCGGCGAGGCCGCCGCGCCAACGCGCAGCGCCGCGATGAAGACGGCTACATACTCGATGGAAGAGAGCGCGCAGATTGCCACTGCGCCGCCGTGCGTAACGCCATCGCGCTGGAGGGCCGCCGCAGCGCGATCGATCAGGGCGTCGAAGTCGCCGTAGGATATCGTGCGGTCGCGGTCGATGATGGCTGGGAAGGCAGGACGCTCCTGTCCGTGCGCGCGGACGAGGTCGGCCATGGTGGCGAACGGGCTGGCCAGCAGCTGTTCCGATGACGGCATGTCGAAGTCTCCCGAGCTGGTCTCAGCGGCCCTCAAAGACGGGCGCCCGCTTTTCGCGGAAGGCTGTCCGGCCTTCACGGTAGTCGCGGCTGTCGAAGCAGCCATCGATTGCGGCCTGGCCGTCCGCCTGCGTCCCGCGACCCGATATCGCTTGCGCGCAGACCTTGGCCGCACCGATGCTGAGCGGCGCATTGGCGGCGATCATGTCGGTGTAGCGGGCGACGGCTGCGGGCAGGTCCGCCCGCGACGTGACCTGGTTCACGAAGCGCATGCGGAGCGCCTCGTCCGCGCCGATGCGCCGGGCGGTGGCGATCATATCCATCGCGGCGCCGCGTCCGACGATGGAGATGAGGCGGGCGAGATTGTCGTATTCATAGCCCAGACCGAGCTTTCCCGCCGGGACGCCGAAGGTGGAGTCGTCCGAGCAGATCCGGATGTCGCAGGCGCTGGAGATGACCACGCCGCCACCGATGCAGAAGCCGGCGATCGAAGCGATAACCGGCTTGGGAGCGTTCGCGAGCGAGGCGGTGGCGGCCGTCACGGCGGCGGTGAAGATGTGGTTGCTCGCGGCGTCGAACCGTTCGGTCTCGAACTCGGCGATGTCGGCGCCGGAGATGAAGGCGCGGTCGCCTGCGCCGGTAACGACGATGGAGCGGATGGCCGGGTCGGCGGCGAGCGGGGCGACGGCGGCTGGCAGGGCCTGCCACATGTCCAGGCGGACAGCGTTCAGCCGCTCGGGCTGGTTGAAGACGATCCAGCCGGTGGTCCCGTCGACGCGGGTCTGGATACGGCCGCCAGCAAACTCCATGTCCGTCTCCTGCCGCGTTGACCCCCACGGGAAGGGTCACTACCTGTTCGGGCCGAGCGCTAGTTCTATACAAAGGGAGACGCAAGGGCATGCATCCGGCGGAGAGCGTCATCGACCTGCCGCCCGGACTCGCCGGCGACTTCGACGTCCTGGCGTTTGCCCTCGCGGAGATGGAGGCCGGCCGCAAGGCGGCTGTGGTCACGATCATCGGGCTGGACGGGCCGTTCTCGCGGCCGCTCGGCGCCCAGCTTGCCGTGGCCGAGGACGGCAGGTTTGCGGGCAGCATCTCCGGAGGCTGTCTGGAACGGGCGCTGGCCGAGGAAGCGCGGGAGGCCCTTGAGACGGGCGCCAACCGGCTGCTGCGCTATGGAACAGGCTCGTCCTATCTGGACGTGCGGCTACCGTGCGGTGGCGGGATCGATCTGCAGGTCAATGTTCATGTCAGCCGGGATGTCCTGAAGCAGGCTGTCGCTATGGGGATGGCCCGGGAGGCGTTCTCCGTGAGTTTCGATCCGGCGGCGGCGGGAACAGGGTTCGAGATCAACGCTGCCGCGACCGGACAGGGCGTGTTCGTCCGGCGCTACTCGCCGCGGCTGAGGATTGTGCTGGCGGGGAGGGGATGGGAGATCGTCGCCATGACGCGTCTGGCGCGGCTGTGGGACTGCGAAGTGGTCGTGGCGAGCCAGGAGACGGCGACGCTGGACTTCTGCCGGCCGTATGCGGACCGGCTCATTGCCCTTACGACTCCCGCCCGGGCGCCGGCGCTGCCGCTGGACGCCGACACGGCGGTCGCGTGTCTGTTCCACGAGCATGAGTGGGAGGCGCCGCTTCTGCTGGATGCATTGCGGAGCCCCGCATTCTATGTGGGCGCGCTGGGTTCGAGACAGACCCACATGAACCGGATACAGACGCTGCGTGAACTGGGGGCGGGGCCTGACGATATCGAGCGGCTGAAAGGGCCTATCGGCTTGTTTCCATCGCGCGACCCGCGCAATCTGGCTCTTTCCTCGCTCGCGGAAATCATGTCTCTGCGTCCGGACAGGATGGTATGATGCAAGTTCCCCTGAACCGGACCGCGATCGTGCTTCTGGCGTCCGGGCTCTCGCGCCGGTTTGGCTGGGGCGACAAGCTTATGGCGCCGTTGCGGGGCAGGCCGTTGCTGGATCACGCCGCGTCGGAGATTTCGGAGCTGCAGCCGCTGGCGCGGATCGCGGTGTGCCCGTCCAACCGCTCCAGCATCGCCGAGCGGCTGGCGGACCGGTTCGTGATTGCGGTCAACAAGAAGCCGTCCGAGGGGCTGGGGACGTCCATCGCGGTTGGCGCGCAGGTCGCGCAGCAGTTCAAGCCGGACGCGGTGATCTTCTGCATGGCCGACATGCCGTTCGTGGAACAGGAGCTGCTACATAAGCTGATCGGGGAGATCGGCGGCCAGGGCGGTGTCCAGATCGCCCATGCAGGGGGTCAGGACGGGGTTCGCCCGCCGACGGCCTTCCACGCCAGCTGCCTGCCGTTTCTGCAGGAGCTGGACGGCGATGACGGCGCAAAGCGGCTTCTGTCCGATTCGCGATTCCGGGTGCAGGCGGTCGAGGCTCCAAAGGCGATGCTGATGGACATCGATACCAAGGAGGACCTGCTGCTGGCGGACCGCCAGATGGAAATCCGCCAGAAGTATTCCAGCGGCCTGCGACGGTAGAGCCAAGTTAGCCTCTTTTCACCGACAACCGATTCCGCTATCGGAACCGCTCCGCGAAGGCGGGTCCGCCGCAGTAGCTCAGTGGTAGAGCGCATCCTTGGTAAGGCTGAGGTCGGGAGTTCAATCCTCCCCTGCGGCACCAGATCCCTGAAATTGCACACCTTATCGGGGTCCAGACATGGCCCGGACTGAGCCGCCAAAGCCCATTTCGCCCGCTGACGCTCGTGAGGCGCGGCTTGCGAGGGCGCTGCGGGAGAACCTGCGGAGGCGCAAGGCGGCCAATCCGGCAGAACCACAGGACCCGGAACCCCGAGATTAGTCCCGATCGCGCCTTGCAGCCGTCGAAATTCGACGCTTAACGTCCCGCATGGACAAGCTCATCATTACCGGGAATGGCCCTATCGAGGGTGCTATCCCGATCTCCGGCGCAAAGAACTCGGCCCTCAAGCTGATGGCGGCTGCTCTCCTGATGGATGAGCCGCTGGTCCTGACCAGCATGCCCAATCTCGCGGATACGCGGTTCATGGCGCGGCTGCTTCAGAGCCTTGGCGTCGTGGTCGAGTGGCCGACGGGCGAGTCGCTGTGCCGCCTTCATGCGGAGACAGTGACCTCGACGATCGCGCCTTATGATCTCGTCCGGAAGATGCGCGCCACCTTCAACGTTCTCGGCCCGCTTCTGGCCCGGGTTGGGCATGCTACGGTGTCGCTGCCCGGCGGCTGCGCCATCGGCGCCCGGCCTGTGGATCTCCATCTCAAGGCTTTCGAAGCCATGGGCGCCGACATCGTCATCGAGGACGGCTACGTGAAGGCTGCGGCCCTGCGCGGACTGAAGGGTGCGCGGATCGAGTTCCCGTTCGTGTCGGTCGGGGCGACCGAGCACGCCATGCTGGCCGCAGTGCTGGCAAACGGCGAGACGATTCTCGAAAACGCAGCCTGCGAACCGGAAATCGGCGATCTGGCCAACTGCCTGAACGCCGCTGGCGCGAAGATCACGGGGGCGGGGACGCCCAAGATCCGGATCGAAGGCGTCGCCAGCCTCAAGGGTGTCCGCCATGAGGTGATCGCCGACCGGATCGAGGCCGGTACCTACGCCATCGCGACGGCTGCGGCGGGCGGGAATGTGCTGCTCGAAGGCGCGCGGGCCGATGATCTGGGTTCGCTGATCGACCTGCTGCGGAAGGCGGGGGCCGAGGTTACGGTGGAAGCCAGTGGCGTTCGAATTCGCCGCGGCGACCAGCCGATCCAGGCTGTCGACGTGGACACACGTCCCTACCCGGGCTTCCCGACCGACCTGCAGGCCCAGTTCATGGCTCTGATGACCGTCGCCAACGGGACCAGCATCATTCGCGAAAACATCTTTGAAAACCGGTTCATGCACGCGCCGGAGCTGAACCGGCTCGGCGCCGATATCACGGTTCGCGGCTCGGAAGCTGTCGTTCGCGGGGTTCCGGCGCTGCGTGGCGCGCAGGTGATGGCGACTGACCTTCGCGCCTCGGTGAGCCTCGTGATCGCTGGCCTCGTGGCTGAAGGCAGCACGACCATCAACCGCGTCTATCACCTCGACCGTGGATTTGAGCGGCTGGAGGAAAAACTTGGCCGCTGCGGCGTTATGGTTGAACGCCAGGGCGGGTCCGCCTGATGCGGCTGGAGGCGGCAGCGGATATGCTCTAGGTGGGCAAGCTGGGCGTCGTGGATGTCTCAAGGTCAGGGCAAGACGAGATGGAAAGCAGCGTTCTCAGGCTGACGGCCGATGACGCCGACGGACTGGGGATTCTGGCTGCCGCCGTCCAGGACGCCGTTCTCAAGCGCCAGGACATGAAGCTCGATCCTAGATCCCGGACGTTCGGGCTCGAGGTCAACCGGTTCCAGTGGGAAAGGGCAGGCAAGCGCGGACCCTACTTCCGTTCGCGGGCGGTTCTGGCTCTTGCCGGCGTCCTGCAGGCGCGCTCCCAGCATCTCCCGGCAGACGGAGAAGACGTCCTCTCCATCCTCGACCTGCAGTTCGTCCCGGACGCCGAGCCGCCTTCCGGCCGGATCAGACTGGTCTTCGCCGGCGGCTCAGAGGTGGAACTCGTCGTCGAATGCATTGATGCGACCCTATTTGACACTGGACAGGCATGGCCAACGCGCCGCCGTCCGGATCACGGCAGACCGGCATGACAAATCGCTGTTTCCAGTTCTCCTCGCCAACGTTCGTGGCAGAGTTCAGGGCCTTCCTGAACACGCGGCGCGCCGGCTCATCCGACGAGGTGTCGGATGGCGCGCTCGCGATCATTCGTGACGTCCAGAGACGCGGCGGCGCTGCTGTCGCCGAGCACACGCTGCGCTTCGATCGTATCGAGATCGATCCCGCCAGCATGCAGTCCGCCGGAATTGATCTGCACAGGGCCGCGCAAAACGTTGATCCGCGCGTGCGGGACGCGCTGGATTTCGCGGCAGACAGGATCGCCCGATACCACGCAGCGCAGCGTCCCGCCGACCACTCGTTCGTGGATCCTGCAGGGCTTGAACTCGGGTGGCGGTGGACCGCGCTGGATTCCGTCGGGCTCTACGTTCCGGGCGGTCGTGCGGCTTATCCGAGCTCGGTCCTGATGAACGCCATCCCCGCCAAGGCTGCGGGCGTCGGGCGGCTTGTCATGGTTTCACCGGTCCCGGGCGGCGAGCTGTCGCCAGCGGTCGCCTATGCCGCGCTCCGGGCTGGCGTAACGGAATACTACCCCATTGGCGGCGCGCAGGCCGTAGCTGCACTGGCTTACGGGGCGGGTCGCCTCGAGCCGGTCGACAAGATTGTCGGCCCCGGCAACGCCTGGGTGGCGGCCGCCAAGCGAATCGTCTTTGGCGCCGTTGGCATCGACACGATTGCGGGCCCGTCCGAGATCACCGTGGTCGCAGATGCCCTCAACGATCCGCGCTGGATTGCAGCTGACCTGCTGTCGCAGGCCGAGCACGATCCGATGGCGCAATCGATCCTGATCACAGACGACGAAGCCTTTGCAAACGCGGTGTTTGCCGCCGCGGATACGATGCTGGACGATCTCGGCTCGCAGGCTGCGCGCGACTCATGGCAGACGTATTCAGCCATCGTGATCGCGCCGCTTTCCGCTGCCGCGGAGATCACCAACCTGATCGCTCCCGAGCACGTCGAGATAGCCACCGCAGATCCGGACGCCATCGCCAGGGACGTGCGTCACGCCGGGGCGATTTTCCTGGGCCGCTGGGCGCCAGAGGCGCTGGGCGACTACGTGACGGGGTCCAACCACGTCCTGCCGACGTCGGGCGCCGCCCGGTTCGCGTCCGGGCTGTCGATCTTCGATTTCCTTAAGCGCACATCGGTGCAGAGAATATCAGAGACCGGGTTTGCCCATCTGGCGCAGGCCGCCGAGACACTTGCCGAAGCGGAGGGCCTGCCGGCTCACGCGTTGTCGGTCTCCATCCGGAGGGGCGCACGATGACGGGTTCCCCCCGGATCGCATCCATCGACATCGATCCCGCCAGCCTCGCGGCTTCGACGCCTGACGCCGAGCACGACCGGAAGGTCGCGATCTTCGACCTGCTCGAAGAAAACACCTTCCGCGTGGTGGGGCATGAGGGCGGTCCCTATGCGATCACCCTGTCGCTGGCGGACAACCGGCTTGTCTTCGATATCAACGATACCGACGCCTCGCCGGTCCGCAAGATCATGCTGTCGCTGTCGCCGCTTCGCGGGGTCATCAAGGACTATTTCCTGATCTGCGACAGCTATTACGACGCGATCCGCAACGCCACGCCGTCCCAGATCGAGGCCATCGATATGGGCCGTCGCGGGCTTCACAATGAGGGGTCCGAGCTTTTGCAGCAGAGGCTGGCCGAGAAGGTCGAGATCGACTTCGACACGTCCCGCAGGCTTTTCACGCTCGTCTGCTCGCTGCACAGCCGCAGCTAGGCGGATGAATCTGAACTATTTCGAGGGTGTAGCGCCCGATTTAGCCGTCAGTCCGGCTGAGCGTAGTGTCATCGGGCTGTAGCAGGTCGACTATGGCTCCGGAATGCGTGTATAGGGTCGCCGCGACGGGCATCGCGTTTGAATCGCCCATGAGGAGTGCATGGCGAAGGAAGAGCTGATCGAGTTTGAAGGCACAATCGTTGAATTGCTGCCGAACGCGACGTTTCGCGTCAAACTTTCGAACGACCACGAGATCATTGGTCATACCGCCGGGAAGATGCGCAAGAACCGGATCCGGGTCCTGACCGGCGACAAGGTGCTGGTCGAAATGACCCCCTATGATCTGACCAAAGGGCGCATCACCTACCGCTTCAAGTGAGCGACGGGAGCCAACCGCCGGTTCTGGTCCTGGCCAGTGCAAGCCCAAGGCGGCTCGCGCTGCTGGACCAGATCGGCATCAGGCCAGACGCCGTAGTGCCGGCCGAAATTGACGAAACGCCCCTCCGGGACGAGAAGCCCCGGCAGCTCGCGAGTCGCCTGGCGATTGGCAAATGCCTTGTCGTGAAGGCGACGCGGCCCGACGCCTTCGTTCTGGCCGCTGACACTGTCGTCGCATGCGGACGGCGCATGCTTCCCAAGGCCGAGACACAGGACCAGGCGGCGGCCTGCCTGCGACTCCTGTCTGGACGTGCACACACCGTTCTTACGGGTATGGCTGTCGCTGATCCGTCTGGCCGGCAGGCCAGCCGGGTCGTGGAAACGCGCGTCCGGTTCAAGCGGCTCAGCGCCGATGAGGTCGATTGCTATCTGGCTTCGGGGGAATGGAACGGGAAGGCGGGCGGATACGCCATTCAGGGTCTGGCGGCCGCCTTTGTCACCGAACTCACGGGGTCCTATTCGTCGGTGGTCGGGCTGCCTCTGCATGACGCTGCGGGCCTGCTTGAGGGACTGGGTTATCCGGTTCGCCAGGCCTGGAGGCGGGGCGCGTGAGAGCGACCCTGTACGTCGATGACGCGGTCGGCGAACGCCGGCGTCTGCTTGCAACCGAAGACGGCGCCCCGTTCCGGTTGCATCTGGATCGCTGGAGCGAGGCAGGCTCCCGTGCGCGGGTTGACGAGGTCTGGCTGGCGCGCGTGGGCGCTCCGCTCGCCGGTGGGCGAGGCCGCTACGCAGGTCTGGGCGCGGGGCCAGATGCAGTGCTTGAGACATCCAGCGCCTCGCTCCACGAAGGGCAGCTGGTCGGGGTTCGCGTGAAGGCGGAAGCGCGGGCCGGCAAGGGGCCAGTCGTCAGCCTCCATGCGCTTCCCGCTGGCGCGCTTGAGGGCGCTCGTCCTGGATTTCACCTTGAAGCGCCCGCAGACCCGTTTCTTGCCGGCGTCACCGTGGTCGACACCCTTGAGGGTGAACCTGCGCGGCGCGAAGTTGATCTGGCGATTGAAGCAGTTTCCTCGCCGGTCAGTTTCATCACCGGCGGCGGCCGTCTGACCCTCGAAACCACCACAGCGTTGACCGCGATCGACATCGACGCAGCGGGCCGTTCCGGCGGGCAAAACGAACAGTTCGCGGCCAGCCTGAATACAGCCGCAGCCCTGGAAGCTGCACGGCAGATATCCCTGCGGGGTCTCGCGGGGCTGTTTGTCGTGGACTTCGTCACCCTGAAGACACCTGCGGTGCGACGGGACGTCGCCGACAGTTTCCGGACAGCGCTGAAAGCGTTTCTGGGGAGGCGAAGCGATGTGCTCGAGATATCGGCCCTGGGTCTGTGTGAAGCGTCGGTTTCGCGGCGGATGCGGGGCGCCGGTGAAGCGCTGGCCGATACGCCCGGGCCGGAGCGCGAGGCCCTGAACCTGCTGCGCGTCCTGGAGTCCGCAGGCCGCTCGGACAGAGGCGCTCGCCTGCGGGCGAGAGTCAGTGCATCTGCCGATCTATGGCTGCGTGAAACGTCGATTGGCTGGCGCGAGGCGCTGGCGAACCGGATCGGCGAGCGGTGGATGCTGGAGACTGTTCCGGACGGCGGTGACCGCCTCGGGGTCTGGAGTGAGGCATGAGCAAGGTGAAATGTGCAAACTGTGGAGCGCCGCAGACACCCGAGTACAAACCCTTCTGCTCGAAGCGGTGCGCTGACATCGATCTGCATCGATGGCTTTCGGGATCCTACGTGATTCCGGGACCGCCTGTGGACGACGAGGACGGAAATCCGGGGCTCCAGGGCCCGTCGGGCGGGGCTTCCGGGGACGAATACTGATCGACAAAAGATACGCAGATTTCGCGTGGACAGCGGGATCGGGTTTCCCTATACAACGCCCCTCATCGCTTCCGGGCGATGCGCCCAGGTAGCTCAGTTGGTAGAGCAGTGGATTGAAGATCCACGTGTCGGCGGTTCGACTCCGTCCCTGGGCACCATTCCCCCAAAGCGCAAAATCCGGCCCGGACGCAAGATCAGGCCGTCGCCGGAAGCCATCCAAGGCGCTCCGCCGTCCACCACAGGCCCGTCGCCGTGATCAGGAGCGCGACGGGTTTCAGAAGCACCCACTCGTATAGTGTGGGGCGGTTCAGAGCCTTCAGAGCCGCTTTCGCCGCCAGCGCCACTGCAGTGCAGGCGGCCAGCACAACGAGTTGCCCGAGTTCAACGCCAACATTGAAGCCCACCAGCGCGGTCAGGAAATCGGCCCCGGACAGAAAATCCTGCATCATCGCGGCGAAGCCCAGCCCATGGCAGAGGCCAAACACGAGGATCACAAAGGGTCTCCAGGGCTGGGCCTTGCGAATGAACAGGGCTTCGAGGCCCACAACCGCAATCGAGAGCGCGATCAGGGGTTCGACAATGCTGGCCGGCGCGTCGATAAGGCCCGCCGCCGCCAGTCCGAGGCTCAGGGAGTGGGCGAGGGTGAAGATCGACACCTGCAGCAGAAGAGATCGCCAGCCCTGCGATGTGAGGAACAGCGCCACCACGAACAGGATGTGGTCGAGGCCGAGCGGCAGGATGTGCCGGAAGCCAAGCTCCATGAAGGTGAGCAGGTTATCCACAGGGGCCTCGGCGGTCCTTGTTGCGGTCAGTGTACACACCTGGCGGATGGGGAGGGATTCGAACCCCCGGTGAGCGTTAACCCACGACGGTTTTCAAGACCGCTGCCATAAACCACTCGGCCACCCATCCGTCCGGCACTACCTATTCCGAGATGGCCAAAAACAAAATGGTTTATGCGATGACGGCTGTCGCGAGATCACGCGCGTTCAGGGAGGCGTAAAAAGCCCCAGTTTTCCGTGGTTTTCCAGCGATTTCCAGCCAATTTTGTCGAAAGGTCATGAGCCCGATTGACCATAAGGCCGATAGCACGGGATTCGATGAAAACTGGGCGAATCCGGTTTACCGCGTAGCCAAATGTCGCCTTTATGGTCCTTCGTGAGGTCGCCAGTAGAGCGGCCCGCGACATTCAAACCTGGTCCAGAAAGACAAGGCGAGAGCGGTGATGGTTGGTTGCACGACGCTTCGGCGCCCGGTTTCGGGCGTATCGAGGGCTTTCACTCTGATTTCCACGGTTGCCGTGGCCGGCCTCGTTTGCGGTCAGGCCGCGGGCCAGGAAGCCGTGAGGCGCGCCCCTGCGCCCATCGTCTATGCCGGCGCCTCGGCTGCAACGACCCCGATCGATCTGCGCCCCGGCGCGCTCGCGCCGCTGCTGGAAGCAGCGACGGGTCCTGCTGTACCCGCCAAACCGGCCGCCGGCGTCAGCCGCGCCGAGAGCAGCACGACGTCCTTTGCTCTGCCCCATGCAGGCCCCCCGTATCAGGTCGAGGGCCGGTGGTATGTTCCGATGCACGAGCCCGACTATGACGAGACGGGCGTCGCGTCCTGGTATGGTCCGAACTTCCACGGCAAGCTCGCGTCGACTGGCGAGGTCTATGACCAGTACGCCATGACGGCGGCTCACCCGACGCTGCCCATCCCTTCGATCGTCCGCGTCACCAACCTCGAAAACGGGCGCTCGATCACCGTGCGCCTCAACGACCGCGGCCCTTTCATCAACGACAGGATCATTGACCTGTCCCGGGCGGCGGCCGAGGCCATCGACATGACGCGCGCCGGCACAGCGAAAGTGCGGGTTGAGTATGTCGGGCCGGTTGGAGTCGAGGAGCAGCCCGACGCCTTCCTCGCGAAGTATGTCCCGCCGGCGGGGGAGGCGACTGTCGTCTCGCAGATCGGATCCGCCCCTTTGCCGCCCATGGATATTGCGCCCAAGTGGCCGGGCGAAGCGGCGCCGGCTGCACGCGCCGAAGCAGGTCCGGAATTCGTTCTCCAGGCCGGCTCGTTCGCGGATCTCGCCAACGCCCACAAGCTGAAGGCGTCCCTGTCGGCGTTCGGGCCGGTCTCGGTGCAATCCGCGGTGGTCGGCGGCTCGGAATACTACCGTGTCGTGCTGGGCCCCTGGTCCAGCCGCGCGGACGCGGTCGCCGCCCGCGACAGGCTGGCAGCCGCTGGTTCGAAGACCATCGTCGTCGAGCAGGACCGATAGATTGCGGCGGCGCAGCTTCAGTCGCTGACAATCGCCCCGCTATCTGCCCCTGCGGAGTTGACGCAAAGGCCCGAAACGCCGTTTTCTGCGCACGTTCTGTTCCGGAGGCTGGGCTCGTGCGCACGATGAAGCGAATTGCAGGCTTGGCTGTGGCTGGAGCCATCGGTCTGGCGCCCTCGTTCGCGCAGGAACCCCCGGCGGCGCCGCCGGCCGCCCAGCAGCTGGCGGTCGATCCGCTGAACACCAACGCCGCGTACGCCTACATCATGGACGGAGACACCGGCGGGACGCTCTACTGCAAGGACTGCAACGAAGCGATGGTGCCAGCTTCGATGTCCAAGCTGATGCTCTACTATCTCGTCTTCGACCGGCTGAAGTCGGGCCGCCTGAAGCTCGAGGACGAGTTCACCGTCAGCGAGCACGCCTGGCGCACGGGCGGAGCCGGCACGGACGGCTCGACGATGTTCCTGAAGCTGGGCTCGAAAGTGAGCGTCGAGAACCTGCTGAAAGGCGCGATCATCCAGTCGGGCAACGACGCCTGCATCGTGCTCGCCGAAGGAATTTCCGGCAGCGAGGAAGCCTTTGCCCGCGAAGCGACGGCCAAGGCGAAGGAGATCGGTCTCACGAGTTCCTCGTTCGCGAACGCAACCGGCCTTGATGCACCGGATCACCGCATGAGCGCGGCGGACATTGGCCGGATCGGCTACCTCATCATCAGCCAGTTCCCCGAGTACTATCCCTGGTTCGCCGAACCCGCTTTCGAGTGGAACGGCATCCGGCAGCCCAACCGCAACCCGCTGCTGCGCGAGCTGCCGGGGGCCGATGGCATCAAGACCGGTCACCTCTCTGTCTCCGGCTTCGGGCTGATCGGTTCGGCGACTCGCGACGGCAAGCGGCGGATCATCGTGCTCAACGGGCTGCCGAACGAGACCGCGCGCCGCACCGAGGCGACCCGCGTGATGCGCGTAGCATTCACAGACTTCGAGACACAGACGCTGGTGAAGGCGGACACGACCGTCGCGACCGCAGATGTCTGGCTTGGAACCAAGAAAACCATTCCGCTGATCGCAACGCAGGACGTCACGCTTGGCATGCATGTCGACGCCAAGAAGAGCGTGCGAGCGGTCGTCGTCTACAAGGGACCGCTGACACCGCCGCTCAAGAAGGGTGATCAGGTCGGCGAGCTTGTCATTTCAGCCTCGGGTATTGCCGACGTCCGCGTTCCGGTGACGGCCGGCGAGGACGTCAAGAAGCTGGGCCTGTTCGGCCGGGCCATGGTCGGGTTGCGCGGAGGCGAGTAGACCATTGTCGAAGCACGGCCGGTTCATCACCCTTGAAGGGGGCGAGGCCGTTGGCAAGTCCACCCTGGCGAAGGCCCTGAGGCAGGCTCTCGAAGCCCGCGGTCATGATGTCGTTCTGACCCGTGAGCCCGGCGGCGCCCCGGGCTCGGAGTTCCTGCGGACCGCATTGCTTACGCCGCCTGAGGGGGTCGAGTGGAGCCCGCTTGCGGAAGCGATGCTGTTCTCGGCAGCGCGGGTGGAACACCTTGAGCGAACGATCCGACCAGCTCTCGCCGAGGGCAAATGGGTCCTGTCTGACCGGTTCGCGGATTCGACGCGCGCCTATCAGACCGCCATGCATCCGCACCTCGAGGGGGCCGTCATGGCTCTCGAGGGGCTGACTGTCGGAGTGACGCGTCCGGATCTGACTCTGGTCCTCGATCTGCCTTATGAGGCGGCGATGGCGCGGTTGAAGTCGCGCGGGGCGACGCCCGACGCCATCGAGTCCCGTAGCCAGGCCTTTCATGCCGCCGTCCGTCAGACATTTCTTGCCATCGCCGCTGCCGAGCCCGGACGTTGCGCGGTCCTGGACGCCAGCCTGTCGCCTGAAGCCCTGGCCGACAACGCAATTGCGGTGGCGACAGACCGGCTGTTGCCGCCATGAGCGTCGAGGGCGAGGAACTTGGACCCGTTACAGGCCACGACGCAGCCAAGGCCGCATGGACTGACGCCATGCGATCCGGACGCATCCACCATGGCTGGCTCCTGCGGGGACCTCGCGGCATCGGCAAGTCGCGACTCGCGCTGCAGTTTGCCGCCCAGCTTCTTGGCGCCCGGCCAGCGACCCCGTTCAGCGCCGATGTGCATGACCCGGTCGGGCGGCTGATCGCATCGGGAGGTCACCCGGACCTGCGGGTCATCCGGAAACCTGTCGACGAGAAGGGCAAGGAGAAGACCGAGATTCCCGTCGATGGGGTCCGGGAGCTGTCCAGCTTCTTCTCGCTGCGTCCCGCAATGGGCGGCTGGCGGGTCGCCATCATCGACGCTGTCGACGAGCTGAACCGCTCGGGCGCCAACGCGATCCTGAAGACGCTCGAAGAGCCGCCCCCACGCGCCGTGATCCTCCTCGTTTCTCACGGCGAGCGGCCGCTTCTGCCCACCATCAGGAGTCGCTGCCGGATCGTGCGTCTCGACGCCCTGCGCGGCGAAGCCACATTGTCGGTTCTGGAAGCGTCGGGCCTTTCGTCAGCCGAAGCCCGAAGAGCTGCCGCGATGGCGCCTGGACGACCGGGACGCGCCATCGGCCTCGCAGGGTCCGACGCACCCGCCGCCATCGACGCGCTGGTGCGCGCGGCTGCGCGCCGCTCAGGCGCCGCCGAGCTCCAGTCGGCCATGAACCTTGCAGGCAAGTCGGATCTAGCGCTGGGCGCCGCCATCGACTCGCTGCGCCGGGAGGTCGAGGCCAGAGCGTCCAGCGAGGGCGATCCGGCCCGGGCGGGTGAACTTGCGTCGGCAGCTCTGGAGCTGTCCCGGCTGGGGCAGGAAGCGCAATCGCTCAACCAGGATCGCGGACAGACCGCCGCGGCTGCCGTGGCGCTCGTTCAAGTCTGCAGGGCCCTTTAACTCCCATGCTCTTCGATACTCACGTCAACCTGCATGGCGATGCCTACGCCGCCGATCTCCCGGACGTTCTGGCGCGCGCCAGGGCCGCTGGCGTGACCCGGTTCCTGACGATCTCGGACCGGCTCGACAACCTTCCGGCGATCCGGGCCATCGCCGAAGCAAACAGCGACATCTGGTTCACGGCCGGGGTCCACCCGCATCATGCGAAAGACTTCACCGACCTGCAGCCCGAGACGCTGATCGCCGCCGCCGCTCATCCGAAGCTGGCCGGCATCGGCGAATGCGGGCTCGACCAGCACTATGGCTACAGCGACCTTGACCATCAGGTCCGATGCTTCGAGGTGCACATAGAAGCCGCCCGCGAGACGCAGTTGCCGCTCGTGGTCCACACCCGCGAGGCCGACGACCTGACGGGCGACCTGCTTGAACGGGAATTCGCAAAGGGCTCCTTTCCCATATTGCTTCACTGCTATACCGGCGGATCTCGCCTGGCGAAGCGGGCAGTGGACCTCGGAGCTTATGTGTCGGTGTCGGGCATTCTGAGTTTCAAGGCAGCCGGCGATGTGCGCGATGTCATCGCCGGCGTTCCGCTTGACCGGATCATCCTCGAGACGGACTGTCCGTACCTCGCTCCAGTCCCGCACCGGGGCCGCCGGAACGAGCCGGCCTATGTGGTCGATGTTTGCCGCGCCTTCGCCGCCCTGCGGGGCATCGAGATAGCGGACGCGGCGGCGATCACCACGCGCAATGCGCTCACGCTGTTCGCCAGGGTCCAATGACAACCGACCGCCTCGAGATACGAATTCTGGGGTGCGGTTCGTCCGGGGGCGTGCCGCGCATTGGGAACAACTGGGGCGTCTGCGATCCCGCCGAGCCCCGCAACCGCCGTACACGCTGCTCGATCCTGGTCCGCAGGCGAAAAGGAACAAGCGGGGTCACCCAGGTTCTGGTCGACACCTCGCCGGATCTTCGCGAGCAGCTGCTGGCTGCGAATGTCCGCGACCTGAATGCCGTGCTGCTGACGCACGAACATGCGGACCAGTGCCACGGTATCGATGATGTCCGGGCCATCTCGCTTCTGCAGCGGCGGCGCATACCGTTCTACATGGACACGCGCACGGCGAGCCACGTGGCCAGCCGGTTTGCATACTGCTTCCAGGGAGCCGACGGCTATCCGCCCATCCTCGAGCATCGCACCTTGCCGGAAGGCGGGGGCGTCACGATCATCGACGGGCCGGGCGGCCAGATCGACTTTCTGTCCCTCGACCTCGACCACGGCGCAATTCCCAGCAAGGGATTCCGCATCGGCAATTTCGCATATTGCAACGACGTGGTGCGGATTCCGGAGGCGACGCTGGAGAGGTTGGGGGGGCTAGACCTGCTTGTCGTGGACGCACTGAGATACGCCGTTCACCCAACCCACGCCAATGTCGATCAGGCGCTGGCCTGGATCGAGCAGCTGAAGCCCAAGCGCGCGGTTCTGACGAACATGCACGTCGATCTGGACTACGCGACGCTCAAGGCCGGCCTGCCAGCCGGCGTGGAGCCCGCGTTTGACGGGATGGAGCTCCACCTCGATGCACCCTCCTGATTTTCCAGCACATTCCGTTCTGCCCATAATATTGATTATGCGACAAACAGTATTGGGGAGGTTTGACCATGGCGCCGCCTGACGATCCTGCCACCGCCGCCGAACCTGCCCGGGAACGCGTCGTGAGCGGCCCCCTTCCCTCCGGCCTCCCCCGGTCGGGAGAGCCTTTTCGCGATCTGGTTTCGTTAATGGCCCGCCTGAGGACGCCAGGCTCCGGATGTCCGTGGGATCTCGAACAGACCTTCGAGACCATCGCACCATATACGATCGAGGAAGCCTACGAGGTGGCGGACGCCATCGAGCGCAAGGACCTTGGCGACCTTCGCGGCGAGCTTGGCGACCTCCTGTTCCAGTCGGTCTTCCACGCCCGAATGGCCGAGGAAGCCGGCGCCTTCAACATCGACGACGTCCTGACAACGCTGGTCGACAAGATGGTCAGCCGGCATCCCCACGTCTTTGGCGACGCCAGCATCGCCACCGCCGGGGATCAGACGGTCGCCTGGGAAACCATGAAGGCTCGCGAGCGCGCGGCGCGCGCCCAGGCCGGCCCCGCAAGCGCGCTTGACGGTGTGGCGACAGCGCTGCCGGCGTTGATGCGGGCCGAGAAGCTGACCAAGCGCGCGGCCCGGGTCGGGTTCGACTGGCCGTCGGCCGAAGAGGTGCTCGAGAAGCTGGACGAGGAAGTTGGCGAACTCCGGGAGGCCGTCGCCGACGGTCACGACAAGGCACACGTTGAAGAAGAACTCGGCGACATCCTGTTCGTATGCGCCAACCTTTGCCGGAAGCTCGATGTCGATCCGGAAGTCGCGCTGCGGTCCGCGAATGCGAAATTCCAGAAACGGTTTCGAGCCATGGAAGCGATCGCCAGCGAACGTGGGGAGGATTTCGCAGCGCTCGATCTGGAGGCCCAGGAGGCTCTGTGGCTCGACGTGAAGCGGCGCGAGCGCGACGGCGCGTCCGGCTGAGCCTGGGCGTCAACCTGTGACAGAGGCTCCCGGTGTGGCAGCCAGGAAGCGCGAAAGGTCCAGGTCGCTCATGGCGACCGACAGAACGAGTTCGGCGCCGGTGGGTGACAGGACTTCCGACTGAACTTCACAGTTCGCATGCAGCCAGGCGCGGGCGCGGCCGTCGCCTGATTCCAGCGACACCGACCGGACGCGGCGGTTGGCATACAGCTCCGTCTCGATGCGGTCGAGCAGCGGACCGATCCCGTCTCCAGTGATGGCCGAGACCGGAATGGCCGGCGGCGAGTGACCCTCCGACATGCCGGTCACGACAGAGCGCGCCGCGGGCTCCAGCGCATCGATCTTGTTCCAGGCCTCGATGATCGGGGGCCGCTCGGATCCGGTTTCGTCGGAGAGCTCCTCGAGAATGCCGTAGACGTCGCTGGCCTGGTATTCGGTGTCCTCGTGAGCGATGTCGCGAACGTGGATCAGGAGGTCCGCCTCCATCGCTTCTTCGAGCGTTGCGCGGAATGCCGCCACGAGATGCGTGGGCAGATCGGTGATGAATCCCACCGTATCGATCATGGCGATCCGGCGACCCGAGGCCAGCGTGACCTCGCGCGCGGTCGGGTCAAGCGTGGCGAACGGCATGTCGGCTGCCAGCACGTCTGCGCCGGTCAGGCGGTTGAAGAGCGTCGACTTGCCGGCGTTGGTGTAGCCGACCAGACCGACGACGGGCGCGCCGCGCTTTGCACGACCCTCACGCTGCAGCCGGCGCGTACGCCGGACATCTTCCAGCTCGCGGCGGAGTTTGGTGATGCGGTGATCGAGCATGCGGCGGTCGGCTTCGATCTGGGTCTCGCCGGGGCCGCCGAGGAAGCCGAAGCCGCCTCGCTGCCGTTCAAGGTGGGTCCAGGTGCGCACGAGGCGTGACCGCTCATACAGCGACCGCGCCATCTCGACCTGAAGGCGACCTTCGGCTGTACGCGCGCGCAGGCCGAAGATCTCAAGGATCAATCCCGTCCGGTCGACAACCTTGAGGTGAAGTTCCTTTTCGAGGTTGCGCTGCTGAACCGGCGTCAGCGACGCATCCACGATGAGCAGGGTCACATTTTCTGCACGCAGACGTGCGGACAGCGCGTCGAGCTGGCCGGAGCCGAACAGTCGCGCGGGATGCGGATCGCGGATCGTCAGCCGCTCGGAGAACGCCAGACGGACGCCGAGCGCTTCAGCAAGCCCTCCGCTCTCGGCAAGTCTGGAAGAGGTGTGGCGGGCGTCGCCGATGACAGGCAGCACGACGGCCGCAGTGTCATCGGCCGGCGTCCGGTCAATCAGCTCTTTGCCCAATCAATCCTCGCCGCCGATACCTGCAGCTTCAAAGAGATCCACCTGCGCGTTCGGCGCAATGGTGGAGATGGCGTGCTTGTAGACGAGCTGCGGCGGACGGCCATCGCCTTTCAGCAGCACACAGAAGTTGTCGAACCACGTCACGATCCCCTGGAGTTTGACGCCGTTCACCAGGAACATTGTCAGGGGGACTTTTCCCTTGCGGACCGCATTCAGGAAAATGTCTTGCAGGTTTTGCTTTTTTTCGGAGGACATCGAAGCCTGGAGCCTTCTTTTGTTATCAGGGCCTTGCGGCCACACTTATCTCTGGGGCGCCTAGTCGGGCAATGCCCCCCAACCTGTTCAGTGGGCGCGCCGTAGCAGCGCACCCCGCTGTATCAAACGGAAGTCCAGGCGCCCAAACACACGGCGCCCATCCGCTTAGTTTTCTCTTTGCCCCGATCCGGTCTCGACGCCAAGCGCCTTCAGCTTTCTGTGAAGAGCCGAACGTTCCATGCCGATGAACGCTGCTGTGCGGGATACGTTTCCGCCAAATCGCGTGATCTGCATGGCCAGATACTCGCGCTCGAAATGCTCGCGCGCGTCCCGCAGAGACATCGAGATCATCTGCATGGGCCCGCCATTGGCGGCGCCGCCAGAACTGTCGACCGGAAGGTGCGCCGCCGTGATCGGGCCCGCCGCCTCACCGTTGGTGAGAATAAGAAGCCGCTCGACCACGTTGCGAAGCTGACGGACGTTGCCCGGCCACTCGGACGCCTGCAGCACCGCCATCGCGTCCTCAGAGAACGCCCTCGGCTGAAGACCGGACGCATCGGCGACGCGCCTGACAAAGAAGTCGACCAGATCCGGGATGTCCTGCCGGCGCTTGTCCAGCGAGGGGCTTTCGATCGGCACAACGTTGAGGCGGTAGTAGAGGTCCTCGCGGAACCGGCCTGCCGCGATCTCGGCTTTCAGGTCGCGCGCCGTGGTGGAGATGACCCGGACGTCGACAACCACGTCATCGCGGCCATTGCGACGGCGGAACCGCTGGTCGACCAGCACCCGAAGGATCTTGCTCTGCGCGGCGGGCGGCATGTCGGAAATCTCGTCCAGCAGCAGTGTGCCGCCGTGAGCCTGATCGAAGCGGCCCAGCCGGGGCGCCCGCCCATCCTCTGCTTCTTCTCCGAACAGCTCTGTGTCGACCGTTTCGGGATCCATGTTTGCGGCGCTGACTGCGATGAAGGGACCGTCCGCACGCAAGGAGCGTTCGTGCACGATGCGCGCGATGAGCTCCTTGCCGGAACCCGGCGGGCCGGAAATCAGCACGCGGCTGTTCGTTGCGGCGACCCTGTCGATGGCAAGCGACAGCTGCGCCATCGCAGCCGAACTTCCGACCAGCGATCCGGAGGCGGTCGACCGGGCGCGCAGATCGGAGTTCTCGCGCTTGAGGGCTGCGTTCTCGAGGGCGCGGTTGACCATCACAAGGAGCTTGTCCGACTGGAACGGCTTTTCCAGGTAGTCATAAGCGCCCCGGCGGATTGCAGTGACCGCCGTCTCGACGGTGCCATGCCCGGAAATCACGATGACCGGGAGGATGGGATCCATCTCCTTGAGCGCGGAGAGGATCTCAAGTCCGTCCAGCTCGGAGCCCTTGAGCCAGACATCCAGCACAACGAGACGTGGCGCGCGCGCCCGTACCGCCGCCAGCGTGTCCGTGGAATTGGCGGCAGTGCGGACAGTGTACCCTTCGTCCTGAAGGATTCCGCCGACCAGCTCCCTGATATCGGCTTCGTCGTCGACGACCAGGATGTCTGCAGTCATCACGCTACTCCCTCTCCGGCAAACTCAACAAATTCTTCGGCCAATCTTGGCTGGGCGGGCAGACAGATATCGACACGCGCGCCCGTCGGAACAAGCTCGTTGTCGGCGAGTCTGATCCGACCGCCATGGTCCTCGACAATCCTCGTGACGATGGCGAGGCCAAGGCCGACGCCATTTTTTCGCGTGGTCACATACGGTTCCAGCAGCCTGTCGCGGTCGGCGACCGGGAAGCCTGGTCCGTTGTCGCGGATCACGATCAACATCTCTTCGGGATGCACCTCGACATCGACCGATACGCTTCCGGCGCTGACGCTGCCGGCCGTCATGTGTCGCTCGACCGCCTCGGCTGCGTTCTTGACGACGTTCGTCAACGCCTGTGCGAGAAGCCTTTCATCGCCGAGCTGACGCAGTGCGCCGGCAGGCAGGTTGGCGTTGACCGCGATGGACGGCGTGGCCATCCGCTGGGCGAAAACCACCGACCGGATCACGTCGCCAAGGTCGAATTCGCCAATCGTGGGCTTCGGCATCCGGGCAAACCCGGAGAACTCCTCGACCATTCGCCCGATGTCGGCGACCTGGCGGGTGATCGTTTCAGTGCAGCGCTCGAACGTCTCGCGGTCCGTCGTGATCTGGCTGGCGAAGCGACGCTTGAGCCGCTCCGCGGATAGCTGGATGGGCGTCAGCGGGTTGCGAATCTCGTGCGCGATCCGGCGGGCGACATCACGCCAGGCAGCCTGCCGCTGCCCCATGACGAGCCGTGTCGTGTCATGGAAGGTAATGACTGCGCCGCCGCCATCGATCTCCGGTGCAATCCGGACATGGAAGTGGCTGAGGCCCGCATCCGACTTCCTGCGGATGGTTGTTTCAACGGATTGGCCGGTTTCGATCGCGCGGCGTGCGCCGGGGACAAACTCCGGAGCGATATCCGCCAGAAGAATCCTAACCCCGGGCCGGCTCACAAAGACAAGCAGTGTCTCGGCTGACGTGTTGGCAATCGCGACCTGGAGGCCTTCGTCCACCCGGATAACGCCAGCTTCAACGCCGGCCAGAACGGCCTCGATGAAGAGGCTGCGAGACTCCGCGTCGATCCGGGCGCGGTCGAGCGCCTGCGTCTGGCGGGAAACCCGTTCCGTCATCTGGTTGAACGCGTCGGCGAGATCGTCGATCTCGTCCCTCACCTTCGGGCGCGGCATCCGCACGCTGAGATCGCCGTCGCGAACAGCTCTTGCGGCGCCGGCCAGCTGGCCGATTGGCATCGCGATGCGCGCCGCCGCCGTCATGCCAAGCCAGGCCGTCCCGAGCAACATCAACAGGGCTGTCTGGATATAGCTGAGGGTCAGAACTGCGGAGAGCCGCTTTCGCCTCGCCTCTGCTGCGCGAAACGAAGCGAGATCTTCGTTGGCCTGCGCAAGGCGCGCGCTGAGAATCGGCGGGATTGGGCGGGCCACGTACAGGAAGGCGTCCGGGTACTGGTCGAGCTTGTAGAGAACGGCCACCTCGTTCCGGTCGATGTAGGTCGCCATCAGCTTGTTGCGCGCGGCCTCCCAGTTCTCGCCCGAGAACGACCGGAATGGCGGCGCATCGTCAGACGTCGTCTGGACCAGGGGCACGCCCGCACCATCGAGAATGGCCGTTCGGGCAAACTCACGGTACTGGGCCTGCGGCTCGAGAAGCTGACGCGCAAAGACCTCGCGATCGACCTCAAAAGCCCGGACATAGTTCGGGCTGTTGAAGTCGGTCGCCATGGCGGCGACTTCCGACTGGACGTCTGTTGTGATGTCGTCGACCGAGGCGCGCGCTGCGGCGCGCGCATTGTCGACGATGTTGTAGACAGGCTGGCTGAACCAGCTCTCGACACTCCGGTTGATTGCAACCGCCAGGAACCCGGCAACGATCAGGGTCGGGATGGCCGCCGCGAGTGAAAAGAGGAAGATGATGCGGAGCCGCAGGCGGGCGCCGCCATTGGTTTCGCGGTTCTCGCGCACAAGCTGGTAGACGCGGAAACCCAGAACGCCGCCGATGCCGGCGATGAGGGCCAGGTTGCCCGTGAGGAGCCAGAGGGATCCGGGCTGGCCTGCGCTTGTGGGGCCGCTGTCGGTGACTGCGAGGTAGGTCACGCCGGCGGCGATCACTGCGGCGATTGCGAACAGCACCTTGAACGTCAAGGAGGCCGCCCGACTGAGTTTGACGCGTGACGCTCGCGCAGCCGTCATCCACTACACCTACCAGGCCGGCAAATGCGCCGGGATGTTGCGGAAGGACTCGTCGACGAGTGGCGACTTCGGCGCTTCCGCGGGCCCCCGCCCTGCATCCTCCGCACCCGGTAAGTATCCCGATTATGGGAAATCAGGGCGCGGAACAGATCCATCCGTGTTGCGTACAGAGCACACACTGCGGCTCTGGCGCAACAGCCTAGTTGCAGAAGAAACAGTCCGCGGCGTTGGAGACTGCGGCGTCAGTCCATACCGCCGCCCACGCCAAGGCCGTTGATCTTGGAGCGCAATGTGTTGCGGTTGAGGCCAAGCAGGGCTGCGGCGCGCACCTTGTTTCCATTCGTTGCCGCAAGAGCGAGTTTGATGAGCGGCCGCTCCACCTGCTCGATGACCGTCTGATAGATTTCGCCCGCATCGGGATCCTTGTCTGGATCAGCGCTGAGTGCCGAGATGAAGTGACGAGACAGTAGCGCCTCCACCTCCGCCTCGAAATCCCGCTCCGCAGCGGGACGGGCGGTATTGGACCGCAACTCCCGCTCGACTTCGCGGGCCGAGATCACCGGCTCGGGGCTGAGCGCCGAAAGCCGGCGGATGACGTTCTCCAGCTCGCGCACGTTGCCGGGCCAGTCATAGGCGACCAGAAGATCGAAGGCGCTCTTGTCGAGCTGCTTCTCCGGCAGTCCTTCCTTCTTGGCGCGCACCAGAAATGCGGACGCCAGATCGGGAATGTCTTCCTTGCGTTCGCGCAACGGCGGCAGGGTCAGCGAGACAACGTTGATCCGGTAATAGAGGTCTTCGCGGAAGAGCCCCTGGTCCACAAGCGCACGGAGATCATGCTTGGTGGACGCCACAATACGGATATCCAGCGTCTCTCCGGAGGAGGTGAACCGGCCATCCTGAAGGAAGCGAACCAGTCGCGTCTGCGCTTCCAGCGGCATGTCGCCGACTTCGTCGAGGAACAGCGTTCCACCATCCGCCTCGTGGACACGGCCACGCCGGCGCCCCTGCTCATCCTTGGTGGCTCCAAACAGCTCCTCTTCCACCTGATCGCGCTGGAGGGCGGCAAGGCTGACCGCCACGAAGGGCCCAACCTTGCGCTTGCCCAGATGGTGGATGGCCCGTGCCGTCAGGTCCTTGCCGGCGCCGGACTCTCCCTGAAGCAGAACCGTCAGATCATTGTTCATGACGCGCGCGATGACGCGATAAACCGACTGCATGGGCTTCGAACGGCCGATGAGCGGCAGCGCCTCATCCTTCTCGGCGCGACGGCCGGTTGGCTCCATGGCGCGGGTCGGCTTCTTCTGAAGCGCGCGACGGACCGTTTCGGCCAGCCGGTCGATGTCAAACGGTTTGGGGAGATAGTCGTAGGCGCCATGGTCCGCCGCCTGCGCCGCCGTCAGCACGGTGCTCTGCGCGCTGATGACGATCACCGGGAGATCAGGCCTCGCCCGGCGGATCTGCGGAAGCATGTCGAAGATGGATTCATCCGGCATGTAGACGTCGGTGATGAGGAGATCCCCCTCGCCGGCCTGGATCCAGCGCCAGAGCGCAGACATCGTATTGGTCGACCTGACATGATAACCCTCCTGGGCAAGGGTCTGGCCGATGACGAGACGAACGCTGGCGTCGTCGTCTGCAACGAGAATGGTCGGTCCGCTCATGACTTTGCGCCTCCCTTGGTGCGCGTAAGTGGAAACTGGAGACGGAAGCAGGCGCCGCCCGGACTGTTATCGAGTGAGATGTGGCCACCGTGAGCCGACATGATTTCCGCGACCACCGCGAGGCCAATGCCGGCCCCATCGGACTTCGTGGTGAAGAAGGGCTCGAAGACACGCGCGACCGCCGTTTCGGGAACGCCCGGCCCGTTGTCGCCCACCGATATTTCGAGAGCCCCTCGCGACAGCGGCAGGTCGCGCCCCGTAAAGCGGAACCCTGCGCGGTAGCGTGTCGAAATCACGAGGCGGGGTTTGCGCGGCCCCTCGGCTGACGCCTCCGCCGCGTTCTTGACGAGGTTCAGGCAGGCCTCGTGGAGATGATCCGGGTCGACCTCGATCTCAGGCAGGGACGGGTCATACTGCAGGTCAAGAACGGCGTTGGCGGCAAAGCTGGCCTTGGCCAGAGAGACGACGCTGTCGAGGACTTCGTGCACATTGGTCAGACGGGTGCGAGGGCTGAAGAACGTCTCGAAAGCCGTGAAGCGATCGACGATCCGCTGGATGCGCAACCCCTCCTCACGGATCAGCGTCAGCAGCGGCTGCTGGTGATCGTCAGCCTTGCGCGCAAGCAGCTGGGCGGCGCCGACGATACCGGCCAGCGGGTTCTTGACCTCATGCCCAAGCATGCGCGCAATCTGCGCGAACGCAGCCACTTCATCGGCGGTCTTTTCGTCCTGCGCGGCCCGTGATGGCGTCAGTGAAAGGACCAGGCCGCCCACCTCTCCCTCGGGAGCCACGGCGACATCCACTTCCACCTGAGCAATGTGCGAACTCGCCAGCCGCACACCCCGGACCGACACGACCCCACCCTGGCGGCGGGCCTGTCCGATGTAGTCGATCAGCGACGCGTCCGCCGAGAGGATCTCGCTCATCGCCCGTCCGAGCAGCAGCGGCGCGCTGCGTCCGAGGAGGTTCTCTGCAGCCGGGTTCACATACGTGACTGCGTCGCGCCGCGAGAGGCCGATGACCGCAAAGGGCATCGCGTCCAGCATTCGCGAGGCGGTGCTCGACTCGTTGACGGCGGTGATCATGCGGCAGTCCTGAACGGCTCTAGGCTTGAAAACAGGTCTTCGATGAGGGCGGCGGCGTTGTCGTGCTGGCAGAGGCGCTTGCGGATCGTGACGGCGTCATCAAGGCCTTGGTCTTCCGACCAGGCATCGACAAAGGCGGCGATGTGCTTGCGAACGACGCGCACGCCGAGCCTCTCGCCATAAAGGCTTACGGAGTCCCGGACCTGCGCCTCCATCGACGCGAGCTTCTCGTCCGGCGCGGGCGCCTCGAAGGTTCCGCCAGCGAGTTCAGTCGCGATTTCATAGAGCCGCCATGGGCGCCCTACGGCTCCCCGTCCGATCATCACGCCCGCAGCCCCGGACTGATCGAGGGCCTCCTGCGCGGTGCGGGCGTCCAGAATGTCGCCATTTGCGATGACCGGTATCGAGAGGGCCTCGACCACGGGTGCGATGCGCGTCCAGTCCGCGCGACCTTCATAGAACTGGTTGCGGGTCCGGCCATGAATTGTGACCATCTGCGCGCCCTCGCCCTCGGCCATTCGGGCGATTTCCGGCGCATTCAGGCAGGTGTCGTCCCAGCCAAGCCGCATCTTGACAGTTACCGGCCGACGCGTACCGGCGACCGTTGAAGCAATCAGACGGCGCGCGAGGTCAGGTTCACGCATCAGGGCGCAGCCGGACTGGCCGCCCGTTACCTTCTTGGCGGGGCACCCCATGTTGATGTCGACAATATCGGCGCCGGACGCCTCCGCGAGTTCAGCTCCGACCCGCATCCATTCCGGATCGCGGCCCGCCAGCTGGACGATGTACGGACCAGCCCCCGAGTGCGGTGCAGCACGCCGGACAAATTCTGTCGTTCCGTTTGCCAACTCTGCCCCTGCCACCATTTCCGTCACCACCGCCGGCGCGCCAAACCGCGCCGCTTGCGTCCGGAAGGCTGCGTCTGTCACACCTGACATCGGCGCCAGGAAGACGGGTGCATGGATAGCTATGTCGCCGACGTTGAACACTCACTCACCTGGCCCAGGTCAGAATATGCTTAAATGTTGGGCACTCTCAAGCTAGCACAACTCCGTTTCTTCGGGAAAGGCGTCATTTTTGCTCAATCATGAGGCGTTTCATATTCGCCACACCTTTTCGGCCGTGATCGTTGCGGCAGGGGCCGGCCAGCGACTCGGAGGCCCGATCCCCAAGCAATTCCGGGACATCGGGGGGCGCCCAATGCTCGTCTGGAGCGTCGAAACGTTGCTGCGCTGCCGCAACCTGGAGGCGCTGATTGTGGTGGCGCCGTCCGGTCAGCGCGCGGCCACCCAGGCGGTGCTACCGGCGGACAATCGTCTCGAGGTGGTCGAAGGGGGGGCGGCCCGCAGCGATTCGGTGCGCAATGGTCTGGCGGCGCTGGCCAGCTCGAACCCTGCACGGGTGCTGATCCATGACGCGGCAAGGCCTGGGCTTTCCATGGAAGTCGTGGACGAGCTGCTCCACGCGCTCGAAACCGCAGACGCCGCCTGCCCCGCCCTCCCGGTTGTAGACGCCCTAAAGCGCGTTGACGAAACAGGGCGCCTGACGACGGTCGACCGCTCCGGCCTGATGAGGGTCCAGACGCCCCAGGCTTTTCGCTATGCCGTCATTCGCGATGCTCATGAGGCGCAAACCGGGGACTGGGTCGATGATCTGGCCCTGGTCGAGGCGACGGGCGCACGGGTCGTCCTGACCCCCGGCCGGACAGAGCTCATGAAGGTCACCGAAGGGGACGACATGTCGGTTGCGGAACGATTGCTGACGCGGGCACGGGTACGGGTCGGATCAGGGTTCGACGTCCACGCGTTTGCGCCGGGCGATTTCGTCACGATCTGCGGCGTTCGCGTCCCTCACACCCACCGCCTTGAGGGACATTCCGACGCCGACGTGGGCTGGCATGCGATCACAGATGCGGTGCTCGGCGCTGCGGCGCTGGGCGATATTGGCGATCATTTCCCGCCGTCGGACCCGCAATGGAAAGGCGCAGCCTCGATTCTGTTTCTGCAGCATGCGGTGAAGCTGGCGCGCGACCGGAACCTCGCGGTCGAGAATGTCGACGTCACCCTGATCTGCGAGCGGCCGAAGATCGGCCCTCACCGGGAGGCGATGCGCGCTGCGACCGCCGAGGCGATGGGGCTGCCTCTCGATGCGGTCAGCGTGAAGGCGACTACGACAGAGAAACTCGGATTCACCGGTCGGCAGGAAGGCATCGCGGCCCAGGCTGTTGTCCTGTTGAGAGGTTAGTCCTTCAGGCGGCAGTGGTTGCGCGGGAGGCGCGATCAGGTAGCGTGGCGCCTCCCCGCTGGAGTCGGCGACATGTTCGATGACCGAATGCTGAACCTTGCCCGACTCGTTCTGGATGAAGCGAGGTCGCGGCGGGTCAAGATCGCGACCGCCGAAAGCTGCACCGGTGGTCTCATCGCGGGGCTCCTGACAGAAATCGCCGGGTCCTCGGATGTCGTCGAGCGTGGGTTCATCGTCTATTCGAACCGCGCCAAGGAGGAGCTGCTTGGCGTTCCCGGCGACCTCATTGCCGACCACGGGGCCGTGTCAGAGCCCGTGGCGAGGCTGATGGCTGAGGGTGCGCTCAAGGAGTCGCGGGCAAACCTGGCTGTAGCCGTGACGGGCGTGGCCGGTCCGGGCGGTGGAACCGCGCTCAAGCCGGTTGGGCTGGTCCACATAGCCGTGGCGCGGGAGAACAGGCCGATCCTCCACCAGGCGATGCGGTATGGCGACGTCGGCCGCAGCGAGGTTCGGCGGCTGACGATCGTGGAAGCACTTGAGATGTCCCGGCGGATGATCGGCTGAGGCGACCCGGCACGTTCAAGTCGAGGCGCCCACCGCATCCCGTTTCTGGAAACGGCGCGAGGCCTCCCGGACAAACGAGTCGATGACGCCCGAAACGGCAAAGTCGCGATTCGTTTCGGCCAGCGCCTGAAGGATGAAGTTCCGGAATTCGAAGTCGATCGAGAAGTCGACCTGGCAGCCTCCTGGCGCCTCGGCAAAGCGCCAGGCATTCCGGAGCCGGCGAAACGGCCCCCTCACCTGCACCACGTCGATGGCCAGAGCCGCCGGGTTTCCGGTGATCTCCGAGGTGAACCGCTCGGTGAAGGTCAGGAACCCGACTTCGGTTTCCGCGCGCGCCTTCCAGAGCCCGTCGATCGTCTGGCTGTCGAGGATCGTCAGCCGGCGAATCCACTGGATGAAATCCGGATAGCGCCCGATGTCGGCGACGAGATCATAGAGATCCGAAGGCCGGTAAGGCAGGACAAGTCGCCGCTTCACACTGGTCATCGGCGAACGTCAGGCTTGCCGGGCCAGTTGCGAGGCGCGCGCCGCGCGCAGGACTCGGAAGTCATCGCCGGCATGGTAGGACGAACGGGTCATGGGGCTGGAGGCCACCTGAAGGAACCCCTTGGCCCGTGCGATAGTCTCGAGGTTCGCAAACTCCTCGGGGGTCCAGAAGCGGTCAATCGCTGCGTGCTTGCGCGACGGCTGGAGATACTGGCCGACGGTGAGGAAATCGACGCCTGCCGTACGCATGTCATCCATGACCTGCATGACCTCTTCCCGGGTTTCACCCATGCCGACCATCAGGCCGGACTTCGTGAACTGGGACGGATCACGCTCCTTCACCCGCTCCAGTAGGCGAAGCGATGCGTAGTATCGTGACCCTGGCCGGATCGAGAGGTACAGGCGCGGGACAGTCTCGAGGTTGTGGTTGAACACGTCCGGCTTCGAGTCGATGACGATCTCTGCGGCCCTTCCCTTGCGGAGAAAATCCGGCGTCAGGATTTCGATCGTCGAGCCCGGGGAAGCGGCCCGGATTGCGCGAACCACCGCAGCGAAATGCTCTGCGCCGCCATCGGCGAGATCGTCGCGGTCGACCGACGTGATGACCACGTGCTCGAGCCCCATCGTTGCGACGGCTTCAGCGACACGACGCGGCTCGTCGGGATCCAGCGGCTGGGGCATCCCTGTGCGCACGTTGCAGAAGGCGCACGCGCGTGTGCACGTGTCGCCCATGATCATCATGGTGGCGTGCTTCTTTTGCCAGCACTCGCCAATGTTCGGACAGCCGGCCTCCTCGCAGACAGTATTCAGTCGCGCCGCCCGGACAATGGCGCGCGTTTCCAGATAGCCCTCGCTGACCGGAGCCTTGGCCCGGATCCAGGCCGGTTTGCGCTGGATAGGCGCGTCCGGCCGGTTCTGCTTCTCCGGGTGACGCGGCTTCTCGGGAGCGCCGCCGGTGGTGTCGAGTAGAGTGGCCATTCTGCCTGTTACTCCAGTTTCCCGAACATGTAAGGGCTTCCGGAGCCGCAGGGAACCGGGCTGTATGACGCCCGTTTGTGTCTTGACCGCAACCGTCTATATTACGGCGCATTAACAAAAACAGGCTTCCAGCAGGGAAGCCATCCGGGTGGGGTCAGGGAGAGTAATATGGCGTCTGTGCGCTCTGCGTTTGACCCCGCCAATGCGGAAAAGAACGTTTTTCGTGCCTTGCTCGATGCTCGCAAGGAACATGGGGGCCAACGCGAGATCATCCACGACGCCGATGATAGGCGGCTGACCTACGATGCACTGGTCCAGGCCGCCTTTGCGCTTGGCGGGGCCCTCAAGAAAGGGACCGCCCCGAAAGAAGCCGTCGGCGTCATGTTGCCCACGGGCGCTGCGTCAGCCGTTACGTTTTTCGGCCTGTCGGCCTATGGCCGCATCCCCGCCATGCTCAACTTCACGGCTGGCGCGCGGGCGCTGAAAAGCGCCCTGAACCTTGGCAAGATCAAGCGGATCGTGACCGCCCGGGCCTTCATCGAGAAAGGCGAGCTCGACGGATTGATCGCCGAACTCGCCCCTCTGGCGGAGATCGTCTACCTCGAAGACGTCAAGGCGGGGCTGGGACTGAGCCAGAAGGCCGCCGCCGTTGTCGGCCCGATAGCGCCCTGGGCGGTCGCACGTCTGCTCGAGCCATCCGAGCCGGGGGTCATCCTGTTCACGTCAGGCACCGAGGGGGAGCCAAAGGGCGTAGTCCTGTCCCACCGCAACCTCGTTGCCAACGTTCACCAGATCTACAATCACGTCCCCAGCGCGCTGGCGGTTGACGAGATCATGTACAATCCGCTGCCGGTTTTTCACTGCTTCGGGCTGACCGGCGGGGTCCTGCTTCCAATCCTGATTGGCGTGAAAGCAGCGCTGCATCCGTCCCCTCTTCAAGCAAAGATCATCGCGCAACGGGTCAAGGAGACTGGCGCCACCCTCCTGCTGTCGACCGACACCTTCGTGAACCAGTACATCCGCGCGAGTTCGGGCGATGAACTGGCCCACCTGAAGTATGTGGTGTGCGGCGCCGAGCGTGTCCGGGACGAGACGCGTCAGACCATCAGCAAGCGCTTTGGCGTTGAACTTCTTGAAGGCTATGGCGCCACCGAGGCGGCGCCGGTCATCGCGCTGAACCAGCCGGGTATGAACCGGCCGGGCACCGTCGGGCGCCCCCTGCCCGGTGTCGAAGTCCGGTTCGAGGCGCAGGAAGGCATCACGGAAGGCGGACGCATGTACGTGCGCGGGCCCAATGTGATGGGCGGCTACCTGGCCGCTGGCGGCGAAGGCGCACTGAAGGTGCTGCCCGGCGGCTGGCACGATACCGGCGACGTGGTGGCCGACGATGACGAGGGCATGCTGACCATCCGTGGCCGCCTGAAGCGGTTTGCGAAGGTCGGAGGGGAAATGGTCTCCCTCGGCGTGGTCGAGAACGTCGCTTCGACGGTCTGGCGGGATCATGAGCATGCGGCCGCTGTCTTGCCTGATGGCCGCAAGGGCGAACAGATCGTTCTTCTGACAACCAACCCGTCGGCGGATCGCACGGACCTGATCCGGTGGAGCAAGCACCACGGCGTCAACGAACTGTCGCTGCCCCGGAAAATCTACCATGTCGGCTCGATCCCGGTTCTGGGAACCGGCAAGATGGACATCGGCGGCGTTCAGAAGCTGGCGACCGAACTCGCAGCGGCGGCCGCAGCCTCTGGGCCGGGTGGCAGCGTCAGGGCGGCTGAGTAGCCCGAGACTGTCTAGCGCCTGCGACCCAGCACATGGAAACCGGCCAGCCAGAGCGCGAGCGACGTTGACCAGCCCGCAACGACAACCGGGCCATGGACTCTGGGCAAGTCGACCGACCCGGGACTGGCCGCCTGAATGAGGTAGACCAGACCGGCCAGCGACCACACCGTGGCGGCTACCGCGAACACGGCAAAGCGGTCGCCCGCGAAGACTCCCCTGAAATCGAGCCCTCCCTTGCGTATGTTGAGAACGGCGATGCTGGTTGCGGAAACCAGGAACACGCCCAGCGCAAACACGAGAAAGGCGACGATGAGCTTTACCGGCATGTCGGTCTCGTCGGCGGGCTTCGGAGTGGCGTCAAGGCATGTGTCGGCGTTTTAGATTGGAGCACAAGCGTTTCCCGACTCGATATGCGACAGCCTGCTGCCGCCGCACCAACGATCAAGCCAGGCTCGTGAATTCCAGCCCGGTCAGATCGGACAGGGACTGCCTGCGGCCATCCGCACAGCAGACCACGATCGCGTCCTCCGCCAGTACGGCTGCGAAGAAGCGTTTGCTGGAGCCAGCCGCCACAAGTTCGTTGTCGAGAAGCGCGAACAGTCTCGGATCCACAAGGTCGCCCTCGACCGCCAGGTTCGAACGCTGGGGCCGTCCTCCGACCAGCCACTCGACCGACGCCTCGCCTTCGAACACATCAACCGCGTCCTTGATGCCCGACAGCTTCAGGTCGCCGCCAGCGAGCAGGACCGCACGTTCGACAATCTGGGCATAGTCGCCGGTCGCTCCGATGCATGCGGAGTCGAAATGCCAGACATCATGCGAAATGAAGCCGCGCGTTTCGTAGGTCTGCGGGTCAATCAGGTCGCCGCCCATGGCGACAAGCATCATGTCGTAGCCATCCCGCTCGATCTGTTCCCGGGCCCATTCGCTGGTCAGGTCGTCCATTGTGCGCTTGGGCGCCAGACGGAATCCAAGGCGCGCCAGGGCGTCGAGCATCTGTTCGATGGTTTGCCCCTTGCCGTGAACGCTCATCGTTTGTCTCCGTCTCGCGCAGGAGCGCCGGCTCGCGGCGCAAAATCAGCGGCGGTTTAGCAGGGTCGGCGCAGGACGGCCACTGAAGCGTGACGGGCGTCGAACGCAGCCGACGTCCTTCGGTCACTAGGTCCATCAAACAGCATCCGGCCCGCAAGCGAGGCCTGCGGGCCGGACCATGGTCACTCTGCGGTTGCGGTCGAAGCCTCAGGCTGCGGCGGCTTTCTGATCCTTGGGTCCGAAGCGCGAGTAGAACGTCTCGCCCTTCTCGGCCATCTCGCGAAGCAGCGCGTTGGGACGGAACCGCTCGCCATAGGCGTCCGCCAGACGGTCGCACTCGGCGACAAAGCGCTTGATGCCGACCTTCAGGTCCATGAACGAGCACACGCCGCCGGAATACGGCGCGAAGCCCCAGGCAAGGATCGAGGCCACGTCCGCGTCGCGCGCATCCAGGATCACGCCCTCCTCGAAGCAGCGGGCGACCTCAACGCACTGGCGGTACAGGAAGCGCTTGGTCAGCTCCTCCTTCAGGTCAGGCGGGCACTCGGCAATCTTCACGCCCAGCTTGCTGGTCAGCTCCGGCCACACGCGCTCGGGCTTGCCCTGCTCGTTGTAGTCGTAGAAGCCCTTGCCGGCCTTGCGCCCGACGCGACCGTGGGTCTCGACGGCCCACGCAACGATGTCGCCGACCGGGTTCTGCTCGTAGGACTTGCCAGCCGCCTTGGCGGACTCGCGGCCGATCTTCAGCACGGTGTCGTTGCCGACGCTGTCAGACACTTCGAGCGGGCCCATCGGCATGCCGGACATGCGCCCGACGTTCTCGATGATGACCGGCGCGATCCCTTCGGACAGCATGGTCATGCCCTCTTCCGGATACGTCCCGAACACGCGCGAGGTGTAGAAGCCGCGATGGTCGTTGACGGCCACCGGAGTCTTCCGGATCTTGAGGACGTAGTCCATCGTCTTGGCCAGCGTCTCCTGCGTCGTCTCCTTGCCCATGATGATCTCGACGAGACCCATGCGCTCGACCGGCGAGAAGAAGTGAATGCCGATGAAGTTGGCCGGGCGCTTCGACGCCTTCGCCAGACCCGTGATCGGAAGCGTGGATGTGTTGGTGCCCATCACAGCCGTCTCGCCGAGATGCTCCTCGATCTGGGCCGTGACCTTGGCCTTGATCTCCGGGTTCTCGAACACCGCCTCAACGACGATATCCGCGCCCTTCACGAGCGAATAGTCGGTGGACGGGGTGATCAGCGCCAGCAGCGCGTCACCCTTCTCCTTCGACATCTTGCCGCGCGAGACGTCCTTCTCGACGATGCGCTGAGAGTACGCCTTGCCCTTGTCGGCCGCTTCCTGGGACATATCGAGAAGGACGGTCTCGATGCCGGCGGCGGCCTGCACATAGGCAATGCCCGCGCCCATCAGACCGGCTCCGACCACGACGGCTTTCTTCACTTCGTATTTCGGAACGCCCGCGGGACGCGAGGCGCCCTTGCCCAGTTCCTGCATCGACAGGAACAGCGTGCGGATCATGCCGCGCGCTTCAGGCGTCATCAGAGTCTTCACGAAGTAGCGGCTCTCGATGCGCAGGGCCGCGTCCATCGGAACCTGAAGACCTTCATAGACGGCCTGCAGGATATGCTTCTGGGCGGGGTAGTTGCCCCACGTCTGCTTCGCCAGCATGGCGTTGCCAAAGGTGAAGACGGGCGAGCCCTTGTCCGAGTGCGGCAGACCGCCGGGCACGCGCAGGGTGCCGTTGTCCCACGGCTGCTTGGCGCCGGGGTTGGCTTTCACCCACGCCTTGGCCTTGTCCACCAGTTCCGCCGTCGGAGCCAGCTCGACCAGCTTCATGCCGGCGGCTTCCGACGCCTTCATCGAGTTGCCCTGCAGCAGATAGGGCGCTGCGGCCTGCGGACCGATCAGGCGCGGGAGGCGCTGCGTGCCGCCGCCGCCGGGGATCAGGCCGACCTTCGACTCGGGCAGACCGAGCTGCAGTTTGGGATTGTCGCTCGCCGCCACACGGTAGTGGCAGGCCAGCGCCATCTCGAAGCCGCCACCGAGGGCGAGACCGTTGATGGCCGCCGCAACAGGCTTGCCGCAGGTTTCGAGCTTGCGGAACACGCGGTTGAATTCGAAGCCGCGATCGAACGCCGACTTAAGCTGGGCTTCGGGATCGCCGCCGCCGGAGGTCAGACTGCCGCCGCCCATCTCGCCAAGGTCAGCGCCCGCGCAGAAGCCGGACGCCTTGCCGCTGGTGAACACCAGGCCCTTGATGGCGGCGTTGGTGGAGACCTCGTCGGCAATCGCCGCAAGGTCCTTCATGGCCGCCGCCGTCAGCGTGTTCATCGACCGGCCGGGAACGTCGAAGGTCGCCAGTGCGATGCCGTCGGCGTCGATCTCAAACTTGAAGGTTTCGAGGTTCATGGTCCTGCTCCTCAGACGCGCTCAATAACAGTGGCAGTGCCCATACCGGCGCCGACGCAGAGGACGGCCAGACCGGTCTCCTTGTCGGAGCGCTCCAGCTCGTCGACCAGCGTGCCGAGGATCATGCCGCCGGTGGCGCCCAGCGGGTGGCCCATGGCGATAGCGCCGCCATTCACGTTCATCTTGTCGTGCGGAATATCCAGCGCCTGCATCATGCGCAGGACAACGGCGGCGAACGCCTCGTTCAGTTCATAGAGGTCGATGTCAGCGGCGGTCATGCCGAGCTTCTTCAGCAGCTTCTCGGACACCAGCGACGGACCGGTCAGCATGATCGACGGCTCGGAGCCGATGGAGGCAAAGCCCTTGATGCGCGCGCGCGCCTTGAGGCCGAGCTGCTCGCCCATCTCCTTCGAACCGATCAGCACGGCCGAGGCGCCGTCCACGATGCCAGAGGAGTTGCCCGGCGTGTGGACGTGGCGGATCTTCTCGACCTCCGGATAGCGTTGCTTGACGACATCGTCGAACGCCATCGTGCCCATCGCCTCGAAGGACGCGGCCAGCGCGCCGAGGCTCTGCATCGTGGCGTCGCCGCGCACCGTCTCGTCATGCGCGAGAATGGTCAGGCCGAGCTGGTCCTTCACGGGGATGACCGACTTGCTGAACCGGCCCTCGGCCCAGGCGCGCGCGGCGCGCTTCTGGCTCTCGACCGAATAGGCGTCCACGTCGTCGCGCGAGAAGCCGTACTTTGTGGCGATGAGGTCGGCGCTGACGCCCTGCGGTGCGAAGTAGGCTTTCATTGCGATCTCGGGGTTGGTCGGCCAGGCGCCGCCATTCGATCCCATCGCAACGCGCGACATTGCTTCAACGCCGCCGCCAATGGCCATGTCGGCCTCACCGGTCATGACCTTCGCCGCAGCGATGTTGCAGGCTTCGAGACCCGAAGCGCAGAACCGGTCAACCTGCACGCCAGCGACGGTCTCCGCATAGTCGGCGTTCAGGACGGCCGTGCGGGCGATGTCGGATCCCTGCTCGCCGATCGGGGTGACGCATCCCATGATCACGTCATCGACCTTCGACGTATCGAGATTGTTGCGGTCCCGGATGGCTTTCAGGGCCTGGGTCGCCAGCTGCAGCGAGGTGATCTCGTGCAGCGAACCATTGGACTTACCCTTGCCGCGCGGCGTCCGCACAGCGTCGTAGATATAGGCCTCGGGCATAGGTTTCTCCTTGAAGTCGGGGCGGCGGCGGAAAGGCTAGAAGGCTTCCGCCGGCAGCGCCATGACAGTTTCAGCTCCGGTCTTGACCCTTGCGAGGTGGGCCGCCGTATCCGGCAGAACCCGCGCGTAGAAGTACTTCGCGGTCGCAATCTTGTTGGCGTAATAGCTGTCGGCTTCCCGGCCCAGCGAGACCTCGGCCATGCGGGCCCAGACCTGCGCCAGCGCCGTCAGCGCGAACATGTTCAGATAGTCATGGCTCGATGCGCCGGCGTTGTCGAAGTTCGACATGCCGTTCTGCATCAGCCACATCGTGGCGTCCTTCAGCTGCTCCGTGGCCGTCTTCAGGCCGGCGGCGTAGACTTCCATGCCGGGCTTGTTCTCGATGGAGGCGTGGTACTCCTCGACCTCTGCGAAGAAGGCGAACACCGCACGCCCGCCGTTCGACGCCAGCTTGCGCCCGACCAGGTCCAGCGCCTGAACGCCGTTGGTGCCCTCGTAGATCATCGCGATCCGGGAATCGCGGAGGTACTGCTCCATGCCGAGTTCGCGCGTGTAGCCTGCCCCGCCGTGCAGCTGGAGCGCGTCGGACACGCAGGCGAAGCCCTTGGCGGTTGCGTACGACTTGATGACCGGCGTCAGGATCGCCATCCGGTCGTCCGCCTTCATGCGCACGGTCTCGTCGGGCGAGACATGCAGGAGGTCGCCCTGCAGCGCCGTCGTGTAGACGAGCGCCCGCATGCCTTCGGTGAAGGCGCGGCACTCCATGAGCATCCGGCGCACGTCGGGGTGAACGATGATCGGATCGGCAGGTTTTTCCGGCGCCTTGGTTCCGGTGATGGAGCGGCCCTGCACCCGGTCGCGCGCGAAGGAGGCGGCGTTCTGATAGGCGACTTCGGCCTGCGCCAGTCCCTGCATGCCGACGCCGAGGCGGGCCTCGTTCATCATCACGAACATGGTGCGCATGCCCTTGTGGGCCTCGCCGACCAAATAGCCGACAGCGCCGTCATAGTGCATCACGCAGGTCGCATTGCCGTGGATGCCCATCTTCTCCTCGAGGCCGCCGCACTCCACCGGGTTGCGGGCGCCGAGGCTGCCGTCAGCATTGACCATGAATTTCGGGACGATGAAGAGCGAGATGCCCTTCACGCCTTCCGGGGCGCCCTCGATGCGGGCCAGAACGAGGTGGATGATGTTCGGTGCGAGATCCTGCTCGCCGCCAGAGATCCAGATCTTCTGTCCGGTGATCTTGTAGGACCCGTCAGGCTGGGGGGCCGCCTTGGTGCGGATCAGGCCCAGGTCGGTGCCGCACTGCGGCTCGGTCAGGTTCATTGTGCCGGACCACTCACCGGTCGCGAGCTTGGGCAGGTAGGTGCGCTTCTGGTCGTCCGAAGCGCCGGCCTCGATGGCGGAATAGGCCCCGTGCGTGAGGCCTGGATACATGGCGAACGCCATGTTCGCCGCCGACATCATCTCGGAGAACGCCATCGCCACGACCCGCGGCAGGCCCTGCCCGCCGTACTCGGGCGCGACCGACATGGCCAGCCACTGACCATCGACGAGTTGCTGGTAGGCTTCTCGGAAACCCTTGGGCGTGGTGACCGAGGCGTCGGCGTTGCGCACGCAGCCTTCACGGTCACCGGTCAGGTTCAGCGGTTGCAGGACCTCGCTGGCGTACTGCGCGGCGCCGTCCAGGATTGCATCAACCACGTCCCTGGAGACGTCGGAGAAGGACGGAAGATTCGAGTAACTTTCGACCTTGAGCAGATCAAAGAGCACAAAGCGGATATCGCGAAGCGGAGCCTGGTAGCTTGGCATGTCTCTCAACCCTGCAAATGAATGCACTGGCTCGCTGTTCCGGCAGCGAGCCAGTCGTGGTACGCGACATTGCACAGTTTGACGTGCACGTCAGCTTGTGACGCAACGTCAGCCTCGCAGGAAAATTCTAGCCCTCGACGGAAGCGCTCTGTCCGTCGAGTCCGGCACGGGCGACGCGGTCGTACGCGCGGGCAGATTGCTCGGCGTCAGCGCTCGGTCCGAGCTCCGAGAGTTTCAGCTCCGACCAGCGGATACCTTCCCTCAGAGACTCCAGAGCCGCCTCAATGTCGTGCTGCTGCTTCTCGAGGTTGCGGATCTGGTCGCGGGACTTGCGAACCGCCAGCTTGAGCTGGGCGCGGTGGCCCTCAAGCTTGTAGAGGTCGAGCATCTCGCGGATATCCGACAGGGAGAAGCCGACGCTCTTGCCCTGCAGGATAAGCTTGAGCCGCGCACGGTCCGTGGCGGAGTAGACGCGGTTGAGACCGTCTCGCGTTGGATTGAGCAGTCCCTTGTCTTCATAGAACCGCAAAGCACGCGGTGTGACGTCAAATTCACGCGCAAGCTCGCTGATCGTGTAGGTCTTCATATTCTGCCTCCCGAAGTCTTTATTTATCGCGACCGAATCTTGAGTCCGGTACCGGCGTCGGTTTGACGCATACGGATTCGTAACGTCAGGTGTCCGCAGGGTCAATTCAGGCTCCGAAAATCCTGTTCGTTAACCTTTAACCACCTCTTTACCGGCTCAACCTCCAACTGGCGCACGGGCAAGAACTGCGTCAGCCTTGACGCAGCGGGATTCGGAGCTGGCAATGACCCAGGCGCCATGGAGCGTGAAGGGGATAGACCCCAAAGCACGCTCGGCAGCGCGAGAGCGTGCCGAGCGCCGTGGCGTGACGCTTGGCCAATACCTCAACTCACTGCTTCTGGACGATTTTCCGGATTCGGCGGGTGAGATTGATATCCGTACGATCGATACGTCTGATCGCGACCCCGAGGCTCTGAAACGCATCTCGGCCGAGGTCGACAGGCTCGCCCAGAAGCTCGACGCGACCCATCTCCGCAGCTCACGCGCTGTGGCGGGAATCGACAAATCGATTCTGGGTTTGCTGGGCAAACTCGAGGAATCGGGAAAATCGCAGTCCGAGGTTGTCGAGCAGGTAAAGCGCTTCGTGCAGCAGCTAGAAGGCGCTCAGACCGCCCTGCACTCCCGGATCGAGTCTCTGGAGGCCGAATCCAGATCAGGCCCCACAGTTTCTGCCCTGAAGTCTCTGGAAGCGGCGCTCTCCCGTCTTTCAGAGGGCGTGCAGGCCCGCACCCGCGCCCTGGAAGTCGAACAGGCCGATATCCGGGAGCTGTTCGAAGACCGTGTCTCAAAGGTTTCCGAGCAGGTCGAAGGCTTTGCGCGCTCGCTCGACTCGACCGTGTCGAGCGCGGTCCGCTCGTCCAGCGCGCCGCTCACCGAACGACTCGACCAGATCGAGGGCGCCGTAACCTCGGTTCAGCGCCGGATGGAGGGCGCCTTCGACCGGATGTCGGACGCAGCTTCGCGCTTCGAGCTTCTGGAGACCAAGGCCGAGCGCGCCGTCAGCGATACGACGTGGCGTATGGAACGCGCACTCGAGTCCACCATCGGCCGTAGCCGGACGATGTCAAAGGAACTGCTCGACCGGGTCGACGCCATGGAAGAGCGCACCCGCGGAGCGGTGTCGGCTCTCGGCGACGCCATGGCGCGGATTATCGACCGGATGGGCCGGGCAGAACGCGCCTCCCAGGACACGGCCCAGGCCCTTCAACGTTCGATCCTGTCTCTCGATGAACGGCTGAGCCAGAGCGAGCGTACGCCGGCGCCGGAGATCGAGCGCCTTCAGGCCACGTTCCAGAAGCGGCTGGACGCGCTGGCGGATGACCTGTCCAGGCCGATCCAGGCTGTTCGCCATGACCTGGAAAAGCGCATCGAGGACGTCTCCCGCGACCGCGGTCAGGACCGGTCCGATCATCTCGAACGCGCGCTGAAAGCGATGCAGGACCGCCTCTCGGAAAACGAAGGCCGCCAGTCCGAAGCCGTCGCCACCATGGGCGCGCAGGTTGACCGGCTGTCCCGCGCCGTCGATGACCGGCTCCGCACCGTCGAGGCGCGCGATCCGTCCCGCTCCATCGAAGACGTTCGCCGCGAGATGCTCCAACTCGCCGACCGCATTGAAGCGCGGATCGGAGCCGCGGAAAACGACGCCCGCTCGTCTGCACGAAACGCCGATGCCGTGCGCGACCTGTTCAGCCGGATGGGCGAGACGGTCGACGAGCAGTTCAAGGATCTCGAGAAGCGCAGCGCATCAGCCATCGACGCTGTTGGCGAGCAGGTCGCCCTCGTCGCCGAACGCCTGCAGAAGCGGCACGAGGACGATGTCCGCGTGCTCTCCTCGCGCATTGAACAGGCCGCCGCCGAGGGCGGCGGTCTCTCCACCGCCGATCTCGACAATGTGGTCCGCCGCATTGACGACCGGGTGCAGGATAGCGAACGGCGGTCCGCGGACGCCATCGGCCAGATGGGTGAGCAGGTTGCCCGAATGGGCGAGCGGCTCCAGTCCCAGCAGGAAACAGCTCTGCGAACCATTGAGGAACGGCTCTCCGAGTCGGACCGCACCCACAAGTCCCGCCTGACGGACGCGCTTGCGGACATGTCACGCCGTCTCGACGAGATTGGCGAGGCAGGCGGCGCCGCCCTCGCTCCGATCCACAAGACGGTTTCCTCGATCGCGCAGCGGGTCGCCGAAATCGAGGACCGCGGCGCCCCGGGACAACCTGCACGGATTACCACCGCGCCCCCTGCCGCCGACCCGGATGACGATATCTTCGTGATCGAAGACGCGGCGCCGCGCACGTCCCGGCCCAACGTCGAGTCAGCCGCCGCCTTGGACAACGACGACGACCTTGCCTTTGTTTCCGACCCTGACGCCGTCCTTGCCCTGCCCGGCGGTGAAGTCGGGGTTGAGCCGCCGCCATTCGACGCCGACCTGTTTGCCGAACAGTCGACCGGCGTCTCGCCGGCGGGAATCGAGACCATCGGGATCGAGGAATACTCGGCCGACGACCTTGCCGGCGGCCCCGGCGCTGACGCCAATGAACTCGATGATCTGCTCGACACCGACGACATGATCCTCGAGGACGCAAGCATCGACGCCAGCTTCGTCGGCGACCTGCCGCCGCTGGATCAGGCCGATCGTCCGTCCGCCGCCTATCTTGAGGAAGCCCGCCGCGCCGCCCGCCACGGGCGCAGGATCGCCGCGGCCCCATCTGGCGAGATTGGCCGCCGCCGCGGCATCGGCCGTGGCCCGCTCGTCGCTTCTACGGCCCTTGCTCTCGCCGTTGCTGCTGGCGGAGCCTATACCGTCATGCGTGGCAAGCAGGAGCCCGCAAGCAACGACACGCTTCGCCAGGACCCCGCAGCGCCCCAGGCTGCTGAGGGCGATCCTGAGGCCGCTGCCTCCCTGCTGTTCGCCGACCCGGCAGCGTCTGAGGCCGGCGCCGCCGACGACATGCTTGAGCCTGTACCGGCCCCGGCAGAAACCACTGGCTCCGTTGCGCCCGCCGCGGCCCCGCCCCCGGCGGCGCAGCCGGTGTCGCTCGCCGAAGCCGCCCAGGATGGCGATCCTGTCGCCATGCACGACTACGCCCTCGAACTGCTGCAGGCAGGAGAGCGCACACGCGCCGTCAGCCTGCTCAAGGACGCCGCCAACGATGGCCTCGTGATGGCCCAGTACCGGCTCGCCAAGCTCTACGAGCGGGGCGAAGGCGTTCCCCGCGACATCGCTCAGTCGCGCGCCTGGACCGAGAAGGCGGCGATCGGCGGCAACACCAAGGCGATGCACGATCTGGCCGTATTCTTCGCCGAGGGCGATGCCGGGCCTCAGAGCTATTCCGCCGCTGTCGAGTGGTTCCGGCAGGCGTCCGAGCATGGGTTGGTCGACAGCCAGTACAATCTGGCCGTCCTGTTCGAGCAGGGGCTCGGCGTATCGGTTGACCGGACAGAAGCCGCCTACTGGTTTGAAGTCGCTGGCCGCGCCGGAGACCGCGACGCCGTTCGCAAGGCGCAGTCCCTGTTCGCCCAGCTCCCTCCGGCGGAAGCCGAGCAGATCCGCCGTCGCGCGCGCGCCTACAACCCGAAACCCGGCATCCCGCTGGCCAACGGGAGTTTTGGCGTTCGCAGCTGGGAACAGCCATCCGCTACCCAGAAAGCCGAGATCCAGCGTCTGCTGAAAAGCCAGGGCTACACTGGTCCCGTCTCGGAGGCCGTCCGCAGTTTTGAGCGGGAGCGCGGCCTGCCGGTCACCGGTGAACCCACGGTTTCGCTGCTCAAGCAGCTGCAGGCCGCCGCTCTGGCGCCGGTGCAGTAGCCTATCCGCGAGGCGATGGCCGGAAGAGGACCGGAGTGTTGCCCTGCAGCGCTGCCGGGGGACAAAATTACTCCAATGAAATGAACACGCTTTCTCGGTCGAGGTTGGCGGCGTAAGAGATTCGGATGCTGATTCACCTGCCGATCGCAGAAATCGCGGTCGATCCCCTTCTGATCGTCATGATCGGGGCGGTGGTGGGTCTGGTATCGGGACTTTTCGGCGTTGGCGGCGGCTTCATGCTGACCCCGCTTCTGATCTTCTACGGCGTGCCCGCCGCCGTCGCCGTCTCCACTCAGGCCAATCAGGTTCTCGCAACCTCCATCGCCGGAGCCGCCAGCCACTGGCGCGACGGCGCGGTGGACGTGAAGCTCAGCATACTGATGCTGGCGGGCGGCCTCGCGGGATCCCTGCTCGGCGTCGGGATATTCACGCTCCTCCGGATGTTCGGCGTTGTCGATGGCGTGGTCTCGGCGCTCTACGTTGTGCTTCTCGGTGTCATTGGCACGCTGATGGCCTGGGAGAGCGTAATCGCCATCCGGCGTCTTGGCGGCGGTGACCCGGGGCGGCGAACACGCCTGAAGGCCTGGACGCGGACGCTTCCCTTCAAGCGGCGTTTTCCGAAATCCGGCCTCTACATATCCATCATTCCTCCCATCAGCATCGGCGCCGTGGTTGGCATCCTTTCAGCTGTTCTGGGCATCGGCGGAGGGTTCATTCTTGGCCCGGCGATGGTCTACCTGCTGGGTGTCCCGACTCGCGTCATGGTCGGAACCTCGCTGTTCCAGATCATATTCCTGACGGGCTTCGTGACCCTGTTGCAGGCGACGGTGAACGGCACGGTCGACATCGTGCTGGCCTTCTTCCTGATGATTGGAGGCGTTATAGGGGCCCGCATCGGAACCGCCCTGGGCAAGCGCCTCAAAGCCGCGCAACTCAGGCTCCTGCTGTCGGTTGTGGTTCTGGGCATGGCCAGCCGGCTCGCCTGGGGGATGGCGTTCGAGGGCCAGCCCGAATTCTTCCTGGAGTACCCGCGATGAGCCGGCGGACCGCCCTGCTCCGGATCGCCGTCCTCGCTCTCTTCGCGGCGCCGGTCGCCTCGTCGCAAACCCCGCCAGCAAACATGGCTGTTCTCCCAGCCGGCCTCGCCGAGGACAGCATCGAGGTGAAGATCAACTACTCGGGCGCCAGGATCGTCCTGTTCGCCGCGTCTCCCGCTTCAGAGGACGCCACGACCGGTCTGGCGGTCGCCCTGATCGGCCCGACCCGTCCCACGACGGTCGTGCGCAACATTGACGGCGAGAAGACCCGGTTCCGCTTCATCTCCGCACCCGCAGTCTTCGTCACCGGCGCCGAGGACCGGCTGGCCGATACCATCACACCCGCAGCGCTCTCTGCCTCCGGGCTCGACGCCGCTGCCAGCGCGATACCTGCCCGCGATATGGCCGACAGCCCGGATCTGGCTGCCTGGCGCGCCGCGCTGGTCGCCGTAAAGGCGCGCGAGGACGCCTACCTTCCGGCTGGCGCCACGATTGAGCGCCTGGAAGGCGGGCTCCGCCGCGCCCGGATGCGAATGCCGCCAGACGCCCCGCCCGGACGTTACCGGGTCCGCGCCGTCATGTTCCAGAATGGAAAGCCGATCGGCCAGGCAGAGCACACGCTGACCCTCGTACGCGGTGGAATGGACGCCACCATGTACGACATGGCGACGAGGCATGGCCTCGCATACGGCTTCGTCGCTGTGGTGCTGGGCGTCGTCGTCGGCGGAGCCGCCGCGTTCATCGGCCGGCGCTGATCGTCACGCTGTTCGCGCCCGCAGGCTGCCATCGGGAACCAGCCGGTCGAGCGCAGCTGCATAGACGCCGTCGCGCCCCATCGCGCCAATGCTGAAGCCGCCCGGAAACAGGCTGGAGATCGCAGGATCCCGCACGTTCAGTCCGCCGGTGAAGGCGCCGTAGGACGGCATCACCATCCTCCGGCCATCGGTCGCAAAACAGCGGACCCGTACGCTCCGTCCGCGTCCGGCAATCCGCGCGCAGGGGTGCAGGTGCCCGCATACCTCTCCGGGGGCGTCGCCCTCCACGGGCTCGTGGCGGAACACCAGTGGCCCGATCGTGACGCAGGCCGCGATGTCCCCGCCGACGTCTTCGGGCGGCGCCGGATCGTGGTTGCCGACAATCCAGGTCCAGTCGCACCGGCGTGACAGATCCTGCAGCCGCGCCACGTCTTCGGCGTGCATCCGCATGCGGGCCTGATTGTCGTGGAAGCTGTCGCCCAGCGAGATCACCCGCCGCGGCGACAGCGTCTCCATCAGCATGGCCACACGATCCAGCGTGGCCCGCGTATCGTAGGGCGGCAGCATCTGGCCGCGCCACGCATATGCGGAGCCCTTCTCGAGGTGGAGGTCCGAGACGACCAGCAACTCCTCGTCCGCCCACCACAGCCCGCCGCAGCGAAAAGCAAGCAGACGCGCGCCATTGACCTCGAGAACGAGGCCTTGCGGTTGAGGCTCTGGCGTCTGGCGGGCAGCGAACATTGCAGGAACTTGTGCAGGCTTCGGACTCGGCGTCAACCAGTGCACAGTATCGCGAACCGCACCTGCCCGGCCCCCCCGTACGGACCTACCCCATGATCATACTCACTGTGAACCTCCGCGTGCCTCCTGCGGACGTCGAAGCACTCAGACCGCACATCGAAGCCCTCATAGCGGCGTCGCGGCAGGAACCGGGGTGCCTCTCCTACCACTACGCAGAGGACTATTTCACGCCGGGGCTGTTCCGCGTGTTCGAGATCTATGCCGACGACGAAGCCCTGAAGGCCCATGGACAGTCGAGCCACTTCCAGCGCTGGCGTGAGGTCAGCAGCCAGTATCCGCGCGAGGAACGCACCCTCTACGACGCCGTCCAGCGCGCCTAGCTCATCGCATCGCGCACAAGGTCTTCCTCGGCCTCGCGCAGGATAGCCTCGGCTGCATCGCCCTGGAGGACCGGCTCACGCCCGATCTCCAGCATCACCGGCACCGCGAAGGGCGAGATCCGCTCCAGTCGCGAATGCACGATCCGGTGCTGGAAGCGCAGCAACGCGTCGGACAGGCGGCGGATATCCAGCAGTCCCTCGCCCGCATCCTGCCGCGCGGCTTCGAGCAGCACATGGTCCGGCTCGTGGCTCCGCAGGACATCGTAGATCAGGTCGGTCGAGAACGTGACCTGCCGTCCTGTCTTCTCGGCTGAGCCCGGCTGACGCTTCTCGACCAGTCCGGAGATCAAAGCGCAGTTGCGGAAGGTGCGCTTCATCAGGGCGCTTTCCTGTAGCCAGGCGTCGAGATCGTCGCCCAGCATGTCCGGATGGAACAGGGCTTCCATGTCGGCGTGGGCGGGGTTTTCGTACATCCACACCGACAGCGCATACTCCGACGCCACGAAGCCCGCAGGTTTCAGTCCGGCCCGCTCCATCCGGCGCGTCAGCAGCATGCCCAGCGTCTGGTGCGCCAGCCGGCCCTCGAAGGGATAGCAGACCAGATAGAACCGCTCCGCCCTCGGGAAGGTCTCGACCAGCAGCTGGTCAGGCTCGGGAATGACGGATCGCAGTTCCTGCATCTCGATCCATTCGCGGACCTGATCCGGCAGGGACGGCCACTGCCGCCGGTCATGCAGGATGCCGCGCACGCGCGCCGCGAGGAACGTCGTCAGCGGGAACTTGCCGCCATTGTAGCTGGGAATGGCAGGGTCCGGATCGTAGGAGCGCGTGACGAGCGCTGCGCCATCCGAAAGCGCTTCAAAGCGAAGGATCTGGCCCGCGAACAGGAACGTGTCGCCTGGCGTCAGCATCTCGAAGAAGTACTCTTCCATCTCGCCCAGACGCGCGCCGGGCCGCAGCACCTTGCGGCCATCGGCTCCCCGTCCCCCAGCGAAAGACGCCAGCCGCACCGCAACCATCGGGCTCTCGACGATCACGCCGACATTCATGCGATGGCGCCGCCTGACCTCGTCGTTGCGGGCGCGCCAGACGCCGTCCGGAAACTTCACGATCCGCCGGAACCGGTCATAGCTGCGGAGCGCGTAGCCGCCGGTCGCAACCATATCGATCACGCGCTCCCAGGTTTCCCATGCGAGGTCCCGGTACGGGTGAGCGCGCGTGACTTCGTCGAAGAAGGCCACGGGTTCGAACCCGTCGCCGCAGGCCCGGCCCATGACGTGCTGGGCCAGAACATCCAGGGCTCCCGGCCGTGGCGCGGGGCCGTCCAGCTCCATGGCCTTCACGGCCTCGACCGCCGCTCGGCACTCCAGCACCTCGAAGCGGTTGGACGGGGCCAGCAGCGCCTGGCTCGGCTCGTCCATGCGATGGTTGGACCGGCCAATCCGCTGGATCAGGCGCGCCGCGCCCTTGGGCGCCCCCATCTGGACGACCAGATCGACATCACCCCAGTCGATGCCGAGATCCAGCGTGGACGTGCAGACCACGGCCTTGAGCGCGCCCGCGGCCATCGCGGCCTCGACGCGCCGGCGCTGCTCCACATCGAGCGAGCCGTGATGTAAGGCAATTGGCAATCCGTCCTCATTGACCCGCCAGAGCTCCTGGAAGGTCATCTCGGCCTGGCTGCGCGTGTTGACGAACACCAGCGCCATCTTCGCCTGCCGGATACGCTGGTAGACCTCTTCGATGGCGTGCCGGCCGGAATGGCCCGACCAGGGTATCCGCTTCTGGCTGTCGAGCACCTCGATGTGCGCTTCCGCGCCGCCGTCATGACGGATCAGCGGCGTCCCCGGTCCGAGCCAGTCCGCCAGCTCCCTTGGGTCGCGCACAGTCGCAGACAGGCCGATGAACCGGGCGTCCGGCGCCCAGGTCCGGATCGCCGCCAGCCCGAGCGCCAGCAGATCACCCCGCTTGGACGCGGCAATCGCGTGGATCTCGTCGACGATCACCGCGCGCACGTCGCTGAAGAATGTCCCGACATGCTCGGACGCGACCAGCAGCGCCAGCTGCTCGGGCGTCGTCAGCAGGATGTCCGGAGGCTTGGCGCGTTGCCGCTGCCGCCTGGAAGCTGGCGTATCGCCCGTCCGCACCTCTATGGAGATATCAAGCCCCATCTCCAGCACCGGTGTCTGGAGATTCCGGGCCACATCGGTGGCGAGGGCCTTCAGGGGCGACAGGTAGATGGTATGAAGGGATGGGGCCCGGATGCTGCGCTTGCGGGCCGCGAGTTCGACCAGACTCGGCAGAAATCCCGCCAGTGTCTTGCCGCCGCCGGTCGGAGCAATGACCAGTCCGCCCTTTCCGCGCCGGGCAGCCTCAAGCAGGTCTGCCTGGTGCGAACGCAGGCTCCACCCCCGGCTGGCGAACCAGCCGGCAAAAGGCTCCGGCAGGCTGTGCGTCAGCGCGGTCGCACCGGCATCGATTTTTGCGGCATTGTCAGCCATAATTCGACCATATGGGCAGCGAACCTGTGTGTCTTGGCATTCATTCGGGGTTCAGGCCCGTTTGCCCACACCTAACTTCGAACCACACCGTTGATCGAACAGGCTGGCTGTCATGAAACGCACATCCATCGCCCTCATTTCTGCAGCAGTCCTGGCGACGGCTGGAGCTGCCGCCGTCGCCCAGCAGGGCGCCATGCCCATGCTGTTGCAGACGGCGCTCCAGCCGCCGACCTCAGGCGCACAGCTCTACGCCTACGACTTCGTCTCCGTCAGCAAGGGCAAGGAGCCGAGCACGGTTCGCGGGCGCATTGATCCTTCCCTTCCGGAAGGCAAGCGCGTCACGATCATCGAAGCCATCGGCGAGAAGGCGGACGCAAAGAAGATAGACAAGCGGATGGAGAAGAACGCCGATGGCGACATCTGGTGTGACCGCATGTCCGGCGGCGCGGCAGGTCCCGTCCGCGAGCTTGCCCCGAAGGACGGCTCGCGGGTGTTCGCCTTCATTCCGGTCGCCAAGGCAGACGCGGAGAAGGAAGAAAAGAAGCTGTACGAACAGCTGACCGCAGAAGTGCTGGTCGACGAGCCAACGGGAACCGTGAAGCGCTTCACCGCGAGCCTGCGCGAACCCTGGAAGCCAGCTGTGATTGCCAGGATCGACAGCCTGCACATGATCGGCGAATGCGCCCTGGCTCCGAACGGCCGCGCCTACATGTTGCGGAACACCACCACCGTTTCTGGCTCTGCGCTCGGCAGCGATTTCGCGACCGAGTTCACGCAGACCATCTCGAACCTGCGGGAAGTTCGCTAACCGGTTCGCCCGCTGCCTTAACGAATTTGTAGTCTGGGACCCGCAATTCTTCGGCGACTCTACGGAATCGCCACCATGCATATGTCAAAGTGGGTGCTGACCCCGGCACTGGCCGTCCTCCTCGCAGCCTCGGCTGCCATCGCCGAACCACCGGGCGCTGGTCACGACGTGTCGGGCCCGGCCGCGACACCGCATGCGCCCGGCCCTGCTGCGCATGCCTCTGCACACTGGTCCTATGGCGGCGCTGACGGTCCTGCAGCCTGGGGCGCCCTGTCTCCCGACAACGCCGCGTGTGCAACCGGCCAGCAGCAATCCCCCATCGACCTGTCGCAGGAGATTGCAGGTCGTGCGGACCAGCCGAAACTTGGCTGGACGCCGGTGAACGGAGGCAAGGTCCTCAACAACGGTCACACCATCCAGATGAATGCAGATGGGGCCGGCGGGATCGTTATCGCGGGCGTACGTTACGAGTTCCGGCAGATCCACTTCCACCATCCGTCCGAACACACGATCAACGGCAAGTCGTTCCCGCTGGAAGCCCACCTGGTCCACCAGGCTGCGGATGGCCGCCTTGCCGTCATCGGCGCCCTGTTCGAGGAAGGCGAAGCGAGCCCTGCCCTCGACCCGATCTGGGCGACAGCGCCCATCCGCGAGGGCGCCGCTGCCGTCGCATTCCCCGTCAACTTCTCGCGCCTCATCCCGGCAGACGCAGCGGCCTATCGCTACCAGGGGTCGCTGACCACGCCGCCCTGCTCCGAGACCGTGACGTGGACCGTGCTTGCAAAGCCGCTGACCGCATCGCGCGGCCAGCTGGAGTCCTTTGCAACCGTCTTCCCCAACAACGCCCGTCCGATTCAGCCGCTCAACCGGCGCTTTGTCCTGATGACGGACGCTCCGCCGGCTCAAGCCGCCAGCGAGACGCCCGCCACAGCCAGCCAGCCGTCAACGCTACAGCAGCTCCAAAGACGCTTAGGCCTATAAGCACGTAGTTGAACTGAACCTCGAAGGTCGGGAACTGGGTCCAGTTCACGACCAGCGTGGTTGCCATCGTCAGCGCCGCCGCAACGACACCTGCACGGGGCCGCGTCAGCAGGAGCCAGCAGACGATACAGTCCGTGACGCACAGGCCATACCAGAACCACACGGCCCATTCGGGCGCCGGGCCGTGATAGAATGGATCGCCGTGCCAGATCAGCCAGCCGATATGCAACACTGCGCCAAGCGGAAATCCCAACGCCAGCACCACCCGTGTCCGGTCCGCCGCCGACATTCCGGGCCAATCGGACCTGATCTGCCGCCAGGCCCTCACGTCAGCAACTTCCGCAAGCGGCCGTAGTCCACTTTCGAATTGTGCCTGACGTCCATGGGGACGGCTTTGACCACACGCAGGTCGGTCATGCCCATCCCGACGGCTTTGTCCCTGAGTGCACGCGCATCAAGACCGTCGCCCGCCACGGCCAGAACCGCCTTGCCCTCCTCAGCCAGAAGCGCTGCCTGCCGGACGCCGCTCCAGCTCATGGCGGCGGTCTCCACGGCGAACGGGAACAGTCCCCCCGATGCAGCCTCACGCCGGCCCAGCAGCCACAGGCGTCCCTGATCGTCGAACCGCCCGGCGTCGCCAGTGCGATGCCAGAGGCGCCCGTCCCTCACGCTCTTGGTGGTCAGGTCATCCTCAGGGTTCAGATACCCCTGATTGACGTGCGGCCCACTCACGAAAATCTCGTGGTCACGCAACTCCACGGCAATCGCTGCGATGGGCCTGCCTGCAAGAAGCCCTGCACCAGAGGCCATCGCCTCCCAGTCCGAAGCGCCAATCTCCTTTACATCGAGATGCGCGATAGGCTCCGCTTCTGTCGACCCGTAGACGGCATGGATGGCCGCCGACGGCGCCATGCTCTCCAGCGCGTGGAGGAGGTTCGGGAACACCGGCCCGCCGCCCGTGAACACGGCCTTCAAGTCGCTCACCATGCCCGCACCCTCCGCAATGCGCGCCGCGACGGCCGGAGGGGCCACGATCCGGTTCACACCGGCCTGCCGTATCTGCGCCCGCAGTTTCTCGCCGTCGAGAGAGGCCGGCCGCGTCAGCTTCCCTTGCGGGATCACGCTGGTCGCGCCGGCCGCCAGATTGCTCAGGATGAACACCGGCAACGAGATCAGATCGACATCGTCCGGCGTCGTCCGCCGCAGCTGCTCCAGCAGGGCGTGCTGCAGCATCAGGAAATCGCCGGACCGGACGATGCCCTTCGGCCTCCCGGTCGAACCCGATGTAAAGGTGATCAGCGCGGGACGATCGCCCGGCGTGGGAACGACGCGATCGCCTCCAACCTCCACGCCATAGGGAAGCAATGGCAGCTTCCGCATCTCCGGCGACAGCCAGCGCAGCCAGGTCGCCAGCGGCCCGGCGGCCATGGCCTTGGGATGCACGGCCTCAATCGCCAGCCCCACGCCGCGCAGGCCGGCGGCGGGCTCGGGAAACATCGCCACGGCGCCGAGGCGGAACACTCCCAGCAGCACTTCGTACAACTCGACCGACACGCCGTGGGCGATCAGCACCACGTCACCCGGCCCGATGCCAGCGCGCTCATAGGCGTGAGCCCGAGCCGAAGACCGCCGGGCGAGAGCCGCATAGCTCACTCGCTCACCGCGCGGCGTCACGATGGCCGTCTGCTCCGGGCGCGCTTCGACCTGCGTGAGAAAGGCGTCGATCAGGTTCAAAGCCGGGCGCCCCAGAGCGCGTATCGCCGGAAGACACGGCCACCCGTGTTCTCGCTGTGCCGGGCCGAGAGGTTGTCCTCATGCATCAGGGCATGGATGACACGCTCAAACCCCTTGTCCCGCGCGCGCTGGTGGAACGCATTCGCCAGCATCGAGCCGGCGCCCCTCACGCGCGATGCATAGGTCTTCAGGACGACGCTTCCGGGCCGCGCGCCTTCGCTCCGGTTCGGGACTGCGAACAGGAAGCCCTTCAGTTCGCCAGCCTCATCCTCGGCCAGAAACACCAGCTCCGCATCGACCGCCGGCAGAACCGGTCTGTAGCTGCCGACAAACGCCTCCCGGCTGATTGGCGCGTAGTAGCGGTTGCCTGCGAACGCCTCGACCGACAACGCATGGATGGCGGCAAGCTCATTTTCAGCCTGTGAAAGGTCGATGTTGCGCAGCCTGAGCCTAGCCACCGGAGGCGTTGAACTGGGCGCCACATCGACGTCACGGACAGACGACTGGTATCGGGAAACCACCGTCAGTCCGGCGCTCTCATAGGCTTCCAGCACACCCGGCGGATTGACCGGCTCCATCAGGAACGGGGCGCTGCCATCGCTCTCCGTCACCAGCCGGTGCCTGCCCCAGGTCGATCCCTCCATGGGCCCCAGAACGGCCTCGAAGCCCTCGGACTTCAGCTGGCGCTTCGCCTCAATCAAGGCTGCCGGATCATCCGTGTACCCAAGCACGGCTGTCTTCAGACCATCCCAGTCCGGCGTCTCACGGAAGATGTTCATGTCCGAAACCTCCGGTTCAGGGCGATGCAGGTATCGAGGCGATCCCGACGGTCAACGAGATTCCGCCCAGCGCCAGCCACGGCCGCAGCTTGCGCCCCCGGATCATGCCGCCGGTGATTGCCACGATGCTGATCCCGACCAGACCCAGCCCTGTGTACCACCACGCCGCCTCGCTGACGCCCTCCATCCAGAGCGTCCGCACGGACATTGCCACCGCGCCCGCGACGATCATGCCAAGCACGGCCAGCAGACTCGTCCCGAACCGCGCAACAATCCCGGCGGCCAGCCCCGCAAACGCCAGGTTGAAGGCGTAGATGGTATCAACCCTGGCGACATTGCTCGCGACAAAGAAGGCCAGCGCCAGCGACAGGATGACAAGCAGCAGGTTGAGATCGTCATGCTCCGGCCGCTCCGCCTTCGTCAGGCGCACGCACGCGAGATAGGCGCCCACCGCCAGCGCCGGCGTGATGACGCTCTCCACACCCGAGAAAATCCCGATGCAGAAAAACAGCGTCGCAGCCGTCGCGATGAAATGGCGCGACCCGCCCGATCTCTGCGTCAGATGCACAAGCCCCAGCAGCACAAGGAAGAACATGGCCGCGACACCGGACAGTCCGAAGACGCCGAGGTGCAGCAGGTTGGCCAGCAGGAAATAGAGACCAAGCGGAATGAACAGGTTGTCGAGCCCGCGCCAGCTCGCGGCCTCCAGCAGCGCGCCGAACACAGCGGTGATGAAGGCCAGCAGCACAACCTCGCCGCGCCCGATATCCGTCAGCAGCAGCAGCGCGATGAGCGAGGCCAGCCACGCCGTCATGGCAAAGGCCACCACCCCCTCGACGCTCTTCAGGCCTTCCTCGATGCGAAACCGTGTCTGCCCGTAGCGCGAGCCCACCAGCGCGCTGGCAGCGTCGCACAACGTCAGGATCAGGATCGGCAGCACATACAGGATCGGTCCCGGCGACGCCTCCCCCTGCGCCTCGTTGATGTAGGTCCCGTCCTTGAGCCAGAACAACAGCGCGACCGAAGCCGCAAACAGCACCTCGCCCCATGACTTGCGCGCAACCGAATGCAGGCCCTCGCCCAGCTTCGCGCGGAACACCCCTCGCGCCAGCACAAACAGCCCGCACGCCAGAGCGCACGTGGCGGCCACCTCCAGCGCGCTTGCAAAGATCCACGGGAACGTCAGGCAGTAGAGCCCGAGGCTGATGTGGATCAGCTTGCGCGACAGTTCCGGGTCCAGCTTTGCGGCTTTCGCCAGGCGTGTGGTGAGAAACATCACGACGGCCAGCAGGGCCACAGAGCCGCCGATCCGGCCCAGGCTGAGCATCATCACGCTGCTCACAGAACCTCCTCGATGACGAAATCCCGGTAGAAGAACGCCTTGTCGAGGGGCCTGAGCTTCGCCTCCAGCTCACTGTTCGTGCGAACACGACTGGCCAGCGCCTCAGGCACGCGTCTTGGCGCCATCATGTTCCAGTAGGCGATACGGGCGCCGGGCCGGGATGTCGCCAGGATCGACGCATAGGCAGCCGCATGCGCCTCCGGAGACATGTACTCGAAAATGTCCGACAGGTTGAAAGCATCAGCCTTCACACCCTCCTCGGCCAGGGTCTCGACCGTGCACAGCCGGTCCTCCAGCCTGTCGAGGCGCTCGCGGATCACGTCGAACTGCTCCTCCCTTAGGGCGCGCGGCAGGTCCTTGCCGTGGGCGCCCCTGAGGATCCAGTGCAGATAGGGGTTGGCGGCCGGGTCCTGCTCCACCAGCGCCTTGCGCGTCAGCCGGGCCACCTGCTCGGCCGGGCTGCCTTCCACGTGATCGAAGAAAGCCGGATCGCGGCCCAGACGCCCCATGACGGTTCGCGAGAAGAAGCCCTTCAACATCCACCGCCAGCCCCAGATGTTCCAGTGCTGCTCGTAGAACCGCTCGCGGTCAGCCGGTTCGCGATGGCGCAGCAGCTGCTCGATCGTCTCCTTGTTGTGGATGAAGGGCAGCACCCACTCGCGAAAGGTCCGGAAATAGCGCTCGAACTTGCCGGCCCCGCCGGCCCCATGCAGAAGCACGTCCTTCTCCCGCGCCTTCCAGAAGCGCTGGTCCTCGTCCGACAGATCCGCAGCCACATCCTCCAGCAACTGCCGGCGCCGCGCGGATGAGCGCGATCCCATCAGCTCCAGAAAACCGTCATGGGTCAGCTTCGCATACATCGCCTTGCGCAGCCGCACGCAGGCCAGCTGGGCAGGGTTCATATCTACCGCGATCACCTGCTTGCAGCCCTCCGCCAGAAGCGCGAACGCATTGTCGCCGGCAGACGCAATCGAGACCACCGTGTCGCCCGCCGCAGGCCGCAGCGCTTCAACCAGAATGTCGGCGTCCTCCCACACCTGCGCATAGCGGATGATCTCGAACGAGGCGCGCTTCTCGATGTCAGTGCCAGCCATTGCCTTCAGTCCGTCCCCTGCAAGCGTTCAACGGTCCCCGCACCGCCATCGAGACGCACGGTATCGCCTGTCTTCAGCCACGCCGTCACGCCCTTTACGGCGACCACACACGGCACGCCCATCTCCCGGGCGACGATGGCCGAATGCGACAGCAGCGAACCGCGCTCCGCGATCACGCCTGCGGCGTTTGCGAACACCGCAATCCAGCCCGGATCGGTATGCCGCGCCACCAGAATTTCGCCCGGCACCAATGCCTCGACACGTGGATCCTCGATCACGCGCACCCGCGCCGTCACCACCCCACGGCAGCAGGCCAGTCCGGAGCGGGTCTCCGCCTGATCGGTCCCGGATGGCGCAACAGCGGGCGCCGCTGCAGCGCCAAGGATGTGCGCGCCCCGCATCTCGATCCGCTCCGGCGGGTCGAGCCGCCTCAAGGCGCCCTCATGTTCCGCTTTGCGAAGCGCCGCCAAAGCCTTGATATCCGTGGTAACGCCCGCGCCCTCGATGGCGCCGAGCAACTCTTCAACCGTTAGATGAAAGACGTCCCGGCGATCTGCGAGCACGCCTCCCGCAACCAACCGGTCGCCCATGGCGAGGAAGATGCGCCGGACGCGCCCGAACAGGCGGGTCCGCTCGAACCGGAGGTTCTCCCGGTCCCGCACCCGCGCCTTCGTCCATGCGATCAGCCAGGTCGCCATCTGCCGCTGGACCGGATCACGAATGATCCGGTCCAGCGGAAGCGCCACTTCAGGGACCGCCCTGGCCTTCCCGCCGGAAGACGTCTCTCCAGTGGCAGCCCCCCTCATCGCCGCCGCCCCGATCGCCATCACCAGCTGCCGGGGCTCTTCATCCAGGGGGATGCTCTCCAGCTTGAGTTCCTGCGTGCAGCGATCCCCGAACTTGACGATGTAGGCGCCAAACTCCGACTCCAGCGCCGGGACCTCGCGTATCGCAGCAACGTCGCCAGCCGTCAGGCGCGCGGCAAGCCCGGGATGCTTCGCCGCGATCAATCCCATTTCCCGAATGCGGCGGGCGGGTTCAGCCGATATGATGTCCCCCTGACCGATCAGCACGTTGCCGAGGAACACCGCCCCCTCGGCCCCGCCCCACTTCGTCATGGCCTTCTGCGTCACACCGAACGCCACCATGCACAGGAAGTCGTTGATCAGCGGCGCATCCCATTTCGCCAGCAGCTGCTGTTCCAGCTCCCGGTACTCAGCAGCCAGCGCACTTAGCGACATCGCCCGGATGGCTGCGTCATCCTTTGCAAGCGCCCGGTTCAGGCGAAGATAGAAGGCGCGGATCGTCGAACGGATCCGCACCTCGTGCCCAACCAGCCCAAGTCCGACACGGAAGAGCCTGCGCTTGTCGCGCGCCAGCTCGCCTGAATTCGTTTCAGGTGGCGCAATCGCCTCGGCCAGCTCCTGCGGCAGGGCCTCCGAGACGCCCATCATGCCTTCCATGAAAGACCGGTTGGCCTTGAACCCGGGGAACAGCGCCAGCGCGCGGTACCAGTTCAGGAGGTTGTAGTAGACGCGGCCGTCCACCCGCCCGAGCATGTTCTCGAACACCGTGCGCCGCTCATCAACGACGCCCTGCTCGACGCCCATCAGCACCGCAAACGCCTGGTACACATGGCTGTAGACGTAGCGCGCAAACGAGAACGTCAGGACCGAGACAACGCCGGGATAGCTTTCAACGATGTTGGAATTGTCCCAGATCGTGAGGGTGTCATCATTGCTCGTGAGAGGCGCCAGCGTCGTGATGGGGCGCGACTGCAGCAGTTTCAGGCCACCCTCATCGAACGCCCACTCGATGTCCTGCGGCGATCCGAAGTGCCGGGCGGACTGCCGCGCCAGCGCCGCCACCTCCGTGCGCCGGGCCTCGTCCAGCACTTCCACGCCGTCCGCAAGCTGGGCGTCGATGGTCCGGCCATCCGCCGCAACCCGATAGCTGTCGCCGTCCACCTCTCCGCCGACCAGCCGATCCGCCAGGCCGTTCACGGCGCTGATGATGCAGACATTCCGGTCGCCGCTAACGGGATCGGCCGAGAACGCGACGCCCGCAGCCCGGGCCGCAACCATCACCTGCACCACGACAGCTGGCGGCTGAGGCGTGTCTGGCAACCCGTGCGACCTGCGGTATTGCGCGAGGGTTTCGGTGAATCCCGAACGCCAGACCCGGTGCGCCGCATCGGACACATCTGCAGCCATCACGTTCAGCTCGGTCGTGAACTGCCCGGCATGGGCAGCGTCAGCCCCGTCTTCTTCCCGGCCAGAAGACCGCACTGCAAAGGGCCCTGCTCCGAGCGCAGCGAGAGCCGCCGCCAGACCGTCCGCTGCATCCGGCTTCAGCCCGGCGTCATCAAACCCGTCAGCAGAGATCACAAAGAACGCGGGCACGGTAAACGCCGACTGAAGCTTTGCCAGAGCCGCGCCCTTGCCGCCCGCCTGCGCCGGATCGCGCAACGCCTCTCCCGACAGAATGAAGCTCATGGCAGCGCGATCTCCACAAGCATAGGCAGGACGCCCAGCAGCAGATAGTTGCCCAGTACAAAGCCACCGGCAGCCGTCTCCAGCCCCTTGGCGGCCTTCACGGTCGGGCCCGTTGCATAGAGCACGGCGGCAGTCATCGCCCAGCCGCCCAACGCCAGCAATCCGATCAGGAACCCGACGTGCGCATAGGTCTCGGCATGGACAAACGCAGACAGGGCCAACCCCGCGAACGCCGCAACGGTCACGGCGAGTCCCGCTCTTTCTGCACCCCACAGCCGCGAATAGGTCTCCACGCCGTCGCGCTCCTGCTCGGGCGCCCAGCACTTGCGGGCGATCTCCAGAACGATCCCATTCGCGAACGACAACGCCAGAAACGCGCCCAGCGCCGGCCCGAATGCGTCACCCGCGCCCTTGTCCATGCCGGCCGGGAGCCAGTCGCACGCCGTCGCATAGAGATCGATCAGCGGCATGACCGCCATGTGCGAGACCATGTAGAGCACCGGCCGCGCCTTCAGCCACTCCGGAACGAAGAACTCGCGCGTCATCAGCGCCATCCAGCCCCACGCCACCGCCAGCAGCCCGAGCAGCCGCCAGTCCAGCCAGGCCGTCATAGCGACCTGGAGGACCGCCGCCGCCGCCGCCAGCCAACGGAGCTCCGAAAGGGTGACCAGTCCGCGCGGCACAGGCCGCTCCGGCCGAAAGGCGGCGTCATCGGCTGCGTCCTTGTGCTCGTCAGCGACCCTCAGCTGCAGGAACAGGCCGAACAGAACGATGATGGCGACGAGAACCGCTTTCACATCCGGCACGCCGCCCCGCAGCAGGGCTGACAGGCAGACCGCCGACGCGCCAAAGGCGGCGATCAGCATCCCGTGCTTCACAACCGGAAAGCGCTCGCCCTGATAGGTCCAGAGCCGCCCGGCGATCCCTGGCCGCGCGCCCGGCGCCGCTGCGCCGCTCACGGCTTGCCCCGCGCAAGCTTCTGGTGGGCGCTCGCGAACTCGTGCGCACACAGCGCCCCGATGATCGACAGCTCTCCCGCCAGACACACCGCCGCCGTCACCTCGGCAAACCCGCGCGCCTTGCCCTCGCCCTTCAGCCCCAGGATGTTCAGCCCGGCGGACTGTGTCGGCAGCTTGGTGCCCCCGCCCACGGTCCCCACAACAATATTGGGCAGCGTCACAGAAACGAACAGCCGGTCATTGGCGCGATGCTCGATCCGCGTCACGCCCACCGCGCTCTCGGCCACGCAAGCCGCATCCTGCCCGGTCGCCAGATACAGCGCCGCAAGACCGTTTGCATAATGTCCCTGCACGCCGATGGAGCCGGACATCACCCCGCCCAGCGCCGACATCCGCCAGTAATCCTCCATCCGCTCAGGCGTCGTATGCAGATGGCTGCGCACCAGATCGCCGGGCAGATCGACGGACGCCGTCACCTTGCGTCCGCGCACAGACAGGAACGACATCGCCGACGCCTTCTTGTCGCCGGAGAAGTTGCCTTCGACGAACCAGAACAGCGGCTTCACCGGACAGTCGGCCTCGATGGCGTGGCACAGGGCCTCGGTGGCGATCGTCACCATGTTCTGCCCGGCGGCGTCCCCGGTCGTGTAGGTGCAGACCAGATAGACATGGTCGCCCTCGATGTGGGGCGACAGCTCAACCAGCTTGCCATGCCGCGTCGTCGTCTCGGCTTTCGCCTTGAGCAGATCGAAATTCTGGATGACCCACGCCACGAACAGGCCCGCCTCCCCAACGGAGGCGAACGCAAATCCCGGCGAGCGGTGGATGCCCTCTGCCAGCAGCGCCGTCGTCGCCCCGCCCGCCGCCGAGATCAGCCGCGCGCCCCGCGCGTACGACGCCACAAGCGCCGCCTCGGTCGTCGCCAGCGGGATGTAGTAATCGCCCTTGGCAAAGATGCCGTTCACCCTCAGCGGCCCGGCAACCCCCATCGGGACCCTCAGCGTCCCGACATAGTTTTCGATATTGTGTTCGTAAGCCTCGAGATCGCTCTGCGCCTGCGCATCCAGCAGACTGGCCTTGTCTGCCTCCCCGGCGCCGGAATGCCCCAGCAGCGTCCGCCATGCAGCAGCCGTGAAAGCAGGGTCCAGACCCCGCGCCGTCCGGATCCACGGTTTCAGCTTTGTCGTGCTGTCCGGAAGGCTCTGCCGGGCGATGTCTTCCTTGGTGCGTGTCTCCAGCATCGCCGCAATCATGCGCTTTGCCGCTTCAAATGCGCTAGGCATCGCTGTTCGTCCCCTCGGGCGCACATGAGGCTCGCCCCGCATCCCGTCGCCGGGATGTATCTGTGCAACCTGTCCAGATGGCAATAATACGGCAAACTGAATGGCGCCCGCCAGCATTGCCGTTGGCCGCGGGGACAATCATATCAGTCGCCATGATCCGGCCGGAAACTCTCCTTTGCCCAACGCCCCGGGGCCTCTACTGCCCGCCAGGCGACTTCTACATCGACCCGGTACGGGGCGGGGTGGATCGTGCGGTCGTTACCCACGGCCACTCCGACCACGCCCGCGCCGGTCACGCAGCGGTCCTGGCGACACCGGAGACACTCGAAGCCATGGCCACCCGCTATGGCGAGGGTTTCACGGCCTCCCGCCAGTCCGCCGCCCATGGCGAGACCACCCGTATCGGCGATGTGGCCGTAACCCTCTACCCGGCCGGCCATGTCGTCGGCTCAGCGCAGGTTCTGGTCGAATGGCAAGGCCTGCGCATGGTCTGCACCGGAGACTACAAGCGCCGCCACGACCCCACCTGCGCCCCGTTCGAGGTCGTACCCTGCAACATCTTCATCTCCGAGGCGACCTTCGCCCTCCCGGTCTTCCGGCATCCGCCCGCCGAGCGGGAGGTCGCCCGCCTGCTGCAGAGCGTCGAGACCTTCCCCGATCGCACCCACCTCGTCGGCGCCTACTCGTTCGGCAAGGCCCAGCGCGTCATCTGCCTGCTGCGGCAGGCGGGCTACCACGAGCCGATCTTCATCCACGGCGCCATGGTCCAGCTCTGCGAGATGTACCAGCGCCTTGGCGTCGAACTTGGCGAACTCCGCCCGGCCACCCTTGAAAAAGGCAAGCGCGGCGAGAGCGCGGCCTTCGCCGGCAAGATCGTCATCGCCCCGCCGTCCGCCGCCTCCACCCCCTGGGCGCAACGCTTCCCCGACCCCGTCATCGCCTTCGCCTCCGGCTGGATGAACATCCGCCAGCGCGCCAAGGCGGGCGGCGTCGAACTCCCGCTCATTATCTCCGACCACGCAGACTGGGAGGAGCTCACCGAAACCGTCCGAGAGGTGAACCCGGACGAACTCTGGATCACCCACGGCCGCGACGACGCCCTCGCCCGCTGGGCCGAACTCGAAGGCCGCAAGGCCCGCGCGCTGCATCTTGTGGGGTATGAGGACGAGGGTGGGGATTAATCCGCGGGATGGCATTCCGCGCCGGCCGCCTCCATACTAGACCTCCCGACAGATTTCCGGCCGCGCCCATGCCCTACCGTTCCCTGAATCCGGACCGCATCGTCGCGACCATCGAACAGCTCCAGAACCGCATCGACGAGCGCTTTCCCGGCCGTGGCCTCTCCCGGTTGTGCGGCGAGCTTCTGGCCGTAGCGCGCGAAGACCGGGAGCGCGCCGCCTGGGTGCGTAGCCCCAATCTCTGGATACGCGGCGGCGTGGCCGGCCTCCTGCTCGCGGGAACCTCGGCGGCGGTCTGGGCGATGGTCAGCCTGCCGCGCATGCGGATCGAGACCGAGGCGTTCAACGCGCTCTCCGGCGTCGAGGCCGTCTTCAACATCATCGCCATCGTCGGCGCGGCGGTCTGGTTCCTGCTGAACCTCGAATCCATCTGGCGCCGCGACGCCGTCCTCGCCGACCTGCACGAGCTGCGGTCCATCGCCCACGTCGTCGACATGCACCAGCTCACCAAGGACCCCACGCGCTACCGGCGCACCATCGCCGACACGGCCTCATCCCCCACGCAGGACCTCTCTCCGGACGAGTTGGAACGCTATCTCGACTACTGCTCCGAAATGCTCGCGCTCACCGGCAAGCTGGCCGCGCTCTACATGGAAGACGTTCGCGATCCCGTCATCATCCAGACCGTCGACGAGATCGAGACGCTGACCACCAACCTCTCCCGCAAGATCTGGCAGAAGATCATGGTTCTCCGCTCGCCGTCTGGCACGGCGTCCTGACACGTGCAGGACCGGCCTCTCATGCCGTGCGCGTCACCGGTCAGGCAATGAGACCCGGGCTGGACGCGCCGGATTAAGCTCCCTACCGTGCTGGCCAGTCCGGGCGTGAGATCCGGACCCAGGGGAGAGAGACACCATGAACGCGATGCGTTTTGCGCAGCGGCGCGCCTTCTTGAAATCGACAGTCGCCATCACGGCGTTCGCGGCGGGCGGCGGCCTGCTCGCGGCCTGCAGCAACGACGCGGCAGAGACCGCAGCAGCGGACCCGATGGCCACGACAACGCACGGCCAGGTCCGCGGCTTCGTCGAGGACGGCGTTACGGTCTTCAAGGGCGTGCGCTACGGCGCCGACACATCGACCAACCGCTTCGGTCCGCCCCAGCAACCCGCGCCTTGGGCCGAGCCCGTTGACGCGAAGGCCTTCGGCGCATCCGCCCCTCAACCCGTCAGCGGAGACGGCGGCGGCCTGTTCGCCTCGTGGCGTCCCAATCCGCCCCTGCCCACATCCGAAGACTGCCTCTTCCTCAACGTCTGGACGCCGGCCGTCGATACGGGCGCGCGCCCCGTCCTCGTCTGGTTCCACGGCGGCGGCTTCACGACCGGCTCGGGCTCATCGAACGCCTATGACGGCGTCCGCCTCGCCAAGCGCGGCGATGTCGTCGTGGTCACCGTGAACCACCGCCTCAACCTGTTCGGGCACCTCAACCTCGCCGGCTACGGGGAAAAGTTCGCCGACTCCGGCGCCGCCGGCTCGCTCGACATGGTTCAGTCGCTCGAATGGGTTCGCGACAACATTTCGGCCTTCGGCGGCGACCCCAACAACGTGCTGATCTTCGGAGAGTCCGGGGGCGGCGCGAAGGTCTGCACGCTGATGGCGATGGATTCGGCAAAAGGCCTCTTCCACCGCGCCGTCGTCCAGTCCGGCCCGCGTCTCAAGCACGCCGACCCGTCTGCGACATCGATCGCGGCCGCCACCCTTGTCGGGAAGCTCGGCCTCACCCCCGAGACCATCGACCAGATTCTCACCCTGCCGGTCGAGACCATCCAGGCGGCGGCGGAGGGCATTCCCGCTGCAGGCTCCGGTCCCGTGCTGGACGGCCGCTCGCTCAACCGCCACCCGTTCGATCCAGATGGCCCGCCGCAATCAGCCACCGTTCCGCTCCTGATCGGCAGCAACCGCACCGAGGGCACCTCGCTCACGCCAGCTGACAGCCCCAACCACAGCCTGACGTGGGAGACCCTTCCCGCCGCTCTGCAGACCTCTTTCCCCGGTCAGGACGTCGCCAAGATCATCGAGCTCTACAAGGCGAACCATGCCGACATCGAGGCGCCCGAGCTGTTCTTCATGGCAGGCGCGGACGCCCGCTTCTTCCAGGGCAGCGTGACGGTCGCCGACCGCAAGGCCGCACAGGGCGGCGCGCCCGTGTTCTTCTACATGCTCGACTGGGAAACCCCCGTCATGGACGGCAAGCGTTATGTCCCGCACGCGCTCGACATCGGCATGGTGTTCGACAACGTCGCCAAGTCCGAGAGCATGTCCGGGACAGGCCCGGAGGCGCAGGCCATCGCCGACCAGATGTCGGAAAGCTGGCTCGCTTTCGCCAAGACCGGCGATCCCTCGAACCCCAAGGTTCCGTCATGGCCCGCCTATACGGCTGCCGCGCGCAACATGATGGTGTTCCGCACCACACCGGGCGTCGAAGTCGATATCCGCTCGGCCGAACGCGCCATGCTGGGCGCGACAGGCGGCATCTGACGCTGACGGATCAGGTGCGGGAAGGACGATAGCCCTCCCGCACCTCGATCTGACCGGATCGAGCCCCGGTTTGGGCCCCGAAAGTGTGGGACAGAACACACTTGTCTCCCACACCCGGTTCGCCGGTTCTGGAAACGGACACGCAAGTGTCCGTGTTTCCCGCGCACGCGGGAATCCAGACTTGATGGTCTGACTTCGACACGACACCTCAGCCCTGGGTGTTTGCTCTCATGCGCAGGAAAACGTCGGGCGATTCAATGTGGTAACCGCATTTTTCCGTCAGCCCGCACAAGCCCGGAGGGCGCAGAGGCGGGATGCGGAAACGGCCGCCTGCGCCCGCCGCCGAATCCCGGATCGCTGCTGCACTGCATGCGGAATGACGACCGCAATATGCGGGGAAACCAGGCAGCGAATTCCGGGGGCTGCGGCCGCCCTTACACTTCTCCCCGCGCCTGTCATGGGAGGGTTATCGGAGGCCTCCGAAATCCGAAACGACAGGCGCCGGTCGGCGTGGCGGGATGTTCAATTCCGTTTCGGCTCACCCTGAGGCTGGCTGGATGCGCAAGCATCCGGCCAGGGACTCGAAGGGCGGGCCGAAACGGGCGACATCCCTGAAAATCTGGCTTCGGGTATGGAACCGGAGTGTCCAGAGGGATCGGAAGCCCTCTGCACGAGCTGTCCGGGATGTGGGAGTGGGTCTAAACACCGGGCGTGTCGCTCCGGCCTTCGCTTCGGCAAGGCGGGAGGACGGGACTACGGTCAAATCCTATCCTCACACCGGTCAGCAACCGATCTGCGGGGCGCGTGGGAACACGCACCGGCCAGCGAAAGCTGGCATTGTACTAAACAAGGCGGGTTTCCACGCGCCCCGGCCTCCCATCAGGGAGGCGAGCTACAGCATCGCGGACGGCTCGCGCCGGTCCCGCCGCAAACTTGCGCCCGACGGATGACCTACCCCAGCAGCTTGGCCGCAATGCTCTGCCGCTTGGCGGCATCCACGCCCAGCGCATCGCGCAGATAGCCATCAAGATCGCCGTGGCGTTCGGCGATCACCGCAAAGGACCGCTCCAGATAATCGGGATGCACCGACATCGCGACCTTCATCGCCTCCAGCGGCGGACGCTTGCCGAACCGCTTCTCGATCACGTCGAGATAGCCCTCGACCACCCGTTCGAAACGTCCGGACTCGTTCGTCAGCAGATAGTCCGCCATCAGGTCGTCGCGATGCACGCCCAGCATGTGATGCGTCAGCGCCGCCGCCAGACCGGTGCGATCCTTGCCCGCCGCGCAATGCACTAGCACAGCGCCCTCGCTCGACGCCAGCGCATCGAAATAGCGCGAAAGCAGATCCACCAGACGCGGCACATACGGCGCCTCGGCATAATAGCGCTGCTGGAAGGCGTGGAAGCTTTCGCCCGTCATGTCCCATGCATGCATGAACGTGTCCCAGCCTTCGGGCCCTTCGTGGTCGTCATGGTTCTCGACCAGAGTCGCAGAAAACGCCTCCCAGCGGCGCGAGGCGTTGCGCGTCTTCTCTTCAGGCCGGCGCAGATCGACCACGGTCACGATGCCCATGCCCGCGAGTTTCGCGAGATCGGCGTCGCTCGCCTGCGCATGGCTCCCCGACCGGAACAGCACGCCCTCAGCAATCCGGCCGCCGGCGGCAGAATACCCACCGAAATCACGGAAATTGTGGATGCCGTCAAAAGCGTGAAAGGGCGGCGAAAGGTGTCGGGTCATGGCGCGCTCTGTAACCCAGCTACTCCGGCTAAGCGAGTATCAAAAACCCTCCCGTACGAGGCCAACGCAGCCTATATCCAGATCATGCAAGCCTTCGCCGCCCTCCTCGAACGGCTGGTCCTGACGCCGTCGCGAAACGGCAAGCTGGCCATCCTGCAGCGCTACCTGACCGACACGCCGGATCCGGCGCGCGGCTGGGCGCTTGCGGCCATCACTGGCGATCTCTCCCTCCCGTCCGCAAAACCGGCCATGATCCGCCAGATGGTGTCGGCGCGCGTCGATCCGGTGCTGTTCGGTCTTTCCTATGACTATGTCGGAGACCTTGCCGAGACTGTCTCGCTCATCTGGCCTGCGCGTCCGGGCGCCAACCGCGCGCCGGATCTTGCCGAAGTCGTCGACACGCTCCTGACCTCGACACGCGCCGAAGGCCCCTCGCACGTTGAACGCTGGCTCGACGCGCTCGACTCCGCAGGCCGCTGGGCGCTGCTCAAGCTGGCGACTGGGGGCCTGCGCATCGGCGTCTCCGCCCGCCTCGCGCGTCAGGCCGTCGCCAACTTCGGCGGCGTCGAGGTCACCGAGATCGAGGAACTCTGGCATGGCCTCGCTCCCCCCTACGTTTCCCTCTTCGCATGGCTGGAGAAGCGAGCCGACAAACCGGTCCCCGCTCTCGGCGCACCTTACCGCCCGGCCATGCTGGCGCATCCGCTGCTCTCGAAATCCGAACGGCAGGACCCGTCCGCGCTCGATCCCGACCGCATCACGCCCGCCGAGTTCGCCGCCGAATGGAAGTGGGACGGCGTGCGCGTCCAGCTGGCGTCGCAGGACGGCGAGCGCCGGATCTACACCCGCACGGGCGACGACATTTCCCACGCCTTTCCGGACATCATCGACACGGTCGCCTTCGACGCCACGCTTGACGGCGAGCTTCTCATCCGCTCACCGGCCGGCGGCGTCGCCTCCTTCAACGAACTCCAGCAGCGCCTCAACCGCAAGACCGTGACCGCACGCGAGATAGCGCAGCGCCCGGCCTTCATCCGCGCCTACGATCTCCTGATCGAGAGCGGCGAGGATCTGCGCGTCCTAACCTTCGCAGACCGCCGCAAGCGGCTCGAACGCTTCGTGGTCTCCCTGGAAGCGCCCCGCATCGACCTGTCGCCGCTGGTGCCTTTCCAGACATCGGACGAACTCGAAAACCTTCGGTCGAATCCTCCCACGCCCGAGATCGAAGGCCTCATGCTAAAGCGCTGGGATGCGCCCTACGTCGCCGGACGGCCTGCGGGCCAGTGGTACAAGTGGAAGAAAGACCCACGCCTTCTGGACGCCGTCCTGATGTACGCCCAGCGCGGCCACGGGCGCCGCTCGAGTCTTTACTCCGATTTCACCTTCGGCGTCTGGCGCGAGCGCAACGGCGAAAGCGAACTCACGCCCGTCGGCAAGGCCTATTTCGGCTTCACGGACGAGGAGCTGACCCAGCTCGACAAGTACGTGCGCGACAACACCTTCGAGCGCTACGGCCCGGTCCGGTCCGTGGTGGCAAACCGCGATCAGGGTCTGGTCCTCGAAGTCGCCTTCGACGGCGTCCAGCGCTCGCCCCGCCACAAGTCCGGCGTCGCCATGCGCTTCCCCCGCATCCATCGCATCCGCTGGGACAAACCCGCCGCCGACGCCGACCGTCTTGAGACTCTTGAGCGGATGATCGACCTGGCATGAGACCCGCGCACAACCGTCAGCCGGACCATGTCCAGCAAGGGAGACACAGGGTTTCGCGGTGTTGCTGGGGCGGCCGGGGGCTCCTTCAACCAACTGTAAACGAGTTGATCAACAAAGCTGACCTCCGGCGCGAACACGGTTAACCCTGTTCCGCCCACGTGTAGGTTTGACCGTACAGGTTTGACAAGGAATCGGACGCCATGCAGATCCAAGCGCTCTCCGCCCCGTCAGTTGCCCGGATCATCGCCGGAGAACTCGGCGTGCAGGAAGCGCAGGTGCAGGCTGCGATAGACCTGCTCCATGAGGGCGCCACGGTCCCGTTCATAGCCCGTTACCGGAAGGAACGGACCGGCGGCCTCGATGACACCCAGCTGCGTACACTCGCCGAGCGCCTGACCTACCTGACAGATCTCAACGCCCGCCGTGATACGATCCTGAAGTCCATCCGCGAGCAGGACAAGCTGACGCCCGAACTTGAGCGCGCCCTGCACGCGGCGTCTACAAAGCAGGCGCTGGAAGACCTCTACGCGCCCTTCAAACCCAAGCGGCGCACCAAGGCCATGGCGGCGCGCGAGGCCGGACTGGAGCCTCTCGCCGACCGGTTGATGGCGAACCCGGCCCTCGACCCGGTGAAAGTCGCCCTGGAGTATGTGTCGGCGGACAAAGGCGTAGCCGATACGTCTGCGGCTCTGGAGGGCGCCCGCCAGATCCTGGTCGAGCGCATGTCGGAGACCCCGAAACTCGTCGGAGCCCTGCGCGAGAAAGTCTGGTCAGGCGGCCGCCTCGGCTCGGGCGTCGTCAAGGGCAAGGAGACAGAAGGCGCCAAGTTTGCCGACTATTTCGAGTTCGACGAGAACATCAAGGACATGCCCTCCCACCGCGCGCTCGCCCTTCTGCGTGGCGAAAAGGAAGGCGTCCTGAAGGTCGGCCTCGACCTGCCGCACGACCCCGCGCGCCGGCATCCCGCAGTCGACCTCATCATGCAGGAATTCAACATCCAGGAACGCGGCCGCCCAGGCGACGCGTTCCTCGCGGACACCGCAAAGCTGGCCTGGAAGCAGAAGCTGTGCGGGTCCAGCGAGACCGACCTCATGGGACGCCTCAAGGAGCGCGCCGACGCAGAAGCGATCCGCATCTTCAGCCGCAACATGCACGACCTGCTGCTGGCGGCGCCCGCCGGCCCGAAAGTCGTCATGGGCGTTGACCCGGGCATCCGCACGGGCTGCAAGATTGCGGTGGTCGATGCGACGGGCAAACTTCTGGAAACGGCCACCATCTATCCGCACGAGCCGCGCCGCGACTGGCAGGGGTCGCTGGTGACGCTGGCCCAGCTGGCCAAGCGTCACGCTGTCGAACTGATCAGCGTCGGCAACGGCACAGCCAGCCGCGAGACCGACAAGCTGGTTGCCGAGCTCTGCGCGAAGATGCCCGAGCTGAAGCTCATGCGCGTGACGGTGTCCGAAGCCGGAGCATCGGTCTATTCGGCCTCGGAACTCGCCGCCAAGGAGTTTCCGAACCTGGACGTCTCGCTGCGGGGTGCCGTCTCCATCGCCCGCCGCCTGCAGGACCCGCTTGCCGAACTGGTCAAGATCGAGCCCAAGGCCATCGGCGTCGGCCAGTACCAGCACGATGTCGATCAGTCCGCCCTCGCCCGCTCGCTGGACGCGGTCGTCGAGGACTGCGTGAACGCGGTTGGCGTCGATGTGAACACGGCCTCGGCGCCGCTGCTGGCGCGCGTCTCCGGCCTCAATTCCACTCTCGCCTCCAACATCGTCGCCTATCGGGACGAGAACGGCCCGTTCAAGGCTCGTACGGCGCTCAAGAAGGTGCCGCGCATGGGCCCCAAAGCCTTCGAACAGGCTGCGGGCTTCCTGCGCATCATGGACGGCAAGAACCCGCTCGACGCCTCGGCCGTTCACCCGGAAGCCTACCCGGTCGTCGAGCGCATCTCGGAGAAGACCGGACGCCCGCTGAAGGCCCTGATTGGCGACAGGACGTTCCTGAAGTCGCTGAATGCGAAGGACTTCGCGGATGACACGTTCGGCGTACCGACCATCACCGACATTCTGGCGGAGCTGGAAAAGCCGGGCCGGGATCCGCGTCCGGAGTTCAAGACCGCCACGTTCCAGGACGGCGTGAACGAGATCAAGGACCTCAAGGTCGGCATGCGGCTCGAAGGGACCGTCACCAACGTGACGGCCTTCGGCGCGTTTGTGGATGTGGGCGTTCACCAGGACGGGCTGGTTCACATCTCGGAACTGTCGGACACCTTCGTGAAGGATCCGCGCGATGTCGTCAAAGCCGGGGACGTTGTGTCGGTCCGGGTGAAGGAAGTCGATGTCGCCCGCAAGCGGATCGCGCTGTCCATGAAGTCGCCATCCGCGAACGACGCGCCGTCTGGCCCACGCGGCAGCAAGGACGCCCGCCCCGCCAGCCCGGCTTCGATGGCGCCACAGCGCGAAACCCACTCCTCCCCGTTCGATGTCCTGAAAGGCAAATTCTGAGGCAGGCACTCCGGATCGCAATTGATCGAACATCCCCCTGCCGCCGAGGCTGAATTGGCTTTAGGTTGCCGGGCATAATGCGCGATCCGGTCCTTTATCCCTTCTTTGCCGACATCGAGAGCCTGCCGGGGGTTGGCCCGAAGGTGAAGCCCGTGCTCGCGCGCCTGATCGGCGGCGAGACCGTGCTCGACCTGATCTACCACCTGCCGACCTCCTGGGTGGACCGCCGCAACCGGGGCGCCATAGCGGACACAGCCTTCGATCAGGTCGCGACCGTCACCGGCGTCGTCGACGCCTACGAACCCGCCCGCGGCAAGTTCCCCGCGCGAATTCGGCTGCGCGACGAAACCGGCTTTCTGACGCTCGTCTACTTCCGCGCGAGCCCGATGTGGCTGTCGCGGACGTTCCAGGTCGGCGCCTCCATCATGGCTTCGGGCCTGATCACCCAGTACAGGTCGGGCGAGCGCCAGATCCTCCATCCGGACTACATCCTGACGCCGGACAAGGACGAGCCGCCGCCCCCTGTCGAGCCGGTCTATCCGATGACCGCAGGACTTGCCGCGAAGAACCTCAGAAAGTTCATCGCGGCGGCCATCGAAACCCTCCCGGTCCTTGAAGAATGGATCGACCCCCATCTTCTGAAGAAGGAGGGCTGGCCGTCTTTCCGCGATGCTCTCGAAACGTTGCACCGGCCGCAAGACCTGCAGCTCGACGCCTTCAGGCTTGCCCGGAACCGCCTCGCCTACGACGAGGCGTTCGCGCGCGAGCTGGCCATGGGCCAGGCCCGGCTTGCCCGGCAGCGCCGGTCTGCCCCGGTGGTTCCAAAGGCCATCGGCGTCGAGCGGCAGATCATCGAGGCGCTGGCGTTCACCCCGACAAAATCTCAGCTGAAAGCGTTCCGGGACATCTCGGAGGACATGACGTTTCCGCACCCGATGCGCCGGCTGATCCAGGGCGATGTCGGCTCCGGCAAGACACTGGTCGCCGCCCTCGCCGCCAGCCAGGTCGCGGCGTCTGGCCGCCTGACCGCCATCATGTCGCCGACAGAGGTGCTTGCCCGCCAGCAGGCCGAAGCCTTCAACCGCTTTCTTGCTCCAGCCGGACACCGCGCCGTTGCACTGACCGGACGCGACAAGGGCTCCGGACGCGAACAGATCCTTGCCGACATCCGGAACGGACGAATCCAGGTCGTCTCCGGCACCCAGGCGCTCTACCAGTCGGATGTCGACCTGCCCGACCTCGGGCTGATCGTGATCGACGAACAGCACCGCTTCGGCGTAGCTGATCGCCTGCGTCTGAGCTCCAAGGGCGAGGCGCCGCACACGCTGGTGATGAGCGCCACACCCATTCCGCGTACACTCGCGATGTCGGTGCACGGCGACCTCGAAATCTCGATCATCGACGAAAAGCCCGCTGGCCGGCAGGAGGTCGTGACAGCTGTCGCGCCCGACACCCGCATCGACGAGATCATGGACGCCGTCGCCCGCGCTGTGGCTCGTGGCGAGCGTGCGTACTGGATCTGCCCGACCGTCGAAAGCACCGATGAGGCTGACGACTCGTCCGCCATCGCCCGGCGCCAGACACTGGCCGGGATCGTAAAGGGCGAGGTCGAGCTCGTGCATGGCCGCCTCAACGCCGTAGACCGGGACGCAGCGCTCGAACGCTTCCGGACAGGCGCAGCCCGCACGCTCGTCGCGACGACAGTCGTCGAAGTCGGTGTCGATGTACCCGACGCCACGATCATCGTCATTGAACGCTGCGAGCGCTTCGGCCTCGCCCAGCTCCACCAGCTACGGGGCCGGGTCGGACGCTCGGACAAGCCGTCCTCGTGCCTCCTCATGTACCGCCCTCCGCTGACCGAGGCCGGGCGCGAGCGGCTGGATATCCTTCGCAAGACGAGCGATGGCTTCAAGATCGCAGAGGCGGATTTTGCGCTGCGCGGGCCGGGAGACCTGCTCGGCCTCAGGCAGTCCGGCCTGCCCGACTTCCGCGTCCTCAATCTCCTGGAAGATACAGCACTGATCGAGACATCGCGGATGGATGCGAAGTCGCTGCTGACAGGCGACCCGAAGCTGGCCTCGCCGAGGGGGCAATGGGCCGAACGCGCCCGCGAGTTGCTGTCCCCTCGCATTCGCGTCGACCAGGAAAGCTAGGAAAACGCAGCCGCTAGTCGGGCCTCGTTGCAGACGGGGGAACGGCCGCGGGTTCGACGACTGGGTCCTGGGATTTCAACTGTTCAGGCGTTAGAATCCCGACCGAGAGGACCAGCTTTGCGGCCTGATCCACCGGCATCGCCAGGGGCCGCAGGATGGCCGGATCAACATAGACGAGAAACCCTGTCGCCGGATTTGGCGACGTCGGCACGAAAACAGCGACGGCGCCGGGAAACAGCTCCGACACCTCACCGCCCGGCTGTCGGTTGGTGATGAAGCACACCGCCCACAGACCGGGACTGGGGTATTGAATCAGAGCCGCTTCCTTGAAGGCCGTGGTGTCATTCGCGGTGAATGTCTCGAACACCTGCTTCAGCGCACGATAGATGAACCGGACCAGAGGAACGCGCTCAACCAGGCGCTCACCCATGTTGAGGAGCGTCCGCCCAAGGAAGTTCTGCGTCATGGCTCCAAGCGCAATCAGCGACACCACGCCAACGGCAATTCCCAGGCCGGGCAAGGCGAACTGCAGGTAGGTTTCCGGGTTCCACGGACGCGGGATAAGCGGCTTGACCTGATTGTCGACAAAGCTGACGAGCGACCAGATCAGCCAGATCGTGATGCCGATAGGAGCAGCCACCACGACGCCGGTCAGGAACCACGAGCGCAACTGCGCCAGCACGCGATTGCGGGAGTCCTGAACAAATGCCCTGAAACGTCTTCCGCGCGCCATTGAGCGGCCCCGTCTGCGGCTCCGGTTAGAGCCAGTCCGGGCGATAACGGGCGTTGCCCGCCAGTGCAACTGCAGCAGCGCCAAAGGCTACGGCAGCATCGCAGCTAGAAGGTGATTTCCTTGCCTTCCATGCCCGGCAGCTTCAGCACGATCAGCAGATCGCGAAGTTCCTGGCGGGCAGCGACATGACTCATCGTGAAAGAGACCCCGGACCCCGCATCGTGCAGGTCCAGAAGAGAGAGCCCCATCGGGAAGAGCTCCCGGTAAATCACGCGCTCGGACAGGCCCGGAGCGATGCGGAATCCCACCCGCCGCGACAGGTTGTCCAGCGCCTCGCCGACACGCTGTTTGTTGCGGGCGTCGAGCGGCGACATCCGGTTGCGCATCACGATCCAGTCAATCGCCTTGCGGGTCTGCGCCGCCTTCTTCTTCCGGCAATCCCATACGAGTTCGGCGTAGTAGCTGGGCCGCGCAACCTCGAGCGTCTGGGGATCCACATCGCCCAGCAGATCGAAGTCAACAAAACTGTCGTTCAGAGGCGTGATCAGCGTGTCGGCTGCAGAATGGGCAAGCCTGGACAGGAAGGTGTCGCCGCCCGGCGCATCCACGATGATGAAGTTGTTGCGCTCGGACAGCCGCTTGAGGCTGTCCATCATGTGCCGCGCTTCTTCCGTCTCGGCGGCATCGAGATCGCGCGCCTGGCTCGGATCGATACGCACGGCTTCAGGGGTGGGCAGCGCGATGGAGTTCGTGCGCATCCATCGGTTACGGTTTTCGAGATAGCGCGAGAAGCTGCGCTGGCGCACGTCGAGGTCCAGCACGCCCACCTTCATGCCCATCCGCAGCAGCGCGATAGACAGATGCATGGCCACCGTCGACTTGCCGGCTCCGCCCTTCTCGTTTCCCACGACGATGACGTGGGCGAGGCGGGTCTGGGCAGGTGCGTCACGTTCGAGCAGGGTCGCCACGTCGCTGGGGGCCATTGTCGCCTCGGAGTAGCCTACGGGTTGGCCGCGGTGAAGGGCTGGACGGTGCACTCGGGCGCCTCAGCGCGAACTTCGGCACAGATCGCCAGGGCCTCCTCAGCCGGAACCGGGCCGACCAGAAGACGAACGGCGCCGGCATCGGCCGCGAGATAACGCGGAGCGAAGCCGCCGAGTCTGGGAGCGTTTGCAACGGTCTCCCATTCTTGCAGGGCCTCGCGGCGAGAGGCGAAAATGCCCAATTGCGCGCCGTAGAACAGGGAGCGGGCTCGCGGCAGGTCAGCGGCCGGGGCGTAGAGATCCGCACTGACATGGCCGGGATCCATGACGGCCGCGATCGGGGCAGGCTTGGGCTCGATGCCGCTGCCGGGACGGACATCGTCAGCCGAAACCGGATTCGCCGAGGCAAAGGCGGGAACGATACCGCCGGATATCCGCATCTGCCGCAGCGCGCTGCGCAGATGGAGAGTGTCGGCCTGGATGCGGGAAACGAGCCCTTCAAGCTCCATGACCTGCCCCTCGATCGCATCGAGGACAAGCGGAGCCGGCACAATCAGGGAGGGTGGCGAGATTCCGGCCCGGAACGGCGCACGGTTTCCCATCAGATCGGACTGAACCAACCGCGCGCAGACAGCCATAACCAGGGCCAGAATTCCACCGAGAGCGAGACGCATGTGGTGCACCGTTGCTTTCTTCATGACCCGAACATTGGCCGGTCCGGTTAACACCGCATTGATTTACGGGCCGGCTGACGCTTAGAAGCGCCGTCATTCGGGTTAAATCGCCTGCTGGACCGTCATGCTGGTCCGTTAACCTTTCCGGAGCGTCGCCTTGGCCGCATCAAGCCCAGACCTTTACGTGGCCCGGACCCGGGCCGAGGCTCGCGCCTGGTCAGCCGACGCCAGGCGGCGTGGAGTCCGTACCGCTTTTGTCCCGACGATGGGCGCTCTGCACGATGGCCACCTCAGCCTGGTCCGGATGGGGCTTCAACGCGCCGAAGCGGTCATGGCGAGCATCTTCGTGAACCCCACCCAGTTTGCGGCTAACGAGGACTTCTCGACCTATCCTCGCCACGAGGACCGCGACCTTGCCCTGCTCGCTGATGCGGGCTGCACCATGTGCTATTGCCCACCGGCCAGCGAGATCTATCCGCCGGGCGATTCGACCCGGGTTCTGGTTCGCGACCTGTCCCATATTCTTGAAGGCGAAATCCGGCCTCACTTTTTCGAAGGCGTCGCCACCGTGGTGTCGCGCCTGTTCATCCATGTCTCGCCCGACATCGCAATCTTCGGGGAGAAGGACTATCAGCAGCTTCTCGTTATCCGCCGGATGACACAGGACCTCGGCCTGCCGGTCGAGGTCGTGGGGGCCGTGACCGCGCGTGATGGCGATGGTCTCGCCATGTCATCGCGGAACGCATACCTCAGCGCAGACGAACGCGGCCGCGCCAGCGCGGTCTACGAGGCAATGACAGCCTGCGCGGCGCATATCGAGGACGGGACGCCCCTGCGCGAGGCGACGGACACGGCAAAGCGCGCCATCCTGGAGTCGGGCTTTGCGAGCATCGACTATGTCGAGGCGCGGCGCGCCGACACGTTGGCTCCATTCGGCAGCGAGATCGCGCCGGCCGGAGTTGGCGGCCGCCTGCTCGTTGCCGCCCGGCTAGGTAAGACCCGCCTCATCGACAACATGTCCTTCCAGCGCAGGTGACCGCCGGCGTTACCAGGCAAGAGAGTCCTTGAGCGCCGCCACAAGCTCTGGCGACAGGGCGCTGCTGCTCGCCGAAAGGTCAGGCGGAGCATCCTCTGGCGCGAGATAGCGCCAGCCCTGGAAGGGCCGCCTGCCCCGTGGCTCGGTCCGGACCAGTTTCGGGTCCATGACCAGCCGACACATCGGTCTGCCATCAATCCCGCTGATCTCCTCGATGCCCACAATGGTCTGCCGGACCAGAACCGCCCCCTTGATCACCCAGTAGATCGATCCGCCCTCAAGCAGCTCATCGGCTCGCTTGGGCCACATGCGGGTATCGTGATGACTGACAAGCGAAAGACGCGCGCGCCTGCGATCAGCAACAAGCTGGTCAACCCACGCCTGAAGATCTTCAACGGTCTCGGCGCCGACGCAGAGCTTGATGAGGTGGATCGCCATTCACTTCGAATAGCGGCGTACGCGGTCACGGCGCAAGCCGCGCCAGACATCCGGATCACGGCATTCCGGAGCTGAACGAGCGCCTCGGCTCGCCGGACTTGCTGGCGAGCTGCTGGTTGGCGTCTCCTGCCAGCGCGAACGAGACGTCTGTCAGCGTCACCTTCACGCGGCGGCTCTCGTTGAAGCCCCAGCGCCCGCCCCTCGCTTCTAGCTCGTAGGACGAGACAAAGCTGACGCCCCAGCGCGCCGAGTATCCGAACCTGTACGTCTGGTGATAGGTCCGCAGTGTCGTGCCGTCATCGAGCCGGATGGGCCTTACCAGCCCATAGTCGACCTCCGACAGCAGACCCGTCGTACTGTCAAACGCCAGCCTTCCGACCATCGCCGACGAGATCGCGGCATCCACCGCCCCATCGTTGGGAGAGATCTTGTGGCGGAACTGGATGGCCCACCCGCCCTGCTCGCTGACAATTCTCGCATCGCCAAGGCTGTTGCGAAGGTCGTCTGCAAACAGCCTGACATCCGCCTGCCGCTCTGCGCGCCACCCTTCCACCACGGCGTCCAGTTCGGGATCGTCGCCGAACCGCCACGTGATCTGGAACTGCTCGGCTGCCGGCAGATAAGGATCATACTGGATATGGCGGCTGGCCGATCCGCTGGAAATCGTTGCCCGGAAACTGGCGCGGAGGGCCGGAGGCGGCTCGACCGCATCCAGTGCAACCTCAAGCGCCTCGGCTGGCTGCATGGCCAACTGAAATGCGACGAGCGCGATTGGTCCGATCATGGCCCGATCCAGATTCCGATGTCCGTCTCCACTTGAGAGACTCAGGCCTGAATGTGGCCTTAATGGGCCGCTGCATGAACCAGCCGCCCGTCACCCAGTCAGGCCGAGCATAACGATCGCCACCACGAACAGCGCCAGGGAAAGGATCGCGCCGGTACCGACCGCGACGGTCCTCCAGACCGCCGAAAAAGCGCTGAGCCGGTAGGCTCCCTTCAACTGGACATAGAGGTGCGCAACCGGGGCAAAGACCAGGACGGTCCAGACTAGCCCCGGCGTCGACCACGGCGCCATTCCCAGCAGCGACATGAACACAAAGAGGAGTGACATGAAGGAGAGCGAATACAGGACGACAACGCAGTGATCGAAAAGCGTGACGCCTCGCTTCCAGAAGAACAGCAGCCACATGAATGGCAGGGAGATCGGAACCAGAAGGAAGGAGTATTTGTAGGCCGTGTTCTGGATCTTGTAGAGTGCAAGTTCAGGGTTCTCGAGCTTCTTGCGGACCTTCTCGTTCAACTTCTTGTCGCCAAGATTGATATCAATGTCCCCACGCTTTGCGGCGGCGCTGACCTGCTTGAAGAACGTTTCGCTCTCGCTCGAATAGGTGTCGCCCCCGCTAGCCTCTGAAGCGGGTTTTGCCGCTGGCGCTGCAGGCTCCGGCTCTGCGGCCGCTGACGGCGCCTCCCGGCCGGGGATAGAAGGCGGCTTGATCGGAATCTGATCGGCGACGCTCGTGCGGAATTCGTCCCTCAGCGCCTCTGTGGCCGCTCTCAGCGTTTCGACCTTTGACCGGGCCGCTGCGATCACAGCCTGAGCGGCGGCGATGTCCGCCTCCGGGGCGCCCCCGGCAATCGCGGCAGCCAGCGCGCCTTCCGCCTCTGCAACAGCAGCTTCGGCCTCAACGAGATCGGCCTTCGCGACAGTCAGCTCACTGATCGCCCGGCCCGACTGGGCATCGTCCGAGCCGACGCCGACCTGCGCTCCGCCCGCGAGCGAGAAGACGAAGTACATCAGGAAGACGACGAACAGGAAAAGCGCCAGAGGCGAGATATACCGGGCGCGCTGTCCATGGATGTAGTCGTAGGTCAGCTTGCCGGGCTGGAAGACCAGCCGGGGCAAGGTACGCCAGGCGCGCGTGTCGAAGTGCAGGACGCCGTGGAACACCTCTTCGACCATGTGCCCGATGGACCGGTGGATATGGGCCGTCTGCCCGCAGTTGCTGCAGAAGTTGCCGCTCAGCTCCGTCCCGCAGTTGGCGCAAGGGCCGGAGGCGTGGTGCGCCCCCTCATGCCCGTCCTTGCCATCGATCACCGCACCAACAAGTGCGGCGCTCACGACTGCACCCGCCGCCTCGACTTCGGAACTCATCGCCCGCGTCCCCTCGATCCATCCTGCCCGGCGCCGCCCCAGCGCCGGATCAGCCTCTCAACGTCAGTCTCAGCTCAGGCCCATGACGGCCTGCGTTTCTCGAGAAACGCGGCAAGCCCTTCCTGCCCCTGGGGGGAGACCCGCCGGGCCGCAAGCCGCCTGGCGGTCTTCCGCGACAGGCTGGCGTCGATCACCTCGCCGGTGACTTCCTGCACAAGATCCTTGGTGTCTGCGATCGCGGCCGGCGACGCCTCAAAAATGGAGACAGCCAGACGCTCGACGATCGCTTCCATCTCGGTTTCATCGCTGGCGACGTAATGGATCAGGCCAATCTCCCGGGCCAGGTCCGCTCCAAAGGTTTCACCGGTCACAAAGAGCGCACGCGCCCAGCGCGGTCCGATGGCCTCGATCACGTAGGGCGAGATGGTCGCCGGAATGATGCCGAGGCGGACCTCGGAAAAAGCGAATTTCGAATCGACATGGGCGACCGAGATGTCGCACGCAGCGGCAAGACCGACACCCCCGCCCATTGCGGCGCCCTGGATAGCCGCGATGGTGACCTGGGGCAGCCCATTCAGCCGCCGCAGCATCTCGGCCATCGCCAGAGCATCTTCTTCGTTGTCCGATTGCGTGTAGTGGCTCGCTGCACGCATCCACTCGATGTCCGCGCCAGCCGAAAAGACCGGCCCAGCGCCCCGGATGATCACGCAGCGCACTTCGGGGTTCTTGGCCAGCGTTTCAATCACGTCCGAAAGCTCGGCAATCACCTCGGCATTGAAGGCGTTTCGCCGGTCTGGACGGTTCAGCAGAACCACGGCCACTCCGGAGCGCGAGACGTCCAGTTCGATGTTCTCATAGGCAGACATGGCAGGCGGCCTCCAGCAGGTGCTGACTGTGTCTATCCCGCCCTGTCCGATGCGTCGACACTGCCTGTCGGCGCTTGATCGAGACAGCTTCGCCCCTACGTCAGACAGGAATGCAGCGCCGCCCCGGGGGACGCCAGCTACCAGACATACGAATCCTTCAGGGATTGTGGTTATGGTAAATTTCGGGGCGCCCCCCTTTGTCGGAACCCACCAATGGGACTCAAGACGCTCACAGGAAAGAAAGCAGCCGCCGAAGCGGTCCAGCCGACCCTGAGAGCCGTGCCATTCGTCAAGGACGCCTCTCCGAAAGCCCTGAAGGAAGCAGAAAAGGACGCCCGCTGGTTCGGTCTGCCGGGCGGCTGGAAACTGTTCGACATCGGTGACGCCTCGGACACCATCTACTTTGTACTCTCCGGCTCGATGGGCGCCTTTCGCCGCAACCCATCCGGCCAGCTTGAGCTGGTAGGCCATATCCGGGCCGGCGAACCCGTTGGCGAGATGTCCCTGCTCGCCGGCGAACCCCACGAACTGGCGGTCTACGCCCTGCGCGACACCGAACTGATGGCCATGTCGCGCTCTGGCTTCATGCAGCTGGTCCGCTCAGAGCCCCAGATTCTCGAGCGTCTGACACGTGTGATCATGGTCCGCATGCGCCAGGCGCGTCGCAAGACGGGCCGCACGGCCGAGCCGAAGGTCTTTGGCCTGCTCGCGACCTCACCCACGATCGACATGAGGCTGCGGGCAAGAACGCTCGCGAACGCCCTTCAGGTCATGGGGCTCCGGGTCGCCATTGCGGGCGAGGAAGCCGTCGGAATGCCGGCTGGCTTCTTTGACGAGCTTGAAACCCGGAACGATGTCGTCCTCTACGTGTCGAGCATCGGCGACAATCCGTGGTTCCGGCACGTCCAGCGCCACTCCGACAGGCTGATGCTGTTCGCACGGTCGGACGCGCGCCCTTCCGTTCCCCTGCTGCCGGAGGAATCGTCGGCCACGCGCCAGTTCCGCCTCGTCGACGTCGTGTTGCTGCATCATGGCGGTACGCGGCCGGCAGCCGACGCGCTGGATTGGAAACGGGCTGCCGAGGCCTCGCGGATCTTCCACTGGCGGGACATCAACGACGACGACGCAAAACGGCTCGCCCGGATCATCGCAGGTCGCTCGGTCGGTCTGGTGCTGTCAGGCGGCGGCGCCCGCGCCTACGCACATATGGGCGTCATGTACGCTCTGAAGGAGGCGGGCTGCCCTATCGACTTCATCGGCGGCGCATCCATGGGCGCAGTGCTGGGCGCCTGCCTGGCCGCCGGCTGGTCTCTCGAAGATATCGACAGGCGCATCCGCAAGGCGTTCGTCGAGACCAATCCGCTGTCCGACTACGGGCTGCCCGTCGTGTCGCTGGTGAAGGGCAACAAGGTCGATGCACGGCTGCGCGAGAACTTCGGCGAGCTGATGATCGAGGACCTGCCTATCCCGTTCTTCGCCGTGTCCACCAACCTCACCACCGGCTCGTTCCGCGTCCACTCCGAGGGACGCCTCCGCGACGCCCTTCGCGCCTCGATCAGCCTGCCCGGCATCCTCCCGCCCATCGTCGTCGAAGGACAGGTCCTGGTGGATGGCGCGGTCCTCAACAACTTCCCGGTGGACGTGATGCGCAACATGCACCGGGGCCGGATCATCGGCGTCGACGTCGCCGAACCGCCCGTGGGCCTGTCACCCGACGAGTTCATCCGTCCGCCCAGCTTCTTCGGCTGGACATCCCGCCACGGTTTCAAGTCGCCCCCGCCCATCGCCAACCTGCTGATGCGCGCGGCCACGATCTCGGTGAACCCGAACGCCCACCGCGACCTCACAGATCTCCTGATCGTGCCGGATCCGCCGGGCGTCGAGCTGCGCGACTGGAAGGAATACGACCCAGCTGTGAAGGCTGGCTACGACTCCGCCGTCAAGGCGCTGTCAGAGCTTCGCGGCCCCCTGAACTCGATCATCCGCGGGACCCCGGCGCCCGCCGAAGCCGCTCTGGCCGACTGATCTGGCCGGGTTCTAGCGCTCGCTGTCGGAGGAATTCGCGGCGACGAAATAGATGCCCATCACGGTCAGCAGCCCGAAGACCGCAACCACCGTCGACGCGCCCGAGATGCTGCGCGTGTCGTCCTTGAAGACTTCAACCAGGCCGATCGCCAGCCCGATGATCGACAGGATCAGGAAGGCCACAAACGGCGCAATCCGCAGCGCCCGGTTGTCCATCACCCCGAGCTTCCGCACCCGGCCGTTGACCTCACGCTCTGCATGCAGCCCGTCCGTGAACAGCTCCTGCGGGTCGCGGCCCGGATCGAAGCGCTCGGTGTCGTCGATCAGTTTTCGGCCGTTCGTTTCATGCGCTTCGCCGCCCACCCGCGTCCGCGCGGCATCCGTCGCGAAGTCAGGAAGCTCGTCGATGATGGTCTGGGCCGCAATCTCGCGCGGCGCTTCGTCTGCAGCGGGTTTGACCGCAGCGGGAGCCGTAGCGGCTGCGGTGTCGGCGCGCTCAAGAATGCGGGCGATGCGCGCCGCAACTGTGCGCGACGCTTCTTCGGGAGTCGTTGATGCAGGCGTTGCTTCGGCCTCTGCGACCCGGTCTTCGACGGCAGGCGCTTCGGGCGCTGTCACTGGAGCGGCAGTGGTCACCTGAACCGGTTCGGCGGCCGCCTCCGCCACGACTGGCGCAGCGGTCGCGCGCTCCACCGCCCGTTCGGCCCGGTCACGCTCCTGGGTTAGACGCTCGATCGCCAGCAGCACGTCGGGGGCATTTGCCGTCTCGGACGACCTGCCGCCGCCGCCAGCGGAGGGATCCCACTCGGGGATGACGATAGGAGTCGGCGCAGTGGCCTGGCCTACGGTCGCGGCAAGGAAGAGAGCCTTCTCGGCGGCGCGTCTGCGAACCAGAGCGTCGACCACCATCATGCGGCCATTTACCCGCGCACGCCGCCACGCATCGAATGCGCCGGCGGCGCCAATCAGGTCGCCCTCGTTCAGGCGGCGCAGGATCTCGGAATCCTTGAACTGGCCCGGCGAAATGTTGAACGCGAGGGAGACCAGCGCATCGAACTGGGCCTGGTTGAGCGGAGCGAAGACCAGCGACCGGACGGCGTCTTCCACAACGCGCAGATCGTTCTTCAGCAGGTCTTCGGCATCCTTCTCCGTGATGGTCACGCCTTCGCGTGCGGTGCGAACATGGCCGTAGCCAATGATCCAGCGACCGTCGGGCAGCCGCGCTGCGCCTTCCCGGAACCCTTCGAACGCCTTGATGAGTTCAAGTCCCGCCCGCGAAATTCGCATCCGTCCAGTCATGATTGTGGCCTGATCCGACACATTCCGAGCCCGTTTCGCCTGACCGGTGCAATCCCGACGCCAGACTCGTCATAACGGGATGCCCTTTCACACGAGAACGACGGTCGCCATCCCGAGAAAGACCAGGAATCCCAGGAGGTCGATCGACGTCAGCACAAATACCGACGACGCGACAGCGGGGTCGGCTCCCATGCGTTTCAGGGTTAACGGCGCCAGAATTCCCACCAGCCCGGCCCAGGTGAAGGTTATGGTCATCGAGGAGGCCAGCACCAGCGACAATGGCAGGTCGCGGAACCACAGGTAGACGACAATACCGGCGACAAGGGCGATGACCGCGCCGTTGATGATGGCGGTAATGGCCTCGCGACGCACCGCACGAATGACCAGCGGCCCTTCGAGGTCCCGCTCGGCGATCGCGCGGACGGCCACGGCAAGCGCCTGCGACCCGACATTGCCGCCAAGGCCCGCGACAACCGGCATCAGGAAGGCCAGAGCGACGATCTCGTCGATCGTGGCTCCGAACAGAGAGACGACAGCGGACGCAATGAGCGCCGTGGCCAGGTTGAGGCCCAGCCACGGAATACGGGCGCGGACAGCGTCGAGAACGGTCTGGTTCACGCCGGCCTCGCTAACGCCCGACAGCGCCAGCAAGTCCTCCTGGTTTTCTTCCTGGATAACGTCGACGACGTCGTCGATCGTGATCATCCCGGTCAGGCGCCCGGCCTCATCGACCACGGGGGCCGAGGCCAGGTTGTACTGGCGGAAGAGGTAGGCCACCTCCTCCTGGTCCGTCTCGGGGCGAACGCGGACCGCCGCCTCCTTCATGATGTCCTTCAGGAGGACCTCGCGTCCGGCCTGCAGGAGGCGGGACAGCCCCACGCTGCCCTCAAGCCTGAAGGCGGGATCGACGATGTAGATCTCGAAAAACGTGTCCGGCAGGTCGTCCTCGTCCACCGTGCGCAGGTGGTCGATGGCCTGCCCGACTGTCCAGAACACCGGCGCAGCGACAAAGTCGCGCTGCATCAGGCGTCCGGCTGATTCTTCGTCGAACGCGAGCGAGCTTTCGATGGCGGCCCGGTCGGATGCGGACACCCGCCCGAGGATCCGGGTGCGCCGTTCTTCCTCAAGGTCGTCGATGATGTAGCTGGCGTCGTCCGAATCGAGATGCTCGATCAGCGCGGCGATGGCGTGGTCGGTCATCTCGTCGAGGGCCGCGACGCGGGCGTCATCCGCCATCTCGACGAGCGCTTCTGCCGGCAGCCGCGGCCCAAGCAGATGGATCGCCTTCCGGAAGGCGTCAGGCGGCAGCAGTTCCAGCAGGTCGGCGGCGTCTGCGGGGTGCAGGTCGGTAAGCGTACGCTTCAGCGAAAGCGTGTCGCCATCGCCAACGGCTCCGACAAACCGGGCGATGAAGGCCGGTGTCAGGATGTTCTGGGGCTCGGTGGCCTCGGAGGGACCGTCGAGGGCTGGATCGAGGCGCTTGTCTTCGGTGTCCGGGGTGTCCGCCATTTCGACTTCCCCCCATTACCGCAAGCGGTTTTCCTATGATCCAGCCCCTTGAAGTCCCAATGGTGCGGTCGAGAAGACTCGAACTTCCACGCCTTGCGGCGCTACCACCTCAAGGTAGTGCGTCTACCAATTCCGCCACGACCGCACGCCGGGCAAGGCGGGACATATACAGCGAGAAAACCGTTTGTGAAGCCTCGTCTCACGCCCATTCGCTGCGGCGCTTCGGCCAACTGCAATTACTGCGCGGTTGCGAAGAAATCCTGGACCTGGGCGGAGCGCGTGATGCTGACGGAGACCTTGTCGCCCTCGATCACCAGTTCGCCCCGCGCGATCGGGTGATTGTTGGCGAGAACCCACACTTCGTCATTTTCCTGGGTATCCAGCTGGATCACGGCGCCCCGGCCCATCCGCAGCAGTTGCTGCATCGGCATGATCGACCGCCCCAGCAGGACGGTGATTTCGACTTCGACGTGACCCAGTTGAGAATTCAACGTCCAACTCCGATATGCCATACGCTTCTGGCAGGCAGCATGCGGGCTCCCCATTGCCCGAGGGTTAACCGATGACGGGCTGGGCGATATCTGAAGGTCTGGTCGGTTACGCCGAGGCGGTCGCCTTCATGGAGGCCCGTGCTGCGGCCATCGCCAATGGTACGGCGGACGAACTGGTATGGCTGGTCGAGCATCCCCCGCTCTATTCCCGTGGCGCCAGCGCGAAGACCTCCGACCTGCTCGATCCCGGCCGGTTTCCGGTCTTCGAAAGTCAGCGGGGCGGCCAGTTCACCTATCATGGCCCCGGCCAGCGGGTTGCCTATGTGATGCTCGACCTCAACCGGCGCGGGCGCGACGTCCGCGACTTCGTCTGCAAGCTCGAACAGTGGATCATCGACACGCTGGCCGAGTTCAACATCAAGGGCGAGCGCCGCCGCGAAGGCCGCGTCGGCGTCTGGGTGGACCGTACACCGGTTGGAGGCGAGCTCCGGGAAGACAAGATCGCCGCGCTGGGCATCCGGCTCAAACGCTGGGTCAGTTTCCACGGGATCAGCCTGAACGTGGACCCCGACCTCTCCCACTTCGGCGGCATCACGCCCTGCGGCGTCTCCGACCCCCGCTATGGCGTCACCAGCCTCCACGCCCTCGGCCAGCTTGTGCCGATGTACGAGGTCGACATCGCCCTGAGGGCGGCGTTCGAGCGAAATTTCGGGGCGGTCCAGCTCATCGAGCCTCCGGTCCCGTAGAACCCTCAATCGAATGCCGAAGCGCCAGCAATGCAGTGGCGCAGGACGTCCACGTTGGTCAGCCAGCCTACGAAAGGTCCATCCGGGGCGCCGTGCAGGGTAACGACCACGTCCTGGATCCTGGAATTGCTGTCCATGACTGCTTTAGCGTCTGCCAGCGTGGCGGTCTGTGGCAAGTGGGCGAGTGTCTGATCCCAGCGAGGACGAATCTGGGCGTTGTCGATGAGAGCCTGCAGGGACCCCTCTCGCGCCTCAGGCCAGCGCCGGAGGAAGTCGAACACTGTGCTTTCGTGCAGAACGTAGATCAGCACAAAAGCCCCCTTGTCCTCGCGCCACTCGAAGATCGGCGCACGGGTCCGTCGCTGTGTCTCGAAGATTGCAACCACGTCCGAGAGCGGGGTGATGAGCGTTCCGCCTTCATCACGCTCGACCTCGATCCGTGAGATTTCCGCGAATGTCTTGGCGGCTGACATGATCGGAAGGACCTTCACCCTGTCCGCAAAGCTGCGCTGGCGAAGGGCTTCCCGTGTGGTCTTGTTTGCTGTTTCCGTCGCCTGATTGACGAAGAAATACGCAAGGATAGCGCCGACCCACGCGCTTACGAGCGGTAGCAGCAGATTGAATATCGAGAACGCCGTCTCGGCAGCCGACTGTCGGCCGGGATCAGAAGCGGAGAACACGGCGGTCACGATCGCCGCACCGCCAAAGCCTGCGACAAGCAGACCCGACAGCAGGATGATCACCCAGGCGACTGTCCCGCGCGTCGCGCTGTCCGCTCCGCCTCCATTCTCCGCATGGGCCGTAAGCCGTGCGTGACGCTGCGCGCGATCCGGTTTCGACATAAACGCTTCCCCCCAGGCGCCTGACGAGGAGAGCCTAGATCAAGCAGGGGGAATGTGGAAAGCGCATGCCTGCGCTCAGGCGAACTCGACCATCACTTCGTCCGCCGCAACCGAAGCGCCAGCGGTCACCTTCACCGCGCTGACAACGCCATCGGCTTCAGCGCGGATTATGTTCTGCATCTTCATCGCTTCGACGATGCAGACCTGCTCACCCGCCTTCACGTCCTGACCCACAGCCACCGCGATCGAGACCACGAGGCCCGGCATCGGGCTCATGATCAGCTTGGAGGTGTCCGGCTTGGCCTTCTCGGGCAGCCGGGAATGCAGGTCCGCCGTGAACGGCGTGCAGACCATGATGCGGCGCGTGACGCCCAGACGGCGGAAGATGAAGCCCTCATCCTTCCATGTGAAGTTCATGGCGAAAGGCTTGCCGCCCAGCGTTCCCTCGATCAGCGGAGAGCCCGGCTTCCACTCGGTCACCAGCTCGAGCGCCTTGGCGCCATCAATGGAGACGCTGGCCCGGCCGGCGCCCATCACCAGCTTCACAGGGTGGCTGTCGCCGCCCATCAGCACGACCCAGTCCTGGCGCGGGGCCTTGGCAGGCTCCGTCCGACCCGACACCAGCGCGTCGCGCTGGGCAAAGAGCCCATGCACATACGAAGCCGCCGCAATCAGCAGTTTCTCGTCTTCCGGCAGCGGATCGACGCCACTGAAACCGTCCGGGAATTCTTCCTTGATGTAGCCGGTCGTGATGTTGCCCGACTGGAAACGTTTCTGGGCCAGCACGGCCGCAAGGAAGGGCGAGTTGTCCTGGATGCCCTGCACTTCAAGACGCTCCAGCGCCTTCACATGCGTGTCGATGGCCACGTCGCGCGTCTCGCCGTGCGTGATCAGCTTGGCGATCATCGGATCGTAGAACATCGAGATCTCGTCGCCCTCGCGGACACCGGTATCGATGCGGACGGTGCCCTCGCCCAGCGCGCCCTCGGCCGGGAAGCGCATGCGGCGCAGGCGGCCGATGGACGGCAGGAAGTTGCGGTAGGGGTCCTCGGCGTAGATGCGGCTCTCCAGCGCCCAACCCTTTATGCCCACGTCCTTCTGCTTGATCTTGAGTTTCTCGCCGGCAGCAACCCGGATCATTTGCTCGACGAGGTCGTAGCCGGTGATCAGCTCCGTGACGGGGTGCTCCACCTGCAGGCGGGTGTTCATCTCGAGGAAGTAGAACTTGCGGGCGCCATCAACGATGAACTCGACCGTGCCTGCGCTGTCGTAGTTCACGGCCTTTGCAAGCGCGATGGCCTGTGCGCCCATGGCCGCGCGCGTCTCGGGGTCGATGAAGGGCGACGGCGCCTCCTCAAAGACCTTCTGGTTGCGTCGCTGGATCGAGCACTCGCGCTCGCCGAGGTGGATGACGTTGCCGTGCTTGTCGCCCAGCACCTGGATCTCGATGTGGCGC
>CAYOWK010000002.1:0-162564 GCA_964407665.1 uncultured Rhizobium sp. | reverse complement strand
ACGTTGCAGACGGTTGGAGCGTCTCCCGCCACGCCGACCGGCGCGTGTCGTTCGTTGGCTTCGGAGCGCTACCGAACCCTCCCATGACAGGCGCGCGGGGAGATTACTGGAGGTTCGGACCCGGTCGAATTCACAGGGCTGGGACCAGCGCTCTGGAAGCGGCCCAACGGGCCGCGTTCCTCGCGTCCTTCGACAGGCTCAGGATGAGGGGCGAGGATCCAGACTTTAGAAAATGTCTGCGGGGTCAGACGGTTGAGGCTGGACTCCCGCATGCGCGGGAAACACGGACAGCAAGCTGTCCGTTTCCAGAAGCGTCGCAGACATGCGGGGAATGAGCGCCAGACGTCCCACACCTGAGCGCGCGGGGCTTGGCAAATCCGGAGCTGCCGCAAAGGGCATTGTTCCCGTCCATCGCGAAGGCGGGCATAGAAGCGTCGACCGCCTTTCCCGGACCCGCGATGATCGATTCCGCCTACCTAGCCGAGGCCATGCTGCGGGGGTTCGCCATAGGCGCGCTCGTCGCAACGGCCATCAGTCTCTGGCGCGCCGCGCCGGGCCGGCCGGCCGGCCTCGCCGCTGCCGGCATGTGCCTGACGACTGCCGCCTATCTCGTGGAGGGCCTGCTCTATGGCGCGGGCATCGATGGTCCCGTCTTCATACCCGTTCATGTCCTGTCCCTGTCCGGGGCCGGTTTCGCCTGGCTGTTCATTGGCGTGATTTTCGAGGACTGGCGCATCGGATGGCTGAGGACTGCACCCGCCCTGGGTCTGACCGCGCTGGGGCTTGCAGGTTTTGCGCTGTGGCCGGGTCCGGCCGCCAGCGCCATCTTCGTCGCGCACAACATCGCCGAGGCGGCTCTGGGCGTTCACGCGCTCGCCCTGATCCTGCGAGGCTGGAGCAACGATCTGGTCGAGGCGCGACGCCGGGTCCGGGGGCCGTTCTTCGCGGCGGTCGCAGGCTACACGCTTGTTCAGGCCGGGATCGAAGGCGCGCGGTTTGCGGGAGCCGATCTCGACGGCGGAATTCTCAATCTTGTCGGCGCCGTCGCCATGGCGGCCCTGACGCTGGGCGGCGCGGTGATCTTCCTGCGCGCCGATCCGTCCTTCGTCGCCCCATCGCGGATCCGACTGCCGGAAGCCTCTGCACCGCCCGGCCCGGATCCAGCGCCCGACCCGGACCCGGCGCCCGCCAACGCCGCAGACCGTCTCGAGATCGGGCGGCTGCTGGCTCTGGTGGATGGCGAGGAAGCCTGGCGGCGGGAAAGCCTGAGCCTCACTGGACTGGCGCAAGAGCTGCGCATCCCCGAGCATCGCCTGCGCCGGCTGATCAACGACCAGCTCGGCGCCCGCAACTTCTCCGAGTTCATCAACACCCGCCGCATTGCGGAGGCCAGGCGGCTTCTGGCGGATCCGGCCGAGGCAAGACGAACCGTCTCGGCTATTGCGTTCGAGCTTGGTTTCGGATCGCTGGGCCCGTTCAACCGCGCCTTCAAGGCCGACACGGGCCAGACACCGACCGACTTCCGGCGTACGGCCATGGCCGAACCCTCGCCGAAACCTGAAAACACTGGCTGAATCGGGTGGGATCTCGCCTGCGTCCGCTTCCGGCAAGCCGGCTGCCCCCAAAAGTTCCAGCGTGTCCCCCTAACCCGGAGACACCTCGATGCCCCCCAAGATCGACCCTGGCCTGCCGCTGTGGCGCGCCCTTCTCGACCGCTGGACGATGGATACGACCGTCGACGTTGTGCGCTACGCCGTGTTCGCCATCGGTGTCTGGCTGCTCCTGTGGGTGATCTTCAGACCGCTGCTGAAGGGCCGCAAGATAAGGCCGGAGACGCCGCCCGCCCGGCAGCTGGCCACCGAGTTCGCCGTGTCGCTCCGCTCCATCGCCATCTTTTCGACGGTGGGTCTGTCGCTGTTTGCGCTCGAGGCGGCGGGGTGGCTGCCCGGCCCCGCCATGGCGGCCGGCTGGGGGCCGCTGTGGTTCTGGGCCAGCCTGATCGCGATGATCGTGGGGCACGACGCGTACTTCTACTGGGCGCACCGCCTCATGCACCGGCCCCGCCTGTTCCGCACCTTTCACCGGCGCCATCACCGCAGCCACAACCCCTCGCCCTTCACGGCCTATGCCTTCGACATCGGCGAGGCCGCTGTCATGGCCGCCTTCGTGCCGCTGTGGATGATCCTTGTGCCAACGCCCTGGGGCGTGGCGGGCCTGTTCATGCTGCACCAGATCGTCCGCAACACCCTGGGGCATTCCGGCTATGAGGTGATGCCGTCCACGCGCGACGGCCGGCCGCTGATCCCGTTCCTGACGACCGTCACCCACCACGACCTCCACCATGCACAGGCCGGATACAATTTCGGCCTCTACTTCACCTGGTGGGACCGCTGTATGGGAACCGAGCATCCCGACTATCTCGCCCGCTTCGCCGCCGCCGTCCGCAAGGACAAGCGCGCGCCCGCCCCTGCTGCGTCCACCCCTCTCTCGGGCGCGGCAAAGGCCGGACTCGTGCTGGCGGCGGCGCTTTTCCTCCTGCCCGGAGCGCAGCCTGCCCGCGCCGACAGCCTCAGCGACCTGGCCGGAGACTGGGCGACGCCCGGCCTTGGCGCGGTGGTCCGGCTGCACGCGTGCGCGTCGGACCCCGCCCGGCTGTGCGGCCTCTTCCTGTGGTCGTGGGACCCCGCCGAGGTGAAGCCCGGAACCGTCGGCCAGCCCATGCTGTGGGATTTTGCGGCAAGGGACGGCAAGTGGACCGGCGGGCGCCTGCGCAATCCGGAGGACGGCCGCATCTATACCGGCGAGATCCGGCTGGACGGGTCCGTGCTCCGCCTGAAGGGGTGCGCCGGGCCGTTCTGCCAGTCGCAGAGCTGGCGGCGGCTGTCGGATATTCCGAGGCCGTGAGACCGGCCTCCCGCATTTTCTCGCGGGCCCTACACCTCAATGTGTTGATTTCGCTAGGTTAAGGGCTCGCCCTCCGAGAAACGGGACTCCCCACCGGCGCGATTGTTCGCTACTGGCTTGGATGGGTGAGGGACTACGGGGGAGCGAGATGGAGTTTGGCAGGAACGGGGCCGTTCTTGAAACGGACAGTCAGACTGAGTTTGAGTTCTCTGGGCTCCACAAGAACGATCTGGACCTCTGCATAACTGGCGTTGTCGGCTTGGGCGCTTATGCCGGGCTGGTGACCTACTTGGCGATCTATTCGAGGGCGGTCCTTGCCCTGCCGCTTACGATGCTCTGCCTTCTCTCAGGGTTCCTTCTAACGATTGCGGCGCCTGCAATAGCATTCGCAACGCGTGCGGTTGATGAGCAAAGGTTGCCAAGGCAGCCAAATGGACAGCCGCAATATCAGCATATCCCCGGCTCGGCAGTCATGGTTCTGGCGATTGCCCTCCTTGGCATCGTTTGGCTTGCCTACAATGCTGCGCAGGCACTTTCCCTGAAGAGCAACATGGAGATCCCCGAGCTCTGGGGTGACATCGTCGTCATCCTGGTCGCCGCCGCATTCCTAGGGGCCATCATAGGGCCCAGACTTTCGCGGTTGTCCGTCTTTGCCAGCATCGAGGCCGGTCTGGCGCGCGCCGGCTCAGGCTTCGCCCCGATTGGTCGGGCAGCGAGCGCCGTGGACAGCTGGCTGGTCTATGTCGTTGCGCCTGCAGCGGGCGTTACCCAAAGCAACGCGTTGGTTCGCTACGCTCTGCTTCTCGGTAACTTGATCCCATGCTGTGTCGCCGCCTGGTTTCTGCCTGCGCCTCTGGGACTCCTTCCTGCCGCAAGCGCTCTGCTTGTCGTCACTGCCGTGGCGCGGCGCTGGGCGTGGGTAGAGGACGACCGTGAGACCGCGATGCTAAATGCCAACTTCGCGAGGGAGAACCTGCGGATAGGTTTCGACGAGGATCTCCGAGACGAAACGCTCTGGAGTTTTCTATCGCTTCTGGTTCTGATTCCGATCGCCATGCGCCAGTGCAACGACTGGTTTGGCGGAACGCTTTTCGATACCGCTGCAGCGGACGGACTTTTTCCTTCGGACAGCTTTTTCGCTTGGCTGACCTACTACGGGACCGAGCTGGCCAAATCGATACCGTTTATCGACTGGTCCGAAATCTATGACGTCCACAGCGCCTCGCAGATTGCACCGACGCACCCCTACGCGCGTCACGTCATCTTCGCCGCTCGAGCGCTAACCGACCTTGCGCTTATCGCTGCGTTTCTACAGGCCCTCTCAATCTCCAGCCGGACCAAGAAGCAGAAGGAGATGTTTCACGACCCCCACAATCCGCTCGACCGCCTAGACCCGTTTATCGAACCTGTAGAGCTGCGTAAGCTGGTAGCGTTTCAGGGCGGGATATGGGTTCCGAGAGACGCGCTGATCGCGACTTTTCCGAAATACAATCTTGCGCGCCTGCATGAGCTTCGAGCCAAAGAAGCGACCGACAGCCCGCTGCGCGCGGCTGCGACGGCGCTTTTGGCGCGCCAGTATCCTGACCAGTCGGACGCATCCGAGCGCTTGCTGGAAGAGGCCAACAAACCTGAACCCAAACCCCAAGCGGTGTTTGAGGCCCTTTTGCGGGTGAGGCGCGAGGGGCAGTACGACATCGCCATCCTTGAGGACGCACGCCGCAGTCTGAATCGGACTGCAGGTTTTGCTCAGGTCCGTCGGGCAATCGTTGAGGTGATTGTACAAAATGTCCCAGACGGCCCGGAGCGAACGATTTCGCTCAGGCAAGCCTTGGCGGACCCCCACGTCAGGGACTCGATGGCCTGGGTCCGGCTCTACACGCTGGAACCCTTGCTTGAATGCTGGAGACGCACTCAGGACGACCGCATTGTTACCGCGATCAAGCGGGCTTCGGACAACGATCCGTCCGCGCAGGTGCGAGCGGCAGCGAAGCAAGCGTTGAAGGCAATTGAACGTCACCCCGAGCCTGTGGCGTGACGTCGCCGAACACCCAGAACAAACCGTAAATCAAGGCGCTGCGGCTGTGGGCTTGCTAAGCGGGGAAACCCCAGCCATTTCAGGCGGAAATGACCGCCCGCACCCCCGATTCCGACCCCTTCGTTGATTTCGATGACATCCCCTTCCCCGATGAGGGCGGGGATGGCGGACCGCCCATGCCTGACGAGTGGGCCGCGCCCGAGCCGCCGGATGATTTGTGGGCCGGATATGAGGACGCTCCCCTGACGTCTGCGGATGACGCGCCTCGTCCTTCGACGGACGCCCGGCTTCGCCGGGCTGCTCAGGATGAGGCGCACCGAGAGACTTCGAGCGAAGAGGGACAACAACGCCGGTCGATTTCCGAGATGGCGCGCGCGCGGGGGCCTTCGGGCGGGGGCGGCGCTGCGGCGACGCAGGAGCAGTATCTCAAGGGACTGAACGCCGAGCAGCGCGACGCCGTGCTGTCGACCGAGGGGCCGCTGCTGGTGCTGGCGGGGGCCGGGACCGGCAAGACGCGGGTGCTGACGACGCGCATCGCGCATATCGTGGCCGAGCGGCGGGCGTGGCCCTCGCAGATGCTGGTGGTGACCTTCACCAACAAGGCGGCGCGGGAGATGCGCGAGCGGACGCTGGCGCTGGTCGGGCCGGACGCCGAGGGCATGCGCTGGTTGGGCACGTTCCACTCGGTGTCGGCGCAGATGCTGCGCAAGCACGCCGAGCTGGCGAAGCTGAAATCCTCGTTCACGGTGATCGACACCGACGACCAGCTGCGGCTGATCCGGCAGGTGCTGGAGGCGGAGGGCGTGGACCAGAAGCGCTGGACGCCGCGCTTCATGCTGTCGCTGATCGACGGGTGGAAGAACCGGGCGCTGACGCCGGACAAGCTGCCGCCCGGCGAGGGGCAGGAGTTCGCCAACGGGCGCGGCCGCAAGCTGTACCAGATGTATCAGGAGCGGCTGTCGGTTCTGAACGCGGTCGATTTCGGCGACCTGCTGCTGCACACGATCACGGTGCTGCAGACCAATCCGGAGGTGCTGGCGGAGTACCACCAGCGGTTCCGTTACATCATGGTGGACGAGTACCAGGACACCAACGTGGCGCAGTATCTGTGGCTGCGGCTGCTCGCGCAGGGCAGCAACAACATCTGCTGCGTGGGCGACGACGACCAGTCGATCTATGGCTGGCGCGGCGCCGAGGTGGACAACATCCTGCGCTTCGACAAGGACTTCCCCGGCGCGAAGGTGATCCGGCTGGAGCAGAACTATCGCTCCACAGCGCACATCCTGGCGGCGGCGTCGGCGGTGATCGACAACAACCGCTCGCGCCTCGGCAAGACGCTGCGGACAGATGCGGGCGATGGCGACCTGGTGAAGGTGCGCGGCGTCTGGGACGGCGAGCAGGAAGCGCGGTTGGTGGCCGACGACATCCAGAGCTGGGTGTCGGGCGCGGGCGCCAACAAGAAGCGCCGGTATGACGAATGCGCCGTTCTGGTGCGGGCGTCGTGGCAGATGCGGGCGTTCGAGGAACGCTTCATCGTGACGGGCACGCCCTATCGCGTGATCGGCGGCCCGCGCTTCTTCGAGCGCGCCGAAATCCGCGATGCGATGGCGTATCTGCGGCTGATGCGGTCGGAAGCGGACGATCTGGCGTTCGAGCGGGTGGTGAACCAGCCGAAGCGCGGCGTGGGCGATACGACGCTGCAGAAGGTTCAGGTCGCAGCGCGGGGCATGAGCACGCCGCTGGCCAACGCCGCCGACATGATGCTGCGCGGCGAGGAGCTGAAGGGGCCGGCGAAGACGGGGCTGCGGCGGTTCCTGGTCGATCTCGAACGCTGGCGGGCGCTCTACTACACGCCCGATGAAGACAAGCGGCTGGAGCACCCTCGCCTGCTCGAGACCATCATGGAGGAGAGCGGCTATACCGACATGCTGCAGGCCGACAAAAGCCCGCAAAGCCAGACGCGGCTCGACAACCTCAAGGAGCTTGTGCGCGCCATGGGGGCGTTCGACACGCTGGAGGCCTTCCTCGAGCATGTCGAACTGGTGATGGACAATGCCGAGGGCGCGGGCGCCGACGACCAGGTGCAGATCCTGACGCTGCACTCGGCCAAGGGGCTGGAGTGGCCGTGCGTGTTCCTGCCGGGCTGGGAGGAGGAGGTGTTCCCCTCGCGCCGCTCGCTCGACGAACAGGGCGCCAAGGGGCTCGAGGAGGAGCGCAGGCTTGCCTATGTGGGCATCACGCGGGCGCGCGAGCGGGCCTACATCTCGTTTGTCGCCAACCGGCAGATCTATGGCCGCTGGACGGCTGTTTTGCCGAGCCGGTTTGTCGACGAGCTGCCGCACGAGCATGTCGATGCGATGTCGGAGACGGGCTATACGGCCACCGGCTACAGCGCGGGCTCGACGTCCGTGCAGGGCGGATCGGCAGGCGGATCGTACCGCAGCGGGGAGGATAGCGGCTGGCAGAAGGGCCCCGCCGTCTGGGAAGCCTCGCCGGCTCAGTTCAAGTCCACCTATGACAGCCCGGGCTGGAAGCGCGCGCAGGCCGCCAAGGACCGCGACCGCCCTCGCCCGCCCGACATCGAGGCGTCGCCGCGCCTGCAGGCGTCGGCCGCTTCATCCGAGAAGGGCTTCAAGCTGGACGAGCGCATCTTCCACATCAAGTTCGGCTATGGCCGCATCACCAGCATCGACGGCGCCAAGCTGACGGTGAAGTTCGACAAGGCTGGCGAGAAGAAGGTGGTGGAGAGTTTTGTGGAGCGGGGTTGAGCAACACAGCAAACCAGATGATGCTAGCACATACCAATCGTGCCGTCCAAGGGGGGACAAATGCCATCTCATGCCGACCAACTGTTGGGTCTAAAGTTATCGGGAACCAAGCGCCCAGGCCAGTGGACCGTTACTTCAAAGATCGGCGTCAAACCGACAACCGGCGGAAATTTTTCTGTTTGTTACCACGTCCAACACGAGACTGGCGAAAGCGCATTTCTTAAAGCCACAGACGTCGGCTTACTCACCCGCTTCGACGCCCATTCCAGTCCGCTTGAGCGCCTCTTTCGAGCCACAACCGAGCATAGGTTCGAACGGGAAATTCTAGACGTGTGCTTGGGAAATAACATGGACCGCGTAGTCAAGGCACTCGACTACGGCGAAATAACGCTAACGTTCAACAACCAAAATGACATCGTCTTTTTCATCATATTCGAGGCAGCTGTTGGAGACGTTCGAAGCACGGCAGTCGCCGACGCTTTTGAGTCACCGAAATATGTACTGCGCGCACTTCACCACGTCGCCGTCGGCATTCATCAATTGCATCGCAAAGAAATCGCTCACAACGACCTAAAGCCATCAAACGTGCTTGTATTTCAAGACTCGATCCAAAAGGTGAGCGATCTAGGGCGAGCAACATCCAATTCAATCGCCGGCCCATGGGATCCGACACATTGCGTGGGCGATCGCGGATATGTACCACCTGAACAGTGGGGCTATAAGGTCGATGTTGACAAAATGCTTCACAAAATTGTTTTCTCTTTTAGGGCTCCATCCGATCTCTATATGATAGGAAGTCTTGCGTACTTTTTCTTGTCCGGAGCGTCGATGACCCCGGTAATGATGCATTACATACGGCCAGAGCACAGACCAGAAAACTGGACGGAGACATTTAAAGATGTTCTTCCGTATCTGCAAGATGCTCACGCAAACGCAATGGAGGCGCTCCCAGATGCAATTAAGCAGGGCTGGCCGGATCGCTATCACTCTCTTTTATTGGAACTCTTACCCATCGTTCGAGAGCTTACAAATCCAGACTTTACACTTCGCGGAGATCCACAAAACAGACGACGCGGAATGCCGATACACAATTTGCAGCGGATAATTTCCAGAATTGATACATTAGCAAACAAGGCGCAAACAAAGTGAACGATCAGGAAGGCAATGATCGCAAAACTCTACCGCGCCTCTGGCTGCCCGGACAAGCGCCGCCAAAAGAAGTTAGTTCTTGCAATATTGGTTCGCCCGACACGGAAATCACAGAAAGTCACGCTATTAGAGCCGCCCACCTCAGCGAAGAATGGAAACGTACCCCCTCTTTTGAGAATGCGATTTCATTGGTAGAAGCGGCCTCGTGCTTGAGTGAAAAACTAATCGCCTACTCAGCCGCGGAACAAATACTGAAAACACCAAGCGCCAAGACGTTAGCAAAACGTTTGGCCGCTTCTGTTTACAATGCACATCACTCCAAGAGCCTCCCTTTTCAATCGATCTCACCTCCAATTGGGTTGCGAGCCGGCGTAGCGCACACTCGCAAGCGGTTACACGAATCACCCCGGAATCCTCACCTTTGGTGCGAGCTAGGGCGGCTTCACACGTTTCTTGGCAATACCTCATCCGCAAAGCAGGCATTCGAGACCGCAATCCACCTAGCGCCGAACGACAGATTTGCATTGCGGTCATTTGCGAGGTTTGCCGCACACGCCCCAACGTCTCGGAACGACGCTGACGCAGGTCAGGAGGCACTTTGGCATCTGAGGCGTGCGGAACGCCTCAGGTTTGATCCCTGGATTCAAGCCACGGAGATCGCGCTCTCCGATCTCCTTCACGAGGTACCCACCTCAATTCGGTTTGGGCAGCGCTCGCTCACAGACAAAAAGCAGGATGATTTCTCGCTAAGCGAGGTAGCATCTGCTTTGGGCACCTTCGAGATCGTCCACGGCAGTAAGAAGAAGGCTGAGCGACTTATAGCCACCAGTCTCAGCGACCCAACGGCAAATGCTCTTGCGCAGGCCGCGTGGCTTTCCTCTCAAGAGAAAGTAAAAGTAAACGCTAAATTTGAAATGCTGGGCATTACGGCAGTGAATGAAGCTGCCGCTTACGAGGCGGTCAAGCAAGAAAAATGGGAAAAGGCGATCGAACATATCGCTCGATGGCAAATGGAAGAGCCGTTCTCGGTGAATGCGGCAGCGCAGGGGTCGTTCCTAGCCGTGAGCACCACGTTCGACTCGCAAAAAGCTATTTCGTTCTGCTCCGAGGGACTAAAGACCAATCATAGCTCCAAAGTTCTTCTAAATAATTTAACTGTAGCCTACGGTCTGGACGGTAACATTTCAGAGGCCCGAAAAACTTTTGATCAACTTGTAAAGCACAACCCAAAGTGGGAGGCGGAGGTGACGACCTGCGCAACCGGTGGTCTGCTCGGTCTTCTTGAGGGTGACGTTTCGGGCGCAGAACGTCTATACTGTAAAGCCATTGATCGAGCCGATGAAACTGGAGAGGCCAACCTACGCTTTCGCGCCAGAGCGCACTGGCTCTATGAATTATCTACTAGAGATCTGGCTCCGAGCCACCTTGTCGAGCCCGCTATAGATGCCTTGGAGAAATTCTTGGCTCGGAGCAATATACCTGCATCGACAAAACAGTCGTGGAAAATCATGAAATCACGAATATTGGAGCACAATTCTCGATCCGCGCTCATGGATGAGGTGGATAGGCGTTTGCGTGACGGCGCGTCCTTAAGCACCCTATTTCGCGTTGTCGAATAAACACAGCGCACTAGAAGTCGTCATCTCGCATCGCAAGAATTCGCCTAAGAGGTAGAGCGGGAAGGTTCTCGCGAGGCGCGTCTCTACAGACTGTGCGGCTGGCGACACCCGTTGACGGTCGTCATAGTCACGACGGGAATCGGGCATCCATCGCAAGTCGCGGAGCGCACGGAAAGAGCCACCGTCGGTGCCCGTCTCACCCAGCGTGGTTTCGGCGTGTTGAGATTGCATGTCCGTTAGGCCTCCCCCATCGCTTTGCGACATGGGGAGGAAACTTCTGCGGGACGGCGCCGAAAAAGGGAGCCATCCTTGTCCGTCGCCGCACGCCTTTCGGGACCAGGGGGAAGCCATGCGTCTTGTGCTGATCGCCGCCGGACTTGCGCTCGCGGCCTGTGCTTCGCCCGGTCCTGAGGCGGCGGCGCCGGCCGGGGTCCGGGACAGCTCGTATACGGAGGCTTCGGGCGTGCGGGCGATCCAGCTGGGGGCGTGGCTGCCTGCGGCGCGCGGCGAGGTCTATCGCGCACTCACGACGGCGGAGGGCTGGAAGACGTGGGCGGCGCCCAGCGTGTTCGGGGACGCGCGGACGGGCGGGATGATGGAGACCAGCTATGATCCGCAGGCGAAGGCCGGTGATCGGGGCAATATCCAGCAGCAGTTCGTCGCGCTGATCCCTGACCGGCTGGTGGTGTTCCGCACGGTGCGGACGCCGCCGGGCTTCCCGCATGCGGAGCTGTTCTATCGCACGGCCAGCGTGTTCGAGCTGTCGGACGAGACGGTGGATGGACAGCCTGGCACGCGCCTGCTCTTCACGCACACGGGCTTTGGCGCGGAGCCGGGCTTCGAGGAGCTGTACGCGTTCTTTCTGGATGGAGACGCCAGGACGCTTGAGGCGCTGGAGAAGAGGTTCAGCGCGAGGTAGTCGGACGCGGTGATGGCGCCCGGGCCGAGATGGGCGTTGTCTTTTTCGTCTGCGCGCGTGTCACCCCCTCCCATTCCGTGCGTGTTGAGACGGGCGTGGGTGTTGCGCCTCCCCCGTTCGGGGGAGGAGGATGTAGTGGCTGTTTCGGGGCGGGAGACGCTGGCGCTGCGCGCTCTGCCCAATGTTTCGCCCACGCTTCGATAACAGCGATGTTTCCAGCGGGCGGCTTGCGCGCGGCGCGGCGTCTGGCAATATCTGTCCTGTGCGGACCGGGCCCCTCTGATACCCGGCGTCTCCAGGCGCTGAGTGTGATGTCGGACCGCATCGGGGGAACCCGGTGCAGGCTCGGTCTTGATACACCCGACGCGACAGCACCGCCCTCCCGAAACCCAAAACGGAGGTGCAATCATGTCGACCCACTACATCCAGACCCTTCTGATACGGGGCGCCGCCATCCAGTCGGCGATCGACCGGGAGCAGGCCCGGCCGCTGCCGGACGGCTTGCGGTTGCTCCAACTCAAGAAGCTGCGGCTCGTCGTCGCCGACAGGCTGAACCGGCTGAAGCGCCGGCAGTCGGGGGCTACGCCGTCCGGCTCGAGCCGGGAGGCTGCGTCATGCCACTGATGATCTCCCCGGTTGACGGGAAGCCGATGCGGCAGGCGGTCCGGTTCGGCGTCGAAGTGGATGTCTGCCCGACAACGGGCGGCGTCTGGCTCGACAAGGGCGAGTTCGAGAAGCTGGCGAGACTCATCCGCGACGAGTCGGGTCCTGCGAGCCACGAACATGCGAGCGCACGCCGCCACTGGCTGGAACGGCGCGATGACGACGAGGAGGACGATCCTGGCGGCCGCCACGGACGTCGCCGAAAGTCCGCCCTGAGCGAGCTGTTCGACTTCTAGGCAGTTCGACTTCTAGACTGGGCGTTTTCTCCACGGGGCGCCGTCGCAGATTGCGGCGGCGCCTTTGGCCGTGGCGGGTGAGGCTGGGTGCGGGACCTAGACAGCAAACACCGGCGCGCGTCCCACCCCCTCCCATTCCGTGGGCGTTGAGACGGCGTGCGTGTTGCGCCTCCCCCGTTCGGGGGAGGAGGACGTTGTGGCTGCGGTGGAGGTCTTTCGGAGGCTTCAGTGCGCCAGCAGCAGGGCCGTTTTCGTGCGTTTGAGGATGTAGTCGGTGGCGCCGCCCATGATGAAGTCGCGGACGTTGGAGCGGCCGAAGGCGCCCATGACGAAGAGATCGGCGTGGCAGCGCTCGGCGTAGTGGAGCAGGACTTCGCCGACCTTGTGGTGGGTGGCGTCCACCTCCACGGTTTTCGCCGTGACGCCGTGCGATGCGAGATGGCGGACGACGTCGTTGCCGGCGCCGGCCCAGGCTGTGGGCTTCTCGTTGACAGCCGTGAGGACCTGGACCTCACGGGCGGCGGCCAGCACCGGCATGGCGCCGAGCAGCGCGCGGGTCGCCTGCACGCTGTTGTCCCAGGCAATCACGACGAGGCCGATTTCGGTCTGGGGCAGATTGGCGACGCCGGGCTCCCAGGCGATCACCGGACGGCCTGAGCGGAAAACGGTATCCTCGATCACGGCCTGCTGGCCGTCGAGGCGGCCCGCCATCGGGATGAAGCAGAGGTCGCGGGTGCGGGCCCGCTCGGCCACGGCGGCGCCGAGGCGGCCGAACTCGACCTTGGGAGCCAGCGTGCCGCCCATCACGCCGGCGGCGGTCGCCTCATCGCGGAACTGTGCGAGCAGCGCCGCGGCGGCGGTGTGGCTTTTCGCTTCCTCCTCGAAGGCGGGGCCGGCGATGTCGAGGAGGACCTCGGCGAGACCGCCGGGATGGACGTTGGTGGTGAGTTCGCTGGCCAGCGCCGTCAGCTTGCCGCGCAGGAGCTTCGCGAACCCGATCGCCTGGGTGATCGCCTCCGGGGGCGTGGCGGTCGGGTAGGTGTCGATATGCAGCAGCATGTCGTTCAGCATGGCGGCGGTCTCCTTTTCGAGACCGGGCGTGCCATGCCAGGAGACCACACCGGTTGATCGGGGTCAGATGCGCCAGCAGGCCGAATATATCGCTTCGGCGAGCTAGCGGGCCAGACTGCTCGACTCCGAGGACTCCGCCAGCTTCCCGCCCGTGGCGCGGTCGCGCCGGAGCTCATCGGCAAAGGCGTGATTGACATCGCGGTGACCGGCTTCGTCGGCCCGCACAGCGATCACGACATCCCGAAGGCGGGCGTCGCGGGGCAAACCCCAGTACTCGATGGCGATGGCGGGCGCCTCGGGGTTCGGCAACCGGCCCGCATCGATTTCGGCGAGATACCGCGTGTAGCTTACGACCGCCTCCTCCTCGAAATACCCGACGAGGCGATGCGCCGTCCTTGGATGGACGAGGTAGAGCACGAAGAAGGCGTTGAAGAAGAGGCCCTGGGCCGTGATGATCAGGAAGCGTTCGAACCCGTTCGGCTTCGCGACCGCGATGAAGGTCATCAGGTGCATGCGCTCGTTTTCGGCTTCCTCGAGCAGGGTCCGGATCCAGCCGCGATCGTCCTGCATGCGACGCAGGCTTTTCAGGTGGTTCAGCATGCCGCCGACCATGCCGGGCACAGCCGCAACCGTTTCAAGCACGACTGCGCGGTGGCCATAGCGCTTGCGGAAGAAGAGATCGGCGAAAAACCGCAACAGGCGGGTCAAGCCGTAGGCGATACGATCGGATAGATCACCTGCCGTGTGCCGGTATTCGAGCGGGATCGAGGCGGTGTGTCTGGCGGCGGCTGGCATGATCGTGCTCTCCTGAATTCGAGGTGGGCGCGAGGCCTCCCGGGAGCAAGGCGATACGTCCGGACAGGTCGTCGCAGAGGGCCGAGGGAGCGGCTATCGGGATCAAACGGGTCAGACGGTCAAACGATCCGGGATTGATCGGACCGGCGGCTGCGGCCTAGATCGCTGCATGGCGAAATGGCGTTTCTGGATCGATCGCGGCGGCACCTTCACGGACGTGGTCGCGCGCCGCGCCGATGGCGTGGAAACGACCGCCAAGCTGCTGTCGGTCAACCCGGAGCGCTATGAGGACGCGGCCCTTGAGGCGATCCGGCAGATCCTCGCGGCGCACGGCCAGGGCCTACGCGATATCGAGACCGTCAAGCTGGGCACGACGGTGGCCACCAACGCCCTGCTGGAGCGCAAGGGGGCGCCGGTCGTGCTGCTGGCGACGGAGGGCTTTGCGGACGCGCTGGAGATCGGTGTGCAGGCCCGGCCGGACATCTTTGCGCTGCACATCATCAAGCCGGATCTGCTCCACGCACGGACGATCGAGGTGCGGGAACGGGTGACGGCGGAGGGCAAGGTTCTGGTGGTGCTGGACGAGGCGCACGCTCGGGCCGAGCTGCAACGGGCGTTCGATGCCGGGTTCCGGTCCGCCGCCATCGCGTGCCTGCATGGCTGGGCGTACCCGGCACACGAGCGGCGGCTTGAGGAGATCGCCCGCGCGTGCGGGTTCACGCAGGTTTCGACCAGTTCGGGCGTCAGCGGGCTGATCCGGTATGTGCCGCGCGCCGATACGGCCGTGGCGGATGCGTATCTGTCGCCGGTGCTGGACGCCTATACGGGCCGTCTGGCGGGGGCGTTCGAGGCGGGCACGCAGCTGCGGCTGATGCAGTCGAATGGCGGGCTGGCGGCGCACGGCGCGTTTCGCGGCAAGGATGCCGTGATGTCCGGGCCTGCTGGCGGTGTGGTCGGGATGGCCGAAGCGGCGCGGCGGGCGGGCTTTGACAAGGCGCTGGGCTTCGACATGGGCGGCACGTCCACTGACGTCTCGCACTACGCAGGCGCGTATGAGCGCACCAACGACACCGTGGTGGCGGGCGTGCGGCTGTCGACGCCAATGCTGCAGGTTCACACCGTGGCGGCGGGCGGCGGGTCGATCTGCTTTTTCGATGGGGCGCGGCTTCGCGTGGGACCGCAGTCGGCTGGCGCTGATCCGGGACCGGCCTGCTATCGCCGGGGCGGGCCGCTGACGGTGACGGACTGCAATGTGATGCTGGGGCGCGTACGGCCGGAGTTCTTTCCGGCGATTTTCGGGCCGGGCGGCGACGAGACGCTGGATGTGCAGGCGTCGCGGGCGCGGCTTGAGGCGCTGTGCGCGGAGGTGGAGCGTGCGACGGGGCACGATCTGACGCCTGCGGAGGCGGCGGCGGGGTTTCTGGAGATCGCCAACCTGCACATGGCCGAAGCCGTGCGGCGGATATCGATCCAGCGCGGGTATGATCCCGCAGAGTATGCGCTGGTGGCGTTCGGCGGCGCGGGCGGCCAGCATGCGTGCGCGGTGGCCGATGCGGTGGGCGCGCGCACGATCCTGATCCATCCGCTGGCTGGCATGCTGTCGGCGTGGGGGATTGGCCTGTCGGGGCTGAGCGCGGTGGCAGAGGCGACGGTCGAGATGCGGCTGGATGCAATCCCGGATCTGGGCGCGCGGACGGAGGCTCTGGCGGCAGAGGCGCGGCGCTCGCTGGAGAGCCAGGGGGCGGGCGAGATTGCGGTGTCGGTGATGGCGCATCTGAAGCTGCAGGGGGCGGATTCGACGCTGGCCGTGCGGGTGTCCGATGTGGAGAGGATGCGGCGGGGTTTTGCAGCTGCGCACCTTGCCCGCTACGGGTTCAGCGATGAGGACGGCGCGATTGTGGTCGGCTCGCTGTCTGCCGAGGCTGTCTCGCGCGAGGATGGCCCCGCGGATGCGGGCGCTGGGGCGCGTTTGGCTGAGGGTGGCGGCGATCCTGTCGGGACTGTGGGCGTTCACACGGGCGGAACCTGGCGGCTGGCGCAGGTGTGGCGGAGGTCGGCGGTCGGGCCGGGCTTTGCGTGCCGGGGCCCTGCCCTGATCCTTGACGATGGGGCGACGGCCTTCATCGACGAGGGCTGGCGGGCCGAAGCCAACGCTCACGGAGATCTCGTCCTGCATCGCAGCGGCGCGGCGGGCCAGCGCGAGTCGATCGACGTGGAGGCGGACCCGATCCTGCTGGAGGTGTTCAACAGCCGGTTCATGGCGGTGGCCGAGGAGATGGGGTTGGCGCTGCAGTCGACGGCGGCGTCGGTGAACATCAAGGAGCGGCTGGATTTCTCGTGCGCCGTGTTCGATGCGGGCGGCGGGCTGGTCGCCAATGCGCCGCACATTCCGGTGCACCTGGGATCGATGAGCGACAGCGTGCGCACCATCATCCGCAATCGTGGGGGCACGATGCGGCCCGGCGATATCTACATGCTGAACGCTCCGCATGCGGGCGGCACCCACCTGCCCGACATCACGGTGATCGCGCCGGTGTTCGTGGACGGCGAAGCGTCTCCGGCCTTCTTCACTGCGGCGCGGGGGCATCATGCCGATGTGGGCGGGATCACGCCGGGGTCGATGCCGCCGGGCAGTCGCACCATCGCCGACGAGGGTGTGCTGATCGAGGATGTCCTGCTGGTGCAGGACGGGCGGCTGCGGGAGGCGGAGACCCGCGTGCTGTTCGGGGCGGGCCCACACCCGGCGCGCGATATCGACCGCAACATCGCCGACCTGCGCGCGCAGACAGCGGCGTGCGTGCGGGGCGGCGAGGAGCTGAAACGGCTGGTGGCGCACTATGGCCGAAAGGGCGTCGCCGCCTATATGGGCCATGTGCAGGACAACGCAGCCGAGCAGATCCGCCGTGTGATCGACGGGCTGTCGCCGGGTTCGTTCGAGCTGGCGATGGATGGTGGCGCGATGGTGCGGGTGCGCGTGACGCCGGACCGTGCAGCGCGAACCGTACGTGTGGATTTCACGGGCTCCAGCGAGCAGCAGCCGAACAATTTCAACGCGCCGCTGGCGATCACGCGGGCAGCCACGCTCTATGTGTTCCGAACGCTGGTGGCCGACAGCATTCCGCTGAACGAGGGCTGTCTGCGGCCCATCGAGATCGTGGTTCCCGAGGGATGCTTCCTCAATCCGCGGCCGGGCGCGGCTGTGGTCGCGGGCAATGTCGAGACGAGCCAGGTGGTGGTCGATGCGCTGTACGGGGCGCTTGGAGCGCTGGCGGGGTCGCAGGGGACGATGAACAACTTCACGTTCGGGGACGAGACACGGCAGTACTACGAGACGATCTGCGGCGGCTCCGGCGCGGGTCCGTCGTTCAATGGCGCCTCCGCCGTGCAGACGCACATGACAAACTCGCGGCTGACCGATCCGGAGGTGCTGGAGACGCGCTTTCCGGTTCTGGTGGAAGCGTTTTCGGTGCGGCGGGGATCGGGCGGCGCGGGCGCTCATGTGGGCGGCGATGGGGCGGTCCGGCGGGTGCGCTTCCGGGCGCCGATGACGGCGGCGATCCTGTCGAACAATCGCGTGCGCGGGCCGCGCGGTCTCAACGGCGGCGCCGACGGCGCGGCGGGGATCAACCGGATCGAGCGGGCGGATGGTTCGGTGGAGAGGCTGGCTGCAACGGCGCAGGCCGAGATGGCGCCAGGCGATGTGTTCGTGATCGAGACGCCGGGCGGCGGCGGGTTCGGTGCGCCGGAGACAGACGCATGACACGTCTCACAAGAGAGCTGGCTGAACGCTTTGCCGCGATCGCCCTCGGGCATGTCGAGCAGGAGTATCCCAACAAGCTGGACCACATCATGTCCGGGCCGGACGATGTGCGGGGGCCGCGGGAGCTGCACCCGGTCTTCTATGGCAGCTTCGACTGGCATTCGTGCGTGCATGGCTACTGGCTGCTGGCGCGCCTGACGCGGCGCTATCCGGACCTCAGCCAGGGCGCCGAGATCGCCTCCCTGTTTGACCGGTCGCTGACGCCTGAAAGCGTGGCGGGCGAACGCGCCTATCTGAAACGGCCGGACGCACGCGGGTTCGAGCGTCCGTATGGTTGGGCGTGGCTGCTGGCGCTGCAGGCCGAACTCGAGCGGCATGAGGGAGATGCTGGCAGACGCGCGGCGGATACGCTGAGGCCGCTGGCGAAGGATTTTGCGGACCGGTTCAGGGCCTTCCTGCCGCTGGCCGATTACCCCGTGCGGGTGGGCGCCCATCCCTCGACGGCGTTCGCGCTGAGGCTTGCCGCTGACCATGCCGAGCGCGCCGACCCGTCCTTGTTTGCGCTGATGCGGGTAAAGGTGCTCGGCTGGTATGGCGCGGATGCAAACGCTCCGGCGCTGGAGCCGGGGCAGGACGACTTTCTCTCGCCCACGCTGGTGGAAGCAGAGTGCATGCGGCGCTTTCTGGCGCCGGCCGACTTCGTGCCCTGGTTCGACGCCTTTCTGCCGGATGCGGCCGGGTCTGAGCCCGCCACGCTGTTCTCGCCTGCCCGCGTCTCTGACCGGACGGATGGAAAGATCGCGCACCTCGACGGACTGAACTTCTCCCGGGCGTGGTGTGCGCGTTCGATCGCAGCGGCGCTGCCGGTTGGACATCCGGCGCGCGCCACTCTGTCGGCGCTTGCCGAGGCTCATCTTGTCGCCAGCCTGCCGCATGTTTCGGGCGACTACATGGGCGAGCACTGGCTGGCGACGTTCGCGCTGCTGGCGCTGGACGCGCCGTAAGGAACGTTTCAACACGCGAGACACCGGCGGCCTCGCTCCGGCGACGCCCGGAAAATTGACAGTTGATCTGGACTGTATATTCACCTTCCGCAGCGCGTGGGCGGGGCGTGGGTCGCCGCAGGCCCCTCGGCCCGAATGTTTGATTACGCAATTGGTTTCAGCGGAGGCTTTCATGCGATTGGCAATCACCGGACTGGCGCTCCTGATCGCCAGCGCCCTGGCGCCTGCCTATGGGGAGCCCGTCACCGGCGCGATACCTCGTACAGCGAGCGGAAAGCCTGATTTGCAGGGCACATGGACCAATGCGTCGCTCTCAAGTCTTGAGCGCGCCGCCCGGTTGCCGCTTGTCCTCACCGAGGAACAGGCGAAGGCGCTGGAAGCGCGCCGCGCGGCTGCGGCAGAAGCCGGGCAGCGTCCCACCGACCCCAATGCCCCGCCCCCGAAGGCGGGCCAGGATGTCGGCGCATACAACCAGTTCTGGATGGACCCCGGCTCGCAGTATGGCCGCGTGAAGGGCGAAATACGGTCTTCCTGGATTGTTGATCCGGCGGACGGGCGCATTCCTTATACGGCCGAGGGCAAGAAGCTGCTCGACCAGGAACTCTATACGGTGCGCAACCAGTTCGACGGACCCGAAGTCCGCCTGGTGTCGGAGAGATGCCTGGTCGGGTTTGGCTCGACCGGCGGACCGCCGATGATCAACGTGATTTACAACAACAACTACCAGATCGTGCAGAACGACGACCACGTGATGATCCTGGTGGAGATGAACCATGATGCGCGGATCATTCCCCTGAACGAAGTCGCGGAGCTCCCTGCCCAGTGGCTGGGACGCTCGAAGGGGCGCTGGGAGGGCGACACGCTGGTGGTCGAGACGACGGGCTTCCGGAAGGAAGAAAGCCTGCGTCCCTATTTCACGAGCAATTTCTACGTCTCGCCAGACGCCACCGTAACAGAGCGGTTCACGCGGTGGTCCGAGGACCAGCTGGTCTACGAGTTCACAGTCAACGATCCCAGGATCTATACCCAGCCCTGGCGCGCCGAGATGGTCATGAACAAGGCGGCGGGCGAGATGTTCGAGTATGCCTGCCACGAGGGCAACTATTCGCTACCGGGTATCCTGCAGGGCGCACGGAAGAACGAACGCCTTGGTATCGCCAACGAGCCTGTGGACGTCAGCGAATAGGGTCTGTTCAGTCTGCGGGCTAAAGCTTGCCCCTGCCCGCCTCGATGGCGCGGCGGTGGGTGGCTGCGCCGGCGCGGACTTTCGCGTTCCAGTCGACCATGGAGCGGCGCACTTCGGGCGCGGCGGTCTTCAGGGTGCGCGTGTCGCCGTCTGACAGGAAAGTCCAGAAGACGCCCAGATGACGATAGCGCCCCTGTGCGTCGGTCTCGTTCTTTTCGATGGCGGCCCTGCCTTCGCGACGCGCCCAGGTGTGCAGGCCCTCGGCGGTAAAACGGGTGTCGTCCCAGATGTGCAGGCAGTGCTTGGAGAGCGCGTCGATGGCCTCGCCGCTGACGTCGATGGTGAAGGCTGGGGCCGGAGCTGGGACAGGCGGCGGCGCGGCGGGCGTGGTCCGGCGGGCGAGTTCAGCGAGCGCCAGCGGCGCCCTGGCGTGTCGCGCCTTGACCATCCAGTTGAGGTAGGACTCCGGGATCCGCGCATAGGGCTCTCCCGCGTGACGGCCGAAATCGCAGACAGGGTCGGATACGGGCGCGGTCGCGATCGCCGGCGCGGAAGACGGAGCCTTCGCCGGAGGCCGTGCTCTCGAGGGCCTTGTCTTGGTGGCGGTCGCCATTGGATTCCCTGCCGCCTGAACGGTCCACCGGGAGCCGTTACAGGCACATGACTATCGGCGATCCCGCTTAACAGGCCCTGACGCCGACTCAACCTGCAATATGGGAAGCAACAGCCCTACGCTCAACGGCGAAGTTGCGGTCTCAGGCGGCGTTGCTCGCCGCATCAGGTCCGAGAATCTGCATCGCCGCCTCGATTGTCTGGGCATTGCGCAGACGGGACCGGAAAGCCTCCTGCCGGAACAGACGCGATACACGCGCCAGCGCCCTCAGGTGTTCGGAGCCGGCGTCTTCCGGGGCCAGAAGCATGAAGATCAGATCGACCGGCCGCTCGTCGATGGCGTCGAAATCGGCTGGCTCGATGAGACGGGCGAAACCGCCGGACACGCGTGTCAGTCCCGGGATCCGCGCGTGGGGAATGGCGACGCCTTCGCCCACTCCGGTGGAGCCGAGGCGCTCGCGCTCCAGCACGCCGTCGAGGACCGTCCGGGGGTCAAGGCCGAGCGCGCTGGCCATCGCCTCGGACAGACCGGAGAGGGTCTGACGTTTGCCTTGCCAGCGCGCACGCGGAACGACGGCGTCCAGAAGAAGAATGTCCGACAGGCTCACTGGCTGGCTTCCATGCCCTATGGGCGAAGGCGATGATCCGATCACTCTACAAAACTCCTGCCCCGCCCTGCTCCAGCATGGTTACAAGCGGGTTAACCCCACCGTGCGTCAAAACGTTGACCGGCAGCGCCGGTTCACGTGATCGGCTGACTTTTACTGCAAGTTTCTAGCCGCGCTCGCCGGGATCGACCCAACCGATATTCCCGTCGGGACGGCGGTAAACCATGTTCAGGCCGCCATTCGCGGCGTTCCGGAACATCAACGCCGGAGAATCGCCCAGCTCCAGCTGCATGACCGCCGTCGACACCGACATGGTTATCAGCCGCTTGTCGGATTCCGCGACGATGGCCGGGGCCTCGCCATGGTCGTAGCCGTTGACCTCATCCGTCGTGTCGAGATCATCGTCGTCGCTTTCGTCCTGGGGAGCCAGGATGATCCTCTCTGACGCCATCTCCTGCGGAGAGTCCTCGCGCGCGCGCGCATGATGATCCTTCAGCCGCCTTTTGTAGCGGCGAACGCGCTTCTCGATCCTGTCGAGGGATTGCTGGAAGGCGGCGTACGGATCATCGCCCTCGCCATGGGCCTGCAGGGAGACGCCGGACGGCAGGTGAATCGAGCAATCGACATAGAACGCCCAGCCCGGCTTCGACACGGTGACAAAGGCTTCGCCGGTTCGGCTGAAGTACTTCGAGACCCGTTCTTCCAGACCGGCTGAAATGCGCTCCTGGAGAGCGGCTCCGACTTCGATTTTCTTGCCGGCGATCTGTACTTGCACTGGGAAGCTCCTCTGATGCGCGTGGGGCGGACCTGCTTCGGGACCTGAGGTCCAACGCGCAGCGACCGTCCATGCTCCGGGCGGAACCTTCGCTTTCGGGACGAGGCTCGCCCTGTCTTCAACAGTGGGATTCCCGGGCCCGGACGTCAACAACCCGCTGCGTCGCAAACCGCGTCAAACGCTCGGTAAAGGCAGGAAAAAACAGTGCGGAAGGAAGGCGGTGGCCATCGCACAGACGCAAGCGCAACGCTGCCTGAGCGGACGCAGTAGCGGTCCGCCAAGGCCTCGCCTACATGCCGCCGACGTGCATCCGGCGGCGTTCCACGGACGAGGGGATCCGCAGGGATTCACGATACTTGGCGACCGTACGGCGCGCAATGTCGATCCCGAACACGCGCAGGCGCTCGACGATCTGATCGTCGGAGAGGACGGCGTCGCGGCCTTCGGCGTCGATCATGTCCTTGATGCGCTGTCGGACGGCTTCAGCCGAGTGCGCCTCCCCGCCCTTCACGGACGGGATGGACGCAGAGAAGAAGTACTTCATCTCGAAGACGCCGCGCGGGGTCGCCATGAACTTGTTGGAGGTGACGCGCGAAACGGTGCTTTCGTGCATCTCGACAGCGTCGGCCACCGTCTTGAGGTTCAGCGGCCGCAACGAGCGGACGCCCTCGACGAAGAAGCCGTCCTGCTGGCGCACGATCTCGGCCGCCACTTTCAGGATGGTGCGGGCGCGCTGGTCGAGGCTCTTGACCAGCCAGTTGGCGCTGGCCTGGCATTCGGAGAGGAATTGCTTGTCCTCTTCCTTCTTCGACATGCCGGCGACTTCGGCATAGTAGGCGCGATCGATCAGCACGCGCGGCAGAGTGTCTGCGTTGAGTTCGACCGAGTACGCGCCGTTCGGCGTCTCGCGCACGAACACGTCCGGCGTGACGGCCGGGGCGGCGTCGCCCGCGAAGGCGGCGCCGGGGCGCGGGGTCAGCGTGCGAAGCTCGGCCAGCATCTCGACGATGTCTTCCTGGTCGACACCGCAGAGGTCGCAAAGGCGCTTGTAGTCGCGTTTGGCGGCAAGCTCGAGGTTGTCCACGAGCATCGCCATGGCCGGATCGAAGCGGTCGCGCTCGATCAGCTGCAGGCGGATGCACTCCTGGATGTTGCGGGCCATAACGCCTGTCGGCTCGAAGCCGTGGCAAACGCCCAGGACTGCCTCGATATCCTCCCACTCGACGCCCAGCGCGCGGGCGATCTCGTGGATGTCGCCGCGCATGAAGCCGGCCTCGTCGGTTTCCTCGATCAGGCGCGAGCCGATCAGGAAATCCGCCGTGTTCAGACCCGCGGTGGCGAGCTGGTCGCGCAGGTGCTCGCGAAGGGTCTTTTCTTCCGCGGTGATGGATTCGAGGTCAAAGTCTTCCGACCGCTGCTTGCCGCTGCCGGCCTTCGACCAGTCCAGCTGCGAAGACGGACCGGCGGACATGCTGTCGCCGCCGGACCCTTCGGAAGGGCTGTCGGATTCGTAGACATCGTCGTGGCGTGCGTCGAGTTCCTGGCTCGCCTCGTTGGCGCCGTTCGACTCGTCGAGGCGCATTTCCTCGCGCCGGTCAGACTTCTTGTCGGCGTCGGGAGTCTCGGGACCGTCCTGGGTTTCGCCCCGCACCAGCAGGGGATTCCGCTCGATCTCGGCCTCGACATATTCTTCGAGTTCGACGTTCGAAAGTTGCAGCAGCTTGATCGCCTGCTGCAGCTGCGGCGTCATGACGAGGGATTGACCCTGTCGCAGCTGAAGACGTTGCGCGAGCGCCACTCGACTTCTCCCGGCAGGGACTTGCCAAACCGGACCACCCGGTCGTCCACGCCTTCCCAATGAGGGGGACCATAACCCGGTCGCCTTAATACTATCTAATCAGCAATGAGCCGATCCGCGCAAGAAGTGCCGGAATTTCGGGGAGTTGCGTCGCATATACGTTCGGAAAAGGTTAATGGAACCGACTGACCGGGCAAGGATTTGAGTGTCGGGCGGCTTGCGCCGCCGCCGATCAGGCCAGGGGGGGCCATGAACCTCGACTTCCTCAATACGCCGCTCTGGACGCTGGGGCAGCACACCACGACGCTCGCCTCTGCCCTGACGGCGGTTGCGATCTTTGGCGGGGCGATCCTGCTGGCGTCTGCCTTCCGGCGCTTTGTCAGCCGCCTTCAGGAAAGGTCCGGCCCCGCAGCGAACCCATCTGTCTATGTGGCCAACAAGGTCGGCCGGTACATCATCGTCTTTGTCGGCCTGCTGGCGGCGGCGTCGGTGCTCGGCGTCGATTTCTCCAGCCTCTCGCTGTTTGCCGGAGCGCTCGGCATCGGCATCGGCCTCGGCGTGCAGGACATCGTCAAGGACTTCATTGCCGGACTGGTCCTCCTGTTCGACCGGTCCATCGAGGTCGGCGATTTCATCGAGCTTGAGGACGGGGTCGCCGGGGAGATCAAGTCCGTCGGCGCCCGCGCGACCATGATCCTCACCAACGACAATGTGAACCTGCTGGTGCCCAACTCGATGCTGCTGACGGGCCGTCTGACCAACTGGACCCGCAACCGCGCCACCCGCCGCATCCACGTGCCGTTCCGGGTCGCACTGGGCGCTGACAAGTCTCTCGTCCGCGCGGCGGCGCTGGAAGCCGCAACTTCCGTTTCGTTCACCCTGCCCGACACGGACTTGCGGCGCAGCCAGGTCTGGCTGGTCGGCTATGACGAGAGCGCGATGAAGTTCGAGCTGGTGGTCTGGCCCGCGCTGGAGGCCGTGAAGCGCCCGGGCGGCATGATGGCCGCGTACTACTGGGCCATCGACGATGCGCTCCGGCGCCACGCCATCGAGATCCCCTGGCCGCAGGCCGAGCTGCGTATCCGCTCGCTGTTCCAGAACGAGGGCGAGGCTGGGCTGCGTGCGTGGCAGGGCGACCGGGTCGGGTTGATGCAGGACACCGGGACGGCCCAGCCGGTGACGACGGTCAACGACGCGGCCATCGAGATTACGGAGAAGGAAGAGGAGCGCGCCCGCAAGGTCGAAGAGGCGGGTACGCGCGAAACAGCTGAGATGATGAAGCGAGCGGGCTCAGCCGCGCATGAGGACGACGGTCCGTGACGCGGTCGCGCGAGCCTAAGACCTTTATCAAGCCGTGAAGCGGTCGCCCAGGTAGACGCGGCGGACATCCTCGTTGCGGAGCACTTCGTCCGGGCGTCCTTCGAACAGCACCTTGCCGTCGTAGATGATCGAGGCGCGGTCGACGATCTGCAGTGTCTCGCGCACCTGGTGATCGGTGATCAGCACGCCAAGGCCGCGCCCCTTGAGATAGCGCACGAGATCGGAAATGTCGGAAACGGCCAGCGGGTCGATTCCGGTGAACGGCTCGTCCAGCAGCATGAAGCTCGGCCGGGACGCCAGAGCGCGGGCGATCTCCACGCGGCGGCGCTCGCCGCCAGAGAGGGAGTTGGCGTTCTGCTTCGCGAGCCGCGTGATCTGCAGCTCTTCGAGAAGCTGTTCGGTCATCCGCGTGCGTTCGAGCTTTGTCGGCTCCGAGAGTTCGGCCACGGCCATGATGTTGTCGTAGACGCTCATGCCCCTGAAGATGGAGTTTTCCTGCGGCAGATATCCGACGCCCAGACGGGCGCGCTGGTACATCGGCAGGTGGGTCACGTCTTCGCCATCGACCATCACCTTGCCGGCGTCGGCATGGATCAGACCCATCATCATGTAGAAGCAGGTGGTCTTGCCGGCTCCGTTCGGACCCAGCAGGCCGGCGATCTCGCCGCGCTTCAACCCGAGGGTCACGTCCTTCACGACCTGCCGGTTCTTGAACGACTTGGCGAGATTGACGGCCCAGAAGCCGTCGGAAACCGCAGCGGGCGTTGCTGCGGACTGGGCGCTATAACCGTCCTCGGGCTGCGTTGAGGTATCCATCAGGGCGTAGCCTGGCCCGCCGGCTTGGAACGGGATTTCGGCGTGAAGATGCTGAGCACGGGCTGATCGCCTGCCGTGATGGTCGCGCGTCCGTCCGGCACGCTGTAGATGAGCCGGGTGCCCTTTGCTACGCCTTCGCCATTCGACAGGACGACTTCGCCGGTGATCGTGATCACCTCGTTGACGTAGTCGTACTCGGCGCGCGTGCCGCGGATCTTTTCCTTCGGCGTCGTGAACAGCACCTCGCCTTCGGCGATGATCTTCTCGATCTCGTTGCAGGTGGTGTCGACCGGCTGGCCGGCCACCTGCGGATTGCGTACGCAGAGGATGGTCAGCACATTGGATGTAATCTGCGTCGTGCCCTGCACCGCCCGCACGTTGCTGGTGTAGACGACCTTGCCCTCATCCCGGAAGTAATCGGTCTGGCGCGCGGTCACCTCGATGGGATCGTCGCTGGTCGATATCTGCGCCGAGCCAACAGGGCTCAGGAACGCAAGTACGCCGCCGGCCATGGCGACGGCGACAGACGCGAGCGTGAACCTCCGCATGCTTGCAACTCTACTGGCCATTGGACTTGCGCCCCTTCTTGGTCGTCACGAACCTTGTCCAGACATTGCCTGTCAGGACGACATGGCCCCCGTCATCGAGGACCTCATATTCGTCGGCCCGGACCTCGCCAATAGGTCCGACCCCCCGCAGCTGCGTCTCGCCGACAATCCGGTTTTCCCGTGCGAACATGCGGGCGGACTCGGTGTTGAACGTATACCCCGCAGCATCCTTCATAACCACGCCGCCGACGAGGTCTATGACCTGCGCTTCGCGGTCATAGACGCCCTCCGGCGCCTGCACGCTTGTCCCCGCTTCATCTTCCATCTTCGGATTGACGAGGTCTATCAGCGAGGGATTGGCGCGGCGGCGATGAGCGGTGTCCGCAGTCACCACATAGGGCTTGTCGTTGGCGTCACGCCCTTCGAACCTCGGCGACAGGATCGTCACGTTGGTCGCCGAGACCGGAGGCGCTTCAGGCCCCCGGCCGAACGAATTGCTCACGACCGGCCCGAGCAAAAAGCCCGCCGAGACGACGGCTGCCGTTGTCAGCAGCAGCCGCATGATGTGGACCACGGCGGTGCGCCGGCGTGTCGCTGCGAGATTGGTCGCCGAGCGTGGCGTCCACATCGCCATGGAGTGAGAGGCGGCCGTCATCTGGGGCTTCGAACCATTGAGGAGGCGTCAGCCCCGTACTGCGGACCATCTGGCCATTGATACAGAGTCTAGGACGTTGGAGCGCCGAAAAGAAGGCCCTTCAGCGGCCAGCCGCCAGCGACGCGGTCAGGAGTGTGCAAAAATGTCCTCGTCCGCCCAGCCATAGAGGTCAAGCGCCGCCCGGATCGGCAGGAAGTCAAAGCAGGCCTGCGCCAGTTCGGTGCGGTTTTCGCGCGCCAGCATGACGTCCAGCTTCGCCTTGATATCATGGAGATGGAGCACGTCTGACGCTGCATAGGCCAGCTGGGCGTCGGAGAGTTTCGGCGCCCCCCAGTCCGAGCTTTGCTGGGCCTTGGACATGTCGATGCCGATCGTCTCGCGGGCCAGGTCCTTCAGGCCATGCCGGTCCGTATAGGTGCGCGACAGGCGGGAGGCGATCTTGGTGCAGTAGACGGGCACGCAGGGCGTCTCCAGCCAGCGCTGGAACATCGTGACGTCAAAGCGGGCATAGTGAAAGATCTTCAGGATCTTCCGGTTGGTGAGGATCGCCTTGAGATTGGGGCAGTCATAGTCGGGTCGCTTCAGCCGGACCACATGCGCGACGCCGTTTCCGCCGGAGAGCTGCACCACGCACAGTGCATCGCGGAAGGGATTCAGGCCCATGGTCTCGGTGTCTATGGCGACCGAGTCGCCGAAGCTCACATCGGCTGGCAGGTCGCCATCATGGTAGTGGATCGTCGCCTGGTCAGCCATCAGGCTCTCCGGTTCGGGTTGTCTGGGCCAGCCGATCCGGTTATCGGGCAGCTGGCGTTGCGTTCTCGATGACGGGAACCCGCCGATTCATCAAGCCCGGATGCGGCGGGGCGCCCTGGAGCAAATTGCCCGGGGAGACCGGTCGCACCTTGCGTAAAGGGCATGATCTGCCCCGTATCGGCATTCCGAAACGCTCCGTACAGGTGATTTGTGCTGCATTGTGATCGCTTTGGGCTCGCTTGATGCAAAAAGCCGGTCTAGGTCTCCCGCGCGCCGGCAACTGGCGTGCGTTCAAGAAGACAGGCAGCCCCAATGCGTACCCGTATCAGCCTCGCCGCACTCGCAGCCGCGGCCGCGGTCCCCGCCGTCGCGCAGGCCGAAACGCCGCCCGCCCGCGAAACCGTCGTCGTCACCGCAAGCCGCTGGCCTGAAGCCGCCGCCGCCGCGCCCGGCAGCGTCGCCGTGGTCACCGCAGAAAATCTCTCGGGGGCGGACAGCGGCGAGGACCTTGTCCGGCGCGTCGCGGGCCTTCAGGCCGCCCTCGCCAACGGGGCGCAGACGGCCTTCCAGATCCGGGGACTTGGGGCTGTGGATCACCAGGCGCTCACCCCGGGAGCCGCCGCTGTCTATGTCGACGGCGTCTATCTCGCCACGAACGTGCAGACGAGCCAGCTGACCTACGACCTCGACCGGGTCGAGGTGCTGAAGGGACCGCAGGGCACGCTCTACGGCCGCAATGCGTCCAGCGGCTCGATCCACTTCCTCAGCCGGCGTCCGGGCGATGAGCTTTCGGCCACTGCGGGGCTCTCCATCGGGCGCTTCAACCGCATCGATGCGGATGGCGCCATCGGCGGGCCAATCAGCGACAAACTCAGCGGGCGGATTGCTGGCCGTTATCTTCGGGAAGACGCCGCGCTGGAAAATGTCGGCGGGCCGGAAGACGCGGGCGGTGTGCGCGACGAGTTCGGTGTACGCGGCTCGCTTGCCTTCGACGCCGATGATGCGACGCGCTTCACCGCACGCGTCCACTATGAGGAAGACAACGGCATCAACCCCGCCCCGCGCAACTCGGGCCTTTCGGTTGGCGATCACCAGATCTCGGTTGGCGCCGATGGTCTGCAGGACAAGGACAACGAGTTCTTTGGCGGCGCCTTCGAGATCGCCGCGACGCGTGGCGGCTGGACGCTCAACGCCCTGACAGCCATCGAGGGGTACAACCAGCAGTATGGGTTCGACTTCGACGGTCTGCCCGCCGCCTCCGCCAACCTCTCGTATGACCGCGACTATCTCCAGGTCAGCCAGGATATCGACGCGCGCACGGACTGGACTTTCGGCGAAGCCCTGACGGGACGGACGCTGGTGGGGCTGTCGCTCTCCGCCGATGATTTCTCGCAGGACTATCTGATCTGGTGCGGCGTTCTCAATGCGGCGACGCTGGCAGGGACCTGTACCTATCCCGGTGCGCCCGGCCGGGTCGGGCCGTCGCCGGCCTCGACAACACCTGCCGTCACCCTGCTGACCCACATCACGCAGGCACGCGAGGCGGCGGCTCTCTATACCCAAAACGACATCGACCTGACGGAGCGCCTCACGCTAACGCTGGGCGCGCGTTTCACCTCCGAGACCATCGATGGGCGCGGCTGGGGCCGCCATGTCTATGCTGACGGTAGGCGCGCCTTCAACAATCGCTCCGGGCTGGGTCTGGCGATTGGCGAGAACGTCATAGAGGACGACCACATTACCGCTAACGCCGCGCTACGCTACAGCCTGACGGACAGCGCGATGATCTACGCCGCCTACAACAGCGGCTACAAATCCGGCGGCTTCAATGGCGAGGTGCAGAACAACGCCACCCACTTCCAGGACGAGGGGCTGTTCGGCGCCGAAACGGTCGACGCCTTCGAGACCGGGCTGAAATGGCGGCTGGGCGATACGCTCGCCCTCGATGCGGCGCTGTTCCATCAGGACTATCAGGACCCGCAGGCGCGCATCTTCGTGTTCTTCCCTCTGCCGGGCGGCGGCTCGATTACCTCCAACTCGCTGGCCAACCTCGACAGCGCGCGCGCCTATGGAGCTGACGTGTCGCTCGACTGGGCCCCGATGCGGGGGCTCGACATCTCGGCAGGCCTCGTCCTCCTCGATACCGAGATCAGCCAGGGCGCCGATGCGTCGGGCTCCGCCAACGCCGCGACCTTCAATGGCAAGCCGATGCCGTTTGCGTCCGAGGTTTCCGGCACGCTCTCGGTCCGCCAGGAGTGGCCGCTGAGCGGGGAGCGCCGTCTCGCTGTTGAACTGTCCGGCAAGGCCGAGAGCGGCTATTTCCTCGACGCCGAGGGACGGCAGGACCGGCGGCAGTCTGCCTATGGGGGGCTGGATGCTGCGCTGCGCTATCACCTCGATGCACGCGGACTGGAACTCGCGCTTTGGGGCCGCAATCTCACCAACAGCGACTACGCGGTCTCAGGGTATGGGTTCATCGGGTATGACACGTTCAGGTCGCATCCGCTGGCGTGGGGCGTGTCGGCGCGGGTTCGGAGGTAGGTCCGGAGACCAGCCGGCTCAAAACGGCAGCTTGAAGCCCGGCATCATGCCGCCGAGGCCGCCGGTCGCGGATTTCATGGCGTCTTCGGTGGCGGCGTCCAGCTTGCGGCGGGCGTCGGCGTGCGCCGCTTTCAGGAGGTCTTCGAGGATTTCCTTCTCGCCCGGCAGCAGCAGGCTGGGGTCGATGGTGACGCCGTCGAGTTCACCCTTGCCGCGCAGCCGCACCTTGACGAGGCCGGCCCCTGCCGAGCCCTCGGAGACAGTCGCTTCAAGCCGGGCCTGAACCTCCTCCAGCTTCTTCTGCATCTCCTGCGCCTGGCGCATGATGTCGGCGAGGTTCATCACTCGTCATCCTCTTCCGGATCGGCCGATTCCAGGATCGGCCCGAAACTGACGGGCGCGGGGGCCGCCGGGCTTCGCGCGCCGCCGAATTCGACATGTATCACGTTCGAGGCGGCGGGAAGTTCATCCTGCAGATCGTCGTCGCCGGGCGCCTCGACGCTGACCACGCGGGCGCCGGGAAACAGCTTCAGCGCCTCGGCGATGCGCGGATGCGAGGTGGCCGAGTCGAGCTTCTCCTGCTTGCGGCGCTTGCGGAGCTCGGCAGGGCTTTCGGCTGCGCCGTCATTCGCCTGCAGCACTTCCCACTCGACGCCGGTGACCGTCTCCAGCCACAGCTTGATCTTGAAGGAGAGATCTGCAGGAGCGCCGGGGGCAGCCGTATAGCGGAAATGGCCGTAGTCGATCTCGGCCGGGCGGACATAGCGCTCGATCAGCCATTTGAGATCGATGTTGCGGCGTGCGTCCAGCTCGCTCAGCACGTCCCGCAGCGAAGCAAGGTGAACGCCGGGGTGAACCTCCGGATGAGGCTGGGCGGCCTGCGCGAGGGCTCCCTGCGTGTAGGTGGCGACGGGCCCTGCGCTCTCGCGCGGGGGCGGGGCGGATGAGCCGGGTGCGGAGGCGCCCGCCGCAGAGGCTCCGGTGCGCTGGCCCTGCAAATAGCGGGCGGCGTCTTCCGGAGGCGGGAGCGCGGCGGCGGCGGCGAGGCGCAACACCACCATACCCGCAGCAGCCGACGGATCGGGCGCACGACCGCAATCCTCGAAGCCCTGGAGAAGCAGCCGCCACATGCGCGCAGCCTGGGCGGGCGACAGTCGCGCCGCCATGGCGCGCGTGCGCGCCGCCCAGTCCGGCGGGCCGGCATAGGAATAGGCGTCGCCCAGCGCCTGCGCACGCGAGACTTCGGTCATCGCATCCATCAGGTCCTTGACGAGCACTGCGGGGTCGGCCCCTGCCGTCAGCAGCGCCTCGGCCTCGGTCAGGGCGGCGCGGTGCTCGCCGCCCACGGCCTTCTCCAAGAGGTCCAGAATGCGCGACCGATCGGCAAGGCCCAGCATGTCGCGGACAATCTCGCCGCTGATCTCGCCGCCGCCGGAGCTTTGCACCATGGCCTGGTCGAGGATGGACAGGCCATCGCGGGCCGAGCCTTCAGCGGCGCGTGCGATCAGCGCCAGCGCATCCGGCGCCACGGCGACCTTCTCCTTTGCGCAGATATTCGCCAGATGCTCCGCGAGCGCGTCGGTCGTGAAACGCTGCAGGTTGAAGCGCTGGCAGCGCGACAGAACAGTGACCGGAACCTTGCGGATCTCGGTTGTGGCGAAGATGAACTTCACATGCGGCGGCGGTTCTTCCAGCGTCTTCAGCAGCGCGTTGAACGCCGGCGTCGACAGCATGTGGACTTCGTCGATGATGTAGACCTTGTAGCGCGCCGAGACCGGCGCATACCGGGCGCCCGACAACAGGTCGCGCATGTTCTCGACGCCATTGTGGGACGCCGCATCGAGCTCCAGAACGTCCGGGTGCTGCGAGGCCATGATCGAGGCGCAGTGGACCCCGGGAGGGTCCAGCATGATGGACGGCCCCTTCAAGCTGGCCGTTTCATAGTTGAGGGAGCGCGCCAGCAGGCGGGCGGTGGTTGTCTTGCCGACGCCGCGAACGCCGGTGAGCATGAAGGCGTGGGCGATGCGACCGGTTCGGAAGGCGTTGGTCAGCGTCCGGACCATGGCCTCCTGGCCAACCAGATCCTCGAATGTGCGGGGCCGGTATTTGCGAGCGAGGACCTGATAGGCGCCCGTCCTGCCCGAATCACGGCTGGCGCCGTCAGACGGCGTGTCGCCGAACATGGACAGGGTCTGGTCGTCCGGACCGGTATCCGGATCGTCGGCAGGGGGCTGGGGTGGGGTCTTCGCCATGCCCTTTATATGGCCCAGCCAGAGCAGAGTCGCAAAGCCGGAAGCAGCCGAACAGGCTGCCGGCCGACCCGCACATCCACAACTGGCGATTTTGCGGGGGATAACAGGGCTCGAGGTACAGACTGGCGCGACCCGAACGGAAACTCGTTACGGCTGCTACCTTCCGGTCCTGACCGGGTTGGCGAGGCGCTCGTCCGCGCCAGCCTGCCCCGCCTATATCGCGATCCGGACCCGGCTTGGCAAGACGCCCTGTCGCCGGGGCTCCATTAACCAGTTTCCCGCCGTCTCAGGCTCGGTTAGACTCAGCAGCTGGGACGCGCGACGCCGGGACACACATGAAATACGATATGTTCATCAGCTACCGGCGCACAGACCGCGAGCTGGTGGCTCAGGTTGTCCGCAAGCTGGAGGCCAACGGGGTCGGCGTCTGGTACGACGCCGAGATCGAGGGCGGCGCCGACTGGCGCGAAACCATCGTCGAGGCGCTGACCGGCTCGGACATGCTGGTCATTTTCTTCTCGGAGGAATGCAACGCCTCCCGCCAGCTCAAGAAGGAACTCGCCATCGCCGACGATCTCGGCAAGGCGGTGGTTCCGATCCTGATCGAGGACACCAAGCCCAAGGGCGCCTACCTCTACGAACTGGCCGACCGCAACTGGATCCAGGCCTTCCCGGACCCGGTCTCCAAGATCGACACCATCGTTCGGCACCTGACGCTGCTGGCGGAGAAATCGGATGGCGGGCTGGAGGGCGAAGTTCCTGTCGCCGCCTCAAGGGCCGAGGCCCCCCGTCCCTCCCCTGCCCCGGCGCCCGCTCAGCCTTCGGCTGAAGCTTCATCTGCAGACGCCTTCGGGGCGCCGGAAGCGATCGAGCCCGCTGTCCGGGCAGAACCTGCCGCTCCGGGATGGCGCGAGCCTCCGAAGATACAACCTCAGCCGGCTCCCCCGCGCCAGCGGGAGAGTGGCAAGGCGGCGCCAAAGCTGTCCGACTATATGCCCAAGCTGAACGCCAGGCAGAAGAAGGCTGCCGAAGCTCGCGACATCCTGCCGTTCAAGTGGATCGACTGCGTCTACTTCCTGCCATTCCTGCTGACCCTGCTGTGGTGGGCGCTTGATGGGGGATTGTGGGACCCGAGCTATGCGACGGATGAAGACAACATCGGTCTTGCACTCCTGGTGATCGCACTGGTCGCCTTTTATGGCGCGCTGGTTTTCCCGATCCGCTACTATCTGCGAAAGCGCCCGCCCGGACGCGCCTTCAAGAGCTATGTGACATCCTCCGCCATTCTCTATGCCGTTTTTGTCGGCGCCTTCCTGGTCGCGAAGAGCATGGGCGTGTTCCCGAACGATGATGCGGTGGAGATCATTGTGGCGTTCGGTTTCATCTGGATCTGTTTCGCGATCCTGGCCTTCGTGATCTACGGCGTCATGAGCGCCCAGCGGGCGATCAGCGCCTTCCAGAAGAACGTGGTGAAGATCTGACATGTCACGTCTGGTTGTACCCGGCGCCATTCCGCTTGCGGATTTCGGCGTGGACCGCGCCGCGCATTTCCGGCGCGATCCGGCCTGGCTGAAAAGCGCGATCGAGTGGGATGGCGCGCGCATCATGCTGATGAAACTTGGCCAGCCGCTGGTCGAAGGCGGCGACTTCCGCCCGCCGCCGCGCGTCGGCGATCCGCTGACCGGACCGCCTGCCGCCCTGCTCTGGCTGGGACCGCAGGCGACGATGCTGTCGCCGCGCGCGCAGCAGCTGTTTCTGGGTCTGAACGATCGCAACGAGCCGATGTTTGCGCTCGAGGTTCCCGAGAGCTTCAGTCTGGCGGCGTCGCCCATCGCGGGACTTGGCGAGTTTCAGGATTTTCGGGCGTCCGCCTCAATGATGAACGCGTTCGACTCCGGACTGGCGGCGACGGCGCGGGCGCTGTTCGAGTGGCGCCGGCGTCATGGGTATTGCAGCAATTGCGGCGAGAAGACCGCTATCGCTGATGCGGGCTGGAAGTCGGTCTGCCCGGATTGCAAGGCCGAGCATTTTCCACGCGTCGATCCGGTCGCCATCATGCTGGGCTATCGCGGCGACATGTGCCTGATGGGCCGTCAGGCCGCGTGGGCGCCGGGGTTCTGGTCGTGTCTCGCGGGCTTCGTGGAGCCGGGCGAAACCTTTGAGCAGGCGGGCGAGCGCGAGCTGTTCGAGGAAGCCGGCATCCGCTCGACCGGCAAGGTGGAATACCTGTTCGGCCAGCCCTGGCCCTTCCCGTCCTCGCTGATGATCGGCCTGCTGGTGGAAGCGGCCGAAGGCGACATCAGCGTCGACGCACACGAGCTTGAAGACGCACGCTGGTTTACCCGGAACGAGGCCCGCGCGATGCTGGCGCGCAACCACCCCGACAGCTTCGCACCGCCTCCCTTCGCCATCGCTCACCATGTCCTGAAAGCGTGGGTCGAACGCGGCTGAGCGCAGCTTTCCTTGCAGAACCGGACGGCCCTACGCGGCCGGCAAGCGACATGCAGCGGCAGTGGCTGCCCGAGGCACAGGGATCGCTGGCGCCTCGCATCCCTGTACCCGTCGCCACCCCCCACCCGAGCCGCCTTAGCGGAGCGGCATTTTGCAGAGCCGGAAGGGCGAAGCCGTCCAGCATATCCGGGGCGCCCAAATCCGCCCGAGCTGCTGCGCCCGGCATTGACCGCGCCCGCAACTAATGACATCTAACGTGCCAATAACTCGACACGCGAGGGTGTCGATGCTGAGGGTTCGTCATGCAGATATTGAGAACGCCGGATGATCGCTTCGAGGGTCTCGAGGATTGGCCGTTCAAACCTCAGTATGCGATGATAACAGACGCAGCGGGCGATCAGCTCCGCCTCGCTTACTACGACGAAGGGCCGCGCGATGGGCGCACTGTTCTGCTCATGCATGGCGAGCCGAGCTGGTCCTACCTGTACCGCAAGATCATCCCGCCGCTGGTGGCGGCAGGGCGGCGTGTGATTGCGCCGGATCTGATCGGCTTTGGGAGATCGGACAAACCGGCCGCACGTTCGGACTATACCTACGAACGTCATGTCGCGTGGATGAGCCAGTGGCTGAAATCACTCGATCTCAGGGACGTCACCCTGTTCTGTCAGGACTGGGGCGGGCTGATCGGGCTGAGGCTGGTGGCGGCGTTTCCAGAGCGCTTTGCTGGACTTGTTATCGCCAATACCGGACTGCCGGTTGGAACGGGGGTCAGCGAAGGCTTCCAGGCGTGGCTTACCTTCAGCCAGTCCACACCGGTGTTTCCTGTCGGGATGATCGTCAGCCGCGGGACCAGCCGCGGACTCAGTGATGCAGAAGTCCTTGCCTACGACGCGCCGTTCCCGGACGAATCCTTCAAGGAGGGTGCGCGGCAGTTTCCAACCCTGGTGCCGATCACGCCGCAGCACGGTTCGGTCGCCGAAAACATTGCCGCATGGGGCGTGCTGGGAACCTTCAGCAAGCCTGTCGTGACTGCGTTCAGCGACAACGATCCGGTGACGAAGGGCGGCGACGTCCAGTTTCATACGCGCGTACCGGGAGCGAACGGACAGCCGCACGAGACACTTTCGGGCGGCCACTTCCTGCAGGAAGACTGTCCGGCTGACGTGGTGCGGATGATCGAAGGTATCCTGGCGCGCACGGGCGGCTGAGGCGGACACTCGAGCCATCCCTGTCGGCTCTCTCCTGCGGGAGTTCGAGACACAGCGAAGCATCAGGCATTCGACGGCGCACCCGCAAAACAAAGGAGTCGGCGATGTCGCTGTTTCCGCCCAGTACAAACAACGAGTACCGCGGCGCGACCGTATCGGCGTGGTTTCTGATGCTGGTCGGGCTGCTGGAATTCGTACCGGGCTGCATACACTTCTTCCTTCCCGACGGCGGCGCCGGCGTGATTGCGGGAATAGATCTGACCACGTCAGGGTCGACGATTGTCGCTGTCTTTGCCTGGTTCGGTGCGGTGCAGATCCCTTTCGCCTTACTGCTGTTTGTAATCGGACTGCGCTATCGGACGCTCGTTCCTCTTGGACTTCTTGCGGTGATCGTTGCGCGGGGGCTGATGGCTATCGATGGATGGTTCCTGAAGGGAGCGACAAACGGCCATCACCCTCCCGAGCACTACGCCAGCCCCGTGACACTGACGCTTGCGCTTGTCTTTCTCGTGCTTGCGCTGCGCGGGCGTCCGGCGGTTGCGGCTGATTGAACGGTCACGCGGCGCCATGACGCCACGCTTTGAGTCGTGACGCGGATAAACAAGCGCCCACCTGGCTGAGCGTCAGCGGGGCGCGAGGTCTGGGAAGGTCGGCTAAATGGCGACGAGACGCGCCGCGTCGCCCTCTCCGTCCGACATGGCTGCAATTCGGTGGTCGTCGCCCGGCTGGGCGTAGACATCCGTGTAGATTGTCCGCAGCCAGCGGATCAGGCGCCCGCGCGGGATCGCCCGGACTGTCGCTGGCGCATGGGCCAGCAGGACCATAGGCGGCGGCGTCCCGAAATGACTGAGCGGCAGCTGGTAGGCGACGCCTTCGACGATGCGGCAGCCGAGACGGGCGTAGAAGGCGAGGCGCCGGTTGCGCTGTTCGGCGCCAGCACCAGATCGCGGTGCGTCCACCTCAAGCAGCGCGATCCGATCCTGGGCGAGGGTTTCGACAAGCAGGGAAAACAACTTCGAACCCAGACCTCCGCCCTGCCTGTCGGCAGACACGGCGACATACTCGATCAGCAGGAAGCTATCCCTGGGCGGCACAAAGGCGAGGGCAAGGGCGGTCACACGTCCGTCTTCACGGGCGATGACGAACCGGTAGTCACGACGGCTGAGCAGAGCTCTGATCTCTGCCTCTGTCTTTTGCTCGGACGGTTCAATCTGGTCGCGATAGATTGCGAAAGCCCCGGCGAAGGCCTGCTCGTCGAGCGGATCAAGCAGGCCAAACACCGGGATCATATCGCGAAGGCTACCTAGAAGCGGCGGGCATAGCTGACCGAGAATGCGTCCACATCACCGCCAGCGTCATCGACATTGTGGCGGGTGATGTCGGCGCGGATACCGTCAACCGGCGTGAACCAGTAATTGCCGCCAAGACCGAAGGCAAAGCCTTCGTCTTCGCCGCCGGTTACATCTACATGCGAGACGCCAGCGCGGGCGAAGAGATCAATGCGCTCGCCCACCGGCCAGCGGGCGACGCCGAACAATGCGGCCTCCTTGTCGAGTTCGACATTGCCGTCGTCAATCACGCCAACGGTAGCCTCGCCCTCGACCCCGACATACGGCGTGAAGTTGTAGCCTACGCGGCCCGTGATGCCGGCGAGGTCCACGGTATCCGCCGAGAAGTGCGTGACGCCGCCGTTGACGTAGAGCCCGGTCTCCTGGGCCTGAGCCGGCGCGACGGCCATGGTCAGGCCCGCCGCAGCGATCGCCAAGGCCAGTACTGAATTGAGTTTCATGGGGGAGGTCCTTCTGATTTTTGGGGAGCGAGCGGGCTCTTCGGCCTGCCCGGGCGTTGTTGATCACGCCCACCAGCACAACGGCAGATGGGGGCGGCCGATCCCCACTCACACCGGATTGGGGCGCCAGACGTGCACGCACATGTCCGCCGTTGCCTCAAGGCAACAAATGTTTAGCGCGAGACGCGAATGCGTTCGGAAAGGTGGCGGGCGTCTGGCTGCAATGAGGCGTCGGGCCTGCTGCGACTAGTGTCCGGCCATCGCAGCGGCCTGACGGCGGTAGGGATGCGCTGCGAAGACGCCCAGATGCCGGACCTCGGTGGAGAAGAAGCCCAACTCATCGAGGGCGCGCTGGAGGGCGGGATCGTCCGGATGCCCTTCGACCTCGGCGTAGAACTGCGTCGCGGTGAAGGTTCCGCCGATCTGGTAGCTTTCCAGCTTGGTCATGTTGACGCCATTCGTGGCGAAACCACCCATCGCCTTGTAGAGCGCGGAGGGAACGTTTCGGACCTTGAACACGAAAGCGGTCACCCACTTTTCGTCGCCCCGGTCGGGCATCAGGGCCTCGCGGCTCATGATGACGAACCGGGTGGTGTTGTGGGCGGCGTCCTCGATGTTCTCGGCGAGGATATCGAGACCATAGACTTCGGCGGCCAGGCGCGGTGCGATCGCGGCCTGGGTCGGATCGCCCAGTTCCTTCACTTCCCTGGCCGCGCCGGCGGTATCCGCCGACGTGACCGCGCGGATGCCGCGCTCGCGAAGAAACCTGCGGCACTGGCCCAGCCCCATGATGTGGCTGTGGGCGGCCTTGATAGCCTCCAGTCTGGCGCCCGGCAGGGCCATCAGCTGGAACCGGATCGGCATGAAGTGTTCGGCCACGATGGACAGGGGCGACGTTGGCAGGAGGTGGTGGATATCGGCCACGCGGCCCGCAATCGTGTTTTCGACCGGGATCATGGCCAGATCCGCCTCGCCAGACGCCGCCGCAGCAAAAGCATCCTCGAACGTTGCGCAAGGCAGCGGCGACAGCCCGGGATACGTGTCCAGACACGCGATATGGGAATTGGCGCCCAATTCGCCCTGAAATGCGATCCTGCCGGTCATGGCGCTTCTATCCACCGCTATCGCCGGACCTGCAACTCCCGGGTGATTTCGTGCGTCGTTTCGCCCGTCGGGTATGCCTTGCCGCAGCCCCCCGATGCATGTCAGAAAGCCTCGACTTTCAGGGTATGTGGCCCTCGGGGGCGATTCCGGGGCCGGAAGCAGGGATCAGGTCATGAGCGGTGGACTTTACGTCAACAAGATCGCGTTCACGATCCTGGCGACCGGTCTGGCAGTGATCGGCCTCAATGAGGCCTCGCACGCCTTCTTTCACACGACGCATCACGAAAAACCCGGATACGATATCGCCGTTCCTGACGCCCCCGAAGCTGGCGGTGCAGTCGTCGAGGAAGGCCCCGTTGACTATGGCGTGCTGCTGGCAGCTGCCGACGCTGCGGCCGGCGAGGCGGTCGCCGTGAAGTGCCACCAGTGCCACACGATCGAAGCCAGCGGCGGCAACCTCCAGGGTCCGCCGCTCTGGGGCCTGATGGGGCGCGATATCGCCACGATGACCAGCTTCAAATACTCCGAAGACATGGCTGCCCAGGAAGGCGTCTGGGACTACGCCAAGCTCGACCACTTCCTCGAGCGCCCGAAGGCGATGGTGCCGGGTACGGCCATGAACTTCGTCGGTCTTAAAAAGCAGCAGGACCGCATCAACCTGATGGCGTTCCTGAAAACCCAAACCAGCGGCGCACAGCTCGACTATCCGGCTCCGCTGCCGCCGCAGGCGGTTGAAGCTGCCGCGCCGGTCGAGGGCGAAGTTCCGGCCGACGGAACAGTTCCCGCTGAAGGCGCTGTTCCGGCCGATGGCGCCGCCGCTCCGGCCCCCGCTCCGGCGCAGGGCGCAGCTCCTGCTCCCGCACCGGCTGCACCGGCGGCCCCTGCTCCGGCTGCACCCGCTCCGGCCGCCCCGCAGTAGGCAGCCTGGCCAATTTCACGTAGAACACCCGGATGCGGCCCTGACGATGTCAGGGCCGTTTCCATGTCCAGCCTGCGCCATATTTCTGCGACTATTCAGCGGTTAGCCGGTTAGGTCTGGCGAACAGCCTGCAGTTCCGGGACTCGCAATGATCCGCGCCATCACTCTCGCCATCGTTGTCGCCGCCGCCGCCGTCACGGGGTTTGCCTCGGCACAGGCGCCCGCATCCCCGTCGGACCGGACCGGCGCCCTGTCCTGGAGCGACGGCCGGACAGTCGAATGGCGCGCGGCCGCAGCGCCCGGATGTGACGGGTCCAACGTGCAGCTCTCGTTCCTCAACAGGTCCACCAGCGCGGGCGTCGCGGCGATCTCCGGCGTGACCTTCACCTGCATGCGCAGCGGCGAAGACACCGGCCTCGCGCGCAGCCTGGGCCTCGTCGACACCGGCGCTGTCGCAGTTTCGGAGACCTACGCGTGTGCCTGCGCAGAAAAGGGTGGCGTCAAGGATGTCGCCAGCGTCGATCTCGACTTCCGCCGCGAAGGCCAGGGCGCGGAAACCCTCGGCAACGGTTGCACATACAGCGGGTCCTACTCCGCCGGAAAGCGCAACGGCCAGGGCGTTTATGCCTGCAGCAGCGGCTATCGGATTGAGGGGCTGTTCCGGGACGACAAGGCCGATGGAACGGCGACCGAGACGCTTGCTGGCGGACAGACCTACAAGGGGCAGTTCGTCGCCGGCGTGCGGGAGGGCCAGGGGCGGATGAGCTACCCGGACAAATCCGTCTATGACGGCGGTTTCCAGAACGGGCTGCGCGACGGCGTCGGGACAATGACCTACGCCGACGGCTCGAAGTATATCGGCGCGTGGAAAGCAGACCGCCGCGTTGGCGAAGGCACCTTCACGCCCGGCGACGGGACATGGAGCTACTCCGGCGCATGGACGAACGACATTCGTGAGGGCAAGGGCCGCCTCGCCTTCACCGATGGATCGTACACGTACGACGGCGGGTTCAAGGCGGACCAGCGCGACGGCGACGGCGTTGTGACGTTCCGCGATGGCCGGGTGTTCGAAGGAACCTTCAGCAAGGGCGAGCAGTCGGGGCCGGGGACGCTGACCTTCTCCAATGGACGCCGGATCGTCGGACACTTCCGGGAGTACCGGCCCCACGGGAAGGCGATGGATACCGGGCCGAACGGATCCTTTGACGGCGAGTGGGACAATGGCGTGCTGAATGGTCAGGCGGTCGTCATTGCCAGCGACGGCTCCCGCTATGAGGGGCCCTACGTCAACGGCAAACGTCAGGGTATCGCCGTCGAGACACTCACCAACGGGTCCCAGCAGCAATGCCGCTGGGAGGCAGGGGTCCGCAAGACGCCCTGCAACAAGGTTACCAAGTCCGGCAAGTCGATCGAGTACCGCTGAACCGTTCAGAAGCCTGAAGCGCGCGCCAGCGGCACAACTTCACCGGTCGGCCGCGTTGCCGACGGCCGCTGCTCGATCTCGCTTGCAGGCATCGGTCGGCTGTAGAGGAAACCCTGCACCTGCGTGGCGCCCAGGCTGGCCAGGATAGCGGCCTGCTGCTCGTTCTCGACACCTTCGGCGGTCACCGCCATGCCGAGGTCGGACGCCAGCGCGATGACCGCCCTGACGATGGCCTGGTTGGCCGGGTTGGAGCCGATATCGCGCACGAACTTCTGGTCGATCTTGATCTTCGAGAACGGGAAGGCGTCCAGATAGGCCAGTGACGAGTAGCCGGTTCCGAAATCGTCCAGCGAGATGCGCGCTCCGATATCTCTCAGGGCATGAAGGACGCGCAGGTTCTGCTCGGTCTCGCTCATCAGTACAGATTCGGTGATCTCGATCTCGAGCCGTGCAGGGTCAAGCCCGGATGCCGCCAGTGCGCTGATGACCGTAGACAGCAGCGAAGGGTTCGCCAGCTGGGTTGGCGAGAGGTTGATCGCCACTGGCACTTCATTTGCCCAGAGCGCCGCTTCCGAAATCGCCTTGCGGATGACCCATTCGCCGAGCGGGATGATGATGCCGGTTTCTTCCGCACAGGCAATGAAGACGGCCGGAGACACGAGGCCATGACGGGGCCGGTTCCAGCGCAGCAGGGTCTCGTACCCGTTCACTTCCCCGGTCCCGGTGTGGATGAGTGGCTGGAAGTACACATCCATCGCATCGTTCACGAGAGCAGCGCGCAGATCGGACTCGAGGTCCGCCTTCCAGCGCGCATTCACGTCCATCTCGGCTTCGAAGAAGCAGGCATTGCCGCGACCGAACGCCTTGGCCCGGTAGAGCGCAAGCTCGGCGTTCTTCATCATCGCTGCGGGATCAGGTCCGTCGGCCGGGCCCACCGCCACACCGACGCTGCCAGACACCATCAGCTGGCGGCCACCGATCGATACAGGCGCAAGAAGGGAGTCCACGATGACTTCGGCGACCGTCTGCGCCTCCTCGCGGCTGGTGTCCCGCACAAGGATCGCGAACTCGTCTCCGCCGAGGCGCGACACATACGCGCCTTCACCAACCGCATCACCCAGCACCTGCCCGATCGCCTGCAGGAAGGCGTCGCCCGCTGCGTGTCCCTGCATGTCGTTGATCGACTTGAAGTTGTCGAGATCGACATAGTACAGCGCAAAGACCTCTCCGGTCTGGCGCGACAGTTCTTCCGCGTCCGCCAGCTCGCGCACCAGCATGTTGCGGTTCGGCAGACCCGTCACGCCGTCGTAGTCGCGGACATGCGCAAGGCGCGCCTCTGTGGTGCGGTGAAGCGTGATATCGGAGCATACGCCGCGATAGCCGCCGTCGGGACCCGGTTGGCCACTGAGGGACCACCAGCGCTCTTCATCGCCTGCCGAGGCGCGGAGTATAAGATCGCGGAAGCTGCGGCGGTTTCGCATCGCATCTTCCAGTTCCCTTGCGGAGTCCGCCAGGAACAGCGCCGCAAAGCTGGCGTTCTGCAGGTCATCGCGGGAAATGAAAGCAGCCTGCGCAAAGCGGTCCGACGGAGCCAGCACACGCCCTTCGTCATCGGTTCGCCACAGCCAGTCGGACGAATGGGACTCGAAATCCTTGAGCAGGATCCGGATCGTCGCTTCGGACTCACGAATCTCGGCGGCCGACTGATGCTCGCGGATCAGGTTCGCCGTATTGAGCTGGGTAAAGAACCGGGTGGCCGCCACGCATCCCGCGAGCAGCACAGCTGCCTCGATCACAAATGGCCGGCCGCCGAGCGTGAGCCCAGCCACCGCGCCAGCAAGGACGATCAGAGAGAATGCAAGGGAAGCTCCGGGGACCGCCGAGTGCAGGTAGGCCCCGATGCAAAGGACGCTGGCAGCCAGCACGCCCAGGAGCAGATCATGCTCACGCCCGCTGGATGCCGCCAGCAGTGTGATCAGGCCGCCCCAGGCGAAGCCGGAAATGAGGGTGTGCCGCGTGATCCAGGATGTCCGCACCGTGACGTCTCCGGTGCTGGCGGCCCCGGCGGCGCGAATGCGGCTAAGCGCAAGGGCGCCGCCGGTCGTCGCCGAAATTCCGACGACCGATAGCGCCTCATCGCCCCAATAGGCCGCCAGAAGCACCAGACAGGTCAGGAGGGTAAAGAATGCCGCGAGAGGAGCCTGGGCGTGAAAGCGCTGTTGCTGCGCGGCCTCAACCTCCGCAACGACGGTTGGGGGTGTCATGGGTCCAAAGACGAAGTCACGCCACCGCGGCAGACGCATAAAGGCTCCCGATCCCCCGATACCGTCCTCTTCCCTGCGCACGGAGGGAGGGAAGACGGTTCGCCTGATTGGAGCATCGCCGAATTCGGTCGATAATTCGCTAACCGGCGACGTCAAACTCTTGGGATTCCGGACGGGATCGAAGTCAGGTCTGTGCCAGAAGCTCGGCAAACCGGGCGATATCAGCCTCGGCCGTGACCCATGAACAGACAAGGCGGTAGGATCCGTCTGGCCATTGATGGAAGGCGGCGCCGGCCGCTTTGAGACGGTCCGCAACAGCTGGATCGAGGTCGGCAAACACCTCATTGCCATCGACTGGATGGCGGAGGGTGATCCCGGCAGCGACCAGCACGCCGGCGAGCGAGCGGGCCGCGGCATTCGCCCGGCCTGCCAGGTCGAGCCACAGGCCGTCCCTGAGGTAGGCGGTCATCTGGGCCGCCAGATACCGGGCCTTTGGAGGCATGTGCCCGGAGCGCTTGGCCCGGATCCGCAGCTCGGCTAGCCGTTCCCGCATATCGCCAAACAGGATGACGGCTTCACAGCCAGCCGCCCCGTTCTTGGTGGCCCCGAAGCTCAGAACGTCGACGCCCGACTTCCAGCTGAGGTCGGCGGCCGATGCCCCGCACGCGACCATCGCGTTTGCGAAGCGTGCGCCGTCCATGTGAACGGTCAGCCCTGCGTCATGGGCAACGTCCGCCAGCGCCGCAACCTGGGCAGGCGTGTAGGCAGCACCGCTCTCTGTAAGATTTGAAAGCGAAAGGGCGGCGATGGGCGTTTCGTGGACGGAAGCAGGCTGCCCACGCGCGAGACGCGCCCTGAGAGCTGCAGGATCTATCTTGGCATGCGCGCCGGGCAATAGCGCCAGCCTGCCCCCGCCTGTGAAAAATTCGGCCGCCCCGCGTTCGTCTCGTTCGATGTGCGCTTCGTCGTGGCAGACGATGGCGCTGGTGGCGGGGCAGAGAATGGAGAGAGCCAGCGCATTGGCGGCCGTGCCAGAGGAGACGAAGTAGGCGGCCAGATCGGTTTCAAATATCTCTGCCAGCGCCGCCTGCGCCCGCGCGGAATGCGCATCCGCCCCATAGCTGGGCTCGAAGCTCGTGCTCACGGCAGCCATCGCCCGAAGTATTTCGGGGTGTGCGGGCGCGGATGTATCGGACGAAAAATTCATCGGACTGATCTGCCGCCCTCCTCGCCGGGAGGCAAGCGGCGCCCGGCCTCCCAAAAATAGGTGCAGCCAGACGAGATTCGATTCGCGCTGTGGATAACCACTTGGTAAACTGCCCTCGGGTTGTGGACCGGCGGGGGACATTGTGGGGGCGGACGGATCCGGCGACAGGCCGCCGACGGGCGGCGACATTGTTCTGCCGCTGCTCGACAGCGCACTGCTGTTCCAGCTCAGGCTGCAAAGCGCACAGGCCACGGCGAGGGCGGCGACCGGCTTTTCCGACGCCAACCCGCATCTCAGCGCCCGGACCCGTCTGTCGCCAGGCCAGCATGTCGGGGCGGCGGCCCTGCTGGGCGCTGCCGCCATGCTCTGGCTGGTCAGGCCAGAAGCGCTCGGGCTGACGGTCACCACGCTGGCCTTCGGCCTTTTCACGGCGGTCATTCTGCTCAGGACTGCCTCCGCATTGGCAGCAGCGCTCGACCGCCGCATCGAGCCCGCGCTGGAAATGGCCGGAGAGGACCTGCCTTTCCTGACCGTGCTCGCTCCGCTGCTTCACGAAGGCCGCGTGGTCGGTAGCTTTGTGGAGGCCCTGCGCCGGCTCGACTATCCGTCCCACCGTATGGAGGTGAAACTGCTGGTCGAGGGCGATGACGCCGAAACGCTGCACGCCCTGAGCGGGATCGACCTGCCCGACCGGTTCGAGATCCTGCCGATCCCGCCCTGCGCGCCGCGCACCAAACCCAAGGCGCTGAACTTCGGGATGGCGTTCGCGCGCGGGGACATCATCGTTGTATTCGACGCTGAGGACGTTCCATCGCCCGGCCAGCCCCGCGAGGCCATGGCCGCATTTGCACGGGGTGGCGAGCAGCTTGCCGTCGTGCAGGCGCCGCTCAAGGCGCACAATGGCCGCCACAGCTGGATCGCTGGGCAGTTCGCTCTCGAGTATGCGATCCACTTTGGCGTGTGGCTGCCTTTCCTGACCCGCCTTGGATGGCCAATGCTTCTGGGCGGCACCAGCAACTACATCCGGCGGAGCTGGCTCGATCACGTCGGCGGCTGGGACCCCTGGAATGTGACCGAAGACGCCGATCTCGGGATCCGGCTTGCACGCGCAGGGGGCCGGGCGGCGATGATCCGGCAGCCAACACTGGAGGAGGCGCCGGTGAACCTGAAGATCTGGCTGTCGCAACGCACGCGCTGGCAGAAGGGCCACCTGCAGACGTGGCTGGTCGTCATGCGCAGTCCCTTCCGGGCTGTCCGCGATCTGGGCATGGCCAGGTTTCTCGGGCTTCAGCTGGTGCTGGCCGGCTCGTTACTCGCCTCAATGCTGCATGGACCTATCGTGATGTGTCTGGTCATGCTTCCGGCGCTGACCCTCGAGCCTGTCGCCGCCCCGTACCTTGCCCTGCTGGGCACGGGCTATGGCAGTGTCGTTGCGGCGGCGCTGGCGGCCGGGTCGCACACCGCTCCCAGAACGGCTGTGCTGTGGCTCCCGGTCTACTGGCCCCTGCAGTCGCTGGCCATGATCCTCGCCATCTGGGAGTTCGGCGTGCGGCCGCACTCATGGTCCAAGACGCCGCATGGCCTGGCCGCCGGACCACCCATAGCTTGACCCTTTGACAGCCCGTGGATAGCCCTGAGGGACGAAAATCCAACTGGCTGAGACAGCCAACCGAAGGAGATCGCCTTGGCGGACCTTGAAACCTTCCGTGCGGAAACCCGGGCCTGGCTGGAAGATAACTGCCCGCCGTCCATGCGCACGCCGATGGTGGAAGACGAAGTCATCTGGGGCGGTCGGAACCAGGTCTTCGTGAACCCCGAATCCAAGCTGTGGCTGGAGCGCATGGCCGCCAAGGGCTGGACCGCCCCCACCTGGCCGAAGAAGTACGGCGGCGGCGGCCTTTCCAAGGACGAAAACCTCGTCCTCGAACAGGAACTGCGCGCCATCAACGCCCGCGCTCCGCTCGCTTCGTTCGGTCTGTGGATGCTGGGGCCAGTGCTGCTGGAATACGCCAGCGAAGAACAGAAGATGCGCTTCCTTCCCGAGATCACGGCGGGCAAGATCCGCTGGTGCCAGGGCTATTCCGAGCCGGGCGCGGGGTCTGACCTCGCCTCCCTGCAGACCAGGTGCGAGGACAAGGGCGACCACTGGCTGATCAACGGCTCCAAAATCTGGACGTCCTACGCCAACCATGCCGACTGGATTTTCTGCCTCGTCCGCACCGACTTCACGAAGAAGCACGAGGGCATCTCGTTCGTCCTGTTCGACATGAAGTCGCCCGGCGTCGAGGTGAAGCCGATCCTGCTGATTTCCGGCTCCTCGCCCTTCTGCGAGACCTTCATGACCGACCTGAAGGTGCCCAAGGACCAGATGGTTTCGCAGCCGGGCAAGGGCTGGGACATCGCCAAACGCCTTCTGCAGTATGAGCGCATCAACATCTCTAAGACCGGCTTTGGCTCGGATCGCAATTCCGGGCTCACGCTACCGGAAGTCGCCAAGAAGTATGTCGGCGTTCGCAATGGCGTGCTCGCGGATACCGATCTGCGCTCGCGGATCATCAAGGCCGAGATGTATGCCGACGCCTTCGCCCTTACGATTGCGCGCAGCGGCGAGCAGGCCAAGGCTGGCGCGGATGTGGGCCCCGCGACGTCCATCGTGAAGTACGCCGCCGCCAAGATGAACCAGACCAAGACCGAACTTCAGGTCGAGGCGCTGGGCCTGCAGGGTCTTGGCTGGGAAGGCCCGGGCTTCTCGAACGCCGAACTCATGGCGCCGCGCGCGATGCTCCGCGCGAAGGGCAACTCTATCGAGGGCGGCACATCAGAGGTGAACCTCAATGTAGTCGCCAAGCGGGTGCTGGGCCTGCGCGACCACCAGTAGGGGATCGGGGGCGGTGGACATTTTCGGTTTCGAAAAGAAGCGCGCCGCCATCGAGGCTTTGAAGCAGGTCATCCGTCCCGGCGTCCGGGCAGGATTTCGGGCGCACGCCGATATTCTTGAGTCCGCAATCGACTGCGGCGAGGATGAAGGAGCCCCTCGGGCCTTCGTGCTCAGGCAGGCGCACGCCATTCTCGCGGCCGAGATATCAGCTGTACGCGCCGAACAGGCGTCCTGGCCAGCGCGGACCGACTTCGACCGGCTCGAGGCTGCCTTCGAGACGCTTGAGGCAAGCGGCATCGTCTGTCGCCACGATTTCTCTTGCTGTGGTACGTGTGCATCCGTCGAAATCTGGGACGAGATGGAAGCAGAGCGCGAGGCCGGCCGCGTCATACGCGGGGCGGCTCACTACAATGAACAGACCACAGAAGGCGCGGTCGACGGGGATGGCTTGTGGTTCAGTTATGCATCCGTTGCCGAGGGGAAGGAAGCGCTTGCCTCTATCGGTCACGAAATCCAGGCTGCGATGGAGGGGGCAGGCCTGGAGGTCGAGTGGAGCGGTAGCACAGCGAATTCCATCCATGTGATGCTGGACTGGAAACGCAGGCTACCTGCTCGCTAGCTCCACTCCATCTCAGCCAGCAGGTCGTCGACCGCCACAGAGAGGCAGCGGACGGCGCTGTCGGCTACGCCATAGGGAATGAACAGGCGCTTGCCGACCAGCATGGCCCCGCAGGTGTAGACCACGTTGGGGACATAGCCTTCGCGCGTCTCGTCGCTGGGCTTCAGGATCGGCTTCGGCGTGCGCGCCAGAACTTTTGTCGGGTCGTTCAGGTCCAGCAGGGCGGCGCCAAGCGCGTACTGACGCATTGCGCCAACGCCGTGGGTCAGCAGAAGCCATCCGGCTTCGGTCTCGATCGGGGAGCCGCAATTGCCGGTCTGGATCAGCTCCCACGGATAGGTCGGCCGGATGATGCGCTGGCCATTGTTCCACGTGAACCGGTCCGTGGTTCGCATGAAATAGAGACTTTCATGATCGAGACGGCCGATCGCGGCGTATTCGCCGTTTATCCGGCGCGGGAAGATTGCCAGTCCCTTGTGCTGGGCTGCGGCGCCCCGGAACGGCGTGAGCCGGAACGACTGGAAGGCGTCGGTTTCGAGCAGTTCGCATCCAACCTCCCGACCCGAATAGGCGGTATAGGTGCCGAGGTAGGTCTTGCGACCGTCGTCATCGGTAAAGTGCGTCAGGCGGAGGTCTTCAAGTCCGTTCCGCTGGGCGGGCGTTGCGGGGAACAGCACGGTGGCGGACAGGGCGGCAGTATTGCTGCGACGCAGGGTGATCGGACCGCCCTCGCCTTCGTGGCCATCAGCGGAAGCTGCAATGGCGAAGGGCGGCTTTGGCCAGAGCTTCATCTCGCCGTCAGGGCCTGCGACGCCCTCCACAAAGCTGATTGTAGAGATATGGCCCTCACCGACCGTACGGAGCGACATCACAAACCGCACCCACCCCCCGTCGAGCCCGGTCTGGTCGGGATGGGGCACAATGGACGGATTCATGATGGCGGCCGCGGCGTAGGAATACTCGTGGCTGAAGTAGGCGCCGATCAGCGTGGCGCGATCTTCGGGAACGTCCTGCCGCGAACCCAGCATCTCTTCGACCTGACGGAAGCGCGCGAGGAACAGGGCGTGTGTCTGCCAGTGTCGTCCGTGAAAGTCAGAGTCGACCTCCTCGAGTTGCCGGGCGCAGTCCTCGTCGCTGAGCGCGACAACGGCGCGGATGACCCGCTCTGCGCGCGACAGCGTGCCCTGGGCGGTTGAACGCGGCTCCGGCGAGATCGAGAAGGGCCGCAACACCACTCTCGATGGATCTGCGGTAAGTTCCCAGTCGCAGTGGACAGTATTCTTCAAGCCGGAATTCCCCTTTGTAGGCATCGTCCAGCGTCCCGCAGGCTCTTGCAGCCGGCAGACGACGCGCGAGACCAACGCGGAGCAAGCGTCCTCGCTCCATCCGGGGTCATTGATTCAGCAAAGACTCCGCTCCCAGGAGCCGACGGATGCCTATCGCAGCCATCTGACGGCAGAGGACGCTTTCGGCGCCCTGGTTCTGATTGGGGCCAGACGGCGTCAGCCCGTCATGGCAGCCGCCGTCATCTCCGGTCATAAGCGCGACCGCGAGCACATTGTCGCCCATGAACCACCGATAAGCGTCCAGCGCACGCTCGCGCCAGATCTCGTCGTGCGTGACTTCGAAAGCCGCACCACAGGCATCGATCGCCGCCAGCGCCTCGATGGGCTGCTGGTCGAAGCCCGCCGCTGTCTGGCTAGCGTCGAACTCGCCGGTGCCGATCGGGCAGAATATCCCGCTCCGCATGTGCCGTTCGCTGAGCCATTCGAGCGATTTCAGTCCCGCGACCTTCCAGTCTTCACGCTGCAGGTACAGTCCAGCGATCAGGAGGGCTTCAGGCAGGCGGGCATTATCGTATCCAAGCCTCGGCTCGAACCAGTCTCCATGCGCAGCGAGACCTCCCATCAGTGCATCGCCTGTCGTCAGTATGGCCCGGCGCGCCTCGTCTTGTACGATGACGGAGCCGGCCCCTAAGCGGCACGTCTTGGCCACAAGCGCCAGACTGCGCAGCGACCGCCAGTCGCCTGCATGCTGGAATGCACGCCTACCGAGATCCGCTGCCCAGTCACGAAGATCCGTTGTCGGTGCGGCGATAGCCGTTTCGAACAAGGCCTCCAGAGCTCGGGCATTGCAATCGTCGCAGGCGCCGTCGTCGAGCCACTGGCGGGAATAGGACATGAAGTTCCGGAAGCGCCCAGTCGAGGGATTCCAAGCGTGGTTGACGAAGGCTGCGGCTACATAGGCTAGCTCGTTCACGCCACCTGCAGGCCCGTCCAGCGCGCTGCGCCTGGCCAGAAACGTCAGGGCGCGAGCATTGTCATCGGTGCAGTAGCCGTGGTCGCGATCTGGCACGCGGAATTTCCCGTGCTGGAACATGCCGCAATCATCGAAGAGGCGCTTCACTGCGGAAAGCGAGGGTTTGAGGCTGGCGCTGAGGGCGGGTGGCTTCGCCGCCCACGCCGTCCTCGCCTCGATCCCCATGTCCACATAACTGCGGCCGACATTGGGCCAGCGGGACGAGGCGCCGAAGCGGTACGCACGCCGCGCCATGGCGTGGCGCGCTGCCTCGTCGATCAGCAGATGCGAGATGGCCTGACCGAATGCGTCCGAATCCCCGAACGGGCACAAGATGCCGACTTCATCGGCCAGCGCCTCGGCGGCGTGCCAGTAAGGAGTCGAAACAACGGGGCACCCAAGCGCCAGCGCGTAGCTGAGCGTGCCCGACGTGATCTGCTGCTTGTTCAGATAGGGCGTAACGTAAACGTCGGTGGCCTGGAGAATGTCAGCCAGTTGAGCGTTATCGACGAAACGATCGATGAACTGCAGCGCGTGGCGAACGCCCAGCGTCTCTGCCAGCGCCACGATCCCATCGCGATAGGCCTCGCCCTGCTCGGCCACAAGATTTGGATGCGTCGCTCCCACGACGAGATAGACTGCGTGCGGGGAACGCTCGAGAATCTGCGGCAAGGCGCGAACGACTGTTTCGAGCCCCTTGCCGGGACCAAGCAGGCCGAACGTCGTGATGACTTGACGCCCTTCCAGTCCAAACCTGGCCTTGAAATCCTCGGTAGGCGCATGATCGCGCGTCGGGGCGCCGTGCGGGGTTACGGCAACCTTGCCTGCGCTATGCGGATGCACGCGTCCAAGAATCTCCGCGCCCATCCGGGCCATCACGACGACCTTCGCGGACAGACGGATAATCTCGTCCATCACACGCTTCTGGTCAGGGTTCGGATGTTCAAGGACCGTATGCAGGGTCGTTATGACCGGCATTCGCAGGCGCCTGAGCAGGATCAGCACGTGCTCTCCAGCGGAACCTCCGAAGATCCCGAACTCGTGCTGGAGATAGACGACTTCTGTCCCGGCAGCGTTCAGTTCGTCAGCGACGGCAATGTAGTTTGCCGGATCGTTCTGTTCGATGACGTGCGTCACGCATTCAGGATAGTCGTACCGACCCGCCCCGTCCGACATCGCAGCAACCATCCAGCGCGTACGCGGCGACGCAGCGGCCAGTCCTTCATGGAGGTCACGCGTGAAGGTCGCGATGCCGCACATACGCGGAGGGTAGTTTCCGACCATCGCCGCCTTTGCGATCCGCCGGGACGCCGTGGGCTCCATGGATGCGACTGTTCGTACGGGCGTCGCCTGCCGTAGGCGGTCTGGCCGGAACTCAATCCGCAACATGTCCTGCAATGGACCGCCCTTCCTGTGTGTGAACTCCTCAGCAACGCCGCGTCAGCGTCTCCGGTTCCGAACCGGAATCACTGGCGATCAGACGCTTGTCTTGCCGGAATGGGTCTTGCCGGAACGGGTAGTCGCGCCGATCGCGACCCTGCGGGCGCCGGAACCGAACTGGCGATTCAGCAGCGCCGCCACGATGACCGTCGTGGCGAGGACAAACGTCCACCACGCGATGAACCACGCCAGCACTGCAATAGCGAGGAAAAATGCGCGAAGGCCGTGCGTGAATTCAGCTGCCGCGCGGATGTTCATCTCTGCGGTCGCGGCCGCCGCCTCCTCTGCATCGGGATCGCCTGCTTCCGGGGTCGCTGCAAGCATCACGGCCGAGTAGTTGAACAGGCGGTAGGCCCAGCCGAACTTGAAAAAGGCGTAGGCGAACAACCCCATCAGGAAGGCGGTCTTCAAATAGAAGGCGCCGCGATCGATCCGGATATGAACAACAGAAACCTCGAAGGCGCCGATGATGGTGTCAGCGGCGGTGAGGAGGCCAAAGCCCGCACCTACGGCGAGCAGCGCCGTGGAGGCAAAGAACGATGTCGCCTGTTGAAGGCCCGTGACGATGTTGGCGTCTATCAGACGCACTTCCCGTCGCGCCATGCGCTGCATCCACTGGCGGCGGTGCACCTTCATGGCGGCAGACAGCGAGAGCTTGTGCCAGGGAGAGGCGTCGATGAGCCAGCCCATCACTGACCAGGCGACGAGAAAGAAGCCGAAGGCCGCTCCGTCCAGCCACGTCATTTTCGCCCCTCTCGCCGACTCGCGATGAGGCAGAGGTTAGTGCGGGACAGCGCTCTCGCGAAGAGCCCGGGACGTGAATTGCGCCGGGCCCGGTCGCTACCAGACAGACTGGCCGACGCCGCCGTCCAGCATCAGATCGCCCGGAGGGATTTCAGCGGATGCCGCGATGGCGCGCTGGGGAGCCGCGGGTTTGCAGACCTTCTTCACGGACTTCGTCTCCACCAGCTTCAGGCCGGGGCCGAACTTGCGCAGAAGCGAGCGCTCGTTGCAGTTACGTTCGGGCGTCTGCAGACGGCAGGACAGCTTGCCGCCGGGCGCATGCCAGAGCGCTTCACCCTTGGCGCAGGAGATGGTTTCACCGGTCGCGAACTCGGCCTTGCCATCGACCATCTGGCCGGTCGTGACCTGCATGTGGGTGCCCGCCATGCAGCGATAGACCTCGCCCTCGAAGCCGTTGCCGACCCGCGCGCCGTCATCGACGCGGGAAGCCGGGTGGGGGGTGTTGCGGTCGTCGATGCAGATTGCCTGGACCGGACGAAGAACGACCTCAGCCGCGGCGTCCTCGACACATACTTCTGCACTGTCCTGGAGGCGCGGCGCAGGCGTGTAGGTCTGGACGGCGAGACCGTTGATCTGGCTGGTTGCGACGCCCTGAGCTGAGCCGTAGGCAAACCCACCCGAGCGGCTGACGACGTAGGAGCTACCCGACGCGGAACCTGACCCGTAGGCGGAGCTTGACGCCGATCCCTGGACGACGATGCCGCTGGACAGAGTGGTGGAGACGGCGGCGCCAGCGACGCTGGTCGTGGCGGCGCCTACGTGGATCGACGGCGTGCTGACGGTGACGCCGGGAACGCCGACGATGAGGTTGCGCGGGGCGTTGCAGCAGGATGACGGCGGCGGGGGCGGCGGCGGAGGGGGCGGCGGCGTGCAGCATCCCGACGATGGCGGCTGGCCCACCGCGGTGGCCGCAGCCCCGGCCAGAATGACGGCGCCGACGGCAAAAGCGATGTTCCGCCATGAAACGTGCATCTGTGCGATCCAGTCCGGTTGGGCCTACTTCGCCTGACAGGATGCAAGAGAGGCGCCCAATTCTCCCCCTTGGGGCGAAAACGGCGCGAAACGGAGCGTAACTCGCCTTACGTGTGGCTTGGCCCGCCGATTGCGAATGGGTTCCGGTAGCGGGGGACGGCCCCGTCCCAGTGTAGAGTACCGGCGATTTCAGTCATGATGGAAATGCAGACCCACCCCTATACCCAGGCTGTGCTGGACGCCTGGACCCGCATCGACGCCGGCGCCGACGCGACTGCAACGGGTCCGATGACGGACGATTTGCCGGGCCTCGTCGGCGGCCTTTTCGTCCTGAATCGCGTCACGGGCGGGGATTATTCGTTCCGTCGTGTCGGTCAGGGCCTCGAGAAGCTGTTCGGGCGCTCCCTGCTGGAACACAATTTCCTGTCGATCTGGTCCGAGCCGGACCGCGCTCTGATCTGCGCTGCGCTGGATTCGGCGCGTCACGGCCGGGGCCCCGCAATCATCCGCGCCCGCGGCGAGTCGCTGCATGGCCGGAAGGTCGACCTCGAATTCGCACTCGCACCCCTGCTGCAGGCGCGCGAGACGGGGCGATTCCTCGGCATGTGCCAATGCGTGTCAGCTGAGGAGGTTCTCGGCGGCCGGCCACTACGCCGGCTCCAGGCCCTCGCCGTCTTCCCGCCTGTCCAGGAACGGGAACCTGTGATCCGTCTTGTGGCCAGCAGCGACTGATCCGCGGGTCGTTTATCCCTAAGGCTTTGTGAACCATAACGGGTCCATCCTCTCCCCAGGTCGCACTGAGCGGACGGACAGGTATGGCGCTGGCACTTGCACGATCGGAAGCTCCCGCAATCCGCGCGGACCTGCATCCGGACCGTCGCCGTCACCGGCGCGTTCCGGTGAACACGCGTGTACGTGGCCTCACCCGGTCGGGTGAGGAATTCGAGGCTATTTCGATCGATATCTGCGCCGGGGGCCTTCGCATTGGTCTCGGCAAGCACCTGCCAGTCGGCGAAGCGCTTGTCCTCTATCTGGACCAGATCGGCCGCGTTGAGGGAACAGTCATCCGTCCCGTCGAGTTCGGGTACGCCATCCGCTTCCACGCCTCCCCTCGCAAGCAGGACAAGATTTCCGACCAGCTGACCTGGCTCCTCAATCGCGAACGCCTCGGCTTGACGGACGAGCGCGTGGCCGAGCGGCGTGCGAGCGGCGGCCAGATCGTCGTCAACTATGGAAAAGGCATGTCCATCGCCTGTGCCGTCATGGACGCGTCCGTCTTCGGCCTGGCGCTGAAAACCAATGGCCCGCGCCCGCTGGTAGGCGACAGAGTGACGATCGGCGACCGCACTGGCGTCTGCGTGCGATATATCGACGGCGGCTTTGCCGTCGATTTTCGCCAGACATCGGCAAACTGAGACCACAGGTCCGAAGCCGGACTATGCCGCCTCGATTGGGTGGCGCAGCGTGCCGTTTCACACCTAGTGCTGCGCGCACATTCTGAACGGATACAGGCCCCGCCCAAACAAAACGGCCGGCGCGGATGCGCCGGCCGTTCGCCAGTCGAAACTGGACATAGGGTCTATCTCAGACCTCGTTCTTCCACTCCGGCTTGCGCTTTTCGGCAAACGCCTTGGGGCCTTCCTTGTGATCGGCGGACGCCAGGAGGCGGGCAATACCCGGAACCTTGTGGTCAAACGCCGTCTTGAGGTCGGCTGTGGTGAGGCCGGTCAGCACGGTCTCCTTGGTGGCGCGGATCGCCATGGGCGAGCACTCCATGATCATGCCGGCCCAGCGTTTGGCCTCTTCCAGCGCCTTGCCGTTCGGGACAACCTCGGTGACGAAGCCGATCTCCTTGCCCTCGGGGGCGTAGACGGTGCGGCCAGTCAGCAGCATGCCCATGGCCTTTTTGAGCGGCACTTCGCGCGGCAGGCGGTGCATGCCGGAGGCAAGCGCGGCAAAGCCAACCCGCGGCTCCGGAAGGGCAAAGCGGGCGCCCTCGGCGGCGATGATGATGTCGCAGGACAGGGCGATCTCGAAACCGCCGCCCATGGCGAAGCCGTTCACAGCCGCGATAACCGGCTTGTAGAGGTCGTAGCGCGATGACAGGCCGCCGAACCCGGTGGAGGGCATCGGAACCGGAGACTTCTGGCCGGAGGCGGCGAATTTCAGGTCATTTCCGGCCGAGAAGGCCTTGTCGCCTGCTCCGGTAACGATCGCGACCCAGAGGTCGGGATTGGCGGCGAATTCGTCAAAGGCGTGCGCCATCTCGGCATTCGCCATCGGATGCAGGCAGTTCATCACGTCCGGGCGGTTGATCGTCACGACGAACAGACGGCCTTCAGTCTCCGTCTTGATGAATTCATAGTTGCTCATGGGGGCTCCCGTTTACCATTCGACAAGTGTGGTTGACCTAGACCTAACGAGAATCCTGTTCGGACGGAACATGCCTTCGGATGAGCGAGACACTGGATCTTCTTGAACCCGCAGATGCTGACGCTGAGGGAGCGCCGCCGCCGCCGCCCTACGAGGGTGTGAAGTGGCGCGTGCGCGTCGGCGACCAGGACTACGGCCCCTACCCTCGCACCCGCATCATACAGTTCCTCAAGGAAGGCCGGATCAAGGCCCACACGCCGCTGTGCTGCGGCACGGACAAGGACTTCGTTCCAGCCGAGAAACACCCGAATCTTCGCTGGGATTTCTCTGGCCCCCGCAAACGGAAGTTCGGCGAACCGAAGCTGGAGCCGGGCGAGTCCGAACCGCCGATCTGCAACTACTTCATAGCCGGACGGCTGGTGTCCTCCAGCGACGCGTTCGAGAAGGCGCTTCGCAGCGCGGGCAAGTTCTCGCTGGTGGCTGGCGACATGTGGGTGCTGCGATCCAGGATGACCGTCCAGCAGATCCGCAACCGGCTCGCGGCGGCGACCAAGCCTCATGAGCAGTTCGTGATCGTCAATGCGACCCGCGACCGACTGGCCTGGTACAATCTCGGCCTGGAGCAGGATATCTCGCTACGCACCGTCTGGGACGCCGAAGACGCGGTCTGACGGCGCACGCCTTTACCCAAATCGATGAGTCAGATGTTCTGGGCCCCACCCGGGCTTGTGTTGCGCGAAAGCTGCGACACGCAAGGTTTATGAATCTGTCGACGGACCGTCACGCAAACCACCTATCGCCGCCCTCGGGTTGGACGGTGGAGGGTGACACGTGACGTTCAGAACTGTTCTGCTCGGGTCGACAGGCGTTTTGCTGGCATGCGGCGCAGCATGGGGACAGACCGCGCCGTCCGGTCCTCAGACCGAGACCATCGTCGTCACCGGAACCGAACTGTCTCGCCAGGAAGGCATCGCCCAGAAGAAGAACGATGTTCGCGTCATCGAGGCGCTGTCGGCAGACGAGCTTGGCCAGCTGCCCGACAAGAACATTGGCGAAAGCCTCAACCGCCTGCCCGGCGTCTCGATGCTCGTCGAGAAAGGCGAAGGACGCTATGTGCAGATCCGGGGCGTCGCTTCCAATCTCAATAACGTGACCATCAACGGCGTCCAGATGGGCTCGCCGGAAGTCGAGCTTGGCGGACGCCAGGCTCCGCTCGACATCATTTCCGGCGGCGTCCTCAGCAAGGTGCAGGTCGTCAAGACACCGACGCCGGATATGGATGCCCAAGGCATCGGCGGCACCGTGAACGTCGAAACAGCCATGCCGTTCGACCGCACGGAAGACCTCTACGGCTTTGTGACAGGCCGTTATGGCTATGAAGACATTCGCCCGGAGGACAACGCCTACGCCGGCCACGACCCCTATGCGCTGGACGGCATGGTGTCCGGCAAGATCGGCGATACGTTTGGCTGGCTGCTCGGCGCGACGTTCTCCTCGCGCGAGTACATCGCAACCGGCATCTACCAGGATGACTGGACGGCGGTCCCCACCACCGTTCCGGGCTCAACGGCCGGCACGTTCCTGCCCGTGAACGTGAAGAACAACTACTATGTGATCGGGCGCGAGCGCCTGAACCTCAACGGCGCCGTCGAGTTCCGCCCTGATGAATCCTCGAAATACTTCGTTCGCGGCTTCTATTCGACCTGGGACGAATACCAGCACCGCAACCGCTACGAACAGAACCTGACGTTTTCCCGTCCCGGTTTCTCGCTGACATCTCCTACGTCAGGGACGACTGGCACAGACCGCGTGCTCGCCAACATCCGTCTTGAGTACGCCAACAAGATCGTCTCCTCGCTGGCAGCCGGCGGCGAGAACACTTTCGGCGACCTGAAGGTGGACTATCTTGTCCAGGCCAACGCCAACGAGATCGAAGAGCCGAACGACAGCTGGGAGTGGCGCTCCAGCACGTCTGCGGTCGGCGCGTCAACGTGGAAGATCAATGGCGACGGCGTTGTTACCATTACGCCAAATGCCGGGACGCCCAACCGCACCAATCCGAGCCTGTTGCCGATCCGCCGCGTCCGCTATTTTGAGCGCGAGATGAAGGAGGACGCGCTGATCGGTCAACTGAACGCGACCTGGGATTTCAGCGACGCGCTGGAATTCAAGGGCGGCTTCAAGGCGTCCCAAACCGAGCGTGAGCGCGATGATGGCCAGGACGAGTTCACCGGGCCTGGCTCGCTGAACCTTGGTTCCGACGCCGGTTTCACGCGCGGCGGCTTCGTCAACGAGACCTCGCAGGGCGACGTCCCCAACATCTGGATGGATGTCGATGGGATGAACCGGTACTTCAACGCCAACCGCGGCCAGTTCACCCAGAACATCGCAGCCAATGCCTCCTCCGATTTCGGGTCAGACTACGGGATCGAGGAAACTATCCTTGCCGGCTATGGCATGGCGACGGCCGAGTTCGGCCCCTTCCAGGTCATTGGCGGCGTCCGTGTGGAATACACAGACGTGGCCAGCAAGGGGTACGCGCTGGGCGTCGCTGGCGTCCCGCAGATCGAGGCTGGCGGCGACTACACCGAAGTACTTCCTGCCCTGCTCGCAAACTACCGCCCGAACGACTCCCTGGTCTTCCGTGGAGCGGTAACGCGAGCGCTGGGACGTCCGGATTATGACACCATCGCTCCGCGCACGACATTCTCCGATGATGGACTCAACGCCAGCATCTCGGTTGGCAATCCGGGCCTCAAGCCGCGCAAGTCCTGGAACTACGATGCGTCCGCCGAATGGTACCCCAACCGCCTGACAGCGATCACAGCGTCGGTGTTCTACAAGGACATCACGGACCAGCTGGTTGGAACGTCTGAAGTGTTCGATACGCCGCAGGAGATCACCGAGGAACTCGCCCGTCGTGGCATCTCCGGCGTCACGGCTGCAGACTTCACCAACCTTCGGACCTCGACGACAATCAACGGCGGGTCCGCCTTCCTCCAGGGGCTTGAACTGAGCGCACAGACGCAGTTCGACTTCCTTCCCGGTTTCCTTTCGGGCCTGGGCGGCGTTGTGAGCGCCACCTTTGTCGACGGCGAAGTCGAGAACGCCGACGGTTCGACCTCTCCTTTGCAGGGCCAGCCGGAATCAACCTACGCGTTCTCGCTGTTCTTCCAGGAAGGTCCGTTCGATGCTTCGGTCAGCTATGCCTACAATGCCAGCTACCTGACCGACTACAGCACAGACCCCAACTTCAGCCTCGACCAGGGCGAGTTCGGGCGGTGGGATGCAAAGGTTTCCTACGCCATCACCGACACGTTCAAGGTGTTTGCCGAGGCGGTGAACATCAATGACGAGCCGACCACCGAACTTCAGGGCGGTCGCGAGAACTGGAACACCGAGTTCGAGAATGTGGGCCGCACATTCTACCTCGGCGCGAGCTACGGCTTCTAGTTACGGCTAGAACCTTGAGCGCGACCGGCCGGTTTGACCCTCCGGCCGGTCGTTGCCGTTTGGGAGACGAGACATGCGCTTTGTGATCCTTGCTACCGCGCTCGCACTTATGGCTGCCTGTGCGCAGGTCCCATCGACGCCGCAAGCCGCGATCCCCTCTCTTGATGCTGCACAGTATGCGCCGCCGCCTGTGCAGCAGCTGACTGCGCGTACGCTGAGGGTCTTCGAGACGCCGGAGGCCGATCAGGGCGTCGCGGCGGACCGCAGGTTCATCTACCCGGTCGACAACTTCGTGATCGGAAAGTACCGGCGCGATACGGGCGAAATCGTTGCGCGCTGGGTTGGCGAAAAGAGCGGGCTGATCCGACACCTCAACAGCTGTTTCGAGGAAGCTGGAAAGCTCTGGTGCGCCAACTCCAACTATCCGCAGGCGCCGATGGGATCATCGGTGGAGATCTTCGATGCGGCGTCGATGCGCCATATGTCGTCGCACAGCTTCGGGATGATGGACGAGGGCTCGCTGACGTGGTTCGGGCGCTATCAGGGCGGCTGGATTGCGTCGTTCACGCACTATGACGGCAACGGGGTCGGCTTCAAAAATCACGCCTTCTCGAGCGTCGTCACGTTCGATTCCGAGTGGCGGAAGACCGGGGGCTGGCTTTTTCCGGCCAGCGCAATGGAGAGCATGGCGCCCTATGGCTCGTCCGGCGGTCAACTGGGGCCGGACGGGTTGCTCTACATTCTTGGGCATGACCGGCCCGAAATGTATGTTCTGGCCCGGCCCACGATGGGACCTGTACTGATTCACCTCGCGACCATTTCACTGGAGGTCGAGGGCCAGGCCTTCACGTTCGATCCCGCCAGCCCGCGTTCGGTTTTTGCGATAGACCGGCGCAAGGGCCTGACGCGTGAGATCGAGCTGCCAAGGGTGACGCTGGATCACCCCTACGCCCGTGCGTTCCGCTGAAGCCGCTGGTCAGGGGTGACATCATGCGCCTGTGGGGCTAACCCGCAGGTCATGACACATGACGCCAAGCCGCCTTCCAACGCCGCCAATATGGCGTCGCCCTCCTATCGCCTCGCCGCGCTGGACCAGGATTTCCTGCTCGGCGATTCCATGCGGGGCGCTCGCTTCATGCTGGAGTACGCCAAGGCCGAGGAAGAGCTGCGGCGATGGGGCGTTCGGTCCACCATTGTGGTCTTCGGGTCCGCCCGCGTGACGGACAAGGGCAGTGATGTGCATGCCCGCTGGTATCAGCAGGCCCGCGCGTTCGCCCGCCTCGCCTCTCAGGAAGGCGGAGCGTTACTGACCGATCACCATCCACGCGACAACGTCATCGCGACAGGCGGCGGACCGGGCATCATGGAGGCCGCCAATCGCGGCGCAAGCGATGCAGGCGCTCCGTCCATCGGCTTCAACATAACGCTCCCGCACGAGCAGGAGCCGAACGCCTATTCGACACCGGATCTCACTTTCCGCTTCCACTATTTCGCGATGCGTAAGATGCACCTGGCGATGCGGGCCAACGCGTTGGTGGTGTTTCCCGGCGGCTTCGGGACGCTGGATGAGCTGTTCGAGTTGTTGACGCTGCGCCAGACCGGCAAGGCGCCGGCCATTCCGATCGTGCTCTTCGACAAGAGCTACTGGACCTCGGTGATCAATTTCGACGCGCTGGTCAGCAACGGGACGTGCTCGGCCTACGATCTGGAGCTGTTCGCATTTGCAGATACAGCCGAAGAGGCCTGGCAGATCCTGGTTCGCGGCGGTGTCATGGAGATGCGCCATTCCGGACAACCGACCGCAGAAACCCGGGCGCCCTAGCCCGTGTTTCAGCCCGGCTGACGAACGCTTTCGGTTGCGCGGGCAATGGCGCGTTCGAGGTCACGGATCTGGAAGGGCTTCTGGATGACCGGAGCCGAGCGCCAGTCTGCGTGCAGGCCGTCTGCGCCATAGCCCGTCGCAAACGTCACCGGGACACCTCTCGCCTTCAGAATTTCCGCAATCGGGTAGGTCATCTTGCCGTTCAGATTGACGTCAAGGATGGCAAGGTCGAGGTCTTTCGATCCCGCTATTTCCAGCGCCTGATCGAGACGACCCACTGCCGCGACGACTTCATGGCCGAGGTCGAGAAGCATGTCTTCGAGAAGCATGGCGACAACGGCCTCGTCCTCGACGACAAGAACACGCAGCTTCATGAACCTGACTCCAGAGCCGCGAATCGGGGCCCCTCCGTTAGCATCTGCCCACAGGCGTTCCCCATGCGGCGTTCGCGCACAAGGCGAACAGCCGGAACCATAGCATCATCGGGCGCCCACCCGCCAGACGCGGACTCGCGGCGGCTTCGCAGGTGCAGCGACATGATCGGGGCTCCTCCCACCCTGCCACGCGCCGGGGCGCCCGGCAGGCGCCTGCGGTCTGTGTTCGTACATGACGAAACGCCATGACCGGGTGATGGTTCCTGGAAAAGAGCGGGATACTGGCGGTCCCCGGGGGACGGCTTGCGCACGATTGAGGTTCACCCCCAATCGGTGTACCTCACGGGGGAAGCTGCGGCGGCGATTGGCGCTGCAGCAAGGTCGTAGTTTGAGTCCGTTATGGTGCAGCACGCTCAGCCGGCGGAGGAAGCCGGCCAGCCCGCGATACGGGTCGAGCAGCTCTCCTGGACATACCGGGGCGCCGCGAGGCCGGCGATTGGCAAGATTACACTCTCGGTAGCGGCAGGGTCCTGCTTCGGCCTGCTCGGGCCGAACGGGGCCGGCAAAAGCACGCTGTTTGCCCTGATGTCCGGCGCCCGCAGGCCGCAGACCGGCGATATCTGGATCGAAGGCCACGCCGCCTCCCGAAGCCTTGGCAAGATCCGGGCGTCTGTGGCGCTCGCACCGCAGGACCTCGCATTCTATCCGGCGCTTACGGGCCGGGAAAATCTCGACTTCTTTGCGGGCGCCTATCGCCTGCCCGCCCGTGACTGGCGCAGGCGGCTGGACGAGGCTGTAGCGATCTGCGCCCTTGGAGCGGTTCTGGACGAGCCGGCCCATACCTATTCCGGGGGCACAAAGCGCCGACTCAACCTCGCCATCGCCCTGATCAACCAGCCTCGCATCCTGTTTCTGGACGAACCGACCGTCGGCATTGACGCCCGCTCCCGGCGGACCATCGTCGACGCCGTCGCCGCCATGCGCGCCCGGGGCGTGACCGTCGTCTATACCTCCCACTACATGGAGGAGGTGGAGGCGCTCTGCGACCACATCGCGATCGTGGATCGCGGCCGCCTGATCTCGACCGGCCCAATCGCCAGCTACACGGGCGCCGCCGACAAGACGATCCGGGTCGCGGTCGCCAAGGCGCCATCCGCTGACCAGCTTGCCCGGCTGGACGCGTTCGGCGTCCGGTTGACGAGCGCCTGCGACTTGGCGGCTGACCTCGGCGGCGGCCCGAGCGCTGCAGCTGTCCTGGCCGCCATCGAGGCGGAGGGGCTCCAAGTCACCCGGATCAGCCATGGCGAGGGGCGCCTGGAAGACGCCTACATCCAGCTGATCGGCGCCCCTTCGGCACGGGAAGGCGCCGCGGCGTGAGACATTCGGGATTCATCGCCAGCCTGCTCAAGGAAACGCGGCTTCTGTCGCGCGACCTGCATGGGCTCGCCCTGCTGTTCGTGCTGCCGACCGTGTTCATCCTCATTATGTCGCTGGCGCTGCAGGACCGCTTTGGCGAAGCCGGTGAGGGCCTGGCCGTCTCCGTGATCGATGCGGACGGCACCGACGCATCCCGGGACCTGATCCGCCGGATTTCGGGAAATCCTGCGTTCAGCATCACCGCCTCTGGACCTGACGAAACCCCGGACGGGCTGCGCGAAAGCGTCGAGACCGGGAAACCACAGTTCGGCGTGGTGATTCCCAAAGGGTATGCGGCCAGCCTGCAGCGGTCAGTGTCTCCGGCGGCGCTTGACCCGGCGCGGGCGGCCGCCCAGCCGCCTGTCGAGATCACGGGATTTGTGGCGCCGGATGCAGACCGGCGGATGGAGGCGATCTTCCTCTCCCTGCTGAACGAAGGCGTCGGCCGGCAGCAGGCGGATGCGATGCTCGCCCGGTTGCGGCCACGTGCGGCGGCGGCGGCAGACGGCGCGCCCGCCGAACCTGCGGCCGAGCCCAAGCCGGCGGCGACTGTTACCCTGCTGCATGCCTTCGGCGACCGGGCGCAGGACGAGGCGCCGCCCTCTTCCGTCCAGCAGAGCGTTCCGGCCTGGCTGGTGTTCTCGATCTTCTTTGTCGCCATCCCTTTTTCCAACACCTACATCCGCGAACGGGAGCTGGGCGTGCTGCGCCGTCTGCGCACCACGCGGATGTCCGCCGTGTCGCACGGCCTGGGGAAGCTCGTTCCGTACTTCGTGGTCAACCAGGCCCAGGTGTGGCTCATGCTGGCTGTCGGCGTCTGGCTCGTGCCTCTGCTGGGCGGGGATGCGCTTGAATTGCGGGGATCGCCCCTTGCGCTGGCGCTGATGGGGGCTTCGGTGAGCGTTGCAGCGTTGGGGCTTGCCCTTCTGGTGTCGGCGGCTGCGCGAACGACAGAACAGGCGACCCTGCTGTCTGGCCTTGGCAACATCGTTCTGGCGGCGATCGGCGGAATCATGATCCCGAGGTTCCTGATGCCCGACAGCATGCAGGTGCTGTCGCAGCTATCTCCGATGGCCTGGGGGCTTGACGGCTTCCTGCAACTTCTGCTGCACGGAGGGTCCGTACCGGACATGATCCGGGAGGCGGCAAAACTCGTATGTCTTGGCGTCGCGGCGACTGTGCTGGCGCTCGTTCTGCAGACACGTCAGGAGTAGGATCATGATGGCGCTTCCAGAGAGGGAAACGCTCATTTCGGACCTGAAGGCGATGATCGTCCAGGAATGCGACAAGGACGTCGACCCTGCGGCTATTCCTGACGACATGGCGCTGATCGGCGAAGGTCTTGAACTGGACAGCCTCGACGCCCTGCAGATCAGCCTGGCCGTCAAGGAGCGTTACAAGGTTCGCATCGAGGGCGGTCCCGATGGCCGCCGCGCGATGGCGTCTTCCGCCGCCCTCGCCGATTTCATCATCGAGGCGAGGTCGGCTCAGGCATGACCCGTTCCTGGATCGTGGGGTCGGGCCTCTGCAGTCACCTGGGCGAAGGCGTTCCGGCTGCGCTTGCGGCTGTTCGCGGACCTCACTCATCGCCGACGCTGCTCTCTGCGCCGCTGGGCGGCGTCGAGGAAACGATCCCCAGCCTGACCATCGACGCCACGGCATTCGTCGATCCCCATGAACGGTTCGAGCGGCTGGTTACGTCTGCGGTTGACGAAGCGATTGCGCAGGCGGGCCTTAGCGCGTCCGATCTGGCCCGAACGGCGCTGCTGCTCGGCACCTCCTCGCTCGATGTCTCGGTCACCGAGGACGATTACGCATCGGCGCTGGCGCGCGGCGAGGACGTCCATCCGCTGATGTCCAACTCCTGCATGGGCGAGATGGGGCGTCGCATCGCGCGGCGGGTTGGCGTCGGCGGCCCGGATTTCACCATCAATACCGCCTGCACCGCGAGCGCAAACGCGCTGGCCTACGCCGACGCGCTCGTCCGCACGGGCAGGGTCAGCCACGCCATCGTGCTGGGCGTCGAGCTGTTCAACAAGGTGACCTCGTTCGGCTTCAAGTCGCTGGAGCTCTTGACGCCACATGGCATGAGGCCGTTCGACCGCGCCCGCGCCGGACTGGTGCTGGGCGAGGCGTGCGCGGCCGTCGTCATCACCGGGGCGAAGCGTTCCGAAGGCGACTTCTGGCTGCGCGGGTCGGCCAACATGTGCGACACACATGGCGTATCGGCAGCCAATCCCGATGGCTCGACCGTTGCGCAGGTGATGCGGTCCGCGATCGCATCTGCGGGGCTGACGCCTGCCGACATAACGGCGATCAAGGCTCACGGAACTGCAAGCCTCATGAACGATGAGGCAGAGGCGGCTGGCCTGCGCCGCGTGTTTGATCCGCTGCCGCCCGTGGTGGCGCTGAAGCCCTTCATCGGACACACGTTCGGCGCCTGCGGGCTGGCCGAGCTGGCGGTCTTCTGCGCGGCTGCGAACGACGGATTCCTGCCCGGCACCCCTGGCATCAGCCCGGATGCGGGCGACCTCGGCATCACACTGACGCAGGGCCCGACGCCGGTCGGGCGCGGCAATTTCCTGCTCAACTATTTCGGCTTCGGCGGAAACAACACCTCGCTGGTGGTGTCGAATGCCTGACATGCTCTCTCCTTTCGCAGGCGCCCTGATCCGGGGCACGGGCGACTATTACGCGCCGGTCGAGGCCGCCCTTCCGGAGCTGAAGCCGCTTGTGCTGCAGGCCACAGGGACCGCCATTCGCCGGGTTGGCCGGTTCATCCAGCTGGGCGTCCTCGGCGCCGGGCGCGCGCTGGGCGGACAGGCCGCCAAGCCGGAAACCGGCGTCTATCTCTCCTCTGGCCGGGGCGACATGGAAGTCACCGTCGAGGTGATGACCCAGATGTACAAGGACGGCTCTCCCCCCCGCCCTCTGTCCTTCATCAACACCGTCAGCAACTCGGCGTGCTTCTACATCGCAAAGCAGTTCCGGCTGCACGGACGCTCGTCCTTCGTCTGCAACCGCTATTTCAGCTTCGAGTCTGCACTGGCGCTGTCGCTTCTCGACATGGAGTTGGGGGTTTCGCCCTCTGCGCTGACGGGAGCCGTCGATATTGTGCTGACGCCGCTCGACATCCACCGCGAGCGTCTCCGGCTCGCGGCCAGTACGCCGGTAGCGGAAGGCACGCACTGGCTGTGGCTCGAGGCTGCGGCCGCTGATGTGGCGGGGCCGCGCGTTCGCTCCGTGGAGTTCCTGTCCGGCTCCGAAGCCCTTGCGGGCTGGATGAAATCGCAGGCGCCTGATCCTTCGCGCGCGGTGCTGGCCATCGGGCAGTTCGCCGTCGATGGCGTCGTCCGCGATGCGGGATCGGCCGTGGGCGTAAGCAAGGTGTTCGACTATCGCGCCGGCCACGCCTACTACGATTGCCAGAGCGGCGGCGCTGTCGGCGCCTTCCTGGCGTCGGACATCGAGGCTGATGTGATGCTGCATGTGAACATGGACGAACGCGGCGCGTTTGCGGCGTTCTCGGTTTCGCGCTGAGCGGGTTGCTTTCCGGGACATGAGGTCTCGTCCGGACCGGCGTGTGAGCCGTCCGTGATGCTGTAGCTCCCTCCTTGAACACAGGAGGACGGGGCGCGCAGAACGCGCCTTCTTGTATAAGCTGCCGGTCTTGCGACTGGCCGGTGCGTGTTCCCACGCGCCCCATGTCAGACGTTTGGCCCGGCGGTTGGTGCGCACTTTTTAGTGCTCATCCCCGTCCCGGTGTCACGCGCATGAGCGCCGACGCCCATGGTCACCCCCGGTTTAGATCAATTCCGGGGACAGGTGTTTCAGACCGCTGCTGGCGGACGCCCGCTCGGGCTCGTCCTTCGAGACGCGCACTGACGTGCGCTCCTCAGGATGAGCCGTCGCGGGCGACCAGAGCGGCGGTCGCCGCGCCGTCCGAGCGGCTGGCGTTTGATGGTTCGGTGGCCGCCAAACCCTCCCATGCCAGACGCGAGGGGGAGATTAGGCGGGGTTTGAACCCGGTCGGATTGGGATCGCTGAACCCAACCGAATCCGCGGGCTTCTGGCGGGAAGGCCCGTCCTTCGAGACGCGCACTGCGTGCGCTCCTCAGGATGAGCCTTCCCTGAATTTCATGAGTTTTTATGGGCGGAAGCAACCGGCCGGCTCATGCGCGTCTCGAAGGATGGGCTGGCTGGTTGCGGGCAACGCCCGCGAGACGGGGGCGCAGCTGGTGGTGACAAGCGCCGGGCGTTCCACAATCTGGAGCCGTTTCCGGCTCAGGCGCCTGACCTTCAGAAGGCTTCCAGCTTCTTCCAGACGGCGGTCTCCTGGTCGGCGATGCGGTTGAGGACGGCGTCGAGTTCGGCGGTGTCCATCTTCTTGCGGCCGCGCGCCATCTTGGTGGCGTAGAGCGCGAAGCGGCGCCATTCATCGCCTGCGTCGGTGAGATCCCTGGCGGCCTCGCCGAGCAGAGGGTTGCCGAGCTTCTTCGCGGCTTCCTGAAGGAAGGCTGCATAGAGGAAGCGGAAGCCAGCGCCGCCGGTGCCGATCTCTTCCTGCATACGGACGATGTGGCCGAGATAGAGCGGCAGGAGCTTCTCTGCATTCGCCGCCTTGCCGGTCGCGACGATCTTGCGACCGAGGTAGCGGATGCCGCGGATGCCGACGATGGGCAGCGGCGCCTTCGTCATCGTCTTGCGGTTCCAGCGGATCGCCTTCGGAATTTCCCTGGCGTAGTCCACGTCCGATGGCACGCCGAGCGGATGGTAGATCAGGCCGCGCGAGGCCATCGCGCCTTTTGCGAAGCGGGCCTTCTGCATCGACGCGCGGTCGCAGCGCTGAGGCGTCTCGAAGACCGGGTCCGAGACGAGGTAGTCGTCGCCGTCGCGGCCGTAGACCACGAGGTTGTGGGCGTTGAAGTGGAAGCGCATGTCCGGCGGAAAGTAAGGCAGCCAGAACACGCTGGTCTGCATGCCGACGGCGCGGCCCGCGTCGAGATGCCGGTCCAGCGCCTTCATGCCTTCTTCGGGATCGGAGAAGCGCTGGCGGTCCCACTTCATCTGCAGGCGTCTGGCGACGCCATCGAGCACGCTCCCCGGCAAGTGGCGGTAGCCGATCAGCGGCAGGCCGGCCATCTTGATCATCGGCATGTAGGCGAACGCCAGCGAGGACGAGAGGCCGAACGCCATCGGCTCGCTCATGGCGAGGCCATGGTGGGTGAGGAGGTTTGATGCGACGCCGCTCTCGCAGTGCGCCGACTGCCGGTGGGCGAAGTCACTGTGAGAGGTTGGTTTGTTTGGAGTGTCCGTCATGGCGTCTCGGCCTCCGGCGAGGCGGGCAGCGTGCGGAGCTGGGCGAGCGTCAGGCCCATCGCGTCGGAATAGCGCTGCAGGATGCTGTCGGGCAGCTTCGCGTAGATGGCAGGCTTCAGGTGGCGGCGGATGCGCCAGCCGGGAAAGCCGGTGGTCTGGGAGAGGGTCGCGGGCTCCATACGGCGGGCGTACATGTGGAATTCGAGGGCCGACACCATGCCCGCCTTCGCGCGCTGGAAGGCTTCATCGCGCATGCGGTTGATCTCGGCGACGGCGGCCTGGGTCGCGTAGTCCTCCGCCTCCCAGCCCGCGGAGGTCACGCCTTCGTAGTCGCCCGCCTCGCCCACGGCATAAAGCAGCTTGCGGTTGCCCGCGAAGCTCTTGGCCTCATCCTGCGGGACGTCGTCCTTCTTCATGGGACGCGATCCTAGACCGCTGTCAGGTGCATGAAGCCGGCGCTGAAGCGGCCGCTTTCCGGCACCCAGCACAGGATGGTCTGTCCGCGTTCGAGGCGGCCCGAGCGCACCAGCTCGTCGATCATGATGAAGATCGAGGCGGCGCCCGTGTTGCCACGCGCTGTGAGGTTGGTGAACCAGCGATCCTGAGGGATCGGGAAGCCTACGTTTTCGAGACCGACCTTCACGCGGTCGCGGAAGTAACCCGAGGAGTAGTGCGGCAGGAACCAGTCGATGCTGTCCGGCTTCAGGCTGCGCTTCTTGATGATGGGCTCGAGCGTCTTTTCCAGCGTGTAGCGGATGACGTGTTCGTTCAGCAGCTTCACGTCCTGCTTGACCGCCAGGGCGGACTGCGCGTCGCGCTCGTCCTGGCTCATCCGCATCCAGCCGGTGGTTGTGCCGTCGGTGTTCTTGACGGCGCCTGCGTACATGCAGGTTTCCATCTCGCCCGCGTGGCTGGCGACGTCGATCCAGTCGATGCGCAGGTTCAGAGCGTCCGGCCGCGGCTGCGGCTCGAGCAGCATGGCGCCTGCGCCGTCCGACAGCATCCAGCGGAGGAAGTCCTTGTCGAAGGCGAGTTCGGGATGCTTCTCCAGCGCCTCGACCTCATCGTCGACTTCAGCGGCGAAGTTGCGGGCGTGGGTCAGGGCAGACGCGACATCCGATCCGGTGGCCACAGCGCGGTCGTGCTGGCCGGAGAGGACGCCCATCCAGGCGTACTTCAGGGCGGTGAGGCCCGAGAGGCAGATGCCGCTGGTAGCGACCACTTCGCTGGCGGGCATCTTCAGCTCGCCCTGCACCATCACGGCGTGGTTGGGCATGATCTGGTCCGGCAGCGAGGTGCCGCAGGCGAGGCAGCCGACCTCGGCCAGCGAGACGGAATCGAGACGGCGGACCGCCTCGGCTGTCACCTGGGCGTTGGAATGGGTCGGCTCGAGCGTGACCGGGTCAATCGCGTAGTGGCGGGTCTGGATGCCGTTGGAGCGCAGGATCATCCGGCGCGCGCGCGAGGGACGTCCGCCTGCCTGCCCCAGCAGGCGCTCCATCTCGTCGTTTCCAACCGGCTCGTTCGGCAGGAAGGACGATGTCTGTGTCACATATACGGGTCTGGTCATGCGCCCTGATCCAGCAACGCCCGCGACTCCCCGGAGGGGGCCGCGAAGTAGGCTTTCTGGCTGGCTATCTTGCCGCGCGTGAACGGCGACAGCAGCCGCTTGATGACCGCCGTGAGCGGCACAACGGTGAGGATCAGGGTAATCAGGAACACCACATAAAGCGCAAGCACCAGAAGGCGCAGCGGATTGGACGGCTTGCCGATGGCGCGCAGGAGGCCGCCCCACAGCTTGAAGCTGCGCTTGGCGATCACCTCGGAGCCGATCAGCTTGTCGTTGATGCGAACGGCGCCGAGGCCTTCCAGCATGGAGCCGCCTGCGTTGGCGCCGCGTTCGGGCAGATGGCGGACGATGGCGTCGCCGAACCGGGAACAGGCGGCGATGTCGGCTTTCGAGATGCCGGCCTCGGGGATCTTTCCGCCCAGGAACGGCCCGCGCTTGCCGGTCAGCATCCAGGCCGGGGTCGAGATGAAGGTGAAGGCGCTATGGGCGCTGTCGATCAGCACCACATTGTCGACCAGGCGGGCGCCGAGGGCGGCGAGCCGTTCCTTCATGCGCTCCTGCGCCATCAGCCACATGTTGCGGCAGCCGATCACGGTCATCACCTGGCGGCCAGCCAGCAGCTTCTTCGCCTCGGGCGAATCCAGGAAGGCGGTCGCCGGCAGCGAGGGGGACAGGAACCAGACCTGATAGCCCAGGATCACAAGATCGTAATCGGCGTCGAGGTCGGCCCCGGTGATGTCGACCGGGTCGGCGTCCTCGTAGACGGTTTCAGGGAAGGTGTTGAAGAAACGCCAGAACGGCCACGGGAACGGATAAGGCTTCCGCGGCGTGATGCACGCCCGCGAAACCTCGAATCCGTCTGCCTTCTCCAGCGGCGCGGCCATTGCGGACAGAATGTCCGACAGTTGCCCCGTCTGCGAGAAGTGAATGAAAAGCACTTTCTTCATGAAAGGCGCGATCCGACCCCTAGCGACCCTCGTTCTCAATGGAGTGACCGCTTGCCAGTGTCAATTCGCCTGCCACGCAGAGAGGCGCCGCGGATCGTCTGGCGGTGCAGGTTCACCCCTGAGGCGGCGCCGAGACCACAATCTGGCCCTCGGCGACAGTGTCTCCGGCGGCGGCGACACGGAAACGAAGACCACTTCCCGAGGGGGGAAAAAGCTCGATCTCGAATGTCTCATCCGGCCCCAGCGTGCGGACGAATTTTGCCCGCCGGATACCGGTCACGGTCATTTCCGGGAAGGCGTCCGCCACGGCTGCAGTCACCCGCGCCATCAGCAGGGCGCCGGGCACGATGGGACGGCCCTCGAAATGGCCTGGGAATACAGCGTGGGTCGCCGGGAAAACGTCGGTTGCGGTCATGGCTTCCGATTGGCGCCCCTCTTGGCGCATGGCAAGCGCTCCACTATCCCGGCCGCCATGATCACTGTTTCCCTCCCCCTCGACAAATCCGGGCTGGCGCGCCTGCTACCCCATTCGGGTAACATGGTCCTGCTCGACACGATCGAGGACTATGGCGCGGAGCACATCGTCTGCTCGGCAAGCAGCCACACCCTTCTCGCCAACCCGCTGCGCGAGGCGGACAGGCTGCCGGCGGCGGCGGCGCTGGAATACGCGGCCCAGGCGATGGCGGCGCATTCGGCGCTGGTTGCGCAAGAGGGGCCGCCGCGGCGGGGGTTCATCGTCGTGGTGTCGGCTGTGCGCTGGTCGGGGCCGTGGCTCGACGCGGCCGGCCCGGTCCTGCGCATCGAGGCGAAACGGACAGCGTCGCTGGGCGATGGAGCCCAGTATGCGTTCGATGTCTCGGGCGGGGACGTCAGTGTGACGGGAACCCTTACCCTGTCCCTGGAAGCCGAAACGCCCACGCAAAGTTGACCGGCGGCTGCCCAGTGGCGGCGATGGTATCTTTTGATACACTCGACATTAACCGGCACCAGCAAGGGTCAAACCGGAAACCGCTGTCACGGGCGCCCGATGACCGAGCCTTTTAACACGAACTTCTGCGATGCCTGCCTCGGCGCCGGCCCGGCGGTCGCATGAGCGCGCGGCTGGACAAGATCACCGTCCTTATCCTGGACGATCACTATTTCATGCGGACCGTCTGGAAGACGATCTTCGTTGGTCTTGGCATCAGCCGGTTCCTGGAAGCCGAGGGCGCGGCGGAGGCCTTCGAGGCGCTGCGCAGCAACCCGTGCGATCTCGTCATTGCCGACTATCATCTCGGCGACCTCACCGGCGCGGAGTTCACCAAGCTCCTGCGCTGCTCGCCGGATACGCCCAACGCCTTCATTCCGATCATCGGATGCACGGCTGACGCACGGCCCAGCGTCATCGCCGACTTCGTGGAAGCCGGAGCCGACGAGGTGCTGGCCAAGCCCGTCTCGTCACGGGTGACGTGGGCGAAGGTCCAGGCCGTCGTGGAACGCCGCCGGGACTTCATCCGATCGCCGTCCTATTTCGGCCCCGACCGCCGCCGGCGTGTCGATCCGAAGTACCGGGGCCGCGAGCGCCGGGCGGAGAAGGAAGCGAGCAAAGTCGCTATCCCGGACTACTACACCGACATCGATCGCTAGCGCGGCCGCCCGGGGCAGCTGCTTCGGCGACCGTAAGCCGTGTATCGTGGATTGCAGGCGCCCTCAGGCGGCCCGATCCCAGGCGCCCCGAACTCAGGCCACCGCAGGAGCGACCACGCCCATCATCGCGTCGATGGGCAGCGAATCCTTCAGCATGAACGCCGCCGTCACGAGCAGATAGCCGCCGAAAACGCGCTTCAGCTTCACCGGGTCGAGGCTGTGGGCCGCCGCAGCACCCATCGGGGCTGTCCAGAAACTCATCAGCACGATGGCGGCCAGCGCGATCACGTTGACGAAGCCAACCGAACCGAGCGGCAGGCCCTGCGCGTCCAGACCGATGAGGACGTTGCCGATGGCGCCGGGGATGGCGATGATGGTGCCGAAGCCGGCTGCGGTGGCGACGGCCTTGTGAATCTTGACGCCGTTCAGCGTCATGATCAGCACCGCAGGCGTGCCGCCTCCGATCCCCAGGAGCGAGCAGAACGCGCCCAGAACTGTGCCGAGGCCCCATTTGGTCACGCCCTTCGGCATGTCTTCCTCGGGCTTGGTGTACTTCGCCAGCACCGGAAAGATGAAGTGCAACCCCATCAGCAGGACGCCGAGGCCGAAGATGATCTTGAGGGCTCCGCCATCCATGTAGCGGGTGAGAATGACGCCGGCGATCACGCCGATGCCGACGGGCGCCAGCCATCCCTTCAGGATGTTCCAGTCCACGGCGCCGCGCTTGGCGTGAGCCTGCACCGATCTCAGGGACGTGAAGAAGATGGTCGCGAGCGAGGTGCCGATCGCGACGTGCATGATGTGCTCGTCTCCGCCGTCATGCGGCAGAACGGTCAGGACAGCCGCGAGAGCCGGAACCACGACGAAGCCGCCGCCGATGCCGAACATGCCGGCGACAAAACCGGCGAACAGTCCAGCCGCCAGCATCGACGCCACCAGGATCGCGATCTGCCCCCAGTCGGCATTCACCGATAGGGCGCCGGTTGCGGCGGCCATCATGTCAGTGGGACTCATGATCCGGCCTCCGTCCCCGCAGCGAAGGCCTGGACCCTACACGTCGTCTGCATCGTTCTATGTCGTGTTCTTGTGTGTCGGGTGGGACGGATGGGAGCCGCCCAGTCTCCGAGGAATATGATCTAGCCCGTTACAGGGGATGGAATTCCGGCCCGCACGAGGCAAGCAAAATAGACCAAACCCCTGCCCCCACAGGTAAGGCGCCGGATTTTGAGGCGGCGATGCGTGCAGACTCCCGCGCCTTGCGATCAACAATCGCCCGGAGCGCAAAAAAGCCCGGACGTTTCCGCCCGGGCCATTGATTGTCGTGTTTTCGGGACGCGGCCCGGGAAACAGGTCGCCTAGAAGTCGTGCTTGGCCCGGACGTAGTAGTAGCCACCCTGCCAGTCGACCACCGAGTCAGAGCGGTAGATGGCGCCGCAGCACTCTTCGCGCAGACGGTCGATATCCGGGTATTCGTCGAAGAGGTTCCGGGCGCCGAACGCGATCACGGTCGAATCCGTCACGTTCCAGCCAAGCTCGAGGTCGAACAGGACTTCGGTCTCAAACTCCTGGATCGAGCCCGGCCCCGGATTGCCCTCCGCATTCTTGTAGGGTCCGAAGATGTTGGCGCGGCCCATGATGGTGAACGGTCCGATCTCATGGTTGGCGGTGAGCGCGCCACGCCATTCCGGCGGGCCGTTCTCGAGGTCGAAGATCGCCTCAGCGTCGAGCAGTCCAGGGATCTTGAGTTCGTCGAGCTCGGTCTTGTTGTAGTTCAGCGAGCCGGTCAGGTTGGTCGTTCCGATATTGCCTGACCAGTCCAGGGCCTTGGTGACGACGAGATCGACGCCGCTCGTGGTGGTGTCGTAGGCGTTCTGGAAGAAGAACACCGCACCGATGGTGGCGGCGCCCGGAACGCCAGCGCCCAGAAGCGCCTGATAGTTGGCGTATGCAGCGCCCGCAGACGGATCGGTCGAAACCGGCTGTTCCGTCGTGGCCCGCATGCGGTCCTGGATCTCGATCTGGTAGGCGTCGAGTGTGACCTTGAACCCGGCAAGGTCGCCGGTCAGGCCGATCGTGTAGTTGGTGGACTTCTCGGGCTTCAGCAGTTCGGCGCCGAGGGCCTGGGCGATCGCGCCGCCGGCGGGGAACAGGCCCGTGGCGACCGGAAGACCTTCAGGCAGACGCGTGGACACGTTGGTCGTGCCCTGCTGGCCGGGCGTCGGGGCCCGGAAGCCGGTTCCGACAGAGCCGCGGACGGCGAAATCCGGCAGGAATTCGTAGCGGCCCGCCGCTTTCCAGACCAGTTCGGAGCCGAAGTCGGAATAGTCCTCGTAGCGGACGGCGCCCTGCAGGAAGAGCTGGTCCGTGACGTCGATCGAGACGTCGACATACGCGCCGGCGGAATCACGCTCATAGACGCCCGCAAACTGCGGCGAGTAGCCCGGGAAGCCGTTCGAGCCGACGCCAACGACCTGATACACCGGATCGTCCGGATTGGCGCAGTTCAGGGTGGACCCGCGCGTGATCACAGCGGCGCCTGCCGTGGTGGGTGTTCCGGTGTCCGTGCAGAGGTTCCAGGGATCGGGCGTGGCATAGGGGCCCGCAACATACGAAGCCGGTTCGCCGCCGACGACTTCGTAGGATTCGTCGAGATAGCTGACGCCGAAGGCAACAGAGAGAGGCGAGGCCGCGCCGACCTCGATGGGGCGCACGAAGTCAGCCTGGAGCTGGGTCTCTTCGTTGATCAGATCGCCCGGACGGAACGACTTGGGCGTTGCCGGGCCAAGCGACGGGTTGATCGTGTTCTTGAGGGTATACTGGACCTCGTTGCGACCGTAGCGGGCGCTCAGATCGTAATCGAATCCGAGGATTTCACCCTTCACGCCGCCTGCGGCGGAATAGTCGATGATCTCGCCGAAGAAGCGCGGCGTGAAACCGCCCGGATAGATTTCAAGCGGCCAGTAGAGCGAGCCGTCCGCTTCGCGCAGAAACTCGATCGTGCCGTTGTTGGGGTAGCGATAGTAGAAGCTGCCGTCGGCCTCGCTCGCCGAGTAGTTGGCGAAGGCATAGAGCTCCATCGTGTCGCTGATGGTGTAGCCGGCGTTGACGAAGGCGCGGTAGGCCTCGGAGTTGGGCTGGCCCCATGGCTGGACTACCGGTCCTGCGGCCCTCACCGCCGCCATGAACGCGGGATTGTTCAGGTACTGCTGATAGTCCTGACCGGTCTGGTAGTCCGGGTTCGAGGGATCGAGACAGAACCAGGCTTCGCAGTACTGCTCGGCGCGGATTGTCGCCTCCGATTTTGAGTACTCGCCCGAAATGTTGACGAAGCCGTTGCCGAACAGGCTGAAGCCTGCATTGGCGCCGAGCACGTATTCCGTGCCGTCGCCCTCATAATACTGGCCCGCCTGCCCGGTGACCGAGAAGCCGTCGGGTGCGTCCTTGAGGATGAAGTTGATGACGCCGGCGATGGCGTCCGAGCCGTACTGGGCGGCTGCGCCGTCGCGCAGGACTTCGACCGTCTTGAGGGCCGACGCCGGGATTGTCGCAATATCTGGACCTTGGGTTCCCGATCCGCCGATCTCGACCAGCGCAGCGCGGTGGCGGCGTTTCGAGTTCACCAGCACTAGCGTCTTGTCAGTCGGAAGACCGCGCAGTTCGGCGGGCCGCGTGAACGTGCCGCCATCCGAGATCGGCTGCCGGTTGATCGAGAAGGATGGCACCAGCGCCTTCAGGATGTCGTTTGTGTCGGTTGCGGCGACGCTGGCGATATCGCCGGCGCTGAACACGTCGACCGGAACGGGCGAGTCCTGCACGCTGCGGCCCTCGGTCCGCGTGCCCGTCACGATGATCACTTCGCCTTCCTGCGCCGCGGCGGGCGCGGCCTGGGCAAACGCCATGGGCGTGCCCATGGTCACGAGCACGGCGGCGGCGAGTGACGCCATGATGCGCGTATAGAGAATGCGTTTCTTCACGAACTTGATCCCCAGAAGTATGTGCTACATCCGTTAGCCAGGCTCACGGATCGTTGAGCCAAGCTCGCGCCGGCCACGGCGCAGCGTCCACTTCATCGAAGCGTCACAGAGACGATTTCGCTTGGGTGACTTATCCGGAGGCGGCCTGATGCCTGAACGTGCACAAGTTGCGCGCCACGGCAGTTGAAATCTCGCCTCGTACGCGAATGTGGACGCCCCCTCCGCCCCGGCTTCCGGGCCTGCCCCGCAAGCTGGAAATGGACAAATCTTTGCGAATGGCTCGCAAGAATATCCGCATGCGCAGAATCAGGACGCGCTCGCACGAAAACTGGACACCGGGCGAGGCAGACCGGCCAAAACCCGCCGACTTGTGTACAGGCCAGACCCGACCACGCATTGACGGGCATGGGTTCGGCTTGACCATATCGCATGAGCGTCCGGCAGGCCGCGCATCACGACGAGACACGGGACACACAAGCCGGCATGTCGATCAAGGCGAGCATCTACCACCTGACGCACTACAGGTACGACCGCCCTGTCATTCTCGGGCCGCAAATCGTGAGGCTGCGCCCGGCGCCGCACTCCCGCACGCGGGTGATCTCGCACTCGCTCAAGGTCTCGCCCGGCGGGCACTTCGTGAACCACCAGCAGGACCCTTACGGGAACTGGCTGGCGCGATTCGTTTTTCCCGAGCCTGTCCGTGAGCTGAAGATCGAGGTCGATCTCGTCGCCGACATGACGGTGTACAACCCGTTCGACTTCTTCGTGGAGGAAGCGGCTGAGGAATGGCCGTTCAGCTACCCCGAGGATCTGGCGCCCGACCTCGCGATCTACATGACGGCCGAGCCTGCCGGTCCCCTGCTGCAGGCGTTTCTCAAAACCATTCCGCGCGAGAAGGCCCGGACCGTCGACTTCTTCGTCGGGCTCAATGCGCGCCTTGCCCGCGAGATCAACTACATCATCCGCATGGAGCCAGGCGTTCAGACGCCTGAGGAGACACTCGGCCGCGTTCAGGGCTCGTGCCGGGATACGTCCTGGCTGCTGGTGCAGACGCTGCGCCATCTCGGCTTCGCCGCGCGGTTTGTGTCGGGCTATCTGATCCAGCTGAAGCCGGACCTGATCTCGCTCGACGGCCCGCCTGGTACGGACCACGATTTCACCGACCTGCATGCATGGTGCGAGGTCTACATCCCCGGCGCGGGCTGGATCGGACTTGATCCAACGTCGGGCCTGCTAACCGGCGAGAGCCACATCCCTCTGGCGGCCACGCCGCACTATCGCAACGCCGCACCGATCTCGGGGCTTGCCTCCTTTGCCGAGGTCAATTTCGACTTCGACATGAAGGTGACGCGGGTTGCCGAGCATCCGCGCATCACCAAGCCGTTCTCCGAGGAGAGCTGGGCGGCGCTCGATGCGCTGGGCAAGAAGGTCGACGAGGTTCTCAAGGCTGGCGACGTCCGGCTGACGATGGGCGGCGAGCCGACCTTTGTGTCCATCGACGATTTCCAGTCGCCGGAATGGAACACCGAGGCTGTCGGCCCGCAGAAGCGCGAGCTGGCGGACCTGCTCATCCGGCGCCTGCGGGAGAAGTTCGCGCCGGGCGGGTTCCTGCACTATGGCCAGGGCAAGTGGTATCCGGGCGAGACGCTGCCGCGCTGGACGTTCAGCCTCTACTGGCGGCGGGACGGCAAGCCGATCTGGCATGACGATGCGCTTGTGGCGCTGGAGGCCGGCAAGACCGACGCCAAACCCGCCGACGCCGAGACGTTCCTGCAGACCATCGCCGCCGAGCTGGGCGTTGAGCCTGACATGGTGGTGCCGGCTTACGAGGATCCGGCGGAGTGGATCATCAAGGAAGGCTCGCTTCCGGAGAACGTCACGCCCGAGAATTCCAAGCTGAAGGATCCGGAGGAGCGTCACCGTATTGCGCGCGTCTTCGAGCGCGGGCTGACGGAGCCGTCCGGTTTCGTGCTGCCGATCCAGGCGTGGCAGTCGAAGGCTTCGGGCAAGCGCTGGATGTCCGAGCGCTGGAAGCTGCGGCGGGGCAAGCTGTTCCTGGCGCCGGGCGACAGTCCGGTTGGCTATCGCCTGCCGCTCGGGTCCCTGCCGTGGGTTCCGCCCTCGCAGTACCCGTTCATCCACGTGATGGACCCCTCTGCGCCGCGCGGACCGCTGCCTGATTTTGCTCAGGGCTCGCCGCAGTCATCCGGGCCGGGCGTCTCGCCAGAACATGAGCAACACACGGCGAAGTTCACCGCCTCCGAACCGCAGCAGGCGCGGACCGAGCAGTCGCTCAACACGCCCGAGGGTATTGTGCGCACGGCCATGTCGGTCGAGTTCCGCGAAGGAAAGCTGTGCGTGTTCATGCCGCCGACCGAGAAGGTCGACGACTATCTCGAACTGGTGGCTGCGGCGGAGACAACGGCCCGCAAGCTGGGCCTGCCCGTCCACATCGAGGGCTATGCGCCGCCGAACGATCCGCGCATCAACGTGATCCGGGTAGCGCCCGATCCGGGCGTGCTGGAGGTCAACATCCATCCGGCGCATTCGTGGGCGGACTGCGTCGAGACGACGGAGAAACTCTATGAAGAGGCGCGCCTGACGCGTCTGGGCGCCGACAAGTTCATGATCGACGGGCGGCACACCGGGACGGGCGGCGGCAACCACGTTGTCGTTGGCGGCGCGACGCCGCTGGACAGCCCGTTCCTGCGCCGTCCTGACCTTCTGAAGTCACTCTTGCTGCACTGGCAGCGGCATCCCTCGCTGTCATACCTGTTCTCGGGCCTGTTCATCGGGCCGACGTCGCAGGCGCCGCGCATCGACGAGGCGCGGCATGACAGTCTCTATGAGCTGGAGATTGCGCTCTCGCAGATCCCGGCGCCGGGTCAGGGGATGTCGCCGGCGCCGTGGCTGGTGGACCGGCTGCTCCGCAACATCCTGATCGACGTCACCGGCAACACGCACCGGACAGAGATCTGCATCGACAAGCTGTTCTCGCCGGATGGGCCCACAGGCCGCCTCGGTCTGGTCGAGTTCCGCGGCTTCGAGATGCCGCCCGAGCCGCGCATGAGCCTGGCCCAGCAGGTGCTGATCCGGGCGCTGATCGCGCGGTTCTGGAATGCGCCGCTGTCGGGCAATCTCACGCGCTGGGGCACGACGCTGCACGACCGGTTCATGCTGCCGCACTTTGTCTGGGAGGACTTCCGCGAAGTCCTTGCGGACCTCGCGCTCCACGGTTTCGAGCTGCGGCCCGAATGGTATGAGGCGCAGCTGGAGTTCCGCTTCCCGTTCTGCGGCGAGGTGGAGGCTGAAGGCGCCCACCTCGAACTGCGCCAGGCGCTGGAGCCGTGGCATGTTATGGGCGAGACCGGCGCCATTGGCGGGACCGTGCGCTATACGGATTCATCCGTCGAGCGGCTGCAGGTCCGGCTGAGCGCGCCCGATCCGGGGCGGTACATCGTGACCTGCAACCAGCGGCGGATGCCGCTCCAGAAGACGCATGAAAATGGCGTCTCGGTTGCAGCTGTCCGCTACAAGGCGTGGCAGCCGACCATGGCGATGCATCCCGTGATTCCCGTGCACGCCCCGCTGGTGTTCGACATCTTCGATACCTGGACCGGGCGCGCCGTCGGGGGATGCGTCTATCATGTCGCACATCCCGGCGGGCGCAATTACGAGACATTTCCGGTTAACGGCAACGAGGCCGAGGCGAGGCGACTGGCGCGCTTCGAACCGCACGGGCATACTCCGGGATTATACACGCCGGCGCACGAAACGCCGGCCGGGGAATTTCCGATGACGCTGGATCTGAGGCGTCCGGCAGGGGTCTAGAAGGGCTGGCCATGCGCCTTGGCGCATCTTGTAGCGTACGCGCACAGCATGCGGCTTTCGCCGCATGACTGCCCGCACATCGCAACCCCGCTCCCTTCGCAATCCGCTGGCCGCCTACAAGCCGCTGGCGGGCGCGCCGGACGAGCTGCTTGACGCGGAGGGCAAGGTCCGCCCGGCCTGGCGGCGGCTGACGGGGCTGTTGTCCGGGCTGGAGCCGTCGCAGGTCACCGAGCGCTTTGCGCGCGGCGACCAGTATCTGCGGGATGCCGGCGTCTTTTATCGCCAGCATGGTCCGGCTGACCCGGGCGAGCGCGCCTGGCCCCTGAGCCATGTGCCGGTCATGCTGCACGATCAGGAATGGCAGTCGATCGAGGCGGGGCTGATCCAGCGCGCCGAACTGCTCGAGGAGATCGCGGCGGATATCTACGGCCCCAACCGGCTCGTGGCGCAGGGGCATCTGCCGGCCTCGCTTGTCGCCCAGAATCCGGAGTGGGTGCGGCCGCTGGTGGGCGTCACGCCGCGCGGCGGACATTTCCTGCATTTCGTGGCGTTCGAGATCGGCCGGGGTCCGGATGGGCGCTGGTGGGTTCTGGGCGACCGGACTCAATCGCCTTCCGGCGCGGGCTTTGCGCTCGAGAACCGGGTCGCGTCGGCGCGCGTCTTTTCGGATCTCTTCGCAGAATCGAACGTCCACCGGCTTGCCGGTTTCTTCCGCGACTATCGCGACGCCCTGCTCGGCATGCGCGGCTCGGCTGACGATCAGGTCGGGATCCTGACGCCCGGCCCGCTGACCGACACCTATTACGAACACGCCTACATTGCGCGCTACCTGGGTCTGTCGCTGGTCGAGGGCGCCGACCTCACGGTCCAGAATGGCGAGGTGATGGTCAGGACCGTGTCCGGCCTTCAGCCTGTCAGCGTGCTCTGGCGGCGGATGGATTCGGAGTGGACCGATCCGCTCGAACTCAATGACAGCTCACGCATCGGCACGCCGGGCCTGCTGGGCGCCGTACGCAACCAGGCGGTGACCATGGTCAACGCCATTGGCGCCGGAATTCTCGAAACCCGCGCTCTGCTGGCGTTCATGCCGCGTATCTGCAAGGCGCTGCGGGGCGAGCCTCTGGCGATGCCCAATATCGCCACCTGGTGGTGCGGCCAGACCACCGAGCGCGAGCATGTCCGCGCCAATCTGGACCGCATGGTGCTGTCGCCCGCCCTCTCGACACGCATGCCGTTCGAGGCGGACGAGGCCGCCAGCCCGGACCATCTCGACGCGTACGGGCATCTGCTGGTCGGGCAGGAATCCGTTACGCTGTCGACCAGTCCAGCCTGGGTCGACGGAGGCCTGCAGCCGCGCCCGATGAGCCTGCGGGTGTTCCTGGCGCGGACGCCGGATGGCTGGAAAGCCATGCCGGGCGGCTATGCCCGGATCGGGTCCGCCCAGAATTCGTCGGCGATCTCGATGCAGCGCGGCGGTCGCGTGGCCGACGTCTGGGTCGTGTCGGACGCGCCGGTCGAGCAGGCGACGCTTGTGCCGCAGTCCTCCGGTCCGTTCCGGCGCACGCCGCTCGGCATGCTGCCAAGCCAGGCCGCCGACAACCTGTTCTGGCTCGGGCGATATGTCGAACGGGCCGAGACCGCCGCCCGTCTCCAGCGCGCCTGGCATATCCGCTATGCCGAATCCGGCGATGCGGCCTCGCCGCTGCTGACGCGCTTCAGCGAGTATCTGCGTTTTGTCGGCGTCGATCCGGCAAGACCCGCCACCAATGGCCTTCGTACCGCGCTTGGCTCGGCGCTTGCCAGCGCCGCGCGCGTCCGTGACCGCCTGTCGGTCGAGGGCTGGGCCATGCTGGTCGACCTCAGTGAAGCCACGCAGGCCCTGCCCTCAACGCTGCACCCCGGCGATGACGCCGCCCGCGCGATGGGCGACCTGCTTCGACGCATCACCGGATTTTCCGGGCTCATGCACGACAACATGTACCGCTCCGCCGGATGGCGCTTCCTCGCCATCGGACGCGCGCTGGAGCGTGGCATGAACGCAGCGTCGGTGCTGGGCGCCCTGTCCGACCGGGGCTCGCCGCGCGGGTCTCTGGAACTCGCCCTTGAGATCGGCGATAGCGCGATGGCGCACCGCCGCCGTCACTCGATGGACATGCAGCGCGCCACCGTGGTCGATCTCATGGCCTTCGACACCCAGAACCCCCGCGCCGTGCTGTTCCAGCTTGGCGAACTGCGCGAGCACATCCGCCAGCTTCCCCACGCCGAAGACCACGGCCAGTTGTCGCCCCCTGCGCGCGCCGCGCTGGAAGTGGAGACGCGACTGGCTGCCTCCTCGCCGGAGGAACTTGACGCCGCCGCCCTGCGCGCCATCTGGACCCAGCTTGCTCATCTCTCGGAGCTGCTGGCGTCCGCCTACCTGAAGTGATGCGCCATGCTGTATGACGTCTCCTCGCGCATCGCCTACACATACGACCGCACAGCGAATGCGGGACGCCACATGCTGCGCCTGTCGCCGCTCGACCGGCCTGGCCAGCAGCGCGCCATCGTCTCGCGCCTCGACATCACGCCAGAGCCGGACGAGCGCATCGAAGGCGCGGACTTCTTCGGCAACCCCACGGTCGAAATCGCCTACCGCCAGCCCCACCTGTCGATCCAGCTGCGCGTTCAGGCGCGCGTGGAGCGCTGGGCCCCGGCCGCCGCACTCGACGTGTCGCAGCAGCTTGTGCGCCTTCGCGAGGACATCGCGCTCAACCGCCAGCTGACGCCCGACTCGCCGCACCATTTTCTCGGCGAGAGCCCACGCGTGCGGCCTGTCGCAGAGATGACGGCCTGGGCGCGCGGCGCCGTCACGGCGGACATGACCGTCCTTCAGGCTGTCGAGGCGGTTGGCCGGGCCATCCATCGCGACTTTACCTACGACAAGACCGCAACGACCGTGGACACCCCGACCGAAGAGTCCTTCGCCCTGCGTCGCGGCGTCTGCCAGGATCTGGCTCACGTCATGATCGGCTGTCTGCGCGGACTGGGCATTCCGGCCGGCTATGTCAGCGGCTTCCTGCGCACCGTGCCGCCCAAGGGCAAGCCGCGCCTTGAAGGCGCTGACGCCATGCACGCGTGGGTAAGGGCCTGGTGCGGAGCGGATGCAGGCTGGGTCGAGTACGATCCTACCAACGCGCTTCGGGTCGGCGACCAGCATATCGTTGTTGCTGTTGGGCGCGATTATTCGGACGTCGCGCCGGTTCGCGGAGTGTCGCGTACGTCAGGGGCGCACTCCTCATCCCAGTCCGTCGATATTGTCGCGTTGGGGTGAGGGGAAGCTCCTCCACCTGAAAGGGGGAGGATGTCCCAAAGGGACAGGAGGGGGTCCGGCGGCGCAAGCCGGCTTCACCACCGCCGCCAGCTTTCGCCTTTGGCGAAAGCGGACCCCCACCTGTCTCGCTACGCTCGACATCCTCCCCCTTTCGGGTGGAGGAGGAGCGCTGCCTCACCGCTGTATCCCTTGCATTCCACCCGACACTCACCATTTAGTTGCAAACGCAACAACACTGCGCTAAGGCTGCGGTGAAGGACAAGGAGAAACGATCATGATTGATCGGAGACCGTTTGAATCGCTGGGCGGCGCCGACCATGGCTGGCTGAAGGCCCGCCACCACTTCTCGTTCGCCGACTACTACGACCCGAAGCGGATGAACTGGGGCCGCCTGCGCGTCTGGAATGACGACGAGATCGAGGCGCGGTCCGGTTTCCCGCCGCATCCGCACGCGAACATGGAAATCATCACCTATGTCCGGGACGGCGCGATCACGCACGAGGACAGCCTTGGCAACAAGGGCCGCACGGTTGCAGGCGACGTTCAGGTCATGAGCGCAGGCACCGGCATCCGCCATGCCGAATACAACCTGGAGCCGGAAACGACCCGGATCTTCCAGATCTGGATCGAGCCCACGAAGTTCGGCCAGCGTCCGAGCTGGGGCGCCAAGCCGTTCCCGAAGGGCGATCGTGCAGGCCAGTTCGTCGTGCTCGCCTCGGGCTTTGAGGAAGATACGGACGCCCTGTCCATTCGCACGGACGCGCGGGTCGTCGCCGCCACCATCAAGGCGGGCGAGACGGCGGAGTATCACTTCGCGCCGGGCCGCAAGGGCTATCTGGTTCCTGCGGCCGGCGTGGTCGAGGTGAATGGCGTGCGGCTGCATCCGCGCGACGGCGCCGCAATCACCGATGAAGACACGATTACAGTGACAGCTGCCGAAGACGCCGAGATCGTCCTCGTCGACGCCGCCTGAGGCGCCCATATCTGATCCATACGGCCGGCAGTTTTTCCAGGGGTTGCCGGTCGACTGGCCCGCAGTGCGGAATGGCGATTCGCCTCATCCCGCTGCGGGCGTCTTTTCGCGGGCGAACCCTTGACCCGCAAGGCCTGAAGGGTGACCTCCCGCGACATGGAAACCGCCCTCGCCGCCTTTCGCCTGCCCCGCCCGCCCAAGGCTGTGGTCTTCGACCTCGATGGTACGCTGATCGACTCGGAGGCGCTGGTCTATGAGGCCTACATGGCGGCGGCGGCGCAGCACAGCCTGCCGCTCGATCAGGCGAGCTTCAACGCCTGTGTGGGTCAGCATCGTGAGGCGACTGAAGCGACGTTGCGAGGCTATTTCGGCGACTTTCCACTGGAGGTGTTCTTCGACACGGTTTCCGCCCACATCGGCGACGGGGTGGCCCCGCTGAAGCCCGGAGTGCTCGAGATCCTTGATCACCTGGATGCGTCGGGACTTCGCTATGCGCTGGCGACATCATCGGGACGTCCATGGGTAGCGCGCCACTTCGCAGCGCACGCATTCCATGCGCGGTTCCATTCGGTGGTCACCCGCCACGACGTGACCCACGGCAAGCCGCATCCCGAGCCGTATCTGAAGGCGGCTGCAGCGCTTGGTCAGGCGCCTGGCGATGTGCTGGCGGTGGAGGATTCGCCGACTGGCCTGACCGCGGCGCACGCCGCCGGCATGATGGCCGTGATGATCCCGGACCTCCTGCAGCCCACCGACGCCTGCCGGACACGCGCGACGCTCATCGCATCCAGCCTGCACGACCTGCTGCCCCTGCTGCGCTGACAGCCGTCAGCCGTCAGCCGAACGGGACGACCTTGTTGTCGATGTCGTGGCCGATGTCGGCGCGACCGAAATAGGGGATGCCCGAGCGCTCGCACCAGTAGCGGGCGACCTCTTCCTCGGTCATCCCGAAATCCGGATCGTTTTTCGGGATGGCCGAGCAGCGACCAAGCCGGATGCCCGCGCAGCGGCGGACATTCTCGTTCGAGGTGACGTGGAAGAAGTACCGATCCAGCCGGTACATGTACTCGCCCACGTCCTCCAGCTGGATAATGGCGTTGGCGAAGTCCGGCTCCAGTGGCGTGCCGAGCAGCTGGCTGAGCACGGTGAGGTTGAACGCCATGTGGCGGTGGCCGGGCGTGACGCCTTTTTCGACCGCCCAGCCAGCGCCCTCGACGATATAGGCCAGCGCGCGCTTGACGGCAGTCTCGCCCCAGTCCCGGACCAGATCGACCGGCATGGGCCCGTGCGCCACGTGGGGAAAGCCCGCCCGGTGCAGGCCGGCCAGCAGGAAGCCGATGTCGGAATAGCCCATCCAGAGTTTTTCGCGGGCGGGCGGCCCCAGCCGCGTGATGACATCCTCCGCGATCCGGCAGGCGCCATAGCCGCCGCGCGCGAACCAGACCGCATCGATCGTGGGGTCGTTGCCCAACTCGACCAGGGCCGCAGCGCGCGCATCGTCGGTTCCGGCGAAGTGTCCCGCCTGTTCGAAGCACTGCGGGTGGAACACCAGTTCGACGCGGTCGCGGTAGATGTCGTCTGCGAGATCCCGGGCGCGCTCGACCACGGATTCGGCCATGCGGGTGCCGGGCGCGGCGAGGCCGATGCGCATGGGGCGGTCAGCCGGACCGTTGCCACTTGACCCGGACCACGGCTTGACCAGATTGCCCACCATGTCAGACGCCCACACCGATACGGATTCCGCAGCCCCCGCCCGTGCGCGGCTGCCCCATCCGGGACCTTACTTCTTCTGCGGCGTCGGCGGCAGCGGAATGTTGCCGCTGGCCCTCATTCTCCGCGCGCAGGGCTATGAGGTCGAGGGCTCGGATCGCTCGCTCGACGCGGGGCGGCTGAGTTCCAAGTTCGAGTTCCTGCAGCGGCGCGGCATCGGCCTTCACCCGCAGGACGGCTCGGGTCTGACCCGGCCCGAACAGCTGCTGGTCGCCTCCGCCGCCATCGAGGAGACGGTGCCGGATGTGGCGAAGGCGAAGGCGCTGGGCTGTCCGCGCCTGGGACGGGCCGAGCTGCTGGCGCAGCTGGTGAACGGTTCGCCCGTTTCGGTTGCTGTCGGCGGGACGTCGGGCAAGTCGACCACCACCGCCATGATCGGCTGGATCCTCTACGCCACGCGCCGCGACCCCACGGTGATGAACGGCGCGGTGATGAAGAACTTCGTCTCAGGCGACGCGCCTTTCGCCTCCGCCCTGGTCGGCGAGGGGAACATCTTCGTTTCGGAAGTGGATGAGAGCGACGGCACGATTGCGCTCTACAAGCCCACCGTTGCTGTGCTGAACAACATCGCGCTCGACCACAAATCCATGGACGAGCTGCGCCGGCTGTTCTCGGACTTTGTGAGCAAGGCCGAGATCGCCATCCTCAATCTGGACAACGCCGAGACAGCGCAGCTGGCGGCGCAGCTGAACCTGCCGGACGCGCTCACCTACTCGCTGGAGAATCCCGCCGCGTCGTTTGTGGCGTCGGACATCATGCATGCGCCGGACGGCATGTCGTGCATCGTGACGGAGACCGAGACCGGCGAGAAGGCGCGCGTGTGCCTGCAGACGCCGGGGCGTCACAACCTCTCCAACGGCCTCGCCGCGATAGCGGCTGCCCGCGCCTGTGGCGTCTCGCTGCGCGATGCGACGATGGCGCTGATGAACTATGTCGGCATCCGCCGCCGCCTCGAAGTGGTCGGCACGAAACGCGACATCACGGTGATCGACGATTTCGGGCACAACCCGGACAAGATCGCCGCCACGCTCTCGACGCTGCACCAGTTCCCGGGGCGGCTGCTGGTGATGTGGCAGCCGCACGGCTATGGCCCCATCCGCCTGATGAAGGACCAGCTGATCGACTGCTTCGTGGAGAACCTGAAGCCGAAGGACATCCTGCTGATGCCCGAGCCGGTCTATTTCGGCGGAACGGTGGACCGCTCGATGGGCTCATCCGCCATCGTCGACGGCGTCACGGCGCGCGGCCGCACGGCGCTGGCCCTGCCCGACCGCGCCGCCTGCGGCAACAAGCTGGCCGAACTCGCCCAGCCGGGCGACCTCATCGTGGTGATGGGCGCCCGCGACGACACGCTGTCGGAGTTTGCGGCTGAGGTGCTGAAGCGGGTGGGCAACGCGGTTTAGGATTGGGGTCGAGGCGTCGACCGCGGCCGAACTCAACCCACCGCGGTCATCCCGGGCGAACCCCGGAAGCGCGGAGCGGTATCCGGGGGCAGACCCGGGATCCACGGTTCATCAGTTAAGGCGCCGAGCAGGCTTTCAGCCGTCGGGGATAACCCTCGCGGAATTGTTGCAATCAACACCGATCGCGATCACACTCTCCACGGTTGAGGGGCCGCGATGACAGCCACAGCGTCAATACTTCCACGGACCATCGCAGCGCTGACCGCGCTTTTGCTGGCGGCAGGGCTGTTCGCGTGGATGAATGCGACGGGCGTGGGGGTCGCGAGAGTCTCAGACACTCTGCGCAATCAGGCTGAAGCCAATGGGCTGGTCTGGCAGTGGATAGCTGAGATAACGGCGACATCCCGCAATGCGACCGTAGAACCGCCTGCGCAGATAGAGGGTGAGCCTGAGAACGGAGCCGATAATCAGGTCAGTTGTCCTCACTGCGGACTGTGGAGATTGCAAAATCCCCAAGAGGAAGGGCAAAGACGAGTAAGCTTCCTTTTCTCCCTTGGTGTACTTGGCGGCGTTGTCGCACTCAGCAGGGGTGCGCTCCGAGCGATCATGCCCTCCCGCCGAGTACGTGCAGGGGCAATATGGCGCCCCCGGCGTAGCCGATCCGGCCACAACCGTTCAGGTCAAAATTCGAGAACCCTGCCGCCGAGGACAATCGCCGTCGCTGTCGCCATCGGCCTGACCAGCGGCCTGATCGCTCTGGCCACATTGCTCAGCCGCCAAGTCGGCACTGATGGCGTCGTCCTTCTGAACCGCGAGGCCGATGAGATCGCCACCAAGGCAGGCGTCTTCTACTCGCGCGAGGGACATGCGCCGCGTTCGATGCCCGTCCTGTCCTACAGCCACTCGTACGCGACCATCGAAGGCTCGGTGATCGAGTATTGCGGGCCATACATAAGCGCGGGGATATGCACGAGGCGCGACCTTCAGGACTTCGATCCGGCCCGTTTGGAAGCGAAGGCTGACAAAGTTCCAGATCCGTATTGGTTAGGCTGTTCGCACTGCACCCCGACTGCGGAATCGAATTTGGCGACGATGCTGTTGCTCGGCGCGCTGGCGGGTCTCATCGCACTCGGCAATGGTGCGCTCCGTGCGACGAGGCGGTGGTAAGATCACCATGACAGGCACAGCGTCGATCCTTCCACGATCCATCGTAGCGCTGACCGCGCTCCTGCTGGCGGCTGGGCTGTTCGCATGGATGAATGAGACCGGGGACGGGGTCGCGAGGGTCGCGGATACGCTGAGGGAACAGTCCAAGACGATCAATAGCTCAGGGAACTGGTCGCTTGAGATCTCTGCAGGCAGCTCGGATGCATCAGAGCAAGTCGAGAATCCATTCTGGTTGGAGTGCGACTGGGGGCTTGGCGGCTCCCCGTTCGGAGACCTTGAAATGGTCTTGATGCTCGGGGCTGGCGGGCTCGGCGGGCTGCTCGCCGCGATTGTCGGCGCCCCTGCGTCGGTGGACCTTCGCCGTCGCTGGACCAGAGGCAGACGTATCGCTCGCGCCGCATGGGAGTGGTTGCGATTGACGCCAAACTGGATGGTCGGACTGATCGTCGCCGCTGCCCTTACTGCTGGACTTGTCGCGGGAGCCACACTGGCGAGTCGCACGTTCGGCAGCGATGCAAGCGACAGGTTCGAACAATCGGTCGATGCAGCGGTACTGAACGCACGCGACATCTATTTGCGCACCGGAACGACGCCCTACCACATCAGCGTTCCTCTCCCCCCGGGGCACACATATTCCAGAGTCGGCTACAACAGGAGCGACACTACGATCCGCTACTGCGGCCCGGTTGCCTTCGGCTTCTCCTGCGTGACACGCGATATTCGAAATGCCAGCGAAGAGGATTTTGAGAACCCGCTTGGGCTGCGCATGTTTGGAACCCAACAGCCCGTTTTTATGCCGGAGCTCCTCGGACAAGTGCTCTGGACTGGCGTTTTTGCCGGTCTGTTCGCGCTGGCTCACGGTGTCTTTCGTGCAGTTCGGCGACCGAAATGTCGGCAGCCCTACCGCCATACTGACTCGATTTACAGCTAGGGGCGCCGCCGCGATTGGACCGTCCATCTACGGCCATGCGACAGGAGCGAAAGTCCGGGATCCACCCTCCTGTAATCCGAATGCCGATACATGGATCCCGGATAGCGCTACGCGCTTCCGGGATGACAGTGGTGAGTGGAGGCGGGCGACAATAGCAGAGCGGCCAGCCGCCCTACTTCGCCGAGAGCTTCTTCTCCAGCGTCTCCAGCTTCTCGCGGAGCGCCTTCAGTTCGGCGGCGTCGTTCGCGGGTTCGGCAGTTGCCTCGGCCTTGCGGACAGCCGGTATCGCGCCGCCCCAGAAACCGGCGAGCCTGGACTGGAACTCGCGCTGCATCTCCTGGACCTGGGCGGGGTCGAACATGGCCCAGGGCTGGGTCAGCGAGGAGGAGACCTGGTTGGCGAGCTGTTCCTGCTGGGAGCGCATGAAGCCGACCGACTGCTCGAACAGGCTGGTCATCACTTCGGAGGCCCGCGACTGGTGGGCGCGGATCATGTCGGTGAGCACGTTGGCCGAAAGCATGGCGCCGTCGCCCTGGTTTTCCTGCTCCATGATGATCTGGAGCAGCACCTGCCGTGTCACGTCCTCGCCGGTCTCGGTGTCTTCCACGCGCACGGCGGCGCCGCGCCGGATCATCTCGGCGACTTCGGGCAGCCGCACATAGCTGGACGCCGACTTGTTGTAGAGCTTGCGGCTCGGATACCGGCGCAGCTCGATGATGTCTTCGTTGCTCATGGGCGCCTGCTCATAACGTCTCGTTCGCGTGCCAGATCCGCTGTCTAGCGACTGAGCCACTTGCGCATGGCCCCGTAGAACGCATCCGGACGATCCAGCATGATGTAGTGGCGGGCGTCGTCAATGCGTAGTCGCCGGTGATCCGGCAGCCCCGCATAGGCCGTTGCGTAAAGCTGGTCGAGCCCGATGCGGGTGGTGGGGGCGGATTTGTCCCATGCGTAGAGAATGTCCACCGGAGCGGCGATGTTCCTCAGGTCCGGGCGCAGATCGGTGGTCATCACCTCGGACATGACATCGGCGACGGTGGTCTGGTCGGAGGACAGCCCCCACCCCACCACCGCCTCCAGCGCGGTCTCGGAGGTGACCAGCGAGCGGCCCGTGCGGCGCAACTGCTCTTCAAGTCCGGCCGCCGACTTCTCCGCATAGTTCCGCCGCGCCATGCGGGCGACGCCTGCGATCGAGGCGGCTGTGGCGAAGGGGTTGATGAGCACCGAGAAGAACGAGGGCACATCGACGACCATCAGGCGGCCAGCCGCGTCGGGATGATCGCGTCCCAGCACCAGCGTCACGAGACCGCCCATCGAATGCCCGGCGACGGCAGCAGGTCCTTTGGTGTGCGCCCGGATGTAGGCGGCGAGGTCAGCCGCCATGCCGGGAAGAAAGGCGCCCGGCGTGTGTCTCGCCGCGGGAGGCAGACCCGCAAAGCCCCTCATGTGAATGAGGTGGGTGCGCACGCCCTCGCCGAGGAGCGCCCGCGCCTGCGACCAGCATTCGGGAGAGGCGGCCAGACCGTGGATGAGGATGACGTCCCGGCCCTTGCCCTCGACCGTGGCGCTGAAGAGCGGGAAGTCGTGGACGACGGGCCGCGCCGGACCACCCAGCCACCAGGGAAAGCGTTTCAGCAGCATGCCGCCAGACCTTTCCCGTCAGAGCCAATCCCACCGAAATTGTGCAGGCGCAGCAAAGCCCGCAGGCCGTCGGCTGTACGGGTTTCCCTTTGGGAAAAGAAGCCCGACAGCATTTTTTATGGCGCATCCGGGCCGCGCCGCCACGTTAACAAGTGGTTTTCCCAATTCCTCTACCCAGCTCTAGACAGTATGGATCGTTAACTCTTCTGCGGCTCCGGACCGGGCGACTTCATGGACGGCAAGGACAGCCTAAGCTCAGCCAGCGCAATCGAGCTGGCCCAGAACTTCCAGCGCATCAACTTCCTGTTGCAGCGGCTGTTCCTCGCGCTGTCGCGCAAGGAAGTCCGCAATCCGGGTGTGGAGGGGCCGGGACAGCCCTTCTTCCTGCGCGCCGCCATGGGCCATACGGCCGGCGTGCTGGCCAACCCGATGAAGGCGTTCAACACTCACCTCCAGTTCTGGCAGAACTCCACGGCGCTCTATGCCGAACTGACCCAGGCGATGCTGGCCGGGACGAAGACGCCAACCACCCCGGCGCCGGGAGCGGACGATTCGCGCTTCTCGGGCGAGGAGTGGTCCAGCCACCCGTTCTTCTATTTCCTGAAGCGCCAGTACCAGATCCTCAGCGCCTACATGGAAAGCCTCGCGGAGACGGCCGACCTTGGCGATGACCGCAAGCACATCGAACAGCTGAGCTTCTTCACGAAGCAGGTGGTGGACTTCTTCTCTCCGTCCAACTTTCTCGCCTCCAATCCGGTTGCGATCCGCAAGGCGGTGGACACAAACGGCCGCTCGCTCGTCGAGGGGCTCGAGAATTTCGTAAACGACCTCGAACGGTCCGACGGCGACCTGCTGGTTACGCTGTCCGACCCGGAGGCCTTCAAGGTCGGCGAGACGCTGGCGACCACGCCGGGACATGTGGTCTTCGAGACCGAGATGTTCCAGCTGATCCGCTATCAGCCCACAACCGAGAAAGTGTTCGCCAAGCCCCTGCTGCTGATCCCGCCATGGATCAACAAGTACTACATCCTCGACCTCCAGCCGAAGTCCTCACTGGTCAAATGGCTCGTCGAACAGGGCTTCGCCGTCTACGTCGTATCCTGGCGCAATCCCAACGAAAGCATGCGCGATCTGGGGCTGGACGACTATGTCATTTCGGGCGTCGTGCGGGCCATCGAGGAGACCAACCGCCTGTCCGGCCAGGACGACTGCAACGTCACCGGATACTGCATCGGCGGCACAGGCCTCGCGCTGGCCCTCGCCTGGCTGTCGAAGCAGAAGGGGCCGAGCCCCGTGCGCTCGGCCACCTTCTTCACGGCGCTGACCGACTTCGAGGACCCGGGTCCGGTGAAGGTGTTCCTGGATGAGAGCTTCATCACGGGCATCACGATTGAAGTCCAGAAGAAGGGCTTCATGGACAACAAGCTGCTGGCCAAGACGTTCAGCTACCTGCGTCCGAACGACCTGATCTACGGGCCCGCCGTGCGCGCCTACCTGCTGGGAGAGCCGCGTCCGAAGTTCGATCTGCTGTTCTGGAACCAGGATTCAACACGCCTGCCCGCGCGCATGGCCAGCGAGTACCTCAACCAGCTGTACTGGGCGAACGACTTCGCCGGCGACCGCTTCGAACTGAACGGGGTTCCGGTGACGCTCGAGGACATCAAGATCCCGCACTATGTGGTCGCCTGCGAGAAGGACCACATCGCGCCGTGGACGTCGTCGTTCAAGGGACTGTCCCGGACCAAGGGCGAAGCGCGCTTCGTGCTGGCCCAGAGCGGCCACATCGCGGGCATCATCAACCCGCCGACCAAGATCAAGTACGGCCACTATACCGGCGACGGCCCGCCGGGCGACGCCGAGGCGTGGATGGAGGCCGCGACCCTGCAGGAAGGCTCGTGGTGGCCGGACTGGGGCGCCTGGCTGTCGAAGCGCTCGGGACGTAAGATTGACGCGACCGCGTCATTCCCGGCCGACATGCCGCGGATCGAACCCGCCCCGGGACGCTACGTCAACGACGCCTGAACGGGTCTCCGACTCGCGTTTCAGGCGCTTTTTCTTCGCAGTTGCAGAAGAAATTTCGCACTCGCGGCAATTTTAACGTTGCATTTGCCGCGCTGCGGCATTATTCAATACGCATCAAGCGAGGAGAATATCGCCATGAACCCGATGTCCCAGTACTTCGACATGTCCAAGTTCGACATGACCAAATTCGACATGACCAAGCAGTTCGAAGCGTTCAGCAAAATGACGCCGGACTTCGCTGGCTCGGCCCAGTTCAAGGCCGCGACGGACATGGCTGCCAAGTATCGTGAAGTCACGATCGCCGCCATGACCAAGAACGTCGAGCTGACCACCGCCTGGATGAAAGACGCCGCCTCTGACGCCGCCAGCCTGATGGCCTTTGACGGCGAGCCGACGTCCTACGCCAAGAAAGCCGGCGAAGTCGCCAGCTCGGCCATGCAGGACCTGCCCTCGCGCCTCTTCGCCTACGCTGAAGTCGCGAAGAAAGCCCAGACCGAACTCTTCGACACCGTCGTCGCCGTGACGCCGAAAGTCGTCGAGGAAACCGTTGAACGCACCAAGACGGTCGCCAAGACCGCCGCCAAGAAAGCCGCCTGATCAGGCGCTCTCTTCGCGTCCCCGTAGCGGCCGGACTTCCTCCCCCGGCGAGCAGCAGGGAAGCGTGACTGTGTAGAGTCGCGTAAAGCGTATGCGTTGCGAAGGGGCGTCCGGTCGGGCGCCCCTTCTGCTTTTGGGGCCCGGCGTCTGCAGCGGGCGTGACAGCTGCCTGCGCCTGTCGCACGTTCGCGGCCATGAACAGTGTCTACGCCAGTCTCCGTCCCACCATCTTCGAGGTGATGTCGCGCCTCGCCGCCGAACACGGCGCGGTCAATCTCGGGCAGGGCTTCCCGGAAGACGACGGCCCGCTCGATATCCGCGAGGCGGCGGCGAAGGCCCTGATCGACGGGCCCAACCAGTATCCGCCCATGCGCGGGCTGCCATCCCTGCGTGAGGCTGTTGCCGCGCACTACAACCGCTGCCAGGCGCTCGACCTCGACTGGGCCTCAGAAGTCACCATCACCTCTGGCGCGACCGAGGCGATTGCCGCCGTTATCCTCGCCGTTGTCGAGCCCGGCGACGAGGTCGTGCTGATCGAGCCGATGTACGACGCCTATCTGCCGATGGTGCTGCGGGCCGGCGGCGTGCCGCGGTTCGTCCGTCTCGATTCGCCGCACTGGCGCCTGACAGAAAGCAAGCTGGCGTCCGTGTTCACGGAGAAGACGCGGGCGGTAGTCCTCAACACGCCGGTCAATCCGGCCTCGCGCGCCTTCGATGACAGCGAGCTGGACCTGCTCGCCGGCTTCTGCCGCCGGTCTGGCGCCATCGCGATCTCGGACGAGGTCTGGGAGCATGTCCTGTTCGACGGCCGCCGCCACGCCTCGATGCTGCACCACCTGCGCGAGGCGACAATCAAGATCGGATCGGCGGGCAAGATGTTCTCGATGACCGGCTGGAAGGTGGGGTTCGCCTGCGCCGCGCCTGCCCTCACGGAGGTGTTCGCCAAGGCGCACCAGTTCCTCACCTTCACCACGCCGCCGAACCTGCAGGCTGGCGTCGCCTGGGGCCTCATGCACCGCGCGGACTATCTCGACACCATGACCGCAGGTTTCCAGCGCGCCCGCGACCGTCTCGCCGCCGGACTGGCGCAGGAGGGATTCATCACGCTGCCCAGCGAGGGCGCCTACTTCCTGTCGATCGACCTGCCAGCCTCCGGCATCGGGATGATCGATACGGAGTTTGCGGAGCGATGCGTTCGCGAGTTCGGGGTGGCGACGATTCCCTATGCGCCGTTCTATGCCTCGACCTGCACGCCGCGTCTGATCCGCCTGGCCTTCGCCAAGCGCGACGAGACGCTGGACCTGGGGATCGAGCGGCTCGCGAAGGCGCGGCGGGCGCTTGCCTAGTCAGACCGCCACATAGTCCCCGCTGGCGCCGCCGGACTTGGTCATCACCCGCACGCCCTCGATCCGCATCGCGCGGTCCACAGCCTTGAGCATGTCGTAGACCGTCAGGCATGCCACCGACACCGCCGTGAGCGCCTCCATCTCGACGCCGGTAGGACCGGTGGTGACCACCTCCGCCGTCACGAACATGCCGGAGCCGTCTTCCAGTTCGTTGACGCGCACCTTGACGCTGGAGATCGCCAGCGGATGGCACATCGGGATCAGGTCGGATGTGCGCTTGGCGGCCATGACGCCCGCCACCTCGGCCACGGCGCGCACGTCGCCCTTGCCGCCCTTCTCGCGCGCCAGCTCCAGCGCCCGCGCCGACATCAGCACCCGCCCTTCGGCGGACGCCACGCGCTTCGTGGCAGGCTTGGCCGATACATCCACCATCCGGGCGCGACCGTCCGCGTCGATGTGGGTGAGGCCGTCATCAGTCTTGCCAGTCATCGGGGGCCCTCGCGCTTCGCTTCCGCCTCCTATACTTGAAACCGCTCAACATGGGAGGCCGAGCTTTGATCCGGATGGCTTCAGTCGAACAGGCGCGCGAACTCCTTGTCCGCCATGGAGCCGGGCGCCGTATGGACGTCGAGACCGTACCGCTGGCGCTCGCCCATGGCCGCCGCCTCGCCGCCCCGGTGCTGGCCCGCGTGTTCCAGCCGCCCGCCGACGTTTCGGCCATGGACGGCTATGCCGTGCGCTTTGCCGACATGGCCAACGGCGCGGCGCTTCAGGTCACCGGCGAGTCCCGGGCGGGTGTTCCGTGGAGCGGCTCTGGCGTCGGTCCGGGGGAGGCTGTCCGCATCTTCACGGGCGCGCACGTGCCCTCGGGAGCGGACCATATCCTCATCCAGGAAGACACACGCCGCGAGGGCGATCGAGTGACCGTGACGGACCGCCAGTCCGCGCCCTCGTCGGTCCGGCGCAAAGGCCTGGACTTCGCGGCGGGCGACGAGCTGGCTCCCGCCGGGCAGATGATTACGCCGGGAGCCCTGGCGCTGATCGCTGCGGGCAATGTAGGCGAGCTTGCCGTCTACCGCCGTCCCCGCGTGGGCGTACTCGCCACCGGCGACGAACTGCGCCCCGCCGGATCGGACCTCGGCGCTGGACAGGTGGTGAACTCAATCGCTCCCGCCCTGCTGGCCCTTGTCCGGACATGGGGCGCCGAGGCGATCGACCTTGGCATCGCCGCCGACACCGAGTCGGATGTCCGCAGCAGGATTGAGGGCGGGCTCGATCTCATCGTCTCCATCGGCGGCGCCTCGGTGGGCGACTACGATGTCGTCCGTTCGGCGTTTGCCGCTTCCGGCTTCGAGCCCGCGCTGGAGAAGGTGGCGGTCAAGCCCGGCAAGCCGACATGGTTTTCCACCCGCGCCGAGACGCTGGCGCTTGGCCTGCCGGGCAATCCGGCTGCGGCGATGGTGACGGCGCGCCTGTTCCTGCAGCCGCTGCTGGCGGCGATGTCGGGCGGCGCAGCGGATATCAAGGATGAAGCGGCCTTTGCGGCGACTCCCCTGCCTGCAACCGGCGGACGCGAGGAGTTTCTGAGGGCTGTGCTGACGCTCGGCGCTGATGGACGCGCCAAGGTGCGCCCGGCTTCGGATCAGGACTCGTCCCTGCTCAACCCGTTCCTGTCGTCCAACGCCCTCATCCGCCGTCCGGCGAAGAGCCCGGCCGCTGCAGTCGGCGACCTTGTTCCGGTCCTGCGCATGGACTGACCGGACCTGCCCGCCAGGACCGGACTACTCCGCGCCGATCTTCAGGACGGGGGTGCGAGCCGCCTTCAGCGCCGGGAATATGCCGCCGACAAGGCCGAGCGTGAGCGCCAGCACAAGACCGGCCACCATCTGCTGCGGCCCGACTGTGAAGTTGAACACGACCTGCGTGAACCCGCCGCCGAGCGTCGAGGCGCTGAAGCCGTTGAAGGCGAGGTAGGCCGCCAGCACGCCCAGCAGTCCGCCCGCCGCCGACAACAGGATCGACTCGGTGATGGCGCCGAAGAAGGCTGGCACGCCGCCAAAGCCGATGGCGCGCAACGTCGCCAGTTCCTTCGAGCGCGCCTCGACGGCCGCGTACATCGTGTTCAGGGCGCCCGCGAGCGCGCCCAGCGCCAGGGTGATGGAGAGCGCCCAGCCGAACACGGCGATGGTCTCAAGCGAGCTGGCCTCCTCGGCGAAGTGCTCCTTCTCGCTTTTGACCTCGACCTGCAGCCGCGGCTCGCTTTTCACATAGTCCTGCACCTGCTGAAGCGCGGCGGGCGATTCGAGGCGGGCGCGCACGGTCGCAACCGTTGCGCCGCGATTGAACAGCGTCTGCACAACCGGCAGGTCCGCCCAAACCTCGCTGTCGAAGACCGTGCCGGGCACCTCGAAGACGCCAACGACCTTCCACTTGGTGGCGCTGAACTGCATCTCGCTGCCAAGATCGAATCCGGCAAACTCGCGCAGCACGCCGGCGCCGACGATCATCTCGTTGGTGCCGGGATCGAACATGCGGCCTTCGGTGATGGTGAAGCCAGGCCGCATCGATCCCGCATTCGCGGTTACGCCGCGCAGCGAAAGATTGGTCTCGCCGCCACCTGCCCGCCGGACGGCGTTGACGACGAAGTAGGTCTCGGGAGAGGTGATGGGCTTGCCAGCGGAATCCCGCAGGATGCCGGGCGCCTCTTCCAGCAGCCTGACCGCAGAACTGGGCATGGTCGAGTTGAGCTCCGCGCCCGACCCTGTCCCCATGATCATCGCGACGTCATCGGCCCCGGTGCCTGCGACCGTCTTCGCAAAGCCGTTGGACATGGCGAGGAAGGCCAGCAGCGTCGCCACGACCAGCGCGACTGACAGGATGGTCGTGAGCGAGGCCCAGAAGCGGCTCGGGAGGCCCGAGACCGTCATGGAGACCACGGCTCCGATCTGGCGAAACAGGGAGACCATCGGCTAGATCCTCCGGAAGGCGGATATGACGTTCACCCGCATGGCGTTCCATGCCGGTATGGCGCCTGTCAGCGCCCCGAGCAGGATCATCAGGATGACCCCGATCCCCAGGACCGCGGGCGTCAGGGTCAGAGTCGAGAAGAACGCCGAGAAGCTGGATCCGCCCGCCCGCACGGCCGACACCAGCAGCGAGGCTGCGCCGAGACCCAGCAGGCCGCCCAGCAGGGATATCGCCAGCGTCTCGCCCACGACGATCCGGGCGATGCGTTTCGAGGGGAAGCCGAGCGTCTTCATGACAGCGATCTCGCCTGTCCGCTCGCGGATAGCCCCTGACATCGCGTTGCCGACGATCAGCAGGATGGTGAGGAAGGCGACCCCCGTCACTGCAATGATGATCTGGCTAAGATTGCCCTGCTGGTTGATGAAGGCGGCGTTGAACTCTTCCTCCGTCGTCGTCTTGGTCTCGGCGGGCGAGTTCTGGAACAGGCTGTCGATTTCCTGGACGATGCGATCGTTCTGGTCAGCGCCCGCTGTCGCGACAATGACGTTCCCGATGGTGTCGTTCGCGAAAGACCGCGCCTCGTCGAGATAGTCGTAGTGGATGTAGACCGCGCTGGTCGGGGTGTTGCCGTCGCCCTCGTAGATTGCACGGATCACGACCGGCCAGGTCGAGCCGCCGTCGGTGCGCCGCCAGATATTGGACGAGACCGGTATCTGCTGTCCGAGCGTCCACCCGTACTGGTCGGCGACCGAGCGCCCGACGAGGATGCTGTCGCGGCCGTTCACGAAGGCCTGCCGCTGGTCCTCGGGGATGTTCAGCTCGGTGTATATCTGGGTGTAGGTGTCCGGCTCGATGGCGAACGCCAGAAGGAAGTTCCGTTGCTCCTGGAAGTAGCCGCCAAACCACATCTGCAGGCTGGTGGTGGTGACGCCCTCGATCTGCCCGATGCGGTTCTTGTAGGCGATCGGCAGGGGCTGCGTGAAGTTGATCCGGTTCGAGACGATCAGCCGGTTCTGCGAGGAGGGACCGGCGGCGTTCTCCAGAGACGCCTGGAACGAGCCCAGCACGGCATAGATCAGGAAGGCGATGAACACCGCAAAGACCAGCAGGATCGTCCGGAATGTCTTGCGGCCGAGACCCGACAGGATGAGGCTGAGATCCTTCATGTCAGCCGCTCCTCGAAGGACCCCTTGTCGAGATGCAGCTCGCGCTTGGCGTACTTCGCGGCGGCCGGATCGTGGGTGACCATCACAATGGTCTTGCCGAGCTCGCGGTTCAGCAGCCGCAGCATCTCGAGAATTTCGACGGCCGTTGTCCGGTCGAGGTCGCCGGTCGGTTCGTCCGCCAGGAGCATCTTCGGATCTCCGACGATGGCGCGGGCGATTGCGACCCGCTGCTGCTGACCGCCGGACAGCTCTCTCGGCTTGTGCTTCGCGCGGTCACCCAGACCTACGATGTCAAGCGCCGTCGCGACGCGCTTGCGGCGCTCGGCTGACCCAAGGTTTGTCAGCAGCAGCGGCATCTCGACATTCTGTGCCGAGGTCATGGTCGGCATCAGGTTGTAGAACTGGAAGATGAAACCGATGTTCGCCGCCCGCCATGCCGACAACTGGCTTTCCGACAGCTTCTCGATCGGCGCATCGTTGAACCGGATCGAGCCGCCTGTGGGCCGGTCGAGACCGCCGAGCATGTTCAGCAGGGTGGTCTTGCCTGAGCCTGACGGGCCCATGATGGCGACAAAATCCCCCTGCTCGATCGTCAGGGACAGGTCGTCGAAGATCGAAATCGTCTCGCCGCCGCGTTTGTAGTTCTTTGCGATATGGCTCAGCTCGATCAGCGCCATGGTCTGCTCCCCCTTGCCCCGTCCCGGGCATACTGCGTCCGGGAAGCCTGTGCTGCCCCGACGGTCCGTTTCTGAATATCACCGGCTACGAAACCCCGGCCGGCGCCAGGAACAGCATCGGTCTACTCGCTGCGGTCGAACGTGACCTTGGCCGCCATCTGCGGAAGAATGCGCGGATCCTGCACCTTGAAGCCCACCCGGACCTGGATGGTGGCGCGGTCGCGGTTGGCGGTCGGGATGATGGCGATCACTTCTCCCGGAATGTCCCAGTCGGTATAGGCGTCCAGCACGATGGTGGCCGCCTGCCCTGCCCGAACGTCGGCGATCTGGCCCTCGTTGACGTCGACTTCGACTTCGAGACTGTTCATGTCGACCAGGGTTGCAACGCCGGTCCGGGTGAATTGGCCGCCGCCAGACACCGGCGACAGGATTTCGCCCGCCTGCGCGTTCTTGGCGATGATGACGCCGCCGAACGGCGCCAGCACACGGTGCCGCTCCACGAACTCGGTCTGACGCCGAACGGCAAGTTCGGCCACCTGCGCGTCTGCACGGGCAGCCTGCAGACGGGCCTTCAGGGCGTCAGTCGAGGAGATGGCGGTGTCCAGAGCGGCGCGCGAGACCGCTTCGCTCTTGATCAGCGTCTCGGCGCGCGCACGCTGGGCCTGTGAATCGACCAGCTGCGCCTGGATGACCTCGATGTTCTGCCGGGCCGACGCCGCGCGGGCGCTCGCCAGCTGGAGGTCGAAACGGGCCAGTTCGTCATCCAGCTGGGCGAGGAGCTGGCCCTTCTTCACAATGGCGCCCTCGTCAAAATTCACGGATGTCAGGCGCCCCGTAATGTCGACAGACACGGTCGCGGAGGTGCGCGCAACGACGTAACCCGAAGCGACCAGTCCGCCGCGAGGACGCGCCGCAGCGGGGGCTGCGCCGGTCGCGGTCCCGGAGGTCGCGCTGGCGGATGCAGGCGCACTCGTCGCGACGGCCGGGGTCGATGCCGGACGGGGCCAGAAGGTCCAGAGCGCCATTCCTGCCGTAGCGGCAATCGCAACGCCCGCAATCAACGGCCAGGCGCCGGCTCCGCCAGGGGCTTGCCCCGCATTGCGGTCAATCGACAGGGACCTGAGTTTCTCGGAGGTATCCATTCGAAGCCTGACTTGCGACCTGCCAACACTACACACACTTCCAGAGGACAAGACAACGGGAGTCCCCGCGTCAGGTCTGGTCTTTTCAGGGATGTGTACGCAGCCCGGCGTCCGTCAGTTTGCGAACCCGATAAACTCCGGCGATTCATCCATATCCCTGTCCGCGTGCGGGACGATCTCTGTCGCCAAGCCGCCAAACCTCCGGTCGCTGGCCCGCAGGGTCGATCGCCTGGGCAGACCGTCCGAGGCGTCAGCGAGATGCGCGAGGACAGGATGGACACGGGCGGCGAGGCCGCCCTCGCCCCTGCCGACCGGGAATGAAAGGCCAGCCCCGCGTCCAGCGGACCCGTGCTTTCAGGATTTTGGACAATAAAAAACCCCGCCGAAGCAGGGTTTGGTGCCCAGAAGAGGACTCGAACCTCCACGCCTTGCAGCGCTGCTACCTGAAAGCAGTGCGTCTACCAATTCCGCCATCTGGGCACAGAGGCAGTCAAGAAGAGGCAGGGACATACTCGTCCGTCCCGGAAAGGGCAAGTCCCCGGTCGATGGGATTTTCAGCCGGGAATTCTGCCGCCCAGGCCCTGGCCTGTCGCACGGGAAAACTTTCCACTGGAGCAGGATACGCTCTTGCGGAGTGCGCGTAACCGGACACATTGGCGACAGTCAGCGAGCGGCAAAGTTGCGCTGGCGCCTGCACAGAGACGGGACCCGGGACGCCCCGCCCTCGAAGAGATCACGACTGCGGAATCCGAGGGGTCGGGCCGCGGTCGCATGGGAGCAAGAGGGTTGAGCCTCCAGCCGGACTTCCGGGCCGCATTTCTGGGCCTTTCCAGTCCCTACATGATCCTCGACCGGGACCTCCGCTATGTTGAGGTCAACGCGGCCTATGAACGGGCGACCGGCCAGCCGCGCGGCCGGCTGATTGGGCGCTATCTGTTCGATATCTTCCCCAATGACGATGAACCCGGCCAGAAGCTGGCGGCAAGCTTCCGAAAGGTGCTGGAGACGGGCGAGCCCGATACGCTGGCTTTCCTTCGATATGACATTCCGCGCCCCGGTCAGCCGGGGGTATTGGATGCGCGCTTCTGGACGGCCGTGCATACGCCGCTGGCGGGCCCGGATGGCGAGGTCGCGTTTATCGTCCAGAACACTGTCGATGTGACGGAGCTGAGGACAGGCGACGTCGAGGGCCGGCTGCGGCTGGGGCTGCGAGCCGATGTGGCTCTGCTCGAGCGCGCTCGCGAGGCCGAGGCGGCGAAGGAAGCAGCGAGCCGCGACGCCAGCGACCTGCGCCGCGTCTTTGGCCAGGCCCCGCATTTCATGGCGGTGATGTCCGGACCGGCGCACGTTTTCACCTTCGCGAATGACGCTTATCTGCGGCTGATCGGCGGACGGTCCGTCCTTGGCCGACCGGTGCGCGAGGCGCTGCCCGAAATCGAGGGACAGGGCCATTTCGAGATGCTGGACAGCGTACTGGCGAGCGGCGAACCGGTCATGCTGACGAATTCGCGGATCCTGCTGTCGCAACGCCCCGATGCGCCTCCCGTCGAGGCGTGGATCGACTTCAGTTATCACCCCGTCTTTGGGCCTGACGGCCTCGTCACAGGCGTGCTGGCGCAGGGCGTAGACCGGACCGAGAGCCAGCGCGGACTGCAGCATCAGCGCCTGCTGGTCGACGAGCTGAACCACCGGGTGAAGAACACGCTGGCGACCGTTCAGTCGATCGCGCTGCAGACGCTGAAGGGCGCCGGTCTGCCGAAAGCGGCGTGGGAGGGATTTGAGGGGCGGCTGCTGGCGCTGTCGCGGGCCCACAATCTGCTGAGCCGCGCCAACTGGTCAGCTTCGGACCTGCGTGCGGTCCTCGAACAGGTGCTGTCGCCCTACCCGGCCGGGCAGTACGAGCTGTCGGGACCGCCCGCGATGCTGAGTCCGCGCGCGGCGCTGGCCCTGAGCCTCGTCTTCCACGAGCTGGCCACCAACTCGGTGAAGTACGGCGCCTTGTCGACCAGCGCGGGTCGTATCTCCATCGCCTGGTCCCTGGGCGGGCCGATGGAAGGCCGCGCCGCGCCAGGTTCGCTGAACGTCGCCTGGCGGGAGACCGGACGCCCGGCCAGTCCGGTGGAGCCGACCGCGGGCGGCGGTTTCGGCTCGCGACTGAAGCAGCGGACCATCGAGGGAGAACTTTCAGGCGCATTCGAGCGGACCATCAGCGCCGACGGTTTCTCGCTGGCCTTCACGATTCCGCACAATCCTGCAGCGCCGGCTTGATGCGGCCCGGGGCGGATCGCATGCCCTTGCCGTCTCGACCCTGACCGTGAGGCCGCGGCCAGCGTGAGAGACGCTGGCCGCGACCCTGCATTACTGGAAGCGGTAGACCGCACGGACACCCAGTTCATCGAGGCCCTGGTTGCGGCCGTTGCCGAGGATCTGGCCATGCGACAGATGCTCGAAGATGCCCTGCACGGCCCAGGTCTTGTTGATGTCCCACGTAACAGCGAGCGAGGTGCGGAAGAGGTCGCGCGAACCGAGGAAGACGTGTTCCTGCGAGTAGGCGAATGATTCGGGCGAGCCCTGCGGGAAGGGGCTTTCCTTGACGCCGTCATGGATCACGTAGCCGACGCCCGGCTCGACATGCCAGCCCTTCATGAACTCCCAGTCCCATTCGAGACCGACGCCCGCATACGACGTATCGCCCGCCGTATTGACCGACGCCATGATGTAGGGGTGCGGCGACCAGATGACCTTCAGGAAATCGGGCGAGGCAAAGCGCACCTCGCCATTTATGTTCACGCCGTCTTCCTTGTCGGCGTTCTTGCCGTCCGTAACCTTGATGTTGTGGTCCATCACACCGAGGCGGACGCTGTCGATGGCCTGCGCGGAGGCGGCCGGCGCCAGCATGGCTGATACGGCGGCAAGGGCGAGGGCAAGTTTCATGGTGACGCTCCGAAAGACTGTCTGGCCGTACAGAGCATGATCCGGCGCCACACGGAACAACCGAAAGCTGCCGGCGTGGATTGACGGTATTTTTGTTTTGATGCAAATATTTCTTCTAATCGAAAACATATGAGACCTGGAATGTCGCCACCCATCCGGCCCGCTGTCATCCCCGCCCTCTGCTACGTCGACGCCCGGGCGGCCTTCGAGTGGCTGCAGACAGCGTTCGGTTTCGAAGTCGAGATGCTGATCGAGGATCAGGCTGGAGCGCTGATTCACTCGGAGCTGCGGTTCGGGAACGGCCTGGTGATGGTGGGCTGGGAGTGGGATGCGAGCACGAAGAGCCCCGCCTCCACCGGCCGGGTCTGCACCCAGACCGTCCACCTGCATCTGGACGAGGATATTGACGCCCATTGCGAACGCGCCCGCTCGGCCGGCGCGGAGATCATGGCCGAGCCCGAGACGCAGTTCTACGGCGACCGCACCTATCGCGCCCGTGATCCGGAGGGCCACATCTGGACGTTCGGCCAGACCGTCCAGGTCATGTCCCCCGCCGAGTGGGACAAGGCCATCGGTTCGAAGACGACGATGCATGGGTCATGACGCCAGCGGCCTTCCTGAAACTGGCGCTGTCGCTGCCTGAGGCCGAAGCGTCCTCGCATTTCGGACAGGGAGATATCCGTGTGCGCGGGAAGATCTTCGCGTCCCCCGCCGATCGGGAGGGCGACGTGGCGGTGCTGAAGCTTACGCCCGACCAGCAGGACATGATGTGCGCGGCTGAGCCTGACGTGTTTGAACACGTCCCCGGCGGCTGGGGCGCCAAGGGCTGGACGCGGATGCGGGTGAGAAACGCCGATGCCGCTGCAGCCAGAAGCGCGCTCTGGACGGCCTGGCGAAATGTGGCTCCAAAGACGCTTCAGGCGAAGCATCCGCCGTCATGACAGCCGCCGCGCGCTCCATCGATACGGTGCTTGCCGCCCTCGCCGACCCGCATCGCAGGCGGGCTGTGGAGCTGCTGGGCGAGCGCCCGCGGCGCGCGGGCGAACTGGCGGAGCTCCTGAAGCTGCCGGCGCCCGCGACGAGCCGCCATCTGCGCTCCCTGCGGGAGGCGGGGCTGGTGGACGAGACTCATCCGCCGCTTGACGCCCGGGTGCGGATTTACGCCCTGCGAACCGAGCGGCTGGCTGAGTTGAAAGACTGGCTGGCGCAGGCTGAAGCGGGCTGGAGCGAACAGCTCCTCGCGTTCAAGCGCCATGTGGAGGGCGCGCCGTGACCGCCCGCGTGGTTGTCTCCATGACTGTGGCGGCCGACGCCGCGCGTGCCTTCAACGCATTCACGACCGAGATCAGCCAGTGGTGGATGGACAATCCCCTGTTCCGGTTCACGCCCCGCAGCCCGGGAGAGCTGGCGTTCGAACCACCGGACAGCAATGGCGAAGGCGGGCGGCTGGTGGAGCGGCTGACGTCCGGCAAGGTGTTCGAGGTGGGCAGGGTGAGCGCCTGGGAGCCCGGACGAAGGCTGGTGGTCGGCTGGCGCTGCGCGACGTTCGGGCCTGACCATGCCACCGAGGTCGAGGTCCGGTTTGAGCCCGTGGGGACGAAAACCCGGGTAACCGTCGAACACCGGGGATGGGACACTGTCCCGCAGGACCACGCCGCGCGGCATGGCTTCCCGCTGCCACTTTTCCAGCAAAGGCTGGGCGAATTCTGGCGGGGCGGCCTTGGACGGATGGCGCAACTTGCCGGACCGACCACGGCCACATACTGAAATACATGCCCGGCTGCTTCGGCGGCCGGCTCACGGCACGGGGACGATGAATGACCGCCACAGCGAAGCCGGCACGCGCGCACGGCAAGAACGCGTTCATGTTCGTGGTCATCACCGTGTTCATCGACATGATGGGCTTCGCTGTCATTATGCCGGTTTTGCCCAAGCTGATCGCGGAACTCACGCACGGACAGGTTGCTTTCGACGCGGCGGTGCTGGCGCACGAGGCTGGCGACACCGGGCCGCTGTCGGCGATGATCTCGGCGGCGATCCCGTGGGGCGGTTTCATTTCGGCGGCCTATGCGATCGTCAACTTCCTGACGCAACCCATACTCGGCAACCTCTCGGATCGCTTCGGGCGCCGCCCGGTGCTGCTGGTCTCCATGGCCATGCTGGCGATCGACTTCCTGATCATGGGTTTTGCCCATGCGCTCTGGCTACTGTTCCTGGGCCGCATCCTGTCGGGTCTGTCTGCGGCCACTCACTCCACCGCCAGCGCCTACATCGCCGACACAACCGAGCCCCACCAGCGCGCACAGGCCTACGGCATGCTGGGCGCGGCGTTTGGCTTTGGCTTCATCTTCGGCCCCGTCATTGGCGGCTTCCTGGGCGAGATCGACACGCGGGCGCCATTCTTCGCTTCGGCAGGGTTTGCGGCGCTTAACTTCCTCTACGGTCTCTTTGTGCTGCCTGAATCGCTGAAGCCGGAGAACCGCCGCAAGTTCGAGTGGAAGCGCGCCAACGCTCTGGGCGCCTTCCAGCACTTTTCCAAGCTGCCGCATCTGTCGTGGCTGATCCTCGCGTATGGCCTCTTCTTCTTCGGCCACTGGGTCTACCCCGCGACCTTCGCCTACTACGGCCCGATCCGGTATGGCTGGGACGAGAAGATGACGGGGCTGGTTCTCGGCGCAGTCGGCGTCGGCGCAGCCATCGTCCAGGCCGGCCTGATCCGCCCCGCGATCAAGCGGTTCGGCGCCACGAAAACGATGTTCACCGGGCTTGCAGCGGGCATTGCCGTCTATGTGGCCTATGGGCTCGCGTCCGAGGGGTGGATGGTCTTCGTGATCGTCGCATTCGGGGCGCTGGGAGGGTTCTACGGGCCTGCAATGAACCAGATACTCACCTCACGGGTGGAAGCCAACGCCCAGGGCGAACTGCAGGGCGCGCTGGCCAGCTTTCAGGCCCTCGGGAACATCTTCGCACCGATCCTGATGACGCAGACGCTGCACCACTTCACATCGGCCGAAGCGCCCATCTATCTGCCGGGCGCCGCCTTCTTCCTGGCGGCGGCGATTTCGCTGCTGGCGGTGCCCGCCATCATCATCGGGATCCGCAAGACGCCGAAGGTCGAGCCGCAACCGGCCGCTTCGGAGGCGGCGCCGGCTGAGGCGAAGGTGGTAGCGGTAGCGGCAAGCTGAGGACGGTGCGAACAGCAACATGCCGCAGGGCGCTGATCCCCGTAGACTTCCCCGTCCGGCGCTGTTCCTGGACCGCGACGGCGTGCTCAACGTCGACCGGGGCTATGTGGCGCGGATCGAGGATTTCGAGTGGATCGAAGGCGCCGCTGAAACGATCGCCGAGTTCAACGCGCTGGGCTGGTGGGTCTTCCTCGTCACCAACCAGACCGGCATCGCACACGGCCTCTACACAGAGGCGGACATGCAGGCGCTGCACGACTGGATGACTGCGGAACTCGCCACGAAGGGCGCGCGGATCGACCGGATCTATCACTGCCCCTTCCACGAGGACGGCTCGGTCGCCGCCTACCGGCGCGCCAGCTACGACCGCAAGCCGAAGCCCGGCATGCTGATGCGGGCCATGACGGATTTCCCGGTTGTTCGCGAACGGTCCATCATGATCGGCGACAAGCCGGCAGACGTGGAGGCCGCCAAGGCCGCGGGCGTGCAGGGCTTCCTGTTCACCGGCGGCGATCTGCGCACGTTCGCTCAATGGGCGCTGGCGGACATGGATGGCGGGCGGTAGGCGTCAGGCTCTGCCGTGGCCAATCGCCCCAAGCGGCCAGCCCAGCGCGCCGGAGACGAGCGCGGCCAGCAGGGGCGGCATTGGCCAGATGCGGGATACGGGCGCCAGCATGTGGTCGCGGGCCCAGGCGATGCTCGCGCTGTCGGACTGGTAGGCGGGAGTGAAGACCCAGGTGATCGCCTGGTACATGCGGATGTGCCAGAGACGCATGCGGGCGTATTCGCCCAGCGCCTCTTCGAGGTTTGCGTTTGTCTCCAGCGCCGTCGACAGCGCGAAAGCGTCGAGCAGCGCCATGTTGGCGCCCTGCCCCAGCTGCGGACTGGCGCAGTGCCAGCTGTCGCCGAGGTGGACAACCTCACGGCTGACCGGCGAGCCCAGGGTGCGGTGGGCGTAGGTTGCAAACACCAGCTGGTCGCGCGTGCGCAGCTGGTCCAGCAGCGGCGCCGTCTGCGGCCACAGCGAACGGACCTGATCTTTCCATGCGTCCAGTCCGGCCAGCTCGAAGGCGGCGCGGTCCACATGGCGCAGGCTCCAGAAGAAGGCCGCCATCGCCTTGCCGCCCGGGGCCATTCGCCCGATGGGCATGACGCCGACCATCTTGCGCGCCCGCTCGTAGCGCTGCTCCAGCCAGTCCGGCGCGAAACTCTCGTCCCAGTCGAGGCTGGCCCACAAAGCTCCAAAGGGCAGCGGCGATTTCGGGATGCGCGACAGCGGCGAGCGGACACCCATCGCGTCGACGAGCAGATCGAAGGCGGCGCTCGATGTTCCATCGGCGAACCCGAACCGGTTCGATGAGGCGCTGCGCGCATCCCGGCCCGGCTCGATGGTGACGCCGGCATCCTGTGCGGCGCGATACAGGGTTTCGAACAGGGCGCCACGGTGCACGGCCAGCCCCGGCGGAGCGGCGGAGCCACGGGCGTCGTAACGTACGTCCAGCACCGTCTTGTCTGAGCCCCCAACCTTTCCCACCAGCCGCCGGATCGGCGCGCCCAGCGCGCGGATGTCTGCGCCGGCGCCGACCGCATCGAGAACTGCCAGCCCGACCGGCTGCAGGATCAGGCCCGAGCCCAGCGGCTGGGGCGTCGTCAGCCGGTCGAACATGGCGACGCGCGCCCCGGAGCGGGCCAGCAGCGTCGCTGCCGCCAGCCCTGCTATGCCGCAACCGGCGATACCGATTGACCGGGCCGCCCCCACCGGACGCGGACCTCAGCTGTTCTTCGCGAACAGCTCCAGCGTGCGCTCGTGAGCGAGCTTCGCAGCAGCTTCGTCCCAGGAGTAGCTGCCCTTGCGCGCGAAGCCGTGGTCGGCGTCGTACCAGTAGACCGGCACGCCCGGGTTCTTCTCCGTGATGGCCGCCACCTTTTCGGAGGGGATGAAAGGGTCCTTCTTGCCGAAGTGGCAGATGACGTCGCACTTCGGGGTCAGACCGGCCATGTCCGCGATGTTGCCGCCATAGTAGCAGGAGGCGGCTTTCAGGCCCTCGATACGGCTCGCAGCCAGCCAGCTCATCGAGCCGCCATAGCAGAAGCCGGTGACGAACACCGGGCCGGATTTCGACATCACATCGAAGCAAGCGCCGATGTCGTTCATTGCGTTGTCGGGACCGTTGCCGACCGCAAGCTTCGAGCCCTCTTCCATGTGGGCGCCAACATCCGCCGGCTGCACGATGAAACCGGGGCGCGCCCGGTCGAACATCGACGGCGCAATCGCTTCAAAGCCCGCTGCGCCGAACATGTCGGCCATCGCCTTGATGTGGTCGGACAGGCCGAAGATTTCCTGCACCACGATGACGCCGCCCTTGCGCTGGCCCGCCGGTTCGACGTGGTAGGCATCCAGTTCGAAGCCGTCGCGGCTCGTCACCTTGATCATCTCTCCGGTCATGGCCTGTCTCCAACTATCGGTCTGGCGCCGAACGCCTGTCATTTCCGGCCGCAGCCAGCAACTCGGTGGCCGTCTGCGGCGACTGACCGAATACCCGCTCGCGCCAGTCCGGCACAAGGCGGGCGACCAGGATCATCAGCGCAAGGCCTTCTTCCTGCGTCCACCAGCGCGTCTTCAGCATCTCGTAGGCCTGATCAGGGGTGCGCTTGCCGCCCTGCTCGTGCGTCAGCCAGAGATAGCTGGCGTACTGGCCTGCACCTTCCATCGCAAGAAAGACGTCCGCCGCCTCGCCCAGCCATTCGATGCCGCCGTACCAGAGCGCCTGTCGCGCATGGATCGAGGCGAGGACTTTCCCTGCAGCCTGACGCGCGGCGGCTTCATCGGCGGCAGATCCGGCGCGCAGATCCGCAATTTCGGCTGCTATTGCGGCGGTGAATTCGGGATTGTCGCCGAACCGGTGCTGGACCATGTCGTCCGACACCTCGTCCGTAAGGCCAGGCGGGATGACCCGGTCAATACGGGCGCCCAGCTCGGCGGCCTGACGGGTGTGCGCCATCTCATGCACGAAAATGGCCGTCAGAAACGCGTTCATGTCGCCACGATCCGGAACCCCGGCTTCGCGCCAGACGGATGGCAGCGCCATCACCATGAAGGGCCTGCCATCCGCATCGGAGGACGAGAAAGACGCAACGCCAGGCTCGACCGTTTCGCCGCCGGGCAGCGCGACAGCGTTCTGGTGCAGCGCCGCTGTCCATTCCCGTCCGTCGCCGGACCGGTAGACGCAGGCTGCATCGAACAGCACGAAGTTCGGCGACTGCTGAGGCGCCGCGAGCTTGAAGACGTCGCTCTCCAGCATCCGCCAGCCGGCGAGCGCCGAAGCAAGCCAGGCCTGATCCTCAGGCGCCTCGTGTCCGGATGCAGCGCAGGCTTCATCCAGATAGGTCACGAGCCGGGCGGCCGGGAGCGGCGATGGGCCGGGGCCTTCTCCGGAACAGGCGGCCGTGAGCAGGGCCAGCGCCGTGATCAGGACGCGTCTCACGCCACCTTCATCATGACGGCGCTTTCCGGCAGCTCCTGTGCGAAGGCGCGCTGGTAGAACTCCGCCACGATGGGCCGCTCGAGCTCGTCGCACTTGTTGACGAAGGTCAGGCGGAACGACTGGCCGATGTCGCCGAAGATCTCGTAGTTCTCGGCCCAGGTGATCACGGTCCGCGGACTCATCACGGTCGAGATGTCGCCGCCGATGAAGGCGTTGCGGGTCATGTCGGCTACCCGAACCATCTTGGAGATCAGCCCCCGATCCACATTCGGCGCCTTGGAGCGGACGATCTCCACCTCGGCGTCATGCTCGAGATAGTTGAGCGTCGTCACGAGGCTCCAGCGGTCCATCTGCGCCTGGTTCAGCTGCTGGGCGCCGTGATAGAGGCCGGTGGTGTCGCCGAGGCCCACCGTGTTCGTCGTGGCGAACAGTCGGAAGAACGGATTGGCGCGCAGAACGCGGTTCTGGTCGAGAAGGGTCAGCTGGCCCGACGCTTCAAGCACGCGCTGGATCACGAACATGACGTCCGGGCGGCCGGCGTCATACTCGTCGAACACCAGCGCGACCGGGCGCTGGAGAGCCCACGGCAGAATGCCTTCACGGAACTCCGTAACCTGCTTGCCCTCCTTGAGGACGATCGCGTCCTTGCCGATCAGGTCGATCCGGCTGACATGGCTGTCGAGGTTCACGCGGATCAACGGCCAGTTGAGGCGGGCGGCCACCTGCTCGATGTGGGTGGACTTCCCGGTGCCGTGATAGCCCTGCACCATGACACGGCGGTTGTGCTTGAACCCGGCCAGAATCGCCATCGTGGTCTGCGGGTCAAAGCGGTAGGTTTCGTCCACGTCGGGGACGTGGGACGTGCGCTGCGCGAAAGCCGGTACGCGAAGGTCCGAGTCGATCCCGAACGTCTCGCGCACCCCGACATCGATGGCCGGGGCAAGGGTCAACAGTTCATCGGTCGCATCGATTGCGGGCATGGTCGCGAACGCCTTCTTGTGATGTTCTTGAGGCAGGATACGCGGTCAGCAGCTTTGAATGCAACGCAGCATTGCGCCGCTGCAGAGGCGCATGAGGAGAAACGAGGGACATGGCGAGGGTTTTGGGGATTGGCGGAGTGTTCTTCAGGTCAAAGGACCCGGCGGCGCTGCTCCAGTGGTACAAAGACGTGATCGGACTGGAGGTCCATGACTGGGGCGGCGTGTTCATCACCCCGGGGGCCATGGCCGCCCATCCCGGAGCCGGCACCGTCTTCGCCCCTTTCAAGCAGGACACGACCTATTTCGAACCCTCGAAAAAGGACTTCATGATAAACCTTGCGGTCGATGACCTCGAGGGATTCCTCGCGTCCTGCGCGAAGCACGGGGTCGAGGCGAAGGTGCTGCCGGACGAGCCGAACGGCCGTTTTGCCCACATTATCGATCCCGAGGGAACCAAGATCGAGCTGTGGGAGCCGAAGCCGATGGCGTCAGGCTAGCCCGGTCGATTTCAGCGCCTTGAAGGCCTTGATGACCACGTTCAGGCGGTGCTCCATTGAGCGATCGCCGCCGTTCGAGTCCGGGTGGTAGCGCTTGACCAGCGTGCCGTACTGGGCGCGCACCTGCTCCGGCGTCGAGTTCGCCGGAAGGCTCATTTCCTCAAGCGCCTTCAGCTGCATGCGGGTCAGGCCGCGTTCAACGCGGGCCTCGGTGTCCTCGCGCTTGCCAGTCGGGCCGTCGTAGAGCCAGCTGCGGCCCTTCCAGCGGCGCGGATCGTGGGAGGCGCCGGCCTTGGCGCCGCCGACGGGGCCGCCGCCCATTTTCCATGTCTGCTTGTGGCCGTAGTGAGCCGAAGACTGGAACGCCGAAATTTCCGCCTCGGTCATGCCGTCGAAGAAATCGTAGGTCGAATTGTATTCAGCTGCGTGGCGCTGGCAGAACCAGTAATTCTCTTCAGGCGGGGTTTTCTGGCCAGGTACGGGGGCGGTTCTCGCGGCAAACGGCTTGGGCGCCTTGCAGTTTCCGGTTGCGTCGCAACCCTTGGCTTCGCACACACGTACGGGCGCAGCGCCACGCCGACGCCGGCCGCCGGGAGGATTAACCCGGATATCGACGAACTTGACGCGGTAGTCGGCCATGGACTCTTCTGTCTGGGACATCGGGTTCCGATGATGGGGTGCAGTCGTTAACGGTGCAAGAATTGACAACGCGGACAGACCGAATTCGAAGCGCGCTGACTGTGGCCTTTGCGCCGTCGGAACTCGATGTGACAGATGAGTCGCACCTCCATGCCGGTCACGCAGGCGCGCGGCCGGAAGGCGAGACGCATTTCTCGGTGCGGATAAGGGCGGTTTCCCTGAATGGGTTGAGCCGCGTGGCGAGCCACAGGGCGATCAATTCCGTCTTGCAGCCGGAATTCGATGCGGGGTTGCATGCCCTGTCGCTTAAGGTGGAACCCGCGAAATAGGAATACCGCGCCGGTGGAATTGCTGTGAGAAGAGCCTGGCGGCGTGTGGCGACAAGGATCGGGCGCGCGGGGCGTTCCTGTTCAGAACCGCCCCGCCGACCAGAGCCTTCAAGTCATGCCGTCCCCCGTGAGGCGATAAGAACACCGGGGCCGACGCCATTCCATCAGGGTATACCCTGAACTTTCGCGCGCGCCGCGTTTTTCCCGGACGGTGCTGACGCCGGGGGCCGGCCAACCTGCAGAGTTTACCGCGGGATCAGCTGCATGCGCTGGGCGATCTGGACGGCTTCCATCATGTTCCTGGCCTTCAGGCGCTTGATGATTTCGGTGACATGGCTCTCGATCGTCTTGAGCTTGCGGCCCTGCTGGTTGGCGACCTCCAGATTGCTCATGCCAACCGCCCGCATGGCCAGCACCTGCAGCTGGGTGCGCGACAGCTTCACCGGCGTTATGTCCGCCGCCATCGCGCTTGTGGCGTTGAGCATCCGCACGCCTTCATTCGCGAACACCTCGCAGGCGTGCCGCAGCATGGCTCCGGCTTCCGGGCTTTCCAGCAGGCGCCGCCCGGAGACCATCATCACCGCCATGCCGCCATGATCCAGCATCACGCGGCGCGTAAACCCTCTGGCCATCCCCCACTCGGCGGCATGGTCCATGACCTCCTGCTGCTTGCGGTTCAGGGGCGTGCGGCGCGTGAATTCGCTCCAGTAGCCATGACCGCCGCCCCGGACGAGCATCTGGAAAACCGGATCGGAAGCCTCGTAGCCGCGCTCGAGATAGGCCTCCTGGAATCTCTGAGGCAGGTTCCCGATGGAGCGCTCGATGGAGTAGCCGTGCGTCTCCCTGCGGAGATAGGTGCAGACGAACCACTCGCCCCCGACGTGGCGCAGCAGGTCGAGCAGATCTTTCGAGAGCGTCTTGCGGTTCATCGCACGAGCCGCCCGGAGGGTGAACGTCAGCAACTGGTCGCCGAGTGACATTTCGGGGTTATCCCTGAGTTTTCAGGTTCCCTATGTCATACGTCCGGCGTCAGGCAAACTGCGCTTCGGCTTCCAGAAAGTCCCGGACGCTGGCCATGTCGGCCCCCGGCTGGATGAAGGCCTGCCCCACCCCGCGGGCCAGGATGAGCGCCAGCCGCCCCTGCTTCACCTTCTTGTCGAGCGCCATGTACTCAGCCAGTTCGGCGGGGCGGTAAGGGCCGCCGCGAAGCCGGGGAATGCGTGTTTCCAGGCCAAGTGCGTTCAGCAGGCGCTCCACCCGGTCGGCGTCCGATTGCGCGCACAACCCCTGGCTTACGGAGTACCGGAAGGCCATCGCCATCCCGGCGGCCACACCTTCGCCGTGCAGAAGGTCCGGGCCGTAGCCATTGGCGCGCTCGAGGGCGTGTCCAAACGTGTGTCCAAGATTCAGCAAGGCGCGTTCGCCCTGCTCGGTTTCATCCGCTGTGACAATCCGGGCCTTGGCGGCGCACGAGGCCTCGACCGCCATGGCCAGCGCAGCCGGATCTCCGGCTTTCAGATCGCCCGCTGCCGCCTCGAGGCGGATACACAGATCGGGATCGTCGATGAAGGCGTACTTCACCACCTCGGCCAGCCCGGCGCCAAGCTCGCGCCGCGGCAGCGTGCCGAGAACATCCAGGTCCGCCAGAACCAGACAGGGCTGGTTGAAGAGGCCGATCATGTTCTTTCCGGCGGGAGAGTTCACGGCCGTCTTGCCGCCGACGCTGGAGTCCACCTGCGCCAGCAGGGTGGTGGGAATCTGCACAAATCGCGCGCCCCGCTTCAGCAGCCCTGCAGCCAGTCCGGTCAGGTCGCCGACGACCCCTCCCCCGAACGCAACGATCAGGTCATCGCGTTCGGCGCCGCTGCGGATCATGGAGTCCAGGACCGTCTCCAGAGTCGCCAGGGTCTTGGACGCCTCGCCGGGCGGGATAGCGTGGACAGTCGACTGGACGCCGGCTGCGTCGAGACTGGCCTTCAACCGGCTGCCATGCAGGCGCTCGACCGTCTGGTCGGTGACCACAAACACGCGGTCGCGGCGCAGGAAGGGCCGCAGCAGGCTGCCTGCACGATCCAGCAATCCGGCTCCGATCAGGATATCGTAGGCCCGGTCGCCGAGCGCGACGTGAACCCGCCGCTCGGACGACGCAGAATGGGGGTGGGTCGCACTCATGTATAGCCCAGTTTCTGGCAGATCGCCGCAACGGTGTCCGCACAGGGACCGTCGGCAGACTCCACCGTGAAGTCGGCCTCCGCGTAGATCGGCGAGCGGACCGCGTCGAGGTCGGCCAGCACCTTTTTGGGGTTGGGCTGCCTGAGCAGCGGCCGGGTGTCGCGGCGGCTCACCCGCTTCCAGAGAATGTCGATATCCGCCTTCAACCAGAAGGTCACCGCCTTCTCCTTGAGAAGCGCGCGGGTTTCCGGATCCATATAGGCGCCGCCGCCCGTCGCCAGGATGATCGGTGGCCCCGACACCAGGCGTTCGATGACGCGGCGCTCACCACGACGGAACTCCGCCTCGCCGTGCCGGGCGAAGATTTCCTGGACGGTGAGCCCGGCCGCCTTCTCGATCTCGTCGTCGCTGTCCACAAAGGTCGCACCGAGGACTTCCGCCAGCCTGCGGCCTACGGTCGACTTTCCGACGCCCATCAGGCCCACCAGAGCAACGGTGCGGTCGAGGCGCGGGGCGGACGGAACGGGCTCCTGCAGGCTCGGGCTCATATGTCGACGATCAGTATCCCGGCGGACAACGCCATTACGAACAAAGTGCGACAAGTATATCGCAGGGTGAGCGCGGGCAATGCAGGTCTGACCGATACAGGCATTGCCCCCTCGACGCACCAGCCCGACGCCGTCTAGTTTCCCGGTTGAATTGAAACGACCGCGGGTTGACTGGACCCATGCGGAGCCCTTGGGAGACGACATGCGCTACGGACGACGCCGCGGCCCGCCGCTCAAGCTCATTGGCATCCTCGGAGGCATTGCCCTGGTTCTGCTTGCCGGGGCGGTGTTCTGGTACTCGGGCCAAGCAGACAATTACGCCCCCGATGTCCAGGAAATCCGTGTGGAGGCGGTCAATGTCGGCCCGCAATAGGCTGGCGGCGGCCCTCGTCTCGGTCGCCCTTGCCGCAGGCGCATCGGCCCATGCGCAATCCGTTTCGTCCAGCCCGCTGGGCAAGATCGATCCATGGTCCGTTGGCTGGCTCGGCAAGGCCGACGGCGCGCTGCCGGCCGATTTCTGGGAGAATTCGGACGGCAAGACGCTCGAGCCTGTCTTCGCCGCCATCAAGCCGGCCGACCTGTCGCCAGCCGCCCGTCGCGTGCTGGGTCGCATCCTTCTTTCCTCCGCCAAACCTCCATCCGGAGGGGCGAGCCTGATACCGCTTAGACTAAAACTCATCGAGGAACTGGGAGAGACCGAAGCTTCGATAGACCTGCGCAAGCGGTTCCCTGACATGGAGTGGGGCAAGTCTGCTGACCGCCTCGCGAGCGACTACGAACTCGTGACCAACCGCGCCCAGCCCGCCTGCATGCGCGTCGCCGACAAGAAACCGGATGATCCGGAGTGGATGCCGGTCCGGGCGCTTTGTTATGCAATAGCAAAGGATTTCAACGCCGCCGGAATGGTAGCCGAACAGGTCGAAACCGAACCTGGCCAGATCGACGCCTGGTTGCTCAGCGCGATCGAGTACATGCGCGCGCCGACCAATACGAAACCCGACGGCCGATACCGGACCATGTTCGAAACGGCTGTGTCCACCTATGCAGGCCTCGGGGTGCCGCGCAACGCGATGAGCCAGATGCCCGCTGACTGGGCGACCGCTCTGGTCCGCAATGAAGCCGCGACTGCCGAGCAGAAGTCGGCCGCGATGAGGATTGCCGGACGCGCGGGCAAGCTGGAAGCAGCGGACGTGAAAGCCGTTCTGGCCGCCGTCGCAGCAAACGCCGGAACCGCCCGCCCGGCTGGCGCGCAACCTGATTTTCTCGGCATGGCGCTGAAGGCCGCAGACGACGCAAACCCCAAACCGGCTTCCCAGGCGACCAGTTATGCCGCCGCACTCAAGAACGCTGACAGCGCCGCCGATTTCCGGCTCGCCGCCCTCGCCCTCGCCGCACCGATGAAGAAGCTCGAAAAGGGCGCCAACACGCGACCGCATGCGGAGACCTTCGCGCGGGCCGCCCTCATGCTGGGAGACGTAAAGGAAGCCGCTGCGTGGCGGACGCTCCTGGCGGGCGACAAGAAAACCGATGCGTGGACGCTGGCCCGGCTGGACATGATGCTTGGCCTCGTCGGCGATGGCGCCAAGGCCGGTCAGCTGCTCGAAGCCATGGTCGCGGCAATGCCCGCCGCCGACAAGGACCCCAAGTCCGCTACATCAAAGCAGGATGAACTCCGGCGGATCGAGAATACCCGGGCCATGTTCCTGCACATTGGCCTTGGACGCCCAATGACGCCGGCGCAGCGCGCCGTCTTTGGCGGGCAGCGTTCAGCCGGCCGGGGCATTCTCGATTCCAATCTCTTGCGCATGCAGGCCGCGCTGGCTGCCGGCGCGCGCGGGGAAGCTGCGCTGGTCGGGGCAGGTCAGCTTGGGCCCGATTCCTCGGCGATCTCGTTTGCCGGGCTCGCGGACCTGCTGCATCTCCTGCGCGGGGCCGGGTTCGAGAAAGAGGCCGGCTCCATCGCTCTCGAGGCCATGCAGCCCTGGAAAGCTCTCTGAAGCGGGACCGCTTCTCATAACCTTCCCTAAACTCATGCGCCCCAATCTGGGACACATGACCGATTCACGACGCATCGAGACTTTCCTGGACACCCTTCGCGCCGAGCGAGGGGCCGCAGACAACACGATCGACGCCTACAGGCGCGATCTCGAGGACACCTGCGATTTCCTGCGGCCGCAGGGCCGCGCGCTCACCGACGCCGGAGAGAGCGATTTGCGGGCCTATGTCCGCGATCTGGACGAGCGGGGCATGTCAGCGGCCACCGTCGCTCGCCGGCTGTCGGCGCTGCGGCGCTTCTTCCGGTTTCTGCTTGCGGAAGGTGACCGCACCGACGATCCGACCTCCCGCCTTGATGGCCCCTCCCTCCACCGCGACCCGCCTGACGTTCTCTCCAGGGAGGAGGTGGCGCGGATCATCGAAACGGCACGGTTAGCCGGCGAGCCGGCTGACCTCCGGACGATCTGCCTTGTCGAGCTCCTCTATGGAGCGGGCCTGCGCGTTTCGGAGTGCTGCAACCTGCCCATGTCGGCCCTGCCAGTGCGCGGGTCGTCCGTGCTGATCGTACGGGGCAAGGGCGACAAGGAGCGGATTGCACCCCTCGGTCAGCCTGCCCTGCAGGCGCTTGCAGCCTACCTTGCCGTGCGCGAGCAATTCATTCCGAAGACAGCCACCCGGAAGCTGGCGGAGCGCTTCGTGTTTCCTTCGAGGGGCGCGGGCGGATGCCTGACACGGCGCAGGCTTGCGCAGCTGCTTGAAGATCTCGCCATCAAGGCGGGCCTGCCGCCCGGGCGCGTCAATCCGCATGCCCTGCGCCACGCCTTTGCGACTCATCTTCTGTCGGGCGGGGCCGATCTGCGGGCGGTGCAGCTCCTGCTGGGGCACGCCGACATTTCGACGACCCAGATCTACACCCACGTCGTTGCCGACGAGCTGCGTGACCTGCTCGAGACGGCGCACCCCATGGCCAAGGCCAGCTGATCGCTGACTGCGCTAGCCTTGCGTTCCAGAGCGGCGGACAGTGTCGCCGTCGGACAGCATCAGCACTGAATGCATCTTCGCCACCAGCTCGCGCTGGTCGATCGGCTTCGAGACATAGTCCGACATTCCAAGCGCAAGGTAACGCTCCCGGTCACCCGTCATGGCGTCTGCGGTCAGCGCAATGACCGGAACGGCCGACCAGTCCTCACCTGATGCCCGGATTCGCTGGATGGCCTCCTGACCGTCCATGACCGGCATGTGTACATCGAGAAGCACGATATCGAACAGTTGACGCGCCAGAGCATCCAGCGCCTCCTGACCATTCGTGGCCTCACTGACGACGCAGCCCTGCGGCGCAAGAAACAGCTTCACGACCTGCCGGTTGACCGAATTGTCGTCCGTCAGGAGCACCCGGATGCCCCGAAGACTCTGAGTATCGCGACGCATCGCTGGTGCTGTGGCCGGGGCCAGAGCCTGCAGCGGAGCCGCTGCGCGCGCCCGGAAAGTGAACGTAAACGTCGAGCCTTTGCCCTCTTCACTGGCGACGGTGAGATCGCCGCCCATGAGCTGCGCCAGCCTGCGAGAAATCGCGAGCCCCAGTCCTGACCCGCCGAACTTTCGGGTCGTTGCGCCGTCCGCCTGTGTGAAGACGTTGAAGAGTTTCGCCTGAACGTCCTGCGACATGCCGATACCGCTGTCCGTCACGACCACTTTCACAAGGTGCTCAACCCCGCTCAGCGGCTCCGAGGAGACCGAGATGTCAATCGCGCCCTCAGGCGTGAACTTCACGGCGTTGGACAGCAGATTGGAGACGCACTGGCGCACACGCACCGGATCGTAGCCAAGGCGGTCGGGAAAATCGATCGCACACTGCATCCGGAGCGAGAGCCCCTTGTCGGACGCCTGCGCCTGGAACAGCTGCTGTGTCCGTTTCATGGTGTGCAGGAAGTCGCCATCGACGGGCGAGACTTCCAGCTTGCCGGCCTCGATCTTGGAAAGATCAAGCACGTCGTTCAGAAGCGCCATCAGCGACTTGCCGCTGTCGAGGATGATGCCGACCTTCTCGCGCTGGTCGCCGGTCAGCGGATCGCTGTCGAGCGCCTGCGCCATGCCCAGCACGCCGTTGAGAGGCGTCCGGATTTCGTGGCTCATGTTGGCCAGAAACTCGCCCTTGGCGCGGCTGCTGGCCTCTGCGGCCTCCTTGGCTGCCCGAAGGTCATCCTCGATCTTCTTGCGGTCCGTCATGTCGACGAGTGTGCCGACCAGCGTGCGCTTCCCGCCATTGTCGAGAACGCGGCAACGCTGATGCATCCACATCCAGTGGCCTTCGGAATGACGGACACGGATATCGTGGTTCCATCCGCGGAGCTGTCCCTTGAGCGCAAGGACCAGGTTTCGCTGAGTTTCGCGGTGGTCGTCCGGATGTACGCGATCCCGCAGACCTTCGATCGTGAGATTTTCGATCTGCATGCCCAGCAACCCCGCCAGGCCCGGGTTGGGCCGGTAGTCCATCGTTTCGAGGTCAAGCTCGAAATACCCATCGCCGATGCTCTCGACGGCGAACATCAGGCGGTCCTTGGTCTCCTTGGTCTCGATGACGGCTTCACGCATGCGCAGGGTATTGCGGTTGGTGAGGGTGCTGACATTCCAGATCGATGCGATCGTTCCCAGCGACGAGATCGACGCCAGAACAGCGACCCACATGTCGTACTCGATCCACGCCGCCCAGATCATGTAGACGCCCAGCGGCGCTATCGGCACCGCAAGCGTAACAATGGACACCTTCTGTCCGTGCTGGGTGGCGAACAGGACATGCAGCGTCAGCGAGACCAGGATCGACATGCCGGCGACCCAGCCCGACGGGTCTCCCGTCAGCCACAGCGCCACTGACGCTCCCGTCCAGCTCAAGAGCAGGAGCACGTTGGCGGCGAGCGCCAACCGCCTTGTCATAACCGTGTCCGGCTGTGTGGCGAGACGGGTCATGGAGATCGCGACGCAGGCCTGCGAAAGCAGGATGGTGGCGAACCAGCCGGTTGCCGCCGCCACACCGAAAAAGTGGCCCAGGACCGGAGAGGTGATCAATCCAAGGATGACGCCGGTCGCGACCGTGCGGACGTCAACAAACCGGAAGCCCTTGAGCGTGGCCGCCAGCGCCGGGAAATCTGAGGCTGCGGACTCCGCTGGTGCAGACCTGGCGGTCTCGACTACGTTCGTTCTGCCTCGCGGCATGCGCGGGACCTCCCCGGTCTTTCCGTCCTTCTACAGCATGGAGAATTAATTTCCGGTTCGCTGCCAGAAAGGTTCAGGGGCGGCCCGAAGCCGTCGCAGGTGCTGAAGCGCCCAGTTCGGCAATGTTCAGGACAGCATGCATCCGTGCGATCAGCTCCCGCTGGTCCACGGGTTTGGAGACGTAGTCGGTCATCCCGAGTGCCAGGTATCGCTCGCGGTCTCCGCTCATGGCGTCAGCTGTCAGCGCTATGACGGGCACACTCGCCCAGCCTGCGGTCGTCGCGCGAATGCGGCGGATGGCTTCCTGCCCGTCCATGACCGGCATGTGCACATCCAGAAGGACGATATCAAAGGGCTGGCGGGCCAGTGCATCCAGCGCTTCCTTGCCGTTGGTCGCCTCGGTCACATCACAGCCCTGGGGCGCCAGGAACAGCTTCACAACCTGGCGGTTTACAGCGTTGTCGTCGGTCAGAAGCACGCGCATACCGCGAAGTCCGGTCATCCTGAGCGGGCTCGTCTGACCAACGTCCTGGGGCCGGGTCAAGGTCGCGGCTCCTGCCTCCCGCGCGCGGAAGGTCAGACGGAACACGGAACCCTTGCCCGTCTCGCTGGACACCGTGATGTCGCCGCCCATCAGGCGCGCAAGCCGCCTCGAGATCGCAAGGCCAAGCCCCGTACCCCCGAACATCCGTGTGGTCGCGCCGTCGGCCTGGGTGAACACGTTGAAGAGCTTTGCCTGAACTTCGGACGACATGCCGATGCCTGTATCGCGAACCTCCACCACGACCGTGTGTTCGTTGTCGCCAGACGCCTCCGACGCAATGGCGATCTCGACCTCGCCCTCGGCCGTGAACTTGATCGCGTTGGACAGGAGGTTCGAAATGCACTGGCGCACACGGACCGGGTCGTAGACCAGCCGCTGCGGGAAAAATGCGCTGAACCGCGCAGTGATCCTGAGTCCCTTTTCCTGCGCCTGGCGCTCGAAGAGCTGACGGGTCCGTTTGATCGTGTGGAGAAAATCGCCCTCCACCGGCGATATCTCCAGCTTTCCGGCTTCGATCTTCGAGAGATCCAGCACGTCGTTCAGGAGGGCCATAAGCGACTGGCCACTGTCGAGAATGATCGAGACCTTCTCGCGCTGGCCGCCCGTCAGCTCATCGGATTCCAGCGCCTGCGCCATCCCCAGCACCCCGTTCAGGGGCGTCCTGATCTCATGGCTCATGTTGGCGAGGAACTCGCTCTTCGAGCGGCTCGCCGCCTCGGCTGAGTCTCTCGCCGCTCGCAGTTCGGACTCGATGTCCTTCCAGGCCGTCATGTCGACGACGGTCCCGATCAGGCGGCGTCCCTGCACCACGGTTTCATCCATGACCTGCGCACGCAGCTGCATCCAGCGCCAGCCGCCGGTTGCGATCCGGATGCGAACCTCCTTGCGCCAGGATCGCTGCTGACCGGTCCGCGCCTGAGACAGCGCCGTGTAGATATAGCTCTGGTCCTCGGGATGGATCCGGTCGGCAAGGTCGGCCATGCTCTTCGGGCCGGCCTCGAAGCCGAGACTCTCTGCCAGCTTCGGATTGGGAGAATAGACAAGGGTGTCGAGATCGATCTCGAAGAACCCGTCGCCGACCGCCTCTATGGCGAATTCGAGCCGCTCCTTCGACGCTCGCAATTCGGTTTCCATCCGTTTGCGGCTGGTGATGTCCGCAAGCGTCGCGATCAGCATCGGGGCGTCGCCGCCTTCCAGCATGCGCGCGCGGAAGCCTTGCCACTGCCACGTTCCATCGGCCTTGCGGATACGCAGATCCTGGTTCCAGCCTGTCGAGACGCCATCCTGGGCGAGCTGGAAATGGCGGCGCGCTACCGCCTTGTCGTCCGGGTGCAGCCGCTCGAGAAAGTCATCGACTGACCGCTCGCCTTTTTCATAGCCAAGCGCAGTCGATTGCAGGTCGTCGACCAGATAGGTCATCCGCGCGAGATCGATCTCGAGGTAGGCGTCTCCGATCGCCTCAAGAGCAAAGGCAAAGCGCTGCTTGGTCGCCTGAGTCTCGCTTACTGCATCGTGCATCTGGACAAAATTGCGGTTCGCCATGCCGGCCAGCATCGCGATGTTCGCTACGGCGCCGAACAGGGTCAACGAGGAGGGCAGCGCAATCCAGACGGGCAGGTTCGAGTAGAGCGTCGACAGTACGAAGGTCACGATCACCGAGACCGGAATGGCCAGCATCGCCACTGTCAGACGGAAGTTCCGCTGGACGGTGAACACCACATAGAACGCCAGCGAGAATACGATCGTGAGCGCCCCGATCTTGCCGCTGGCCGCCCCCGTCAGCCAGAGGGCCACCGCCCCGCCGGACCAGAGAAAAAGGTTCAAGACGTTCAGGAGCATGACCATCGAGTAGGACTGGTCATGGCCCTTGCTGGCCCGGAGCGCGAACAGGCCCAGCCCCGCCTGGAGGCCGACACCTGCCATGATCCACACGATTGCTGCGGCAACACCAAAATAGTGTCCGATCAGAGCGCTGTTACAGACTGTCAGCAGCGAACCAATGATCGCCGTCGAAAACGAGGCGAAGGTCCAGTTGCCGTGGCGGGCCGGGATCGGCGCGAAAGCCTTGAGGATGGATTGTGCGCCCTTCACTGCGTCCGTCCGGGTTTTGCCGGGCCCTGTATCGCCCGGATTGTCGCCGTCCATGCATCCGCCCCCGGTCAATCCGAAGCGCCAAATTGACGTGTATCAATTAACATCCCGTGGAGCTTTCGCTGGGGAACTGGCCCTTGCCCTCCCTGCCTGCTAGAGCGGGCCGCCTACCCCGACCTGCAGGAGCTGCGAATGCCAGTACGGCGTCCCCTCGACGATAGCAGCCACCTCTACCTGATCGACGCGTCCGGCTATGTGTTCCGGGCTTTCCACGCCCTGCCGCCCCTGACCCGGAAATCGGATGGTCTGCCCGTCGGCGCGGTCGCCGGCTTCTGCAACATGCTCTGGAAGCTGCTCGAAGACCTGAAGGCGGGCGATCAGCCCACCCACTTCGCCTGCATCTTTGACAAATCCGAGCAGACCTTCCGGAACGAGTACTATCCCCAGTACAAGGCCCAGCGCCCGCCCGCCCCGGAGGACCTGATCCCGCAATTCCCCCTGATCCGCGATGCGGCCATCGCATTCGGGACCCCGGCGCTGGAACTCGCCGGCTTCGAGGCGGACGATCTCATCGCAACCTACGCCCGGCAGGCCGAGGCAAAGGGCGCCCGCGTCTCCATTGTGTCCTCTGACAAGGACCTGATGCAGCTGGTGACGGATCGGGTCTGCCTGCTCGACACAATGAAAGACCGCAAGATCTGTGAACCGGAGGTGTTCGAGAAGTTCGGCGTTGCTCCGAATCGCGTCATCGACGTGCAGGCGCTGGCGGGCGACAGCGTCGACAACGTGCCCGGAGTTCCCGGCATCGGCATAAAGACCGCCGCTCAGCTGATCCAGGAATATGGCGACCTCGAAACGCTGCTGCTGCGGGCAGAGGAAATCAAGCAGCCCAAACGGCGCGAGAGCCTGGTCACCTTCGCCGAGCAGGCCCGCATCTCGAAGTATCTCGTGACCCTGCGCGCCGACGTTCCGGTGCCCTGCGAGGTCGAGGAGCTCGGCGTAACCGATCCCACGGCGGAAACCCTGATCGCGTTCCTGGAGACGATGGAGTTTCGCACGCTCACCAAGCGGGTCGCGGAACGACTTGGCGGTGCGGCATCCTCCCCTCGCGCAGCGCCCGCACGCCCATCGACAGCGCCGGAGAGCGGCGCCGGGATGTCGGCTCCGGTCGCATCTGCCGACGCGCCGTTCGATCATATCCGCTATGAAACCATCACGACCGCCGGACGCCTGCGCGAGTGGGTGCAGGCTGCGGCGTCACACGGTGTTGTGGCCGTCGATACGGAGACCGACGGTCTCAACTGCCATGCCTGCAACCTGGTTGGCGTGTCGCTGGCGCTGGAGCCCAACCTCGCCTGCTACATTCCGCTGAACCATGGCGGCGGCAATTCGCGCGATCTGCTCTCCGATGACCGCCCCGAGCAGATCCCCATGGCCGAGGCGCTCGACATCCTCCGCCCGCTGCTTTCGGACCCCGCCGTCCTGAAGATCGGCCAGAACATCAAGTTCGACCTGGTCGTGCTTCGCAGGAACGGTGTCGATATCACCCCGTTCGACGATACGATGCTGATCTCGTTCGCGCTTGACGCGGGCCGCACCGGCCATGGCATGGATGAACTGAGCGAGAGCCATCTGGCTCACAAGCCGATCCCCATCAAGGACCTGATCGGTTCGGGCAAATCCCAGATCACCTTCGACCAGGTCCCGCTCGACACAGCCACACGATACGCCGCCGAGGATGCAGACGTGACGCTCCGGCTCTGGCGTCATCTCAAGCCGCGCCTGTCGATGGAGGGTGTCGGAGCTGTCTATGAATACATGGACCGGCCTCTGGTCGATGTGGTGGCGCGCATGGAACAGGCCGGCGTCCTGATCGACCGCGACCAGCTCTCGCGCCTGTCGGGAGATTTCGCCCAGCGGATGGCCGCGCTTGAAGCCGAGGCCCACGGCCTGGCCGGTCGGAGCTTCAACCTCGGCAGCCCGAAGCAGATCGGCGAGATCCTGTTCGATGAGATGGGTCTGGCGGAGGTCGCCGGCGCAAAGAAGACCAAGACCGGCGCCTGGGCCACTGGCGCCGACACGCTCGAAGACCTTGCCGCGTACGGCCATGCCCTGCCCCGCGTGATGCTCGACTGGCGAATGCTCTCGAAGCTGCGCTCGACCTACACGGAGACGCTGAAGGACGCGATCAACCCGGAGACGGGGCGCGTCCACACCTCGTTCTCGCTGGCCGGCGCCCAGACCGGCCGCCTCGCCAGCCAGGACCCGAACCTCCAGAACATCCCGATCCGGACGGAAGAGGGACGCAAGATCCGCGAGGCGTTCATAGCCGCACCCGGCAACGTTCTGATCTCGGCCGACTACTCGCAGATCGAGTTGCGCCTGCTGGCCCATGTGGCCGATATCCCCTCGCTGCGCGATGCGTTCAACAGCGGCATAGACATCCACGCCATGACCGCATCGGAGATGTTTGGCGTGCCGGTCGAGGGCATGGACCCCATGGTCCGCCGACGGGCGAAAGCGATCAACTTCGGCATCATCTACGGCATCTCGGCGTTCGGGCTGGCCCGCCAGCTGTCGATCCCGCGGGAAGAAGCAGGCGCCTACATCAAGTCCTACTTCCAGAAATTCCCCGGCATCCGGGACTACATGGAGCAGTACCGGACGTTCGGCCGCGAGAACGGCTACGTCTCCACCATCTTCGGCCGCAAGGTCTGGCTACCGCAGATCAGGTCGCAGAACGGCGCCGAGCGGTCGTTTGGCGAGCGGCAGGCGATCAACGCACCTCTGCAGGGTTCGGCCGCCGACATCATCAAGCGGGCGATGATCCGCATGCCAGCTGCCCTTGAGGCGGCAGGGCTGCGCGCGCAGATGCTGCTGCAGGTGCATGACGAACTGCTGTTCGAAGCGCCGCAGTCGGAGGCTGCAAAGGTGATCGAGATCGCCAAATCCGTCATGGCGGAGGCGCCGAGCCCGGTCCTGTCGCTGAACGTGCCGCTGGTCGTCGAGGCCGGTCAGGGCCTCAGCTGGGCGTCGGCCCACTAGAGCATGGTCGGTTTTGGCGGAAACGCCAAAACCGTGAATCATGCTCTACACTTTTGGATAGAGACAGATTCACGACTTTGGCGGGATCGCCATGCGATTCCACAAAGTCGATCCGGCTCTGCCTACTGTTGCGGGGGCGTCAGCTGTCCCGGCTGGCCCGGCTGCGGTTCATAGATCGTGCCCGACAGCCGGCCCTCACGGCGCGTCTCGACCGCGCCCTCCGCTGCGACGTTCTTGGGACGCGGGATCAGTCCGCGCTGGGACATGTAGACCTGATAGACCGCGCCGTCCGCCATCGGCACTGCGAGGCCGTTCATGAACTCGGCGTCGGCGCGGCGGAACGGATTGTTGGGTCCAAGCGGCAGTTCGAACACGTTGATGCCGGGCTCGTCCGTCCGCATCGAATAGGGCGTCGGCGGCCGGGCAATCTCGTCCGCCTCGCTGTCCCAGCGGCCCTGGATGCGATCGAAGCGATAGAGCGCATCGACCCCGATGATGTTCGCCCACGGCTTGAATGTGATGACATCGGCCTCCATCCGGAAGCTGTCCCCCGTCAGCTGGTAGTCCGTGGCGGTCTGCAGGATGCCGTCCGCATCGGCCGGCGTTACCGTAGCGGTATAGGCGCCCGGACCGGTCTGCTTGAGTGTGACTTCAGCCGCCAGCCGTTCATGCGTCAGGCGGGCATAGGTCTGGAGGTTCAGCCCGATCAGGCCGACAACCGCTGCTCCCGCCAACAGCACGCCGCCGAACAGGAACCGCATCGTTCCGGACATGAACTTCAGCTTGAAAAGGCTTCCCAGTCCGCCGATCAGCGACATGAGGCCGACGAGGGCGACAAACGCCGGAATGGCCCACCAGATCGACATGCTGCATTCTCCCGGTCTGGTCCATTGCTACCGGCGAAGCGCCTCAGCGCACGCCGTCCCCGGAAAGCGTCATAGCATGCCCGGGAAGCGCCGGACTACCCGGGCGCATAGATGGATGACGCCTAGAAAACGCGCGGCCGGTCCTTGCGTTCGACATGCAGGCCGCATTCGGTCTTGGCCTTGCCGGCCCAGCGGCCCGAGCGGACGTCGTTGGGATCCGTCGGGCGGATCGTGCACGGCCAGCAACCGATGGATGCGTAACCCTCATCGAGCAGCGGGTGCTTCGGAAGATCCCGGCTGGCGAAATAGGTGTTGATGTCGTCCTGGGTCCAGTTGGCCAAGGGGTTCACCTTGTAGCGCCCCTCGGAGTACTCGAAGACCGTCAGGTTGGCGCGCGTGGAGCCATGGAACCGCTTGCGGCCAGTGATCCAGGCATCGAACCCTTCCAGCGCCGGTCCAAGCGGCCGGACCTTGCGGACTTCGCAGCAGGCGTCCGGCTCCGTCTTGTTGAGCTGGCCCTTGGGATCGATGGACTTTACTTCCGCCTTGTCGGGCTGGGTCGTGCGCACGCTGGTCAGCCCAAGGTGAGCCGAGAGCCTGTCGCGATACTGAAGCGTCTGGTGGAAATGCATGCCGGTGTCGATGAACTGGATAGGCATGTCCGGGGCGACCTCGGAGATAAGACCCAGCATCACGGCGCTTTCGGATCCGAAAGACGACACATAGGTCAGCCCGGAGCCGAACTCGCGCACGGCCGCCGCGATGATCTCCTGCGCTCCCGCCCCTTTCAGCTCGGCGTTCAGCCGGGCGACACGGGTTTCAGGCGTTTCGATTTCAGTCGCTAGCGCGCTCATGTCATGGGCCACTTTGTCTACCCGCGATGGCGCTTCACAAAGACCGTCTCGCGGGTGTCAGCTGCCGGCTGGTAGAATTCGGTGAACTCCGCAGCCGCCGCCCGAAACGCATCTGCAGCATCCGCGCGGGCCATATACATAGCGTCGAAGCCGGCCCGGACCATGAAGCCCAGCTGATCTCTGAGTACATGTCCGGTCGCACGTAGCTCGCCGGAATACCCGAGCCGGCGGCGCAGAAGCTGGGCGATGGAATAGCCCCGGCCATCCGTATAGCGGGGAAACGCCACCTCGATCAGGTGCAGCCGGTCCAGGAACGGCTCCAGCAGGTGCGGGTCATCGGAAGGCTGCAAGCGCACGCCAATGGCCTCGTTCCGGCCCAGCAGGATGTCGTGTTCGCTGAGGAAGCGTCCCAGCGAGACGCTGATGCAGCCGCCGGGCGACAGCTCGACGCCATCCTCGACGAACGCCCAGATGTCGTCCGCCTCAACCCCGTGCTTAAGCAGCGGCATAGAGCGCCTCCTTGAAGGGCTCATGGCCAACGCGGGTCAGGGTATCGATGAACTTCTCGGACTTGTCCGTCCGCAGCTGGAGGTACCGGTCGACCACCCGCCGGAAGGCAGGCGCGACCTCCTCGTGGCGCAGGCCAGGCCCGGCGATATCGCCAATGGCTGCCTTCTCGTCGGCCCTGCCGCCGAACGTGATCTGGTAGAATTCCTCGCCCTTCTTGTCGACGCCCAGCACGCCGATGTGGCCAACGTGGTGGTGCCCGCAGGCGTTGATGCAGCCCGATATGTTGACGTGCAGCGTTCCCACCTCATCCTCGAACACAGGATCGGCGAACGCATCCTGGATAGCATTGGCCACCGAGATCGAACGCGCATTGGCGAGGTTGCAGTAGTCGAGGCCGGGGCACGCGATCAGGTCGGAGATCAGCCCGGCATTGGAAGCGTGCAGTTCATGCTGCTTCAGTACGGCGTAGAGCGCCGGCAGATCATCGAGCTTCACATGCGGGAAGACGATGTCCTGCTCGTGCGCCACCCGGATGTCGTCCAGACCGAACCTCTCGCCGGCATCGGCAATCGCGCGCATCTGGTCGCCAGAGGCGTCTCCGGGCGCCACGCCCTGCGGCTTCAGCGAGATGTAGACGGAGCCATATCCGGCAGCCTTGTGCTCGCGCACATTGTGCCGCGCCCAGCGGGCGAACGCCGCGTCCGACTTCGCGGCCTCGAAGGCTTCGGAGCGCTCGGGCAGCGCCTCGAATTCCGGAGGAGCGAAGTAGGCGCTGATCCGGTCGATCTCGGCCTGCGGCAGTTCTACCTTCTCGGCGGGCTTCTGGGCGGCGAACTCTTCCTCGACGAGACGCGAGAACTCTTCCAGCCCAAGCTCGTTGACGAGAATCTTGATGCGCGCCTTGTACTTGTTGTCCCGGCGGCCGAAGCGATTGTAGACCCGCATCACGGCTTCCAGATAGCTCAGGAGGTCGTCCTTCGCGATCCACGGACGGACCGTGACGCCGACATGCGGCGTGCGTCCCATGCCGCCGCCGACGATCACTTCGAAGCCGACAGAGCCAGCATCGTTCTTCAGCATCTGCAGGCCGATGTCGTGCACACGCACGGCGGCGCGGTCAGACGTCGCCCCGGTGACGGCGATCTTGAACTTGCGCGGCAGGTGCGCGAACTCCGGATGGAACGTCGACCACTGGCGGATGATCTCGCACCACGGCCTCGGATCCTCGATCTCGTCGGAAGCGGCTCCCGCGAACTGGTCGGACGTCACGTTGCGGATGCAGTTGCCGGAGGTCTGGATGGCGTGCATCTCGACCGTCGCCAGCAGGTCCAGCACCTCGGGAATGTCCGACAGCTTCACCCAGTTGTACTGGATGTTCTGGCGCGTCGTGAAATGGCCGTAGCCCTTGTCGAAGCGGTCCGCGATCTCGGCCAGCACGCGCATGCGCGCACCATTCAGCTGGCCGTAGGGGATCGCCACGCGCAGCATGTAGGCGTGGAGCTGGAGGTAGACGCCGTTCTGCAGCCGCAGCGGCTTGAACTCGTCTTCCTTGAGCTCGCCCGACAGGCGCCGCTCCACCTGGCCGCGGAACTGCGCTGCACGCTGGCGAACGATCGTCGCATCGAATTCGTCGTACCGGTACATCAGGCCGCCTGGCCTCCCGCGTGTTTCTGGGCATGCTCGACGCCGAGATCGGTCTCGACCCGGCGGACCCACCGTTCGACCGACGGGAATTCGGATAGATCGAAGCCGCCCTCATGCGCGACGCGCGTGTAGGCGACCAGCGCCACATCGGCCAGCGTCATCGTCGAGCCGACAAAATAGTCTGACCGCATCAGCTGCAGTTCCATCACCCCCAGCGCCCGACGGCCCCGGGCCAGCAGCTCCGGGCTCATCTCGTCGTCCGTCTGCTTGAGGAACTTCTTCCGGAAGCGGCGCACGGCGATGTAGGGCTCGTGGCTGTACTGTTCCCAGAACATCCAGCTCATCATCTGGGCGCGCTCGAACGGGTCGGCCGGGATCAGGTCGCTGCCGCCGGGAAAAGTCTCGGCGAGGTAGAGGATGATGGCGTTGGACTGCGGCAGGATACGACCATCCGCCAGGCGCAGCACCGGCACCTGCCCTGCAGGGTTCATGGCCATGAAATCATCGGACCGGGCGCCGCCCTCGACGACGCTCACCTCGATCCAGTGGTAATCGAGATTCAGAAAGTCGGCCACCCACCTGGTCTTCAGGCAGTTGCCGCTGATCTGGTCCCCATAGATGGTGAGCTTGTCGATTTCCCGGTTGGGCATGGCCTAAGGGTTCCCCGCCTGCTTGCCGAACATCGGATGATTGGTCGGCCCCTGCGCCCGGATGGTCTCACGGATCGTCTCACGTCCGTCAACGCCGCCGTTTTCGCCGACCTGCATGAAATAGGGATCCGTGGCGCGCAGCTCGTCCTTTGCCGCCCAGGCAAGCTCCACATCTGCCGCCTCACCGGTCAGCACAGCGGCGTCCGAAAGTTTCAGCGACCACTCGCGCGATGCCGTGAGATAGACGGTGCGGCCGCTATCCGTGTCCCAGGCGGTGATGGCCTTGGGTGTTGCAGGGGCAAGCTTGGGACGCGCCGAACTCATATGAACATTCCCCAGATGGCGCCTAGCGACTGTGATGCGGACTTCGAGCGGAATGTGCGGGGCGCGCCGGCGCCAAGCGCCGCCACCTCGCCGATGACCAGCACGGCCGGGCCTTCGATGCCCGACGATGCAATCAGATCCGGCAGGTCGCCCAGCGCGCCATAGACAGTCCGCTGGTTCGGCCGGGTTCCGTTCTCGATTACGGCGACGGGCGTGTCAGCATCGCGGCCATGCGCGATCAGGCGCGTGGAGATTGCTCCTGCCGTGCCGACGCCCATGTAGACCACAACCGTCTGGTTGGCCTTCGCGAGGGAGTCCCAGTCCAGCTTGGGCTCCTTGCCCAGCGCGGCGTGACCCGTGACGAACGTGACGGCCTGCGCCAGGTCGCGGTGGGTCAGCGGGATCTGCAGCGCCGCAGCGCAGCCCATGGCCGCCGAAACGCCCGGAACAACCTCGACCGGAACACCCGCAGCGCGCAGCGCCTCGACTTCTTCCCCGCCGCGACCGAAGACGAACGGATCTCCGCCCTTGAGGCGCACCACTCGCATGCCTTCGCGCGCGGCCTCGATCAGGCGCTCATGAATCTGGTCCTGCGGCACGGAGTGCTCGCCCTTGGACTTGCCCACGGACACGATCCGCGCATCCGGGCTGGCCAGTTCCAGGATGCCGGCGCCGACAAGGCGGTCTGCAAAGATGACGTCAGCTCGGGCGATCTCCCGGGCCGCGCGCACGGTCAGCAGGTCGGGATCGCCAGGCCCGGCGCCGACGAGGACCACAGACCCGGCCACTGGCCCGGACGGGGTAGCAGGACGAAGCGATTTTTCGCCTCTCATGGCGCGAGACCCCTTTTAGATTTTCTCACTTATAAGCATATAGTCGGCGGATACTTCACGCCAGATGGCGGGAGGCCAGCCCGAACGCAATGGACGATTCCTAACCCGAGCGATTAGGGGCCCTTCTCTGGCCCGGCCGGTCGAGAAAAAAACGGCACAGGACCCTGTTTTCATGGCGAACGATGAACGCCTTCCAGCGCTGAACGCCCTGCGGGCCTTCGAGGCGGCCGCGCGCCACCTCTCATTTACCCGCGCCGCCGAGGAGCTGAACGTCACGCCGGGGGCAATCAGCCAGCAGATCCGTCAGCTTGAGGAGTTCTCCGGCGCCCCGCTCTTCCGCCGCACAGGCCGCCAGGTTCTGCTGACGGACGCCGGCCAGTCCGCCCTGCCCCTGCTCTCCAACGCCTTCGAGCTGATGGCGGAGGCCGTCCATCACATGAAGGCCCCGGCCCGGCGCGACCGGCTGATGATCTCCTCGGCGCCCTCCTTCGCCGCCAAATGGCTGGCGCAGCGGCTGGAGTCCTTCCAGATCGCGCACCCGGAGGCCGAAGTCTGGGTCTCCGCCGACCTGGCCCTGACCGACTTCAACTCGACCGATATCGACCTTGCCGTTCGCTACGGCCGTGGCGGCTATGACGGCCTGCGCGTCGAGAAGATCATGCCGGAGGCTGTGCTGCCGGTCTGCGCGCCGGAGCTTCTGAAGGGCCCAAGGGCCCTTAAAACACCCGAGGACCTGGTCAACCACGTCCTCCTGCACGACGAGGGGCCTGAGCATGACCCCACCGCTCCGGACTGGAAGAGCTGGCTGGCGGCCCGCAACGTCACGACCGTCGATTCCGCGCGCGGTCCCCGCTTCAACCAGTCGTCGCTTGTCGTGGAAGCCGCCGCCGCCGGCCGGGGGGTCGCCCTTGCCAAGCGCGCCATCGCCGCCGGCGACCTCGAGAGCGGACGCCTGGTCGCTCCCTTTGCGGATGGAACCGAGGACATCGACTTTGCCTACTGGATCGTCTGGCCCAAATGGCGCACGCCCTCGAAACTGGCCCGTTCCTTCATCACCTGGCTCAAGGCCGAGGCGGCGTCCGAAGTCGTCGGCGGTGTCTAGCCAAACACGTCCTCAACAAATCCCTAACGGCCGCCCCGGAATTCGAGACGCTCGCGAGAACGCAACGTAACCTTGACCTGCTAGGAACACGGATATGCGGGGAAGGGATTGCTGCGGCGCTCCTGCCTGCGAATTCGGGTTCATGGGGACGGGCGTGTCGGGACGACTCAACCAGAAAAAGCTGATCATCATCGCAGACCCTGTCGCGCAGACGCGCGGACTGGTAGCGGACGTCCTGCGCGGCGGCGGCTTCCAGAACATCATGCATTGCCGGGATGGCAGGCAGCTGATCGAGCGCACCGAAGAGTTCGCTCCCTTCATCGTGATCACCACGTCTCGCCTGCCGGAGATATCGGGCCTGGAGTTCACCCGTTTGATCCGCGCGGGCTACCGCACCGTGTCGCGGAACCTTGCGATCATCGCGATGACCGACACGCCGACCAAAGCGTTCCTCGAGGCGGCGCGCGAGAGCGGCGTCGACGAGATGCTCGTCCGGCCTTTCACCGCCGAGTCCGTCATGGCGCGCATCAACTCGGTCATCGACCGTCCGCGCGAATTCATCGACAGCATCTCGTATGTCGGTCCATGCCGCCGCCGCAAAATGCTTGAGGACTATAACGGCCCGATGCGCCGCTTCGTGGATCCCATCGACGAGGGCCAGGGCGCGATGCCCTGGGAATCCGCCGCCAGCCGCACCGCCGTTCGCCTTTGCGTCCGCCGGGTCAGCGAACTTTCAGAAGGCCTCACGGCTGGCGACCGGCGCAAGCTGCGTCTGGTGTTCAGCGCCGTGAAAGACACCGAGGCCATGGCTGACAAGGTCAAGGACGAGATGATGGGCGCCGCCGCCAAGTCGCTCGGCCGCTATCTCCACGGCATTGGCGCGTCGGCGGCGCTCGATCTTGATGTCATCCAGACCCATATCGACGCGATGTACTCGCTCGGCGTTCTCGGCAACGACCACTACGCCGAACGCAGGAACATCATCGAGGGCCTCGAGACAGCGGTTCAGAAACGCCTCGGGCGCATGCGCACCCAGTCCCGCGTGGCCGTCACTGCGCGGCTGTAGGCCATACCGGGCGCATTGATGTCCCACACCGGGGCATATCGGTCCGCGTGCTTCACCGCTCTCATGGCTAACACGAAGTATGCATCTGGCTGAAATCCGAAGCTCGCGCTGAGCCAGACGTCAACGGATCTGCTGTATTTGCCTGAACAGATCAGCGCGGTTGAAGCGCACTGCGCACGCCTGCGCGCACGATGGGTTGGAAAGTCTGCCGCTATGCCGCGCGACCTGAAGGGAACCGTTCTGGTGGCGGACGCAGCCCCCTACACACGGCGGCTGGTTGCCGACGTCCTGCGCGGAGCCGGCTTCCAGAGCATCGTCAACTGCAGGGACGGACTTGAGTTGATCGAGCGGACGGAAACGCATCATCCGATCGCTGTCGTTACGACCTCACGCCTGCCGGAAATCTCAGGCCTGGAATACACGCGAACCATACGCGCCGGCTTCCGGTCGGTCCCCCGCAACCTGTCCATCGTCGCCATGACGGACACGCCGACACGAGCTTTTCTCTACGCCGCGCGCGATAGCGGCGTAGACCAGATGCTCGTGCGCCCGTTTTCAGCGAACTCCATCATCGCACGAATAGGTCACGCGATGAGACGCCCTCGCGCGTTCGTGGACAGCATCTCGTATGCAGGACCCTGCCGGCGCAGGGACACGACCAGAGACTTCCAGGGTCAGATGCGGCGTCTGGATGATCCTCTCGACGAGTTGCTGTTTCGAATGCCCTGGGAATCCGAGGAGCATCGCAAAGCTATCCGCACCAAGGCGCAGGCCATGGGGAAACTGGCCGTCGTGTTCGTTCCAGGCGACCGGCGACAGCTTCGCCAGATTTCCGAAGGGGCCCGAGATATCGAGCAAACTGCCGCCCAGGCCAAGGATGATGTCCTTGTGGACGCCGCTCGTTCTCTCGCGCGCTACATCGTTGGAATGGGGGCCAGTTCGGGCTTCGACAAGTCGATACTGGAGACGCACATCGACGCGATGATCGCTCTCAGCTTTCTCGCTGGCGAACAGTCTGCCAAGAGGCGAAGCCTTGCAGACGGGCTCAAGATCCTTGTCGACAAGCAGTTCAGACGCTCACGTCAGACGATAACCCAGCTGGTCAACTCCCGGATCTGATCCGTCAGCCCGCCGCGCCGGCCAGCTTCTCGGAGGTGAACGCGCCGTTCGCGCCGCCAAAGACGCGCCCGGAGACGATGCGGATCGCAATACGCTGACCGATGGCGATCGGCGCCTCCGCCGGCACATCGAACTCGATCCGCAGCCGGCCTTCGCCGCATGCCGCCGAGATGCGTCGCGCGCCCCCGATCCGCCGCGTCGCAAGCACCTCGCCTGCCACGCCATCGCCTTCCGTCAGCACCACATCCTCTGGCCGGATGTACAATTGCGCGAGCCCGTCGGGCATCGTCCCGGTCGGGACGTCAAGGCCAACCGTCTCGAGCCAGGCCTTGCCGCCCTTCACCTCGACCGGGAGCACGCTGGACTCGCCAATGAACGAGAAGACGAATGGTGAAGCCGGGTTGTCGTAGATCTCGTCGGGCTGGGCGCACTGCTCGATCCGGCCCTTGTTCATCACCACGACCCGGTCGGCCAGCTCCAGCGCCTCCTCCTGGTCATGCGTGACAAAGACCGTCGTGTGGCCGGTACGGTCGTGCAGCTCCCGCAGCCACTTGCGGAGGTCCTTGCGGACCTGCGCATCCAGTGCGCCAAAGGGCTCGTCGAGCAGCAGCACCTTGGGTTCGATGGCGAGCGCACGGGCGAGAGCGACCCTCTGGCGCTGGCCTCCAGACAGTTGTGAAGGGAACCGGTCACCGAGCCCGGACAACTGTACGAGGTCCAGCAACTCCTCCACGCGGTTGCGGATGGCGGCGGCCTTGGGTCGGCTCCCGCGGGGGCGGGCCTTCAGTCCGAACGCGATATTGTCCTTCACCCGCATGTGCCTGAACAGCGCGTAGTGCTGGAAGACGAATCCGACGCCGCGATCCTGGATTCGGCTGGCGCCCACATCCTGCCCGTCAAACAGGATTGCGCCGGAGTCCGGCGTCTCAAGACCCGCAATTGTCCGCAGCAGTGTTGTCTTGCCGGAGCCGGACGGCCCCAGAAGAGCCAGCAGCTCGCCGGACCGGATATCAAGAGACACCCCGTCCAGCGCGGCAAGGCCGACATAGCGCCGGGAAATGTCTTCGACGTTGATACGCATTCAGCTCGTCCCGCGTGGCAGGTTGCCGATGGCGCTGCTTGTTCCGGGCATCCTCATGTCAGTGTCCCTTGCGCCCGGCGGCGAGTTCATCCGCGAACTTCATTTCGAGGACGGACTTCGCCGCCAGCGTCACCAGCGCCAGCATTGCAAGCAGCGACGCCGCCGAGAAAGCCGCCACGGCCCGGTTGTCGTGATAGAGAATCTCCACCTGCAGCGGCAGCGTGTTGGTGAGGCCGATGATGTGGCCTGAGACCAGCGACACCGCGCCGAACTCGCCCATTGCCCGCGCGTTGCAGAGGAGCACTCCGTAAAGCACGCCCCACTTCACGTTCGGCAGCGTGACCTGGAAGAAGGTCCGCCAGCCGCTGGCGCCGAGGCTGAGCGCGGCTTCCTCTTCCGCAGAGCCCTGCGCTTCCATCAGCGGGATCAGCTCGCGCGCCACGAATGGGAAAGTAATGAAGATCGTGGCGATGAAGATGGCGGGAGGCGAGAACAGGATCCGGATGCCATGCTCGGCGAGCCATGGGCCGAGCAGGCTGCTGGAGGAGAACATCAACACGAAGATCAGGCCGGCCACCACGGGCGAAACAGCGAACGGCAGGTCGATCAGCGTCACCAGAAGCGATTTGCCCCTGAAATCGAACTTGGCGATCAGCCATGCTGCCGCGACGCCGAAAACGAGGTTCGCCGGCACCGATACAGCAGCGGTAATCAGGGTCAGGCGCAGCGCCGCGAGCGTTTCGCGATCGGCCAGCGCCTCGAAATAGGCGCCGGCGCCCTTTCGCAGCGCTTCGGAGAAGACGAGAGCGAGTGGCGCAAGGAGCACCAGCACCAGAAACACCATCGCAACGCCGATCAGCACCCAGCGCGTGACTGGTCCTTCGCCTGCAACCCGCTGGCGGGAAGGCTTGCGCGTGGCCGCAGCTCTCTTCGGATGGACCGCCTCAGTCATGGCCAAGCCGCCTCCTCGCAAAGGCCTGGATGAGATTGATGGCGAGGAGAGAGCCAAACGAGATCGCGAGCATGATCACGGCGATTGCAGTCGCTCCTGCATAGTTGTTCTCCTCCAGCCGGATCACGATCAGCAACGGCGCAATCTCGGACACGTACGGCAGATTGCCGGCGATGAAGATGACCGAGCCGTACTCGCCGACGCCACGCGCGAACGCCAGGGCGAAGCCGGTCATGACAGCCGGGAAAAGCGCCGGGAAAAGCACTTGCGTTATGGTCCGGACCCTGCCCGCACCAAGCGTTGCGGCCGCTTCTTCAGCCTCGCGGTCGATCTCTTCGAGAACCGGCTGGACAGTACGCACGACGAACGGCAGCCCGACGAAGACCAGCGCAATCACCACGCCCAGCGGCGTGAAAGCGATTGTCAGCCCGAAGGTCTCCTCGGCAAACTTGCCGAACAGGCCGTTGGGCGAGAACAGCGTCGCCAGAGCGATACCCGCCACGGCTGTCGGCAGTGCGAAGGGCAGATCAACCGCCGCATCGACAAGACGCCGGCCCGGGAACCGGTAACGGACCAGCACCCACGCGACGAGAACGCCGAACACGGTGTTGATCAGCGCCGCCACAAGCGCGGCGCCGAACGAGAGGCCCAGCGCCTTCGACACACGCGGATCGGTCGCCGTCTCCAGCAGGGCGGGAAGCCCGGCCGACGCGGCGTGGATGACCAGTCCGGACAGCGGAATCAGGACGATCAGGGACAGATAGACGAGCACATAGCCAAGGCTGAAGCCGAAGCCCGGCAGGACAGACGGACGGCGCCAGGGCTTGCGGACGCCTTTGGCGGCAGGAGCGACTGCGGCGGTCATCGCTTCACCTCGAAGATGCGGTCGAAGAGACCGCCCTCGTCGAAGTGTTTTGCCTGCGCAGCCGTCCAGCCTCCGAACGCCTCATCAATCGACAGGCGCTCGATCTGGGGAAAGCCTGCAAGCGCCTCAGCCGGAACCACATCGGGTCGGCTGGGCCTGTAGAAATGGTGTGCAGCCAAAATCTGCGCATCGGCCTCGTAAAGGCCTTGGAGATAGGCTTCGGCGAGGACACGCGCGCCCTTGCGGTCGACATTGGCGTCAACGAGCGAAACGGGCGGTTCGGCCAGGATCGAGATCGAGGGATAGACAATCTCGAACCGCTCGGTTCCGAATTCATCGAGCGCCAGCATCGCCTCGTTTTCCCACGTCAGGAGTACGTCGCCGATATTGCGCTGGGCGAAGGTGGTCGTGGCGCCCCGCGCTCCGGTGTCGAGCACCGGCACGTTGCCAAACAGCGCCCGCATGTAGGCTTCGGCCTTCGGCTCGTCGCCGGCATAGGCGCGCAGGGCCCAGCCCCAGGCGGCCAGGTAGTTCCAGCGCGCGCCGCCAGACGTCTTGGGGTTCGGCGTGACGACCTGAACGCCCGGGCGGGCAAGGTCATCCCAGTCCGTGATCCCGTCCGGGTTTCCGGCGCGCACCAGAAAGACGATCGTCGATGTGAAGGGGGCCGAACCATTCGGCAGCCGCTCGCGCCAGTTCGCCGGGATTTTGCCCGAGCCTTTGGCAATCCGGTCGATGTCCGGCTCAAGGGCCAGCGTGACCACATCTGCATCAAGCCCGTCCACCACTGCGCGGGCCTGCTTGCCCGAGCCGCCGTGCGACATGTTCACATGCGGGGTCTCGCCGGTTTCCGCCTTCCAGCGCTGCTCGAACAGGGCATTGTAGTCCGAATAGAATTCGCGGGTCGGGTCGTATGAGACATTCAGCAGCTCCAGCCGCGACGTGACCGGCGAACAGGCTGTGACGAAGCCAGCCAGCACGACGGCCAGTGTGACGCAAAGCGCGGCGGCGGCAATCGGCGACCTCGACCGGCCCATGGCGTGTTCCCTTTCACGAGAAACGCTACCGATCGAGTAGTGATTGTCAACGCTGCAATGTTGCCGCGATGCCGGCGCCGTCTCCCGTGATCGCGTCGGCTATCATCGTGCCATCCAGCACCGTCCGGGACGACTCCGCGACCTTCGCGAACACCCGGCGGATCTCGCAGCCGCCTTCGTCCTTGCAGTCCACGCAGCGACGGTAAGCAATCTTCGACAGGCACGGCAACGGGGCGATCGGGCCGTCGATCAGCCTCAGGACTTCACCAAACGAGATCATATCCGCCGGGCGAAAAAGCTCGTAACCACCGGCCTTTCCGCGCTTGCTCTCGACGATCCCTGCCCGTTTCAGCTCGAGCAGGATCTGCTCCAGGAACTTCTTGGGGATGGCCTGGGCTTCCGCAATGTCGCCGATGGTCATTGCTCCGCCACGGCCCGCCTTCGCCAGCGCCACCAGCGCCCGCAGCGCGTACTTTGCCTTCTGGGAAATCATGGCCCGGTCCTGTGGCCCGCGCCGCACTGTGGCGCATGGATATACAATACCTGATCTGTCGTCTTAGGAAAGCTCCGGGGCCTGGGGCCTGCCGCGGACCGCGGCTGGGGCAGACATGGCGTGAACGGGAAACCCGATTCAACGTTGTCAGGTTTGTGACGCTCACGGTAGGAGCCTCAAGCTAGGCAGCCGCCGGACCAGGCGCCTGACCTTGACCTCCGTGGAGTGTTGATGATCCGGACCAGCGGTATCTGCTTCATCTCGATCCTCGCGACCGTCGCGGCCGCCTCTCCCGCCAGCGCGCAGGATACGGGCCCCAATGACGTGACCGTCTCCGGCTCGGTCCGGCCGCGCTATGAAACCGTGTCCGACCCTCTGCGGGCCGGGGCGTCCGGCACGGAAGACCTGTTCTCGATCCGGACCACGCTGGAGATCGATGGCCGGCTGGGCGACTTCGATGTCAGCGTCGAGGGGCTCGATTCCCGCCGCATCGCCGGTGACGACAATCCGGATGGGGCCGCCTCAGGCCAGCTGAACGCCGCCGAACTCCTCCAGGCCTATGTCGCCTGGTCGCCGGAGGATGTGTTCCGGGCTGGAGACGAGCTTGCCGTCAAGGCGGGGCGGTTCACGATCGATCTGGGCGCCCGCCGTCTGGTCGCCCGCTCGAGCTTCTCAAGCGTGCCCACTGCCTTCGAGGGCGTCGACGCAAGCTGGAAGACCGCCTGGGGTCTCACGGTGCGCGCCTTCACCGTATCTCCGCTTGCCCGCGAGCCCGACGATGACGTCTCGCTGCTCGACAACGAAGCAGCCGCCGACCGGCGGCAGGGCGACCTGCGCCTGACCACGGGCTGGCTGAGCGCCCCGCTCCCGGGCGGGATAACGGGCGAGGTCGGCATCTACCGCCTCGAAGAGGAAGACGGCCCGGGCAGCGCCACGCGCGACCGGCGTCTGGCGACATGGTCCGCTCGCCTGCTGCGCGACCCTGCTCCGTCCCGGCTGGACTTCGACATCGAATACGCGCGTCAGACAGGGGATCTCCGCGCCAGCTCCAGCGCCACGGACAGGACAGACCTGTCGAAGGATGCCCACATGCTTCACGCCGAGGCGGGCTACACCCTCCCCTCCGGCCACGCACACGCCTCGCTCCACTACGACTTTGCGTCGGGCGACGGCGCCCCGTCCGACGCATCCGACGAACGCTTCGACCCCCTCTTCGGAGACCGTGCATTCGAGCTGGGTCCGACCGGCATGTTCGGGGCGGTCGCCCGCACCAACATGAACTCCGTGGCCGTCCGCCTGGACGTCACGCCGGAGGGACCGTGGGACGGCATGCTCTCGCTCCGGACAATCCGTCTCGACTCGGCCACGGACTCGCTCGCCAGCTCCGGCCTGCGCGGCACATCAGGCTCGCATGCCGGCGAGCAGATTGAATGGCGTGTGCGCCGCTGGCTTGTCGACGACAGCGTGCGACTGGCGGTCGGCGGCGCTCTCTATCTGCGCGGCGACTTCCTGAAAACGGTTGCAGGCGCACCGTCCGGCGACCCGCTGTATTCCTACGCGGACATCACCTGGACCTTCTAGGCGTGCTGACGGGAGACCGATCCACGATCCGGCGTTTCCGCCGGAACCGATCGGAGTCCATCAGCGCGAGTACAGCGCCACAGCGGCGAGAACAGCGAGGAACAGCGACATCCCGCCCGCAACGCCGCCCAGAAAGATCGTATTGAAATCCATGGGTCACAACTCCCGTTCGCGACCGTCTAGCGGTCCGTGCGGGTGTCATTGGAGGCATCTGTGGGGTCAGCTGCTTGATGTGGATCAAGCCGGCGCGGCCCGATCCGAAAAGTGGCGTCAGCGGAACCTGCCGTGCATCGTCAGGCGGTGCTGAAGTTCCGCCAACGCCTCGATCGCCTCATACATGCGGTCCTTCACCTCGGACAGCGCCACGCTGGCCTGGGTCCGGCTGACTTCCCCCGAGCGGCCCAGCTTCTCGGCCCGTCCGCAGGCTTCGCCCAGCGCCATAGCTCCGACGCTGTTCGCGGCGCCCTTGATCGCATGGCAGGCATCGGCCCAGCTGATCTGGTCGCCAACCGGATCGAGCAGGCGGCCCCACACCTCTGTCTGTGACCGGAATATGCCCAGCGCCTCGGCTGCGAGTTCGGCGTCGCCGCCGGTCATCATCTCGAGCTGTCCGGCGTCCACGATCGGTTCCGCAGTCATGCCGGGGTCCCCGCCTCATCCTTGACGCAAGGTGACGGCCCTCGGAAAATATTCCGTTAAGGGTCGAGACGGCAGCAGGTACGCCGCACTTTTGCCTTGAACCGGGCCAATCTCGTGGAAGGGGTCGACACGAAGCTCGGTGACGTACGATGGCGGGCGCAGGCTCCGTCGGGTACTGTGACGCCACTGAAACAGGGATAGGGGACTAGGGCATGGTTGAAATCATCGCCGGGTTTCGGGACACAGTGATGACGGCGCTTCTGGCGTGGGGCGGCGTCTCCGCCGAGGTTTCTGAAGAGGGACTGCGCCCGTCTCCAGTCATGGTGCAGGAACAGATCGTTCCGGTTGAGCCTGTGGCCCCCAAACCGCCCGTCCGCACCCAGATCCGCTAGAACCCGAATTTCATCCAGAGCTCAGCGGCGAGCCCGCCCCTGTGGCGCAGGCATCGCCCTGCGGGGCACTGAGTCTGCGCACTTTCCAAACTCCGCATTGCAACGCACAATGAGCCATATTGGGGATCGTCCCTGAGCCAGGCGGCGGCTCCGGTTCGACGTACGAGCAACATCGCGGCGGCATGGACGACCTTTTCGATCGCAGATCACACAAGCGCCTGCGGGCGCAGCTTGAAGCCGCCCGGCAGGTTGGCGGCTGGATGCCGTGGGCGGGCCTGGCCCTCGCCCTGTGCATCTGGGCCGGCGTCGCAGCCTGGCTCTACGCCACCGTTGGCGTCGAGGCGCTCCGCAGCACCCCGCCCCTGCTCCTGGCAGGCGGCTTCCTGCTTTTCCTGACGCCCGGCCTGGCCCTCATCTGCGCAGGCTTCATGGCGCGTGAAAGCCGGCGTTCGTCAGAGGCCAACGCCCTTGTCCTGGCGTCCGCCCGGCTTCTGCTCGAACCGGCGGACTCCACCCACGAAGAAATCTCCTCGATCGCCGAGACGATCGTGAAGGAGACCCAGATCCTGAACAAGGCGCTGGGCGAGACACGCACGCGCATGGATGGCCTCCGGAAGGATATCGACACCAGCGTCACTTCCGCGCTGAAAGCGGCTGAAATCGTCCGCACGGACAGCGAGGTCCTGCTCTCTCGCATGAAATCTGAACGCGAAAGCATGCTGGGGCTGTCCGTATCGCTCCAGCAGCAGTCGGAGAGCTTCTCCAAGGCGATCCCGCGTCATGCCCAGCTGATGTCGGACGCTGCCCGGTCCGCGCAGGAGCAGGTCAGCAAGGCCGATGAAACGCTCGACGCCCGGCTCAAGGGACTGGAAGAAACGTCGCGCCGCCTGGCCGAACGTATCGGCCAGCTCGACAACATGGGCGCCGAGAGCCGCAAGCGCGTGCAGACGCTCGCGACCACGCTGACCCGGCTCGACGAACAGCTCGTCCAGTCGACCCGCATGGTCGACGCCGCGATGCAGGCCGGCGAACTCGCAACGGTCGCATCCAGAAACACCGCAGACTCCCTGCGGGACGCCGTATCGGATGCGCTGGCCTCGGCCATGAAGGCCGCCGAAATGATCAACCACACCTCGGCCAACGCGTCGGAGGGCGCACGCGAGGCCATGGACCGGCTGAAAGAGGCCGGACTTCAGGCCGAGAGCACCACCCGCGCCGCGACGCTGGCCGCCAAGGCCCAGGCCGACCAGACCGAACAGCGCATCAATGCCCTGTCCGAACATCTCTATCGTGCGACCACCCGCGTGACCGGCGCCGCTGAGGCAGGCCTTGAGCGTGCACGCACCCGCATCGAGAAGGCGTCCCTCCTGCTCAACCAGATGCGCGACGACCCGGAGATCGCCGCGATCGAGTCCATTGCAGCAGCGGCCACGGCGGAAGCCCCCCTCCCTGCGCCAGCTGCCGCCGCACCCCTTGCAGGGCCGCCCCGGGCTGCATTGCCTTCCGGCCTCCTGTCCCCTGATCTGGTGATCTCGCCTGCTCCCGCCCTGATGCCCGACAAGCCTGCGGCGCCGCCGCGTCCCAAGCCCACCGCCTCTGCGGATCTCGGCGCCGTCCAGCGCGACGCTGCCGAAACTCAGGCTGCGCCGGCTCCGCTCAATGGCGGCGCGGCGACAAGCGAGACAGCCGAACCCGGGCTGTGGCGCGGCAACGTTCAGCGAACCGCCTCGGGCCTGTCCTGGCGCGACCTCCTGACGGGAATCGACGAGGGCTCAGACCCGCTCGAACAGGCTGCTTCCGCTGTCATTGATCGTCTGGATCGCGCTGGCGTGCGCCTGTCGGTCGTCAACGCTGCCGATCTCCGGCGGATTGCTTCCGCCTCCCATCAGGGCGAACGCCAGCGCCGCCGCGCGATCCGCGATCTGGCGCCGGTCGAGATCCAGCGCGTGGCGCGCCTGCTTGACGCCGATGTCGACCTTCAGGCCGCCGCGAAAACATTCGTCGCTGCTGAAGAGCCGCAGGCGCTGCGCGCGCTGTCATCGGCCGACGCTACGCGCGACAATCCCGATGCGCGACTGTCGGCCTACCTGTTCCTCGACGCCGCAATGGGCTCGTAGGCAGCCATCCATCCCGGACAGACTAGCGCGGTGGCGCGGCCACGGCAGGCGTCACCTCGGCGACGAAGGCAGCGACCTGGTCCGCAAGCGATTGCGCTGCGACAGCCAGGGCGGCAGCCCGGTCGCGCGGCGCCGACGAGACGGACGTGGCCTCAGCCGTAAAGGATCTCTGGGCGACGGTGCGACGGTCCCTGGAGCCAACCACACTCACCTGGGCTGACGCGACGGCCTTGCCCGCGCCTTTGCCGACGCTCAGGTCGACCAGCCGCCAGCGGACATCATAGTCCGTCCGCACGCCGAGCTGCGCCGTGCTCGCCCGGCCCGGTCCCTGCCCGGCGGACAGGGCGTTGGCGAGGGCGGACTGCAGCAGCCGCGCGGGCACATCCGCCCACTTCATGTCCTTGAGATAGACGATCTCCTGATTGTCCCGCACGGCCATGTCGAGGCCGGCGAACGCGGTCGAGGCGTCCGGCGGATAGATGTTGACGTCGGCGCGCAGTGGCGCAGCCGGAGCGGTCGCCCGCGCCGCCGGCAGCGACACGAGCGCATCGGGCACCACCGGCTCGGGCAGAATGGAGACGCAACCGCCAAGAACAGCGCCGAATGCGGCGACGGCAAGGACGTAGGCGGCACGATGCATGGCGGGTCTCGTCATTGAAGGACTCTCCTACTCGGCCGGCAGGGGCTGCTGGTAGATGAACTGGCTGGGATTCTGTTCGACCGCCGTCGCCAGCCCCTGAACCTGCAGCACCAGCCCCTGAAGGTCGGCGGCGGCGTTCGTCAGCTGCTCGATGGCCTGGCCGGCGGACGGCGTCAGCTCGCGGTTGATCTGCGTCACCGTGCCGTTGATGTTCGCGATGGCGGCGCGCGCGTCCTCGATGGCCGGCTTGATCTCCGCAACCATCGCATCGATGTCCGCCGCAAGGGGTTCAATCGCGCCGTCGACATTCTTCGCCGCCAGATCGACGGCCTTGGCCGCTTCGTCGACGGCCTTGGCGGCCGTGTCCAGGGACTTGAGGGCGGACGTTGCTGAATCGATCAGGCCGCCGGATTCGGATATCTTGGCCGTGGCGGTGTCGACGTTCTTGAGAATGCTGGCGACAGCGACAAGATTTTCGTCCGACAGCACATCCTGCAGGCGGTTCAGCGTGTCGCCGGCAACGGTCAGGAAGTCCTGCCCGCCCTGGAAGATCTCGTCGAGCGCAGTCCGCTCCGACCGGATGACGGGAATCGGGTTGGTGTCAGCCTCTTTCAGCAGCGGCAGCTTGGCCGTACCCGCGCGGATCTGGATGAACGTCACGCCGGTGATGCCAAGGAAGTCGAGCTGGGCGACGCTGTCCGTCCGCACCGGCGTCTGACCATCGATCCGGATGCGCGCGATCACCTTGTTGGGGTCTTCCCGGTCAAGCGAGAGGCGGCGCACTTCGCCAACCTTGATGCCGTTGAAGCGCACCTCTCCGCCCTCGGTGAGGCCGTTGACCGCCCCCTCGAAGAGCACATCGTAGGTGTCGAAGTCGCGCGAGAACGAGGCGCGCGACACCCACACGACGAACAGCATCAGAGCCGCCGCGCCCATCAGCACGAAGGTCCCGATCAGTACATAGTTGGCCCGCGTCTCCATGACCTATCCTAACGCAGCACGGCCACGCGGGCCCGAGAAGTATTCCTGGATCCACGGGTTGGGGTTCTGGCGAACCTCTTCCAGCGGACCGATTGCAAGCACTTTGCCGTGGTTGAGAACGGCGATCCGGTCGCAGGTCGCAACCAGCGTATCCAGATCGTGGGTGACGAGAAAAACCGTCAGGCCTAACGCCTCACTGAGCGAACGGATCAATATGTCGAAACGGTTTGCGCTGATCGGGTCGAGGCCAGCGGTCGGCTCGTCGAGGAACAACAGGTCCGGATCCAGCGCCAGGGCGCGGGCCAGCGCCGCCCGCTTGCGCATGCCGCCCGACAGGTCAGCAGGCTTCTTGCGCACGGACTCCTGCCCGAGTCCCGCCAGCCGGATCTTCATGTCGGCAAGGTCGCGCCGCAGCGGATAGGGCAGCTTCGTATGCTCGCGCATCGGCGCCATGACGTTCTCGCGTACCGTGAGGTTCGAGAACAGTGCGCCGTCCTGGAACATCACGCCCCAGCGCCGCTCGATCTCGAGCCGCTCCTCGCCCTTGAGGACGGACAGGGTCTTCCCGAACACCTCGATCTCGGCCTTCTCGGGCCGGTTGAGCCCGACGATGCTGCGCAGCAGAACCGATTTGCCGGTGCCCGAAGGCCCGACGACGCCGAGCACCTCCCCACGGTAGACGTCGAGATCGAGGTCTTCGTGCACGGTGTTGTCGCCAAAACGGTTCGTCAGACCCCGTACGCGAACGGCGATCTCGCCGGCGTCCTGCGCCGCCCGGTGGGCTGTCCTGGAAGAGGCGGCGTCCTGGCTCATACGTCCATCAGGTAGAAGATGATCGCGAACATGGCGTCGATCGCGATCACGAGGAAAATGGATTGGACAACGGACGATGTGGTCCGGCGCCCAAGCGAGGTCACATCGCCTTCGACCAGCAGCCCCTGGCGGCAGCCGACCAGCGCGATCACCACCGCGAAGACAGGGGCCTTCACGATGCCGACCCAGAAGTGCTGCGCCGGAACGACAAGCTGGAAGCGCTCGATAAACAGCGTCGGCGAGATATCCATCGCGGTCCATGCCGCAACCAGACCGCCGGCCACGCCTGCAATGGTCGCAGCAAACGTCAGCAGCGGCGTCATGATCAGCAGCGCGATCAGGCGCGGGGCGACAATGGCGTTCATCGGATCGAGCCCGATGACCCGCATGGCGTCGATCTCCTGACGCATCTTCATGGAGCCGATCTGGGCGGTGAAGGCGCTGTCGGTTCGTCCCGCCAGCAGGATCGCGGTCAGCACCGCGCCGAACTCGCGCAGAACGCCGATGCCGACGAGTTCGACCACGAACACCGAGGCGTTGAACATCGCCAGCAGGTTGGCGCCGATGAAGGCGATCACCAGTCCGATGAAGAAGGACAGGAAACAGACGATGGGCAGGGCGTCGAGACCGACGTCCTCCATGACCGACACGATGGAGGTCCAGCGGATCTTGCCCGGCGACACCACCAGCCGCGCCATCGCCGCCATTGTCTCGCCGATGAAGGACAGGGTCCCGGTCAGCTCCTTCCAGGCGTCGACGGCTCCATGCCCGGCCCGGTTGAGAAGCGAAATGATCCCCGGCTCGTGCGGCGGATCGGCGGGGAACTCGACTTCGGTGGTCCTGACCTGCTCGATAAGCCTGCGCGCTGTGGGGTGATCTCCGATCAGCGCCAGATCGCCGTCATGCTGACGACCGCCAACGGCCTGCGTCAGCACATAGGCTCCGGACGTGTCGAGCCTGCCCAGCCCCGAGACATCGAGTCCGGAATCCGGAGCGAGCCGGTGCGCCCGAAGCGCCGGCTCGACATCAGCGAGGGTCCAGATCGTCCAGTCGCCTGAAACGACGAGAGTCTGCCGGCCCTCTTCGGAGGCTTGAACCTCGAAGTTTGCGCGGGACACGTTCATGCCAGAGCTTTTACTGTATAAGGGTGTAGCAAACATCAATCATGGCTTCGGGGCGAGCCTGTTCGCGTCCCAGGCGCTCAAGAAACGCAGAAGTAAGAAAGCCGTCGCGCCAATATTACCCGCGCGTAGACTCTTGCTTACGTTTTGCCGGACTTGTTGCCCGCCAGCATCGGAGCCCTGACCTTGCGCATCATCCTCATCGCCGCCTCAATCGCCGGGGCAGCTCTTGTCGCCGCAGGGGCGATCGGAGCCCATGTCATTCCCGCGGCAAGCGACCGCTGGACCACCGCCCTCACCTTTGGATTCGTTCACGTTCTTGCGGCGCTGATCGCCGCAAGCCGCCTGCCCGCCGGCCGCCTCACGGCCATCAGCGGCGCACTGTTCATGGTCGGGGTGGTCCTGTTCAGCGGGCTGCAGATGGCGAAGATGCTGTTCCAGGGCTCGAACGGCGGCGCGGCGCAGACGCCTGTCGACGCCCTCACCGGCCTCGTGCCGGTGGGCGGCCTCAGCTTCATTGCCGCGTGGCTGCTGCTTGCGGCTTCGGTGGCGCTCAGCCGGCCGCGCTGACAGGTCCGCTGGTCATGGCGACCGGCGCACGCGGCGGCATCGCCTCCGTCCTGGCCGCCGCCAGATCGTCCGCAACATCACGGGCTCGCGTCAGCGCCTCGTCCAGGGCCGCAAGCTCGGCCGCGGCATTGAGGCCCGCACGGCTGCGGCCGGACACGGCCGCAAGCGCTTCAGACAGGGAATCGCGTCCCTGACGGGCATGGATCAGCACACGTTCGAAACTGGCGACATCCTCGCGGGAGACCGAACCGGAGCTGACCATGGCCCGCGCCATGATGTTCAGGCGGCCAAGCTGGGTGGAGACGTCGCCCGCATCGGCGCGGATCTTCCGGATCACGCCCGCCGGCGCATCCTGCCCGGCCCGAATGCGCTGGGCATAAGTTTCAGTCGCCGCTGCCCCGCCAAATATCGAGCCTGCAAGGCCCGTCAGGCTGGCTTCGCCCGTCGCCAGGCCTTTTTCACGGCTGTCCTCGCAGAAATCCGCCGCGGCCTTGTACAGGCCGGAGCGGGATTCGGTCAGGGCGATTTCAACGGCGGTCGCAGGCTCGACCACGGCGACGGTTGCGCAGCCGCCGAAGGACCCCATCAGACAAACTAGCGCCGCAGTCGCCCTGAGTCGCGTCACCGACCAACTCTGCATTAGATTTCCCAGCCGCCTTTCTATATCCGCACGTAATGAGAAACGCGAGCGCATTCGCCAATTCCGGTTGTGCGAGAGTGCCGCAGAGCCGATGAAGGCCCGATGAACACGACGAAACAGCGCCGATTCCTGTACCCGCCTATCGAGCCGCGCCGCGCCGGCCGGCTGAAGGTCAGCGACGTGCACGAACTTTACTGGGAAGAGAGCGGCCGGTCCGACGGAATTCCTGTGGTCGCCCTGCACGGCGGACCGGGCGGCGGATCGAGCCCCGAGATGCGGCGCTTCTTCGATCCGCGCCGCTACCGCATTATCCTGTTCGACCAGCGCGGGTGTGGCCGGTCCTCCCCGCACTCTGAGCTGACAGACAACACGACATGGGACCTCGTGGCGGATATCGAGCGCCTGCGCGAGCACCTCGAGATCGACCGCTGGATGGTCTTCGGCGGCTCCTGGGGCTCGACGCTGGCGCTCGCCTACGCCGCGCGCCACGTCGACCGCGTCACGGGCCTGCTCCTGAGGGGCATCTTCCTGCTGCGGGAATCGGAAATCCGCTGGTTCTACCAGGAGGGCGCCAGCCAGCTCTTCCCGGACGCGTTCGAGCGCTATGTCGCCCCCATCCCAGAGGCTGAACGCGGCGACCTCCTGAACGCCTTCCACAAGCGCCTGATGTCGGACGATCCTGCCCTGCGCGCCGCCGCCGCCGCAGCCTGGGCCCGGTGGGAAGGCGAGACCCTGTCGATCCAGGGACCGTCCAGCCGCCCGCCACGGTTCGACGAGCCGGACTTCCTAGACGCCTTCGCCCGCATCGAGTGCCACTACTTCCACAACAAGGGCTTCTTCGAGGAGGATGGCTGGCTGCTGAAGGCCGCATCCAGCTTCGGAGACCTGCCGGGCGTCATCGTGCACGGGCGCTACGATGTGGTCACCCCGCTGACGTCCGCCTGGGCCCTGAACAAGGTCTGGCCGGGCTCGCGCCTCCGGATCGTCCCGGACGCCGGCCACTCCTCGCTGGAACCCGGCATCGTCGACGAGCTGGTGCGGGCCTCGGACGCCTTCGCCGACCGGCTGCGCTGAGACCTGAATGCGCAGCGCGGCAGCCCGGTTCGCCCCGCACACCCGTTTGGCTCAGGCTGCATGGCTGACGCTGGCGCTGCTGGCGTCAGCGTGCGGTCGCGAAGAGGAGCCCGCCTGCTGCGCGAAGCCGGAACCCGTTGCCGCCGGTCCGATCACGGTCAACAGCGCTGAAGCCTTCGCCACCCTTTGGGACGCAACCGCCAGCTTGCCGGAAGCGGAACGCATCGCCGCGTTCAAGGCGGATCTCACTGGACGGCTCCCTGCCTTCTACGGCCCCGCCCGCTTTGACACCCCGGAGCAGCAGGACAGTCTGAACCAGCGGATTGCGGACTCCATCACAGCCTTTCCGTCCATTCGGGAGGCCTACCTCGCCAAGGCGGCGGGCTTCGAAAGCCAGCTCGCCCGGAATGTCGAGACGTTCCGCGCGGCCTTCCCTGATTTCCAGCTGACGGCGCCGATCGCGCTGGTTCATTCGCTTGGTGAAATGGACGGCGGCACGCGCGAGCTGGACGGCCAGACGTGGCTCATCTTCGGCGTCGACGGGATGGTCCGATACCATCCCTATGCCGACGAAAGCGCGTTCTTCCATCACGAGCTGTTCCACACCTACCACAGGCTGGACGACGCCTGCCTCGAGGTCGTGTGCAACCTGTGGACGGAGGGGCTGGCCGTTTACGTTGCAGACCAGCTCAACCCCGACGCAGGCGATGCCGAGCTTCTGCTGACCATTCCGGAGAACCTCGTCCCGGGTACACAGGCGCGGCTGGGCGAGGCGTTTGCGCATCTCGGAGGCGTGCTTGAATCGCAGGACGAGGCAGTCATGGGCGCCCTGTTCTCGTTCAGCCAGGACGAGACAGGTCTGCCGCCCCGCCGCGGCTACTATCTCGGATTTCTGGTCGCGACCGAACTGGCGAAAGGCCGCACGCTGACCGAGCTGGCGCGGATGCCGATGAGCGAGGGCCGCCCGCTGATCGCCGAGGCCGTGAAGACACTGGCGAACCAGCCCTGATCCGCGCTATCTCCCCGCCATGTCCGACACATCATCTGAAACCGTCACCGCCGCCGTCCTCGTCATTGGCGACGAAATCCTCTCGGGACGGACACAGGACACCAACATCCGCTCCATCGCCCAGTTTCTCGGTCCATACGGCGTCGAACTGCGGGAAGTGCGCATCGTCGCCGACGTTCAGGACGACATCATCGCCGCCCTCAACGCCCTGCGCGCACGCTGGACCTACGTGTTCACCACCGGCGGCATCGGGCCCACCCATGACGACATAACAGCAGACGCCGTGGCCGCCGCCTTCGGCGTCTCCATCGGCGTACGCGACGACGCGCTTGCCATCCTCAAGTCCCATTACGCGATCCGCATGGCCGAGGCGGCCGCCGCCGGGAAACCCACTGACAGCTTCTCCATCAACGAATCCCGCCTGCGCATGGCGCGCATCCCCGACGGCGCCAGCCTGATCCTGAACCCGGTCTCCGGAGCGCCCGGCTTCCAGACCGGCAACGTCTTCACGATGGCGGGCGTGCCCTCGATCATGCGCGGCATGCTGGAGGACATCGGCCCCCGGCTGAAGACGGGCCGCCGCGTCCTCGCCTGCACAATTCGGGGCTCCGGCCTGCGCGAAGGCGACATCGCCAGCCCGCTCGGCGCCATTGCCAAGGCCCACCCCGACGTCTCGATCGGCTCCTACCCCTGGATCATTCCCGCTCCCGGAGGCCGCACCGATTATGGCGTCAACCTCGTCGTCCGCGGCCGCGAGACCACAGCGATACAGGCGGCTGTCGACGCGGTCTCAGAAATCGTCACCGCCCTGAACATCCAGCCCGAGATTTCGCCCGTAGAATAGGCTGACGCGGGCCTCTTTCGCCCGGCTCCTTCTATGCGCCTGCCGCAACTGCATCAGCCGGAGCCTGCCGACATGACCGAAGCCCTTCTTCTTGTCGAACGAGATGGCCCCGTCGCCATCCTCACGCTGAACCGCACAAAGCAACTCAACGCTCTCTCGGTGGCCCTGCGCGCCGATATCGTACGCGCGATCCGCGACCTCTCCGCCGCCCCGGATGTCCGCGCCATCGTCTTCACCGGGTCAGGCCGGGCCTTTTCTGCTGGCGTCGATCTGAAGGAAGCCGGACAGTCCGGCTTTGCGCTTGGCACCGAAGGCGGCGCGGGGCCCGACATCGACATGGCGGCCGCATTCGCCGGATGCCCATGGCCGGTCATCATGGCCGTCAACGGTTTCGCCATCACGGGCGGCTTCGAGCTGGCGCTGTTTGGCGACGTGATCCTCGCCTCATCCGAAGCCCGCTTTGCCGACACCCACGGCCGCGTCGGACTCATGCCCGTCTGGGGCCTCTCTCAGAAACTGCCGCGCATCATCGGCGCCAGCCGCGCCAAGGAGCTCTCGCTCACCGGCAATTTCCTCGACGCCGAAACGGCCGAGCGCTGGGGCCTCGTCAATCGCGTCCTGCCGCCCGAAGAGTTGCTTCCCGCCGCCATCAAGCTGGCCCACGACATGGCGCAGGTCGATGGCGCGCTGCTGGGCAAGCTCAAGGCGGTGATCGATGACGGTCTCGCCCTGCCCCTTCCCGCCGCCCTCAAGCTCGAAGTCGCACGCGGCAACGTTCACAACGCGTCCGTCACCGCCGAAGCCGCCGAGCAATCGCGCAAGGCCGTGATGGAACGCGGACGCCAGCAAACGGATTGATTGCTTCATGAAAACCGCCGCCCGTCTCCTCACTGCAATCGCGCTCGCCGCAAGCCTGGCTGCCTGCGTAGCGAAACCGGCGCCACTGGAGGGTGGCAGGCGCATCGAGAGCACGGGCGGAGACATCTACGCAAAAACGTGGGGCAACAGCGCCGGCCCGGACATCCTGATGATCCACGGCTCCACCTCGCACCTTCAGGAGTTCGAGGTCTCGCTCTCGCCTGTCCTTGCAGACGCCTACCACCTTACTGCCTATGACCGCCCCGGCATGGGCCGGTCGACACGGCGCCCGTCGAACGCGAGTGACCTGGCCGTGCAGTCAGAGACGGCGGCCGAGGTCATCCGCGCAACCGGCCTGAAGAAGCCCGTCATCGTGGCTCACTCCTACGGTGGAGCGGTCGCGCTGCGTCTGGCGCTCGACCATCCCGACCTGATCTCCGGCCTGGTGCTCCTCGCACCCGCCAGCCACCCGTGGGAGGGCGGCACGCCCTTCTTCTTCTCGCTCCAGGCAACGCCCGTTGTCGGCGAGATCGTCTCGACCCTCAGCTGGCCCCTCAACGACAGCTTCGCCCGCAACTCGCTGGCCAACCGTGTCTTCGACCCCCAGCCCGTCCCCGAGGGCTATTTCGAGGCCTCCGATGTCAGCCTCGCCATGCGACCCTCGCAGGTCCGCGCCAGCTCGAAGGATTTCACCGGCCTGCTGCCGGGCCTGCGCGAGCAGGCGCCGCGCTATGGCGAGATCACCATGCCGGTCTCGGTTCTCGCCGGCCGTCAGGACAAGATTGCGCCCATCGCCCAGAACGCCGACCCCGACAAACCGGCCTTCTCGAACCAGCACCTTATCATCGTGGAGAACGCCGGTCACATGCCGCACCACGCGCGGCCCAACCTCGTTGAACAGGAAATCCGCTGGGTTCTCGCGGAAACCGCGCAAGACCGCTGACGCGATCGGCTCTGGCCGTTACAATCCGAAACGCGGCCTTTCACAGCCGCAATCAGGCGCTCACACGAGTGCTCCAGCTTCAGGTCTCAGGCGTATCGCGTCCGGGGACCCCACATGAGCCTTGCCTTTCTTGTTGCAGCCGTCGCCTCGATCGGCGCAGGCGAACCCGAACCCCAGTCGTCCGTGTGGACACTTGGGCTGACCGGCAGTTACGCCCGGACCGAAGACCTCGATCTCGACTCCGGCTCCATCGGCGCCTCCATCGAGTATGGCGCTCCGGACTGGTTCGTTGGCGGCAGCATCGCCAGCACGGATGGCGCGTCCCAGGGCGAGGACTTCGAATCGCCCTCGGATGGCCGCGGCGCAACCGGCTCGGCCTGGGCCGGGTGGTTCATGGACAACTGGACCTTCGATGTTACGGCCAGCCTGTCGCGCCAGGACCTGGACGGCGAAACGATAGCCGGCCCGGATGCTCCGCCCTCGCTTCGCGGCCGCACCGTTCTCGTTGATGGACAGACGACCTCGTCATCTGTCTCGCTGGGCGTCGCGCATGCGTTCCAGTTCGATGGTGTCTCCGTCACGCCGCACGCCCGCGCCGGCTGGGACCGTGTGGAAACCGAAACGACAGCATCGCTCGCGGGATCGCCCGGAGGCGGCCTGGCGGTCGACAGCGAGGCCTCGGGCACAAGCGCCTCTGCGGGCCTGACGGTCTCCGTAGCGCCCGCACAGTGGATCAACCTCTTCGCCGACGCGTCTGCCGTCTACGCCTCCAACGAAGCAGCCAGCGCCTTCACGCTGGGCGGACGCACCAGCCAGTCGCGTCCGGTGTCGGGTTCGGATGAAGGCGCCGGGTGGGCGGAACTGTCTGCAGGGGTCACGCTGTTTGCGCCCGCCGGTTTCGCCGTCACGCTCTCCGGCGGCGGCACAGCGGGCCGCGACGCCGAGGACGTCTTCGCCAGCGTCGGCGTGTCGAAGTCGTTCTGACTATTCTTCGCGGTTGTCCGGTGTCGGCTGCAGCGGCGCTGCCAGTGTCAGGTCGACGGGTGCAAACTCCGCGAACAGCGCGCCGGACTCCGGCAGGTCGCCGAGAGTCCCATAGGTGCAGCACGCCTCGAACCGCGCCCACATCGCCTGCACCCTCGGATTGGCATGAGCCTCGGCAATGGCGGCAACGGACGCCCACTCGAAAACTTCGAGGATCGATCCGTCTGCCGACAGCATGACGATGGGCTCGCGATCGGTCGCCAGCCCTTCCGAACGAAGCAGCTGGTGATGGTCGCGGACTTCGCTTAGCAGGATGTCTTCCTTGCCTCGTCTCGGGCGGTAGCTGGCGATCACGATGCGGGTTTGCGACATGGCATGCTCTCCTTGTCCCTATAACGGCTGAGACTAGTCCGGGTTCTCTCCGAACATGGATTTGAGCGCATCCGCCTGATCAGGCGGCAGGCGGGGAAGCATCACCCGCGTCGTATAGTGTCCGATCAGTTCCTCGCCGCGAACAAACGACCAGTCGCGGATGTCAGCCTCAACGAACGAAACCCTATCGCCTTCGCTGACCGTTCCGGCGACCGCTGCGGCGCGCGCCGTGAAGCCGGCTTCCGACCGCACCACGTCCTCCACCCACAGCCCCCCGCCCTCGTCTGCGGAGAGGGCCTCGCCGGGAATGTCGATCTTGATCCGGAAATCGTATTCGTTCTCGGCAGGCGCCTCGTAGCGCGCCCAGAAGTCCTCGAAGGCGTCCTTGGCCTCCGCGCTTGCCTCGCGGATGGCTTTCCGGAACGCAGCATCCTCGCCGCCCGCTGAGCAGGCGGCGAGGATCAGGACTGCGAGAAGCCCGGCGAGGCGTTTCATGTCGCCGGTCTACCGCGTGACGTGCGCCGCCGCTACCGCAGCGGGCGTGGCGTTTCTCAGGGACGCGGCGTCGAAGGCGCATGCGCCGGCAGAGCCGGCAGCGCGCCGACCATGCCGTCCGGACGGGCCTTGGCCAGCATTCGCTGGTAGGCCGGGCGGGCTTCGATCCGGGCTTTCCACGCGTTGATGTTCGGGAACTGGGTCTTGTCGACGACGTTCAGCGCCATCCCGAAATTCAGCGGGAACACCATCATGATGTCGGCCGCGGAAAACTCCGAGCCGCCGAACCATTTGTGCTTCGCGAGATAGTCTTCCGCGTACTGGTACTCGGCCTCGGAATCCACAAGCCGCGAACGCTCCTTGGGCGGGGCGATCATCCAGACGCGGTAATCGGCGATGACGCGGCCGGCGAGCGAACCCTCGGCGTGGTGCATCCAGATCATGTGGTTGGGATAATCAGCGGTATCCAGCGCCGGACGCAGCTTGCCGGGGGCATAGCGGTTCAGGATCGTCTCGATGATCGCGCCGGACTCCGTCACGACCTGATCGCCAATGGTGACGGTCGGCGCAACCGGCATGCCGGGGTTCACCTTGCGGATCTCCGCCATCGAACCGGCAAGGTCGCCGCGCTTGAACACCAGCGTGTAGGGCATGCCCAGCTCTTCCATCAGCCAGACGATCCGCTCCGAGCGGCGGTTCTCCAGATGGTAGATGGTGATCTCCGGCATCGGCATCGCGGTGGTCGCGGCAGACGGCGCAACCGTCTCCTGCACATCGACGGACACGCAGCCAGCCAGCGCCAGGGCAGCGGCTGCAAGGAATAGGCGTTTCATGGAATCTCCCCTTTTTTATTCTGTATGCGCAGGACTACACGGCCTCGCGACAGGCCGCCAGCCCGCCCCGGCGGAAGGCTGCGTCGCCGCACGGACTTGTTATCGCTGGCGTGCGAACTCGGCAGCGGCCACCAGTATGCCGCCCGCACCGTAAGCCACCAGATCCAGAAGATCGAACGACCCGCCCAAAACCGTGCGCACCAGCGCATTGCCGCGCATCCCGATGGCGTCGAGCAGGTTCAGCAGCTGCGCCAGCTCGACGGCGCCCGCCACCGCCAGCGTGATCGCCAGCGCAGGCCACATCCCGAACGGGGTCGCCGCCCGCAGCAGGCAGTAGACGAACGCAACCGCCAGCACGTCACCGCCATACGGCCGAACGAAGGCGTCTCTCACGAACAGGGCGATGCAGACCTCGACCCCAAAAATGACCAGCGCCGCGACGCCGTAACCCGCAGACGCTTTCATCCTCTAACGCCCGGATCACTTCTCTCGGGGAACTCGCGCAAACAACGCCGCCACGGCCGGCGCAAATTCGGGCGCAGCGGCCAGCGAGTTGTGCCCGCTGTCCGGAATTTCCACATACGTCGACTTCCTGCCGATCGCTGCGAGAGCGGCCTGCAACGAACGCGAGAGCCGGACCGGCAGTGTCTGATCGTTCTCGGCTCCCAGCACCAGAATGGGACCGTCGAACGCTTTCAGGGCGTCAACATTGTCATAGCTGGCGAGGCTGGGCTTGACGCGCGTCTGCAGGAAAGGCCCCAGAAACCAGGGCTTCAATGCAGCGGCGACTTCCTCGGCGTTCCGCGCCGTCGCTTCGAGCACCACACCGTCCACGCCCGGAACCCGCTCTGTCAGCTCGGAGCACACAAAGCCGCCCAGGGAATGTCCCCACACAACCAGCGAGCGTCCCTTCGCCTTTTCCTCGATCAGGGGAATGAGACCGCTGAGCAGCCCCTCGAAGGTCTCGGCGCTGGCGACGCCGCCGGTCTCGCCTGAGCCGGGATAGTCGAACAGCAGGACGTCGCCATACGGCAGCGAGATCGCCGAATAGACAAAGCCGCTGTTCTGCCGGGTGGATGCGTTTCCGCCGCAGAACACGATCAGTGGCCGATCGGCTCCCGGACGCGTCAGAAGGGACCAGGCGACCTCGCCTCCACCGGCAGGCTGACGGCCATGCTGGATCGTGGCGGCGGCAAACGTCGCCGGATCGCCGCGAAGCTCGCCCTTGTCACCGCCCGATCCAAACGCCCATCGCCAGTTGGGGTCAGCCCCCTTCAGGATGGTCTCGCCCCGGATTGTCTCGCCGCTGCTGGCGGCCAGAGAAGGATCGAAGGGCTGCGGCGCAAAGGCCGTTCCTTCGTCGATGACGAGAGCGCAGCCGGAGACCAGGACTGCAGCGGCGGCCGCAACGACGATCCGCACTTTTGTCGATTTCATTTCACGGGTCCCGGTGAGGCGCGTTCGAACGCAGGTCCGCAACGATATGCCCCCGGTTGTCATGCGGGCAAGTGTGACTGGCTGCGTTCCCACGCCTCAGCCGAACCCTTCGCGAGATCCCTCACGCGGCCGATGAAACTCTGGCGCTCCGTGGGCGAGATCACGCCGCGCGCGTCGAGCAGGTTGAAGATGTGCGAGGCCTTCAGCGCCTGCTCGTAGGCCGGCAGCGGCAGGTTCTTAGACAGCAGGTTCTTGCAGACCATCTCGCAATCCGAGAACCAGCGCTGCAGCACGTCCACATCGGCATGCTCGAAATTGTAGGCGGACTGCTGCCTCTCGTTCTCGAGGAACACATCGCCATAGGACAGCGGATAGGCGCTGTCCGGATCATTGAACGGCAGATCGTACACCCGGTCCACGCCGAACACGTACATCGCCAGCCGCTCAAGCCCGTAAGTCAGCTCGCCCGACACAGGCCGCACATCGAGCCCGCCGACCTGCTGGAAGTATGTGAACTGCGAGACCTCCATCCCGTCGCACCAGACCTCCCAGCCAAGGCCCCACGCGCCCACGGTCGGGTTCTCCCAGTCGTCCTCGACAAAGCGGATGTCGTGGACCTTCGGGTCGATGCCGATGCGATAGAGGCTCTCCAGATAGAGGTCCTGGATGTCGATCGGGTTCGGCTTCAGGATCACCTGATACTGGTAATAGTGCTGCAGCCGGTTGGGGTTCTCGCCATAGCGCCCGTCCTTGGGACGGCGCGAGGGCTGCGGATACGCTGCAAACCAGGGCTTCGGCCCCAGAGCGCGCAGCGTCGTCGCCGGGTGCAGCGTGCCTGCCCCCACCTCCACGTCGAAGGGCTGCAGGATCGCGCACCCCTTGGACGCCCAGTAGCGGGACAGCTCCAGGATGATGTCCTGGAAGCAGCGGGGCTTGCTGTCGGAAACGGCCATGGTCGTCCTGTCGGGGCTGAACTTGGGGCACGCTTAAACCGGGAATGGCCGCCGCGCCAGACGGTGGCATTCCTGCGACCCCGCTTGGCTGCCCCCAATGGCAAGGCGGGTGTGGCTCCAGTGGTACACTTTGTTAACGGATGGGGCGGATTGCTTAGATCATTCCGGGGAGCAGTCTGGACATGGCAACAGTGACGAAATCTGGCGCGCGCAATTCGTCGACGAGCCAGAAAGGGGCCGACAAGGAAGGCCAGTTCATCGCCCTGAACCGCGTCATGGCGGTCATTGAGTTCTCCCCCGATGGCGTGATCCTCAACGCCAACGAGAACTTCTGCCGGACCATGGGCTACGCGCTCAGCGAGATCGTCAGCAAGCATCACCGCCAGTTCGTCGAGCCTGCCTACGCGGCCTCGCCGGTCTACGCTGCTTTCTGGAGCAACCTGCGCAAGGGCGAATTCGTCGCCGCAGAGTTCAAGCGCATCGCAAAGGGCGGCCGCGAAGTCTGGCTGCAGGCCTCCTACAACCCCGTCTTCGACAGCGCCAATCGCGTGGTCCGGGTCGTGAAGTTTGCGACGGATATCACGCAGGCAAAACTGAAGGCCATGGATGATCAGGGCCAGATCGAGGCCGTCCACCGCTCCAACGGCGTCATCGAATTTTCGCTCGACGGAACGATTCTAAGTGCGAACCGGAACTTCCTCGACGTGACGGGCTATACGCTCGAAGGTGTGCGCGGAAAGCACCACCGCATGTTCGTCGATCCGGCCTATGCCGCATCCGACGCCTACAGGCAGTTCTGGCAGCGACTGGCGGCCGGCGAATTCGTCTCCGACTCCTTTTGCCGGTTGCGTCGCGACGGGCGCAAGGTCTGGATCCAGGCGACCTACAATCCCATCCGCGATCCCGACGGCCGCACCATCAAGATCGTCAAGTATGCCACCGACATCACGGACATGGTGGAACGCAACGCAAAGCTGTCGGAGACGATCGACACGTCCCTGAACGGCATCGCCGAGAATGTCAGCGGGGTCTCGGCTCAGGCCAGCGGCGTCGCCAGCGCTGCCGAGGAAGCCTCGGCGACCATCCAGAATGTGGCTGCGGCTGCGGAGGAGCTGAACGCGTCGATCAGCGAAATCTCGACCAGCGCCACCGCTTCCCAGCAGTCTGCCGAACGGGCTCGTGGCGTCGCCCGGTCCGTCGACGAATCGACCAGCGCCCTGACCCACAAGGCGGCGCAGATGTCAGGGATCATCAAGCTGATCGACGACATCGCCTCGCAGATCAACCTGCTCGCCCTGAACGCCACGATCGAGTCAGCCCGCGCTGGCGAAGCCGGACGCGGCTTTGCAGTGGTGGCCTCGGAGGTCAAGCAACTGGCCGCTCAGGTCAGCTCGGCCACGCGCACGATCTCGACCGAGATCCAGGGCATTCAGGCGGTCGCAAGCGATGCTGCTCAGGGCCTCAGCGCCATCCAGTCCGCCGTCACGGAAATCTCGGATGGAATTTCGAGCGTCGTCTCGGCCGTAACGCAGCAATCCTCGGCGACGGGCGAGATCTCCCGGACGATGCAGGCGGCGGCAGGCGCGGTTGCGGATATCAACCGCAACATCGGATCGATCGCCCACGCCTCGCTCGGCGCCGCCGACCTCGCGAAGTCGGTCCGCAGCGACATGAAGGCGCTGGTTTCCTGATCCAGCGCGCGCCGGTGTGACGGACGTCCCGCAACGTCCTGCCGCCCGTAACTATGCGGGATAGTCGCGCATGGATCCGGCGGAACATCGGGCGCGGTCTGGAAGCGGACACGCACGTGTCGGCTTCCCTCGCACAGGCGGGGGTCCAGACTTAACACCCTGACCGGATGCATGATTTTGAAAGTCTGGATCCTCGCAGCCGCGAGGACCACGGCCCTGCGGGCGGTTTCCAGAATGCTGGCTCCAGCCTTTTTCATCCCACAGGACTCTGGCGCCCCTAAACTCCCCTCGCGCCTGTCATGGGAGGGTTCGGTAGCGCTCCGAAGCCAACGAACGACAGGCGCCGGTCGGCGTGGGTGAGGAGTGGCGAGCGTAGCGAACGAAACGCGATGAGCGTTTCGAACGACGAACGCCCGAAGCGGAAGCGAAGGGCGGGAGGGAGCCCGCCACGCCTCATGAAAATCTGGCTTCGGGTATGGAACCGGAGTGTCCAGGGGGATCGGAAGCCCTCTGCGCGAGCGGTCCGGGATGTGGGAGTGGGTCTAAA
>CAYOWK010000001.1:0-164742 GCA_964407665.1 uncultured Rhizobium sp. | reverse complement strand
TCATCGGCGCCATGGCGCAAGCCGGCGTCATCGTGAATGGCGACGGGCTCCACCCGCCCCACACGGCGACGACGCTTCGCGTGCGTGATGGCAAGCGCCATGTTCAGGATGGTCCGTTCGCCGACACCAAGGAACAGCTGGGCGGCTACTTCATCATCGAAGTCGCCGACCTAGACGCCGCGCTCGAGTGGGCGGCAAGATCGCCGTCTGCATCCTATGGCTGTGTCGAGGTTCGGCCCGTCCTGCCCCCCATGGGCTGACGCATGGAGGATGCGCGCAACGTACTGGCCAGACAAGCGGCTGAAGCGGCTGCGCGCGCCTCCTACGGACGCCTCCTCGCCCTGCTGGCGTCGCGGTCCCGCGACATCACGGCAGCCGAAGACGCGCTGAGCGAAGCCTTCGCCGCAGCCCTGCGTGTCTGGCCGGACCAGGGCGTTCCGGACAGACCGGAAGCCTGGTTGCTCACGGTCGCACGTCGCAATCTAGGGCACGCTGCGCGGGCCCAGGGCGTACGCACAGCCGCCACCGGCATGCTGGATGTCGCCTACGAAGAAGCCGCCGCCCGCGAGAGCCCGGACTTCCCGGACGAACGGCTCAAGCTCCTTTTCGTGTGCAGCCACCCCGCCATCGACGAAACCATCCGCACGCCGCTGATGCTCCAGACCGTTCTTGGCCTCGACGCCGCCGCCATCGGAGCCGCTTTTCTTGTGGCGCCCGCGACGATGGGGCAGAGGCTGGTCCGCGCGAAGGCGAAGATCCGCGACGCCGGCCTGTCATTCGACCCGCCGGACCGCTCCGTCCTGCCAGAGCGGATCACCGACGTCCTCGCCGCCGTCTACGCCGCCTTCGGAACAGGCTGGGACGGCGTCGGCGGCGCCGAGACAGGCGGACGAGGCCTCACCGACGAGGCCATCTATCTCGGACGCCTCGCCTGCGGCCTTCTGCCGGAAGAGCCGGAAGCAAAGGGCCTGCTGGCCCTGATGCTCTACTGCGACGCCCGCCGCGATGCGCGCCGGACACCGGATGGCGGCTTCGTGCCGCTGTCGGGGCAGGATGCAAAACTTTGGCGCCGCGATCTCATCATCGAAGCCGAAGGCCTGCTGACCTCGGCCTCGAGGGCTGGCCGGTTCGGCCGCTTCCAGTGCGAAGCGGCCATCCAGTCCGTGCACTGCCAGCGGGCCTTCACCGGCCTCACGAACTGGACCGCCCTCCGCCAGCTGTACGACATGCTGGCGGTGCATTCGCCGACGCTGGGCGTGCTGGTCAGCCGCGCGGCGGTTACCGCCGAGGCAGGAGACGCGCTCTCCGCCCTTGCACGCCTGGACGCCCTGCCCGCCGATCGGGTCGAGCCCTACCAGCCCTTCTGGGCGACCCGCGCACGCGTGCTCTCGCTGCTGGGCCGCAAGGCTGAATCCGATGACGGTCTGCGCCGCGCCATCGCCCTCACGGCCGAACCCGCCATACGCGCGTTTCTCGCTGCCGGCCTGTCTGGCGACCCCTAGCCTCGCAGGCACCACTCCAGCACAGCCTTCTGGGCGTGCAGGCGGTTCTCCGCTTCGTCGAACACCAGCGAGCGCGGGCCATCGATGACATCGCCATCGACTTCCTCGCCGCGGTGCGCCGGCAGGCAGTGCAGGAACACGGCGCCGCCATTGGCGCGCGCCATCAGATCGCGTGAAACCTTGTAGGGTCCGAGATCCGCAAGACGTTTCTCCGCATCGAGATCGCCCATCGAGACAAACGTGTCGGCCACCACCACGTCGGCGCCCGCCACAGCCTCTGCCGGATCGCGGTAGAGATCGATGCGCCCCTGTTCGCTGCGCGCGCGCTCGATATCTCCCATCTGCGGCTCGTAGCCCGCAGGCGTCGCGACGCTCAGCGAGTAGCCGAACTTCGGCGCCGCATGGATGAAACTCGCGGCGACGTTGTTGCCGTCTCCGACCCAGGCAATCCGCGCGCCCTTGAGATCGAGCCCCGCCTCTTCAAGCGTTTGCAGGTCGGCCATGATCTGGCAGGGGTGCGACTTGTCCGTCAGCCCGTTGATCACCGGCACGCTGGCCGCCGCCGCAAACGCCTCGACATCGGTATGGCGGTTGGCGCGGATCATCACCGCATCGACATAGCGCGACAGCACCCGGGCGGTGTCTTCCACCGTCTCGCCGCGCCCGAGCTGCGTCTCGCCGGCATTGAGGATCAGCGACGATCCGCCGAGCTGGCGGATCGCCATGTCGAACGAGACACGCGTGCGGGTCGAGTTCTTCTCGAAGATCATCGCCAGCGCGCGTCCCGACAGCGGCGCATCGGTGTCAGGCATGCCCTTCGGCTGGCCCTTGCGGGCGGTCTTGCGGGCCCGTGCGTTGTCGAGAATGGAACGAAGCTCGCTGCCGGGCAGCGGCCACAAGTCCAGGAAGTGGCGCATGCTCCTCAGCCCCCAGGCGCGGTGATCATCGAACTGAACACCCGGTCGACCACGTCGACCGCCTCGCGCATGTCGTCGGCCGTCGCCACCAGCGGCGGCGCAAGGCGCACCACATCGGTTCCCGCCGTGCCGATCAGAAGGCCATGATCCAGCGCCTTCATGCGCACCGACATCGGATCGCACGTCACCTTGATGCCGCGCAGCAGACCGCGCCCGGTGAGACCGACCACCAGCTCGGGATAGCGGTCCTTGAGGCTTTCGAGGCTCTGCGTCAGCACGCCAGCCGTGCGGCGCACCTCCTCCATGAATCCCTCGCCCATCAGCACGTCGAGCACCGCGTTGCCCACCGCCATCGCCAGCGGGTTGCCGCCGAATGTCGTGCCGTGCACGCCCTTGGTCATGCCGGACGCGGCCTTCTCGGAGGCAAGCGCCATGCCCATCGGGAAGCCGCCGCCAATGCCCTTGGCCGCCGCCAGCAGGTCGGGCTCCCCGCCCTTCGCCCACTGGTAATGGAACAGCTGGCCAGTCCGCCCGGCGCCGCACTGCACCTCGTCATAGATCAGCAGCACGCCATTCTCGTCGCACAGCTTGCGCAGGCCGATCAGGCAGTGCTCGGGCACTTCGCGCACCCCGCCCTCGCCCTGCACCGGCTCGAGGATCACCGCCGCCAGATCCGGCTTCACGATCTCGGCCTTCAGCGCGTCATGATCGCCGAAATCGACCGAACGGAAGCCTTCCATGCGCGGGCCGAAGCCTTCGCGATACTTTTCCTGCGCGCCCGCGCTGATGGCGCCAAGCGACCGGCCATGGAACGACCCGGTGAAGCTCAGGATGCCGATCCGCTGCTTCTCGCCGATCGACCACTGATAGCGGCGCGCGATCTTGAGGCACGCCTCGATGGCCTCGGTGCCCGAATTGGTGAAGAACGCGCGGTCGGCGAAGGTCAGCTCGCAATAGCGCTCGGCCAGCCGCTCCTGCCCCGGAATCCGGTACATGTTGGAGAGATGCCAGATCTTGCCGGCCTGCTCGGTCAGCGCCTTGATCAGGACCGGATTGGCATGGCCCAGACCGTTCACCGCGATACCGGCGATGAAGTCGAGGTAGGATCGGCCCTCAGTATCGTACAGGCGCACGCCCTCGCCTCGCTCGAAAACGACCGGAGCCGGGCCGTAAACGGGGAGGATGGCGTTCGTCATCGGCTGAATACTCCATGGAGCCGAAAAAAAACCGCTGGAAACGGGAAAGCGCGGACCTTTAGGGTCCGGCCATCCCAAGTCAATGGGCGCGTCCGATGCGGGTTTCTACTCCCGGAGTTCGGTCCGGCTGACTGTCGCGGCCGCGACCGCCTCCGGCGACCAGAGCAGGTCGTCCCAGCCCTTGCCGGAATAGAGCCGCGTCTGGTCGGAGTAGTGCGGCGAGGTCGAATCGGTCGACTGCGAATAGGTCAGGAAGCCTTCGCTTTTTGGTCCCTGCTCCGTGAACTCGACCGCATAGATCCAGCTGGCGCCATGGCGGATCGAGACCCAGCCCGTCTCCGGCTCGAAATCCTCCACCGTGATGACGTTGAACACCCCTTCGGGGCCTGCCCCGCCGTGGATCGGGATCCGTTCGCCATTGCGGGTCTCCGCCTGCACGTCGCCCAGCCGCGCATCGAGCGGGATGCGCGCCTCCGCCAGCTGGCTCACCGCCGCCTCCAGCGCCGCCAGCACCTTCGGATTGTCAGTGGCCAGCTTGCGCGGAGAGTGGACGGCATTGGCTGGATCGAAGGGATCGGCGAAGGCGAGACCGCCTTCGGTGGCGAACAGGTGGAACAGGTGCGCCCCCCGGCTGTCGAGGTCGACCCTGAGGTCCCAGGCCGCCAGCACGTCGCAGGCTGGCTTGAGCTTCGGCTTGCCCGAGGCGCGGCAGGCGCTGACCAGGTCGTCGCGCACCAGTTCGGCGCCGTAGTGCCGGTTGGACAGCATCACCTGCTTCATGCTCGCGAGGTCGAACTTCGGCTCGCCGAAGCCATCCGTTCCCGCCACGCGCCGCTCGATCTGCTCGTGCGCGGCCCGGGTGCGCAGGCTGCGCGGCGTCGCCTCGTCGCCGAAAACGGGCGAGTATCCCGTCAGCGGCTCGAACTTGTTGGTCAGCCAGTAGCTGTCATTGCTCTGCAGGACATAGTCCGTGCGGAACTGGTGTGGCGTGCGGCTGGCGCCCGCCACGCCCGGCGCGGACGAGTCCGCGTCGCTCGGCCAGTCGCATTCGGTGCGCGACCCGTCGAGGATCGCGACGCGCGTCTCGCTCCAGCTCTTGCGGGCCTCGTCGGACACCGAGCAGCGTTCGGCCAGTTCGCGCGACACGTTGGGGATCATGCCGAGGTCGCCATAAAGCGCCTCCCCGGTCGAATCGACTGCGGTCGAATTGAACCGGAAGGATTGCCACTTCGCCAGCACGTCCTTCATCTCGCGCACCGTCCTGGACCGCCAGACGGCGATGTACTGGTCGGGATCGCGCAGGCCAACCTCCACGGTCCGCAGCGCAAAGGCGCGCGTCGCCGTCCACGGGCGGCTCTCGGCGGCATAGACCGGCCCCCAGCGCGTGGAATAGAGCGTGCGGGTTTCTGCAGCCGGCGCAGCGCCGCGCTTTACCGGGACCGTGACGTCCTCCCGCTCCATCGGGATCCATTCGCCGTCGAGGCGGTACTGGGTGGGGTCCTCCGGGTTCAGCTCCAGCTCGTAGAAACCGCTGCGCCGCGCCGTCGAGACCGTATTGCTCCAGGCCAGCGTTTCGGTGTGTCCGATGCGGATCATCGGCATGCCGATGTAGCTGATGCCGACGATGTTGATGTCGCCCGGAATGATGAAATGGGTCCGGTAGAAGCGGTTCACCCCGTCCCAGGGATAGTGGGGATTGCCAAGCAGAACGCCCCGCCCGCCCTTCGTGAACTCCCGTCCGACGCCATAGGCGTTCGAGCCAAGTCCGACGGTGTCGAAGGCGACGTCAGGCGGCAGGTCGGCCCGCTCGCCCGGAACCGGCGGCGCGGCCCCGAGCGTCGTCGGCGCGAAGAAACCGTCGACTGTCTGGCCAGCATACATGTGCCGCCAGAAGTCCGCCTCGGTAATCTCGCTGACCCACGGCTGGCCCTTGCAGCGGGGATCGGAAATGCCATCGGCGCCCGTCTCCCGCAGATAGCGATTGATCCCGGCGACATAGCCCTGGGCCAGTCGCCTCGCCTCGGCGCTCGGCGTATCGGGAGAGCCGGCCGGACCCTCCAGCAGCGCCTCGACGCGGCCCGACTGGATGATGCGCTGGTGAAACAGGTCGCTCGCGATGTTGGCGTCATCTTCGCCCGGACCCAGATGCCGGGCCCGGCTGGCCCGCACCGTCATGTAGCGGTCCATGATCTCGCAGATGTTGTCCTGCGCAGACGCATAGCCATAGCCGTAGCCGATGCCGCCCATGTCCTCCGCGATGATATGCGGGACGCCGAAGGCCGTGCGGCGTATCTCGACCGAAAAGCCTGCCGGCGCGCCTCCTGCGCCAATGGCCTCCGAACAGCTCGCCAGCGCGAGACAGCCTGCCGCTACGGCCAGAATGGCGCGCATGTGTTCCTCCCTCGGATCGCCTCTTAACGGGCGTTTCGGGCAAGGATGCGCGCGCCGGCGGCCTTTGTCCACGCGCCGGCATTCGCCGTCCGAGTGATTTGGGTCAATGCCGGCGGCGGGATCGGGCAATATGCGTCCGCACGCTCGGCATTCCCGGACGAAAGGAGGCAGGCAGGACATGGCCGGCGCGCCGCCCACCTGCTTTTCGACACGCGGCCTGACCAAGATCTATGGCTCGGGCGAGACGCAGGTTCACGCCTTGCGGGGGGTCGATCTCGACCTGCCGGAGGGCGAGATGATCGTGCTTCTCGGCCCATCCGGCAGCGGAAAGTCCACCCTTCTCAACATCCTGGGCGGGCTGGACAGCGCCACGGCGGGAACCGTGATGTTCCGCGACCAGGACCTCTCGCGCGCCAGCCAGACCCAGCTCACCCGCTACCGGCGCCGCCATGTCGGCTTCATCTTCCAGTTCTACAATCTGATCCCCAGTCTCACCGCCCGCGAGAACGTGGCGCTTGTCACCGAGATCGCCGACAAGCCGCTGACCCCGGAAGAGGCGCTGGACCTCGTCGGCCTTTCCGGCCGGATGGACCATTTCCCGGCCCAGATGTCCGGCGGGGAACAGCAGCGCGTCGCCATCGCCCGCGCGATCGCCAAGCAGCCCTCCGTCCTCCTCTGCGACGAGCCCACCGGAGCACTCGACAGCGCCACGGGGGTCCGCGTGCTTGAAGTGCTTGAAACGGTCAACCGCACCCTGGGCGCCACCACCCTGGTCATCACGCACAATGCGGGCGTCGCCGACATGGCGCACCGCGTTGTCTCCTTCGCAGACGGCGCCATCCGCGACGTGCGCTCGATCGCCGAGCGCAAGCCCGCACGGGAGCTCTCCTGGTGAGACTGCGCTTCCCTGCCTTCGTCCCTCCGCTCGACCGCAAGCTCCTGCGGGACCTCGCCGGCATGTGGGGACAGGCGCTGGCCATTGCCCTCGTCATCGCCGCTGGCGCGGCGGTCCAGCTGCTCGCCGAGGGCATGCTTTCATCGCTCGAGGGCACGCGCGACGCCTATTACGACCGCTACCGCTTCGCCGACATCTGGGCCCCTGCCGTCCGCGCGCCCGTCCGGGAGGCCGAAGCGTTGCGAGCCGTTCCGGGCGTCGCCGCTGTCGAGGCGCGCGTGCGAACCCGCGCCCAGTTCGATATTCCCGGCATGGACGAGCCGGCCAGCGGCCAGGCCATTTCCCTCCCGGAGGACGGGCGAGACGCTTCGGTGAACGGCGTCTTCCTGGCGCTCGGGCGCTTGCCCGCGCCCGGGGCCCGCCACGAAGCGGTCGTCCTGAAGAGCTTCGCCGAGGCGCACGGCCTGCGGACGGGCGACACGCTGGCGACCCTGCTGCAGGGCGGCCGCGAGCAGCTCACCATCGTCGGCCTCGCCCTCTCGCCCGAGCACGTCTACGCCATCGCGCCCGGTCAGCTGGTGCCGGATGACAGGCTGTTCGGCGTCATATGGATGGACCGCGACGCGCTCGGCCAGGCGGCGGGGCAGGACAACGCCTTCAACGAGGCGGTCATCCGCCTCTCGCCCGGCGCCAGCCTCGACGCCGTCGTCGCGGAGGTCGATGCGACCCTCGCGCCATACGGCGGCGTCGGCGCCTATGGCCGCAAGGAGCACATCTCAGACGCCTTCATCTCCAGCGAACTCGACCAGCTTCGAACGATGGCGAACCTGATCCCGCCCATCTTCCTTGCGGTCGCCGCCTTCCTGGTAAACGTGGTCATCACCCGCCTGATCGCAACCGAGCGCGCCGACATCGGCCTGATGAAGGCGTTCGGCTATTCCAGTACGGCCATCGCCCTGCACTACATGAAGCTCGTGTCCGTGCTGGCCGCGGTCGGGCTCCTGATCGGCGCGGGGCTCGGCCAGTGGCTCGGCCGGTCAATGGCGGAGCTCTATGCGGACTATTACCGCTTTCCATTTCTGGTCTTCGAGGCTGATCCCGCCGTCTATTTGATTGTCATGGCGGCCGTCGCCGTCTCGGTCGGCGGCGGGGCGCTGCTGGCCGTCATGAACGCCGTCCGGCTCCATCCGGCGGAAGCCATGCGCTCGCCTCCGCCTCCGGACTACTCCCGCGCCCTCGGACAGACCGTCACCGGCTGGTCCGCGCTCGACCAGCAGACGCGGATGATCCTGCGCCAGATCGTGCGCTGGCCCATGCGGGCCGCCTTCACGATGGCGGGTGTGGCCGTTTCCGGCGCGCTGCTCATCGCGACCCTGTTCTTCATCGACGCCATGGAGGAGATGGTGCGGATCTATTTCAGCGTCGCCAACCGCCACGACGTTTCCGTCACGCTGATCGAACCGCGTGACAAGTCAGCGCTGTTCGACCTGTCTCGCAGGCCCGGCGTCGCACTCGCCGAGCCCTACAGGTCTGTCGCAGTCCGTCTGCACGGCGGCCATCTGAACGAACGCGCCGCCCTGACCGGCCTCGAACCCGGCGCCCAGCTCTCGCGGGCCCTTGATTCGCGCGAGCAACCCGTTGTCCCGCCGCCCGGCGGCCTGGTCCTCTCACGCGACCTTGCCGACAAGCTGGGCGTCGAGGCGGGGGACATGCTCGAGATCGAGGTGACGGAGGGCGCCCGCCCCGTCGTGCGCCAGCCCGTGTCCGCCGTCGTGACCACGCTGATCGGATCCGGCGCCTGGATGCAGCGCTCCGATCTCAACCAGCTGATGCGTGAGGGCGACGTCGTGTCCGGCGCCTATCTTCGCGTCGACCCGGCCGCCGAAGCCGCGCTCTACCGGGACCTGAAGGACGCGCCGATGGTGGCGGGCGTGGGACTTGAACGGCAGGCCGAGCAGAATTTCCGCACCCTGATGGACCGCAATATCGGCGTCAGCATCTACGTCTACACGGCCTTCGCCGGCCTGATCGCCGCCGGCGTCGCCTACAACAGCGTGCGCATCTCCTTCGCGGAGCGCTCGCGCGAGCTGGCTTCGCTGCGCGTGCTCGGCTTCACGCGGGCCGAGGTCTCCTACATCCTCCTCGGCGAGGTCGCCTTCCTGACGCTGCTCGCCCTGCCGCTGGCGGGCGTCGGCGGAACGTTGCTGGCTCAATTCCTGGCCTCCGCCATGAGCTCCGACCTTTTTCGACTCCCGTTTCTCATCAACCCCTCCACTTACGGCTATGCTGCGCTGGTGCTTGTCATCGTCACCGCCGCTGCGAGCCTCCTGGTCCGCCGCCGGGTCGACACGCTCGACATGATAGCGGTCCTAAAGACGCGAGAAGGCTGACATGACCGGCTTCACCTTCGCCAGGATCGCCATCCCCTCCATCCAGTGGTCCTTCCGCACCGCCTTCTGGATCGCCGCGGCGGTCGTTCTGGCCGCCGCGATCGGCTGGTCCTTCGTGCCCCGTCCTGTCGAAGTGGAGACGGCCCCAGTCACGCGCGGCGCCATGACAGCCGAGGTCCGCGAAGAAGGCCGCACGCGCCTCAAGGACATCTTCCGCCTCTCCGCGCCCGTGACCGGGCGGTTGCTGCGGGTCGAGGTCGAACCCGGCGACGCCGTGGAGGCGGGCCAGATGCTCGCCCGCCTCGCGCCCGTGGACGCCGGCATCCTCGATTCCCGCACGCAACGGGAGGCCGAGGCGCAGGTCGCCGCCGCCCGTGCTGGCGTGAAGGCGGCGAGCGCCCAGCAGAAGCGAGCGGAGACCGCGCTGGCGACGGCCCGCAGGGATGCAGGCCGCGCCGAAACGCTGCTGGCGGGCGGCGTCATCGCGCCCGCCGCCGCCGAACGGGCGAGGCTGGAGCTCGCCAACGCCGAGGCCGCACACGCTTCCGCTGTCTCCGACGTCCGCCTGCGTGAAGCAGAGCTCTCCGCCGCACGCGCCCGGCTCGACCCGCCCCGCTCCCGCGACAACGGTATCGAGACCGTGAACATCGTTTCGCCTGTCGCAGGCCGCGTCCTGGCCGTGCCGCAGGAAAGCGAGGGCGTGGTGCAGGCCGGAACGCCCGTCCTGACGGTGGGCGATCTCTCCCGGCTCGAGGTCGTCGTGGAGCTGCTTTCGACCGAAGCCGTGCAGGTGGCGAAGGACGCCGCGGTCCGGCTCGACGGCTGGGGCGGGGCGGAGCTGAACGGACGGGTCCTCCGCGTCGAGCCGGCCGGCTTCACGAAGATCTCGGCACTCGGCGTCGAGGAGCAGCGCGTCAACGTGGTGGTGGCGATCGAGGCGCCCACCGCGGAGTTCGCCATGCTGGGACATGACTACAGGGTCGAGGCCGCCATAGAGACGTGGCGCGCGGAGGACGTCATACAGGCCCCCTCCGCCGCCCTCTTCCGCCACGGCGAGGGCTGGGCGGTCTTCCGAGCTGAAAAGGGCCGCGCTCGCCTCACGCCGGTGGAAACGGGCCGCGACAATGGCCGCGTCACGGAGATCCGGTCCGGCGTAGAGGAAGGCGTGTCCGTCGTGATCTACCCGGGAGAGGACATCCGCGACGGCGCACGCATCACGGACCGCTCCCCCGGCTAGAGCCGGATCGACTTTGGTGGAATCGCAAAGCGATCCCACCAAATTCGTGAATCCGTCTCTAATCAGAAGTGTAGAGCATGATTGACGGTTTTGGCGTTTCCGCCAAAACCGATCATGCTCTAGATGCGCTACGCCTTCAGCTTCCAGCCCGACCGGAACAGCGCCCAGCACGCGCCGCACAGGGCCAGCGTGATGACCAGGCTGTAGACGGCGCCCAGCAGCAGGTCGCCCTCGTGCCGGCCGGTGAAGCCGTACCGGAAGCCGTCGATCATGTGGAAGAACGGGTTGAAGTGCGAAGCCGTCAGGAACGGCTCCGGCAGGCGGCTGATCGGATAGAACGTGCCCGACAGCATGGTCAGCGGCATGATGACGAAGTTCTGCACCGCCGCCATGTGGTCGAACTTGTCGGCCCAGACCCCGCCCAGCAGGCCCACCGCGCCCATGAACAGCGATGCGATCACCGAATAGTAGAGCACGGCCCAGAGGTGGGCGATGGCGAACGGCGTGATCTGCAGCGCCCAGATCGCCACGAACGTGACGATGCCCACCAGCAGTCCGCGCGACACCGCGCCTGACAGGAAGCCCAGCGTCAGCTCCAGCGGCGACAGGGGCGGCATCAGGAAGTCGACCGAATTGCCCTGGACCTTGGCGATGATCAGCGAGGAGGAGGTATTGGCGAAGGCGTTGTTGAGGATCGCCATCATGGTGACGCCCGGGGCCAGGAACGCCTCGAAGGTCAGGTTTCCCATTCCGGCCGACGCGCTGGCCGGAAACGCCAGCTTGAACACGAACAGCATCAGCAGAGTGGACACCACAGGCGCAAACAGCGTCTGCATGCCCACCTTCCAGAACCGGCGCGTCTCGCGCAGGCACAGCGTCCACAGCCCGATCCAGTTCACCGCCCCATAGGTGCGGGGGGCGACCGGGTGGGCCGCCGGGACGTCCTGGGCCGGTCGCTGGAGGGTCTGGTCCATGGGTCACATTCCGGGCGGGATTCAGGCTCAAGACAGCCCACTCACCACATGTCGCCTTGCCGGACGCACCGCAAGGCGCCCGGCCCGGCTCCGGACACAATTTCGGTCCTGAGTCCGAAACGAGTCCAGGACGGGAACTTCCCCTGAAAGTTGAGTCCTACGGGCAACACCCGCCGAAAAGCGTCTTGCGACCTTCTGACTCACTCGCGGGCCGAATCGGCCCAATATATTGATTAACCTGTTAGCAAGGGGCGCCGCATGTTGCGGGTTGGGAGCCGATCGCTACTATCCCTAGTTAATTAGGGGCGAGCGTCACGCGGCACGGCCTAGATATTGTGTCTTGCATGATTCTCCAAGGCTGAGGAGATGAATCCATGGGCTGGACCGAAGAACGCGTACAAGAACTCAAGAAACTCTGGGCCGAAGGGCACAGCGCCAGCCAGATCGCGAAGAAACTCGGAAGCGTCACGCGCAACGCCGTGATCGGGAAAGTGCATCGCCTGGGACTCTCCGGCCGGGCGACTCCCTCGCGGCCGGTCAAGCGTCCGCCCCGGCTCGCCAGGCCCAAGCCCCAGCACGTCGCCGCCACAGCGCCCCGCGCCGCCGCGACCCCCGTTCTGGGCCGCAGCCAGCAGCTCGCCGTCGAACTCCGCGACCCAGTGGAATACGAGGCCGGACCGGTGGTCCCCGCCTTCATCGAACCCAAGCGCCTGCCCAACGGCGACATGGTCACGGTGCTGACCGTGAAGGACTCGATGTGCAAATGGCCGATCGGCGATCCGGCGGACGCCGCCTTCGGCTTCTGCGGCCGCGCCTCGTGCCATGGCTCGCCTTACTGCGCCGACCACGCGCAGGTGGCCTTCCAGCCCGCCAAGAAACGCGAACGCCGCGCCCGCGAGATGGACTACCTGCACCGCCTCGCCAGCTAGGCTGTCGATCCACAACACCGGAAAGGCCGCAGGTTCGCCCTGCGGCCTTTTCTATTGGCCCGCCTTCGCGCCAAGGCCCTTCAGCCAGTCCCGCATGCGGCCAAAGTCGCGCCCGATCCGCGTGAACGACATCCACGCCCCCGTCGCGCAGGCCAGCGTCACCGCCGCCATCAGCAGCAGCACGACCGCATCCCACAGCGGGCGGTTCCTGATCACCGGCCAGTCGAACGAGTGGAACCCGCTCTCCAGCCAGCGATACCGCTTGGAGGTTCCATCCGCGAGCCGCGCCACCTCGCCCGTCTCCATGTCGAGATAAGCCCGCGTCGCATCCCTGTCGGCGAAGGTCAGCCGCAGGACCGGCAGGTCGACCGGGGTCTTGTGCCCGTAATAGTAGGCGTCTTCGCTCTCCAGCACGTCCAGCTTCGCGCCCGCCAGCGCCCCGTCCGAGGCGGCCATCGCAGCGCTCACCGCGTCCGCCGAAAATGGCGCCGAACCCTGCCCGCCGAACCTGTGCTCCGAGCCGTCGCGGTGCTTCACGATGGCGAAGGGCGCCCCGAACAGCGTCGACGAGCGGATGGCGACCGCCTCCCCCTCGCCTGCCGCGGCCAGCGCCGCCGCCAGCGCGGGCTTCGCCTGTCCCCACGTCGCCGAACCGGAAAGGTCCGCGCGCGTGATCTCCGGCTCGCTCTCGAACAGCCCCCAGGGCGACATCGTCAGCAGGCCCGAGAACGTCCAGGTCAGCACCAGCGCGCCGGCAAACACGCCCAGCACATGATGCCAGAACCACATGAAGCGGCGGTACGGGAAATACCGCCCCGACTTGCCCCGCAGCTTCACGAACCCAACCACCAGCCCGGTCACCGTCAGGAATGTCCCCAGCGCCGCCGACCAGATCACCACCTGTGTCCACAGTGGCCCGTTCTCGCGCAGCAGCGTCGGATAGAGCCAGTGCGGGATCGCGCCGAACCACGACAGCAGCCGCTCGCGCCCGCTGGCGTCCTGGACCACCTGCCCCTTCGCGCCCGACACATAGACCCAGGTCGCCTCGCGGTCGTCGAAGACGACCTTCCACATCGGCGCCTCGCTCTTCCAGATCGCTGGCGTCCACTGGTCGACCCGGATCACCTCCGCCGAGACAATCTCGCCGCGCGATGGGCGCGCATCGACAAACCGCTGCGCCACAGCGCGTACGCCGGCTTCGTCCAGCTCGCCCAACCGCATCCCATCCGACAGCCGCCAGACATCCTGCCCACGTCCGGCGGGCATGCGCAGCACGGCCTCGCCGTTCAGCATCTCGACGCGATAACGATCGGCCGCGGCATCATCAGGAATGGGCAGCGCATCAAGCGCACAGCAGCCGGCGACATCCAGCCGCTCCAGTCCGGCCTCACGCTCGGCCCCCGTCACCCCCGGAAAGCCCTGGTACATCATGACGAAACCCGAGAGGCACCACAGCGTCATCAGGAGGCCCAGCACCACGCCAAGATAGCGGTGCAACACGAGGAGCGACGTCATGAACATGGCGGTGTCTTATCCAAGGTCCGGCCCCGGGCGGCAGGAGGAGATTGCGCCCGGGGCCTTGCCTGCGGCCTCAGCTACGCAGAGCCTCGTCAGCCATCAAGCTGAATCAGCTTGATGGCGTCGGGCTCTAGAAACCGTAGCTGTAGGAAACGCGGAGCGTCTGCGGCGCCCCACGATTGCCAAAGAAGAAGCGCGCGCCGCCCGCATCGGGAACAGCCGAGTTGGGGCGCGTGAGGTACTCCTCGTCCAGTGCGTTCTCGAGGCGCACCGTGATCCGGTGCTTGAGGTCCGCATCGAGGAAGGCGTGAGCGGCAAGGTCCACCACGGTGTAGTCGCCATAGTTCACGCTGCCGAACGACGTCACGTTGGCGCGCTGCTCGCCCGTCCAGAGCACGGCAAGGTTCGCGCCCCAGCGGCCGGACGGCGCCTCATACCCGGCGGTCGCCTTGGCGTAGTCGGTGGGGATGCGCTGTATGGCGCTGGTGACCCCCGCCGCGTTTTCCTGCTCGCTCTCCGTATGTGTCCAGCTGGCCATGAAGTTCCAGCTGTCGCCCACCATCGCACGGCCCAGCAGCTCGTAGCCAAGGACCTGCACCTCGCCGCGGACGTTCAGGTACTGGCCGTTGGCGCTGAGCGCCGGGTCAAGCCCGGGATACCGCGCAGTGAATTCGGCCACGCTGCCGAAGGGCCCGGACCCAAAGAGGTTCTCAATGTTGCGGGCGAAGTAGGTCGCCTGCCAGCCGAAGTCGGCGCCGCCGATATCGTCGAAATCGCCGCCCAGCGAGGCGTTGAAGTTCTCGCTCTCTTCAGGCTCCAGGTTGGGATTGCCGAACGAGCAGCACGGATCGATCGCATAGAGCTGCTCGGCGGTCGGCAGCAGGAAGTTGGTGCCCGCGTTCGCCTGCGCATACAGCCACGACGTGAAGTCATAGCGGCCCGATACATTCCACACGGTCGTCTGGACGCCGCCGGTGTCATTGTAGCGAAGACCCGCCGCAAACGCGCCGTTCCTGATCATGTCCTCGGTGGTGCGCAGCTGCGCGAAGAGGGCGTGCACCTCCTCTTCCTGCTCGGCGATCAGCAGCACCTCGTCGCGCGCCGAATACTGCTGGAAATCGTAGCCGACGACGTACTCGATCCCCTTGTGCGGGCGCAGCTTGGCGAGGGCGTTGATGCCCTTGTCCTCGTAACCCCAGTATGTGTTGAGGTCGTTGATCGTCTGCCCGGTGATGACCCCGCCCGCGCCGACCGTGTTCTGGATCGTGGTGTAGGTCGAATCCCAGTCGTGCCAGTAGCCCTTCACCAGCAGGTCGACCCACTCCACCGGCGCGTATTCGACGCCGAGGCTGGCGACATCCTCGTCCCGCACGTTCTGCGAGAACACGGTGCGGGTCGCATTGGGATAGTCCAGCGCTGCGTCCGTATGCTGGTACCGGGCGTCGACCGAGAGGTTGTCAGCCAGCTCGATCCGGTACTTGCCCCCAATCGAGTCGACGTCATAGCTGCGGGTCTTGTCGACCGCAGACGGCTCGGTACGCGAGTAGGTCTCGAAGCCGTCCGCCTTGTCCTGGCTGGCGTAGAGCACGAAATTGCCCGGACCCGCCTTGCCGCGCACATAGGCGTCGGCGTGATAGCCCTCGTTGGTGTCCGCCCCGAGCGTGAACTTGCCGTCGAAATCGTCGGTATAGCCGCGCGTGACCACGTTGATCACGCCTGCCGCCGCCTGGGTGCCATAGAACAGCCCCTGCCCGCCCTTCAGCACCTCGATCCGCTCGATCATCGAGGCCGGCAGCGTGTCGGTAAGCGTGGTTGAATAGAGCCGGTTGTTGATGCGGACGCCGTCCACCAGGAACAGCATGTCCTGCGAGCGCGAGCCCTGCAGCGAGATGTCCATGTAGCTGAACGGCCCGCCGCGCGGGGCTATGAACAGCCCCGGAACCTGCATCTGCATGGCGTTGGTGGCGTCGACGTAAAGCTGGTTCCGGATCTCTTCGGAATCCACGGTCTCCAGATCGGAGCCGTACGTCTCCAGCTCCTGCGGCAGGGTTTCCTCGATGGTCTGGCCGACCACCACGATGGTCTCGCCTTCGGCCGGGCCGGCGGTCTGCGCAAAGGCGGCGCCCGACACCGCCATCAGGGCGGCGGCGGCCGCTCCGGTCATCAGGGCCCGTCCCCAGATTGTCGCTGTACGCAAAGCCGTCTTCCGCAATTCCGTCACTCCCCGGTCTCCGGACCCGCATCTCCGGCGGAGCCCGGCTTGTCGCTGCCACCGCACGCTTCCCCGGCGCCGGTGTTGAGCTTTTTTGCGGGAGGGAATGAGTGCGCGTAAGTTATTTACGGTCGCGCGCGCCGTAACATCTGCAATTACAGGTGCGTAACAGCGGTTGTTACATCGCACGCAGGCCGGAACAGCCCTATCGCGGCGGCGTTTTTGACGCTAGCTAGTCAGCGGCGGTAACCATCGCCGCGCCGTATCACCCCCTTTTTGAGTCCCTTCAGGAGCTCCATCCGCCATGGATTTCGTCGCGTTGTTCTCGGACCCCGCAGTCTGGGCTGCGTTGCTGACCCTCATCGTGATGGAGGTCGTGCTTGGCATCGACAACCTCATCTTCATCTCGATCCTCACCAACAAGCTGCCGGAAGCCCAGCGCCCGCGCGCCCGGCTGATCGGCATCAGCCTCGCGCTGATCATGCGCCTCGCCCTGCTGGGCACGCTGGCGTGGATCACGGGTCTCGTCGCCCCGGTCTTCGACCTCGGCATTGTTGGCCCGGCAGGCGAACATGGCGAACCCTCCTTCGAGACGGCCTTCTCCTGGCGCGACCTCATCCTGATCGCCGGCGGTCTCTTCCTCGTCTGGAAGGCCACCACCGAGATTCACCACACGATGGATCCCCCGGAGAAAGACGGCGCGCCTGCCGTTGGCGCAGCCGCCATGAACTTCGGCGCCGCGATCTTCCAGATCATCCTGCTGGACCTCGTCTTCTCGATCGACTCGATCCTCACCGCTGTTGGCATGACCGATCACCTGCCCGTCATGGTCATCGCCGTCATCGTCGCCGTCGGCGTCATGCTGCTGGCCGCCAATCCGCTGGCCAACTTCATTCACAACAACCCCACCGTGGTCATGCTGGCGCTCGGCTTCCTGCTGATGATCGGCGCGGTCCTGATCGCCGACGGCTTCGGCGTCCACGTTCCCAAGGGCTACATCTACGCCGCGATGGCCTTCTCCGCCTTCGTCGAGATCCTCAACCTGCTGTCCCGCAAGAAGAAGCCGCCAGCCGATACGGTCCACTAACCGGACCGCAGGACTGCCTGATTTGAACGCCAAGTGCGGCCCCTGACCTGATGGTCAGGGGCCGCCTTCACATGTCCCCGAACAGACCCCGGATTTCGCCCAATTGCGGCGCCCCTCCGCCGCATTCGGCTGCGACCTTCTGACCGTCGGCGAGAGAAAGCCCCCGCCGGCGTGCAAGGGGACACCGGCAATGACCACGCGCATCCAGCTGCTGATCAGCGCCATCGGGATCGTCTTCCTCACCGTTCTGGCGGCCGGCGTACCCATTGACTGGCCAGAACCCGTTTCAGGCTTCGCAGCCTTCGTCAGCTCCGGGATTCTGCCATGAAAACGCTTCGCGCCTTCCTCACGGCGACGGCGGCCCTTGCCGCCCTGCCGCTCATCTCCGCCGCCGCCTGGGCCAAGGGCCCCGCTCCGGCCCCGACGCAGTCGGGCCAGATTTCGTCCTACATCCTTCTCGACCGCACCGGCTCCATGGAGGGCATCTGGTCGGAAGCCCTGTCCTCGGTGAACGCCTACGCCAAGGAGCTGGCGACGCCTGACGGCTCCGCACGCGTCGACGCCGACCTTACGGTCGCCACCTTCGACGCCCAGGACGGGCTGCAGTTCGACGTCGTCCGCGACAGCATGGACGCGCGCAAATGGAAGGACGTCACAGACGCGGACGCAACACCGCGCGGCATGACGCCCCTCTATGACGCCATCGGCCGCATCGTCGCCCTCGCCGAAAGCGAAAAGCCGTCCAAGGCCGTTATCGTCATCATGACCGACGGTCAGGAGAACGCCAGCCAGGAGGTCAACCGCGCCGGCGCCAAGGCCGCCCTCGACCGCGCCCGCGCCAAGGGTTGGGAAGTTGTCTTCCTCGGCGCCGAGTTCGCCAATTTCGACGACGCCACCGGCGTCGGCCAGACCTCCTCGCGCAACATGGCGGTCTCGAAGGAACAGATGGCGGATTCGATGAACCGGCTGGCCCAGAAATCGAAGGACTACGCCAACGGCGCAGCCGGTTCGATCGAATGGACCGCCGACGACCGCGCTGCCGCGCAGGAAGAGGACGTCAAGGAGCGTACCGGGCAGTCCAACGCTCCAGGCGGCCGGGCGCCCCGCAACCAGCGCTGAAACACCCCTGCGGCGGCCAGGTATTTCTGGCCGCCGGAAGGACGGGCGCATTGACGCGGCGACCCGCCGTCGCCATCTGGCAGGTCGCGGCGCGGCTCGATGGGCAAGCGAGCCGCTACGGAAAACGGCCAGTCTGGAGACGCCCACAATGAGATTCCCCGCCGCCCTGGCCCTGCTCTGCGCCGCCGCCGCCCTGTCGGGCTGCAACCGCTCTTCGCTGATCGCGTCCGACACGGTGGAGCCTGTCCTTCCGGCCTCCGAAACGGCCCCCTGCGATGTCACGGTTGACGGAATCTGGACCCGCGAGGGTCATGGCCGGATGCGCACGGAGGCCGTGACCACCGGACCCACCTGCACCGACGCTGTCGTGCTGCTGACTGTCCGCACCGAGGCTGGCGCTCCCCTGCTGGCCTGGGCCGCGCCGACCGCCCAGATCTTCGGCCTCAAGGACGCCGCCACGCCGGACGTCATGAAGGAGGAGCTCACGCGCTGGATCCGCCAGGACAACGCCTCGCTCGCCAGCACGTCCGTACTGCCGGAGTGGGTCGCGGGTCAGGACGCGCCCGTGGCAGGCGAATTCCCCTTCTACCCGGAAGACTGGATGGACCAGGCGGCCTGGGAGGCGCTTCGCGCCAGCAAGTCGCCGATGTTCGCCTTCGCGCAGGGCCACGAAAGCATGGCCGTGTTCGTCCTGCGGGACGACGGCCTGGAACTGATCGGCCTCCAGTCGTTCCCCGGCTAGAGCGCGGCGAGATCAGGCTGACCCGATCTCTGCACCCTGGAGGTCTCTGCACCCTGGAGACAGAGCAGATCGCTACTCGACGGGCTCGCCTTCGACCACATCGCCGCCATCGCCCGGCGCAGGGCGGATCGATTTCAGGAACGCAACCAGCGCATCCGCGCCCGACACGCTGAAATCGAAGGCCGGCATGTCCTGGTGGCCCAGCCGGATGCCGTCGATCAGGTCCTCGGCCAGCACCTCGGCGTCATAGCGCAGCAGCATGTCCCGCATCGGCGGCGGCTGCCCCTCGACATGCACCGCCTCCGGATCCAGCGAGTGGCATCCCGCACAGCTTGTCTCGGCAATCGTTCGGCCCTGCTCGACCTGCGCCGACACCTCGGCCTCAGGGGACGTCGTCACGGCTCCGGGCTCCGCGGAAACAGCGGGGGGAGGGTCAGCTGGCGCATCGCTGCTCCCGCCACAGGCCGCCAGCCCGGCCGCTCCAAGCACACAGATCAACACGATCGCCCGATGTCCCATGGCTGCAGAGTGCCGAAATCCGCCCGAAAACGGAAGGCCTCCCCCGCCGCGCCGAAAAACCCTCCGGATACGGACGTCTGATGGAACCCGCGCGATCCCCCGGCGGTTAACTGTTGCCTCCCCGCAGGGCTGGCGACCCGGGGATGACAGCGTGCAGGCCTACGTCATAAATCTCGACCGTGACGTCATCCGCTTCGAGTGGATGGACACCCAGCTCCGCGAGCTCGGCATCCCCTATCAGCGCCAGTCCGCCGTTGACGGCCAGAAGCTGTCCCCCGCCCAGCAGCACTATCATACCGGCGCGCCCGGGCGGGCCGACCTCAGCAAACCCGAAATCGGCTGCCTCCTCTCCCACATGCAGGTCTGGCAGCGCGTCTTCGACGACGGCCGGACGGCGCTGGTGATGGAGGACGACATCCACCTCGCTCCGGATTTCGCGCGCCTGCTCGCATCTGTCCGCATTCAGGCCGACGAGCGCATCGTGCACCGCTTCGAGACCGTGCTGGCGCGTGTCACCGCCTCCCGCGCCACCCACCAGAAGATCGGGCGTCGCCGCGCGATGGAGCTCTATTCCAACCACGCGGGGGCCGCCGCCTACCTGATCACCCCCGCCGCGGCCGGCGCCCTGCTCGCGGTCGCCAGCCGCTTCACGACCCTGCCTGACGGCGAGATGTTCGACTTCAGCCGCCGCGCCATCCGCTATCTGCGGGTGATCCAGTGGTCGCCAGCCCCCTGCATCCAGGACCAGTTCCTCGAACGCAATGACCGCCGCCGCCAGTTCGGCAGCCACCTCGCGGGCGACCGCGCCGATATCCGCTCGGGCCGCCTGAAGACGGAAGGCCCCTTCGAGGGCCTCAGGACGGCCTTCCGGCCCGCCTGGACGCTGGCGCGCGGCGCCCTCCTCGCCCCGCTGGGCCGCGACCGCCTGCTGGTCCCCTGGCGCTGAAGCAGGCGACCAGGCCTCCGCTCCCGGCGATCCCCACGACTTAGCGCCGTTTCGCGCCGCTGGCGCCCCCGTTTCCGTGGCTCCCGCCCACTCCCCGCAGCCGCCCCCCTCGCCTTTTGGCCAAATCCGCTGTATGGCCGCGCCAAAACAGCTCCCCAGATCCTGACCCAGACCGAAAAGCGCGCGTCATGCAGCTCCGCAACATTGCGATCATTGCCCACGTCGACCACGGCAAGACCACCCTGGTCGATTGCCTCCTCAAGCAGTCCGGCTTGTTCCGCGAGAACGAGAAGACCTCTGAAAGGATGATGGATTCCAACGACCAGGAGCGTGAGCGCGGCATCACCATCCTCGCCAAGGCCACTTCGGTGGTCTGGAACGACTACCGCATCAACATCGTCGACACCCCCGGCCACGCCGACTTCGGCGGCGAGGTCGAGCGCATCCTGAACATGGTGGATGGCGCCATCGTGCTGGTCGACGCTGCAGAAGGCCCGATGCCGCAGACGAAGTTCGTGGTCTCCAAGGCCCTGAAGCTCGGCCTGCGACCGATTGTCTGCGTCAACAAGATCGACAAGGCCGAAGAGCGCCATGTCGAAGTGGTCAACGAGGTCTTCGACCTGTTCGCCAACCTCGACGCCACCGACGAGCAGCTCGACTTCCCGATCATCTACGGATCGGCCAAGAACGGCTGGATGTCCAAGGACCCGGCGGTGAAGACCACCGACATGACGGCCCTCTTCGAGACCGTCCTCGCTCACGTCCCGGCCCCGACCGTCCACCCGGGCCCGTTCCGCCTGCTCGGCACCACCATCGGCTCCGACCCCTTCCTCGGCCGCATCCTCACCGGCCGCGTCGTCTCCGGCTCGGTCAAGCCCAACCAGACCGTCAAGGTCCTCGCGCGTGACGGCTCGGTCGTCGAACAGGGCCGCGTCTCGAAGGTCCTCGCCTTCCGCGGCCTGACCCGCGCGCCCATCGACGAAGGCGTCGCCGGCGACATCGTCTCCCTCGCGGGCCTGACGAAAGCGACCGTGGCCGACACCGTCTGCGACCCCACCGTTACCGAAGCGATGGAAGCCCAGCCGATCGATCCGCCGACCCTGGCCATGACATTCCGCGTCAACGACAGCCCGCTCGCTGGCACCGAGGGCAAGAAAGTCACCAGCCGCGTCATCTGGGACCGCCTGCTGAAGGAGGCCGAAGGCAACGTCGCCCTCAAGATCACGCGCGCCCCGGATTCGGACGCCTTCGAAGTCGCCGGCCGCGGCGAACTCCAGCTCGCCGTCCTCATCGAGAGCATGCGCCGCGAGGGCTTCGAGCTCGGCGTGTCGCGCCCCAAGGTCGTGATGCAGACCGACCCGAACACCGGCGAGAAACTTGAGCCGATCGAGGAAGTGGTCATCGACGTCGACGACGAGCATTCGGGCGTCGTCGTCCAGAAGATGAACGAGCGTCGCGCCGAGCTGCAGGACATGCGGCCCTCGGGCGTCGGTCGCACACGCCTGATGTTCTACGCACCCACGCGCGGCCTCATCGGCTACCAGGGCGAGCTCCTGTCCGACACGCGCGGCACGGCGATCATGAACCGCCTGTTCCACTCCTACGCACCGCACAAGGGCGAGATCCGTGGCCGCCACACCGGCGTGCTGATCTCCAACGGACTGGGCGAGAGCGTCGCCTTCGCCCTGTGGAACCTTGAAGACCGGGGCGCGATGATGATCGACGCCGGCGTCAAGGTCTACGAAGGCATGATCATCGGCGAGCACACGCGCGGCAACGACCTCGACGTGAACGTCCTCAAGGGCAAGAAGCTCACCAACGTCCGCGCGTCCGGCACCGACGAGGCCGTGCGCCTCACGACGCCGATCAAGATGACGCTGGAAAAGGCCCTCGCCTACATCCAGGACGACGAGCTGGTCGAAGTGACGCCGGAGAACATCCGCCTCCGCAAGGTCTACCTCGACCCGAACGACCGCAAGCGCTTCTCGAAAGTCGCCGCCGAGGCCTGATGCCCTGGTATCGCTGTAGTCTCCACGGCGAGAATTTCCCGATCGGCAAGGCGCTGATCGGGAAGCGCCTGATGGGATTCTACACGACACGGTGGGTGGAGGCGGCCGATCACGAGACCGCCGAACGGGCATGCCTCGAACTGCTGCGCAGCGATCCGGGCCTCGCCCACGCCCGCAGCAGGAAGATCGCTCCGATGGTGTATCTGGAGGAGATCGTCGAACTTGCCGAGCCGCCAGAGAATCCACCGGGCGCGGGCTTCTCGTTCTACAAGATGGGCGCCTGAACGGGTGGTCGGGTTCCCGCCTTGCCGCCGGAACTTTCCGGACCCATCTGACCGCTACCCAAGCGTGCGGGGCCGCCCATGACGTTGCAGATCGACATCCAGCCCGCGACGCCCGCACAGCGCGGCGTGCTGGAGAATCTCATCCAGCTCTACACCCACGACTTTACCGAACACTGGGCCGGGACCGACAAGGGCGAACTCGGCGAGGACGGCCGCTTCCCGCCCTATGCGCTCGATCCCTACTGGTCCGAGCCCCGCTGCCATCCCCTGCTGGTCCGCATCGGCGGCCACATCGCGGGCTTCGCCCTGCTCAACGCCCGCGCGCGCAGCGGCATGGACGCAGACATCAACATCGCCGAGTTCTTCATCGTGCGGAAGCATCGCGGCGGCGGCGTCGGCCGCCAGGTCGCGCACGCCCTGTTTGAGCGCTTCCCCGGCCAGTGGGAGGCCGCCATCGCGCACCAGAACACAGCCGCGCAGGCCTTCTGGCGCCGCGCCGCCGAAACCTTCCCGCGCGCCTCCGACATCGGCCAGATCGAGATCCTCAACGCCAACTGGGCCGGCCCCGTCCTCCGTTTCTGGATTGCATCCGCATGAGCGACCTTCCCGCCTGCCCGTCCTGCGCCTCGTCGCTGACCTACGAGGACGGCGCCCTCTTCATCTGTCCGGAGTGCGGCCATGAATGGTCGGCCTCCGCCGACGCGCCCGCCGCCGACGGCCCGCGCGTCTACAAGGACGCCAACGGCGCCATCCTCGAAGACGGCGACACCGTCACCCTCATCAAGGACCTCAAGCTCAAGGGCTCCTCGCTGGTGATCAAGCAGGGCACGAAGGTGAAGGGCATCCGGCTCGTCGACGAGGACCACGACATCGACTGCAAGGTCGACGGCTTCGGCGCAATGAAGCTCAAGTCCGAGTTCGTGAAGAAGGTCCGCTGAGGCCTCTCGCGCGGGTCCCGAACCATGACCGCGCCTACAGAACCACCGCCATCAGGTACCCGTCATAGCCCTTCTCGCCCACGGTCTGGATCGCCGTGGCTGAAACCCGCGTGTCGCTTTTCACTGCATCGAACAGCCGGCGCACGCCCTGCACGCGCTCATCCCCGTCCGGATCGATGACCGCCCCGTTGCGCACGACATTGTCGACAATGATCACGGCGCCCTTTCGCGACAGGCGAACGGCGTGGTCGAAATAGGCGGCGTTCGACTGCTTGTCGGCGTCGATGAAGGTCAGGTCGAACGGTCCTTCGACATCGGGCAACAGGCTGTTCGCCGCGCCCGTCCTCACCTCAACCCTGTCCGACAGGCCGGCCGCCGCGATGTTCCGGCGCGCAACATCGGCATGATGCGGATCGATCTCCAGCGTGATCAGCCGACCGCCCTCCGGCAGCGCCCGTCCCATCCAGATCGCGGAATACCCGCCCAGCGTGCCCACCTCCAGAATGCGGCGCGCGCCCGCCGCCAGCGCGGTCAGATAGAGCTGCTTGCCCTGAGCCGCCGAAACCGCAATCTCCGGCAGACCTGCCGCGCGGCATCGCTCGAGCGCGCCATCCAGGACAGCATCCCGCAACCCAAGCCTGTCGCCGATGTAGTCATCGACCCTGTCCCAGTCTCCAGTCATGGAAGCCTCTCCGCGCCATCACCCGCGGAGAGTGTAGAACACAAGCCCCCTGTCTCCCACACCCGGCTGGGCGCTCCCGAAGCGGACAACTCCGGCGTCCGCGTTCCCCGCGCAGGCGGGGATCCAGACCTGGCGCCCTGACGAGACGCACGATGCCGGAATCTGGGTCCCGCCTCCGCACGATCGGCGGCCCGGCAGACCGCCGGAAAATATGCTGGCCGCAATCCCGCGAATCCGACCGGGTCTCGACATCCCGCAATCTCCCCCTCGCGTCTGGCAAGGGAGGGTTCGGTGCGCACCGAAACATCGAAAGCCAGAAGCTCGGACGGCGCGGCGACCACCGCTCCGGCTGCTTCCGAGCGGCTCATCCTGAGGAGCGCCCGAAAGGGCGCGTCTCGAAGGAGGGGCCCAGGGAAGCAGCCACAAGCGGCGGTCTGAAACACCTGTCCCCGGAATTGATCTAAACCGGGGGTGACCATGGGCGTCGGCGCTCATGCGCGTGACACCGGGACGGGGATGAGCACTAAAAAGTGCGCACCAACCGCCGGGACAAACGTCTGACACGGGGCGCGTGGGAACACGCAACCGGCCAGCGGCAACGCTGGCAGCTTATACAAGTAGGCGCGTTCTCACGCGCCCCGTCCTCCTGTCTTCGGGAGGCAGACCGACAGCATCACGGACGGCTCACGCCGGTCCGGACGAGGACACGCGCACATGCAAACAAGCGCCTCACCCGCGCTCATCCTTGGACGACGCCATAACGATGTAGCTGGTGATCGACGAGACCTCCGGCACGGTGCCCAGAACCTCGGTGTGGAACTGCTTGTACGCCGCCAGGTCCTCGACCTCGACGCGCAAAAGGTACTCGATGGTGCCGGTGACGTTGTGGCACTCCACCACCTGCGGAGCCGCCGCCATTGCGCGCTCGAAGTTGCGCTGGTTGCGCTTGTGGTGCTCGGACAGCCCGACGGCGACATAGGCGAGAAACCCAGCGCCCGTGGCCTCGCGGTTGATGACGGCGCGATAGCCCGCAATCACCCCGGAGCGCTCAAGCTCCTGCACCCGCCGCAGGCACGCAGACGGCGACAGCCCGACCTTGGCGGCGAGATCATTGTTGGTGATCCGGCCGTCCTTCGACAGCTCGCGCAATATTCTGCGGTTTATGTCGTCCATCTTCGCCATGATTTGCAATCATCGGCAGCTTTGACCCCGAAACGCAAGCACATTGACTGGGGCGCGCGATATGTTTGCGTCATGACACAGGATCTTCTCATCGCTATGGCGGGCTTTGCCTTCGTCTCGTCCATCACGCCGGGTCCCAACAACCTGATGCTGATGGCCTCGGGCACGAATTTCGGCTTCGTCCGCACCATCCCGCACATGCTGGGCGTGGGCATCGGCTTCACGGTGATGATCCTGCTGGTCGGCGCAGGGCTTGCCGCCATCTTCGAGGCCTTCCCCCTCGCCCACACGATCCTGAAATACGCGAGCGTCGCCTACCTGCTCTGGCTGGCCTGGAAGATCGCGACAGCGCCGCCTCCGGGCGCAAAGGCCGCCTCCGGCAAGCCGGGCAAGGCCGCCCGCCCGATGACCTTCCTCGAAGCCGCCCTGTTCCAGTGGGTGAACCCCAAGGCGTGGACGATGGCCCTCACCGCCGTATCCGCCTACACGGTGCAGTCGAACCCCGTCGCCAGCCTGCTGATCGTCGCCGCCGTGTTCGGGCTGATCAACCTGCCGTGTGTCTCCTCATGGGCCCTGATGGGCGTGCAGCTGCGGCGTTTTCTCGACGATCCCGTGAAACTGCGCATCTTCAACATCACGGCGGCGGTCGTACTTGTGGCCAGCCTCTACCCAATCGTTACCGGCACGCATTGATCTGGCGCTTGAGCATATCTCGCGCGTTCGGCTACAAACGCCAAAAACGGGAAGAGCCGCCAGACCATGAAACTTCGCCCCCTCCAGATCGTCGGCCTTGTCGCCATTGTCGTTTTCGGCGGCATCCTCGTGTATACCCTGACAAAGCCCAAGCCTGACCCGTTCGTGGTTCCCGGCGCCGTTCCCGTGACAGAAACGGTCAACACGCCCGCGCTCGGCGAAGTCACGATGCCGGGCACGTCCGAAACGCTGCCCGCCCAGCCCGAAGAGCCGCCCGCGCCGATCGACAAGCCGCTGGAAGTCGGCTCGCAGGAAATCCGCGACCATCTCTACTGCGCCGCCCTGCTGGAAGCGGCGAACCCGGTTCCCACTGACGCCCTGAACCCCACGGACGAAGGCCGCATCTTCAAGGCCCGCATGCAGGCCATGTCGCTCCGCCTGGTCGGCTCGGCGATGCTGGTCGAAGAGAAGGCCGCGCACGAAACCCAGGTTGACCGCGTCGCCGACGCCTGGGCCCAGATCGGCATCCGCGACATCGAAGCCGGCGATCCGAAGATCTCGCTGGAAGAGTGCGGCGAACGCGCCGATGCGCTGCCGCCGGGCTAGTTGACGGGCTGCCGGGTCGCCGCCTGCGCCCGCTGCTCAGGCGTCCGGGAATCGCAGGTTCGCACTGCGGGTGAAAGGTCGGGAGCCTGCGCCCAGAACGACATTGGCTCGGCAACATACGGGGCACACCGCTCTGTAAGCGGAGCTGCCGCAGAACTGCCCAGCGCCGACCCACTCGCTTCGACCGATGCCTGAAAGCCATCGGTGTAGATCGTGTCCTGCAGTATGACGCCGCCGCCCGGTTCCGTGATACGGAACATGAGCGTCGTCTCGCTTTGGATTGCGTCGTAGAGCTTGAGGGATGATTGCGGCGACTTTTGCGGTATCAGAGTCACGTCATAGATCCACGGCGTAGAGGGCAGCTTCAACTTCTCCCGGTCTTCCAGCTGCGCATGGGCGTTGGCGCCGATCGCGTACATGACAAGAAGCGACTTCGCCTCACCATCCTCCTGCGGCTCAAGGATCTCCAGTCGCGCACCCCTCCGGCCATCCGGCCACAGGAAGGACTTCGCTTTATCCTCGGTCGCCTCGGCTTGGCGCCGGACGCTGGTCGCCTTGCCAACACCAGCGAGCACCACATGCGGCGAACGCAGCCGAATCGCGGTCGGCAGGAATTCATCGACAGAGTGGCTGCCATGCTCAAGAACAATCCAGGAGCGGTTGTCCCTCCTAGCCCGCAAGGTGCGAGGCGTCTCGGCCGGGGTCAGCGGCCGCCCCGCATCACCACCTTGCCCGCGGTAACCGTGAAAACTGTCCAGCGTGCGCCATCCCTCAGCGTCCGACTTCGTCCACCACGTCGTTGAGCCCTCGATGCCCGACGCCTCACCGGCGCCCTCTCCGAAATTGCTCATCGGATCGCACTCCGGCGTCCGCAGGCAGTGCTGCAGCAGGGACGGCCACAGCATGGCCGCCTGCGGATTGCCCGCCGCAACCTTGCTGGAATTGGCCCGCTTCGGCGTGCCCGGCGGCGGCCCGCACGCCGCCAGAAGGACTGCCGTAGCCAGCAGGACCGATCGCATCCTCATGCCGCCGCCTCCACAGGATCATAACCGTAGATCCAGTCCTGCCGCGACGCCACAAACTCCGGCATGAACAGGTTGGCCAGCCGCATGGGGCCATAGGTCGCGAGCTGCGTCACCGGGTTGGCGCGGTGGAAGATCTTCATGTTGGCCCGGGCGCTGTCCAGCACCTTCGCCGTGCGCGGCTTGCGCAGCGCCTCGTAGCGCGTCAGCGCCTCGGCCAGCGGGCGGTCGCTGCGCAGCACGCTCGCCAGCACAACGGCGTCCTCCAGCGCCATAGCCGCGCCCTGCGCCTGGAAGGGGGGCATCGCATGGCAGGCATCGCCGAGCAGCGTCACCCGCTCCCCGCTCCAGGTCGCCAGCGGATCGCGATCGTAGAGCGCGCGCCGCATGCACGACGTCGCTGCTTCGATCACCGCCTGCACGGGATCGGCGAACGCCTTGAAATCCTCGCGCAGCTCGCCGAGGTCTCCGCTCTCGTCCCATCCCTCCTGCCCGCGCCGCGCCGTCTCGACGACCCCGACAAAGTTGACCAGCTCTCCCCGCCGGATCCGGTAGGTCACCGCATGCCGCCCGGGCCCGGTCCAGACGACCGCCCCCCCCTCCCCCAGCCGCCCCGCCACCGCCCCCGCGGGCACAGTCAATCGCCACGCCGAACACCCCGCAAACCGCGGCAGGTCCGGCCCGATCAACTGAGCACGGATGGCCGAGTTCAGACCGTCGGCGCCGACCAGCAGGTCGCCTTCGACCACCTGACCGGTATCGAGACCCGCACGCACGTGCTGTCCATGGATCGCATAACCCGACAGGCGGGCGCCCAGACGAACGCGCACGCCGGCCGCAGCCGCAGCTTTCGCCAGCACGTCCAGCAGGTCGGCGCGATGAATATGAAGATAGGGAGCGCCATAGCGGTTGATCGCCGTCTCCCCCATCGCGATCGAGAAGATCAGCGAGCCCGACCGGCCGCTTCGCATCTGCAGGGCTTCCGGGCGGACGCTTACGGCCTCGGCGGCCTCGGCAACGCCGAGCGCTCTGAGGGCCTTCACGGCGTTGGGGCTCAGCTGAAGGCCGGCTCCCACTTCCCCCAGCTCAGGCGCCCGCTCCAGCACGAGTACCTCGCACCCCGCGCGCCGCAACGCCAGCGCCGCAGCCAGTCCGCCTATGCCTGCTCCGGCAATGAGAATCTGCAACTGTCAGCCTGCCTGAACCGGATACCGGAGAACGCACATAGCGGGTCGGCAGCATCAGGTCACGTGATCGGCGAAGCGCAATCGGTCAGGAATTGAGCGCCGCCAGCTGCACGCCGCCGCCGGTCTTCGCCTGCGCGACCCGCGCTTCCGACTTCCGGCATTCCGGAATGCTCCGGATCGCGGCGTGGGTGAGGATGATGGCGGCCACCACTTCGCCTGCCTCATCACGGACAGGAAGCGCGTATTCGCCAGTCGCTTTGCCCAGATCGCCGATGATGGGGAAGAAGGGCTGGTCGCGTTCGCAGGCCTGCGTGACAACCCTCACATCCTGCGCTTCGAGGCCGTGACCGGCATCAGCGAAAGCAGCGCCCGATGCAGTCAAGGACAGCGCCGCAAAAACGATAGAAAAACCAATGATTTTCGAGAGAACAGCCATCTGCTCAGCCCCAGGTGCTAACAGCCCCACGCGTTAACAAAAGACTAACGCGATGAGATGGCGGCGGTTCCGGCTGATTCGCGGAAAGGCAAGAGGCTGTCGTCAGATGGGTGGTTTCGACCGGTCAGATGTCGGTCAGGAAACCCGTGAGAAGCCGCTGGGCGTGACGCACCACTTCCTCGGGATCGCGCGTCAGGCTGTACCCGGCAAGCGCGGCGGCTGCGACCGCAATCAGCGGCTGCTTGTTGAGCATCGCCCGCACCGTATTGAACGGAAGGTCTGCGATGGCGTTGGCGGTGACCTCCTCGAAATCATCGATTTCACGAGAGGTCGGCCGGTGAGGAAGAAGGAAGAAATAGATACCAGCGCAGGCCAGGGCCAGCGCGACGATGCCGAAGGTGAAGGATCCCCAGATCGGACCCATCACCGACGACAGCGCAAGGACGCTCGCCACGCCAAGGCCGACAACGCCGGCCAGGGCGCAGAGCAGGCCGGCGATGCCGGCGATGATCCTGAGTTTTGCGGCGTCCACTTTGACCTAGCCGCGGCGGAGAGCAGCGATGATGATGCCGGCGCCGAGAGCGATGCCGACAGAGGTCAACGGGTGGGCGCGAATCTTGTCCTCAAGCGCAGCCTTGGCGTCCATCGCCTGTTCGGCGGCGTCTCCGGCAAGAGCCTTGCCCTTCTTGATGGTGTGCTTCGACTCATCGCGGGCTGCCTTGCCGGCGTCTGCAAGCAGCACCTTCACGTCATCGCTCAGCTGGGCGAAATCGCCCTTCAGCTTGTCGAACGCTTCGCTGGAAACGCCAGACTTCGAGGTATCGGGCAGGCCATTGGCAGGCTTCATGGTCGATGGTGTGGCAGACATGGGAATTCCCTCGGATGAAGGTTAAGCGGGTCGGCGGATCAACGCGCGCTCCCCCTGCCCGTTCCGCCGCGCCCAGGCGTAAATTGGCCCGGCAAACGCAAACAGCCGGAGGATGTCCTCCGGCCGCTGCAAACGTTCGCCAAACAGAATCGCTTACGCCACAGCCTCTGCGGCAGGCGAGGGATGGAAGAACAAGGCCTGTCCGATCGCCGCCTTGACCGTATCCTCGCGGAACGGCTTCGAGATCAGGTAGGTCGGCTCTGGCCGCTCCCCCGTCAGAAGGCGCTCGGGATAGGCCGTGATGAAGATCACCGGCACATCGAAGTCCCGCAGGATATCGTTGGCCGCATCGATACCGGACGAATTGTCGGCCAGCTGGATATCGCACAGCACCAGACCCGGCGGGTCCTTGCGGGCCATCGCCACGGCCTCCGCACGCGTCGTGGCGTTTCCCGTAACGTCATGGCCCAGATCGCGGACGAGGCTCTCAAGGTCAGCAGCGATGATGGGCTCGTCTTCAATGATGAGAACGCGGGTCGCGAGGTCAGCCTCGATTTCGCGGTGCGCCTCATCGATCAGGGCGTCGACCTCGCTCCGGGACCTGCCAAGAATTGAGCCCGCCTCATCGCGGTCAAAGCCTTCCATAGCGGTCAGCAGAAACGCTTGCCGCTGAATCGGAGCCAGAGCCTGGAGCCGCCCCTCATGGCCGGCGAGCGTCCCTGCAGGCTGCGCGTCCGTCTCAAGCCGGGCGCCCGTACCGCCCCAGATCGCATGGAAGAACCGGTAGAGCGCGATCCGCGGGGACATATCCCGGTTGATCTGCGCAGGATCCTGGGCCAGGGCCATCAAGGACGCGCGAATGTAGGCGTCTCCGCTCTGCTGGCTTCCCGTCAGGGCGCGAGCATAACGCCGCAAAAACGGCAGGTGTGGGCCGAATTGCTCAACCAAGTTCATCAGAAACCTTTCCGTCGCAACTGCGTTGGTAAAACATGCCCTGGCGACTTTGGTTGCATGCGGAGGGGACTTTTTTTGATCTGTTGCGGAACCGATTTCGCGATGGAAGGTTCCTGCAGGCGGGAATAGAGGATCAGTGACCTTATGTCGGGGCTGGAGCCAGGCCGCAAAGCGGCGATCGAGACACGTAACATGCAGACGGATGGCGAATCGGGCCGGGTTAGCCGGGCCAAGAAGGGTCGCCAGAAGGTTCTGGGCGAACAATTGAAGCGCGTCTACCAGGAGGTCGTCAATGAGGCGGTCCCTGACGAATTCATGCGTCTGCTTGAAGAAGCCGACCGCAACAGCAAGGCCGAGGGAGCCAAGCGTTGAACGCCGTCCCCATGGAGGACGCGGCGTTCAAGGGCGAACTCACCGGCCTCATTCCACACTTGCGCGCATTTGCCCGCAGCCTCTGCGGAAACGCGACTCTGGCCGACGACCTCGCCCAGGAGGCGATGCTCAAGGCCTGGAAGTCGCGCCTGAGCTTCGAGCCCGGTACGAACATGAAGGCGTGGGCCTTCACCATCCTGCGCAATCTCTACTATTCGGAGAAGCGCCGCAGCTGGCGCGGCCAGCATCTCGATCCTGAAATCGCCGAAGCGACCCTCGTCGCCAACGACAACCCTTCAGCGCATCTTGACCTTCTGGCCCTGCGCAACGCGTTGAACCATCTTCCGGACGACCAGCGCGAGGCGCTGATCCTCGTCGGGGCCGGCGGTCTGTCCTACGAGGAAGCCGCCGCGATCTGCGACTGCGCTGTCGGTACGGTCAAAAGCCGCGTCAGCCGCGCCCGCAAGGCCGTGACCGCCATCCTGGAGCAAAACGCCGCCGGCTTCAGCAGCGACTCGGCCATGAGCGCACAGGACGCGTTCGAGGACATCATCCGGCAGGCGGGCGAACTGTCCCGTGGCGTCAGCACAGCCGTCTAGACCGGGGGCGCCCCGGCCAACCTCCAAGCTCTCCCTGCGCCAGCGCCTGCTGCTGACGCTCATGCTTGCGTTGTCTCCGACGCTGCTACTGGCGGGCGCACAGGCGTTTGTCGGCTTCGACGAGGCGCGTGACGCGCGCCGGCAGCGGCTGATGGTTGAAAGCCAGGAAGCCCTCGACCGCGTTCAGCAGTCCCTGGTCGGGGCCGAAATGCTGCTTGAAGCCTATGCGCCAGAGATACGCGCCGGCAAATGCCTCGAGGTCTTTGACCGCCTCGCTCCGGTCGTTCCCTTCCTGTCCAGCGTGACCCGCTTTGATCGCGACGGTCTGGCTCAATGCTCGTCCCTGACACGGTCCGCTGTCTCGATCACCAACCCGAAGTGGCATGAAGTCCTGAGGCTGGGACGCCGCTCCGTTCGCACGGAGGCATTTTTCGGCCCCGTCAGCCAGACCTGGCTCTTTGCGGTTCTCCGCCGTGTCGACGATGATCGCGGAAACTTCGACGGCTCCGTCAGCTTCTCCATGCGAACCGAAGCATTGGCCGGGCTGCTGGTCTCCCCGGAGCTGCCCGACTCCGAAGAGATCGCCCTGGCGGATGAACACGGAAAGGTCTTCAGCAGCCAGCGTTTTGAAACCCTGCCCGGTGAGATGATCCGGACAGCGCGCGAGGGCGCCGCAGCGAAGCTGACCCGCAGCGAAGGCAAGGATGGCCGCGACTACGACCTCGTCGTGCGGCCGCTGGGGGCGACCGGCGTCTATGCGGTTACCTCCACCTACGCCCCCGCCCTCTTTAGCGAGGCGTCGCTGATGCCGCTTCGGTCGTTCGGTGTGCCCATCATTGCGTTCAGTTTTACCCTTCTCGCGGCTTGGCTGGCGGTCGACAACCTTGTCCTGAAGTGGCTGTCACGCCTGCAGCGCCGCGCGGCCGCCTATGGCGCTGGCCACTATCGCTTCCGGGACGCCCGAACCGTCGAGGACAGCCCGCGCGAAATCGCCGAGCTCGCCTTTGGTCTCAACCTGATGGCAGAGCGCATTTCCGAGCGCGACGTCTCGCTTCGAAATGCGCTGAAGGCGCAGGAAGACGCGATGCGCGAGATCCACCATCGCGTGAAGAACAACCTTCAGATCGTCACCAGTTTCCTGAGCCTGCAGGCGCGCCAGCTGGATGATCCAGAAGCCCGCCAGGCGCTGGCGGCGGCCCGTCACAGGATCGACGCCCTGTCCATCGTTCACCAGACCCTTTACCAGCACGACCAGCTCGACACCGTCCAGCTCAAGCCCTTCCTCGAAGGCCTGCTCGAACACCTGTCCGGCGCCCTCGGCCTCGACGACGCCGGCATCCATCTGGCCTGGCGCATCGACGCCGAAGAGGTGCGCTCGGACGACGCGATTCCCATGGCCCTGTTCCTGGTCGAGGCTGTGACCAACTCGATGAAGTATGGCTTTGCAGATCGAACCGGCACGATCACCGTAACGATGGACCGGACACAGGATGCGCTTCGGCTCGAAGTTCGAGACAATGGCCGCGGGGTCGATCTTGCCGGTTCCGCGGCGGTTCCCTCCAAGGGGCTGGGAGCGCGCCTGATGAACGCCTTCGCCAAGCAGCTCCGTGCGACCATGACCGTCTGGTCGGAGCCCGAGCAGGGCTTCAGCGTTGTCCTCGACATGGCGAGGCCGCAGCAGCCTCCGGCCTCCATCGACGGTTAGCCCGGCTACGGACACTGTCCGCCACGCTATAGAAGATCCCACGTTTCCGTTGACCAGGCGCCGAGCACGATGGGCTCGAATTCGCCGGTCCTGAAGACCCACGACGTCACCGTGACACTGTCCGCTGCGATATCCAGGCAGTTGAAACTCGGCGGATGCATCCTCAGGCGTTGCGACAGCGTGCCGGCTGTCACGGACAGATAGGCGTGTTCATCATGGCGCCAGACCGTGGCGGACGGCGTATGCACGTGCCCCGACAGCAGCAGCCCGACCTTGCTCTCGGCCATCCGCCGGCTTGCAATATTGCCATTGCGGGTCTCGATCAGCAGGGGCGAGCCCGGCGGCGAGAGAAATGGATGATGGCAGGCCAGCACGCCAACGCCTGGCCGCGTCTTGACGGTGGCCGCATCGATGGCGGTCTCCAGCTCGTCCATGTCGACCACGCCCTCGGCCCAGTTCCGCCGGAACTGCCAGCCGCGCGCAGTGTTGAACCCGGACAGGTTCATCGACTCCAGCCGTAGGGTCCGGTGAAGGTCGCCGAACCGTTTGTCGAAGCGGCGAAACGGCCGCGCGACCCGCGTCGCAAGGTTGAGAAGCGGCGTGTCGTGATTGCCAGGCACCACAAGCATCGGATGATGGAAGGACGCGATCCACTCGACGGCCGCCTCGAACTCGTCTTTCCGGCCACGCTGGGTCAGGTCTCCGCAACACACGACGGCTGCAGGATCAAGTTCGACGATCAGTTTGTGGGCAGCCGCCAGCGCGTCGGCGTCCTCCGCCCCGAAGTGCACATCCGCGATCTGGGCGATCCGCGTCATGCTGGCCTGGCCGACAGGACGCGCGCTGAAGAGTCGATGCGGGAAAAGATCGCCCGCGATGGAAGATCGACCTGCTCGCCATCCAGGGTGGCGTGGATCACTTCGCCGAGCTTGTGCTCGACAATGACCGTCCTCGCCAGGACGCGTTCAACGGTATCGATCTCTCTCCAGTCCCTGAACATCGCTGCGAGCCCTGTCGCCGTCAGCTCGAGGATGTTGCCGGGATCGATGGCGCCAACCTCGAGGCCGCCGCCGATCCGCGCCGAAGGCAGGACGGCAGCCGCCGTGGCCTGCAGGTTCGTGACGCCGGCTTCGCCGCCATGGTCAGCGTGGATATCGAGCGTCGTCTCAAGGCTGAGAACGGGCGTCTGGCTGAGTGTCGCGACAGCCTCCAGCGGATTGCCCGCCCTCAGGGCTTCGCGCGATTTCGCGATATGCGTCAGATTGCCGAGCATGGCTGCAACATAGAACCGCTTCCCATCGACAACACCAGCGGGAATTGACACTGCGGCGTCCGATTTGAGCGCGGCGGTCAGGCACTGCTTCCAGTCCGCCTCGCCGTGAATGGCCTTGTGGAGCAGGTTCATCGTCCCGCCAGGCAGAGCTAGAACGGGAGGCCCGGACGGGCCGGTGGCGTCGAGCACGGCCGCGACTGTCCCGTCGCCGGCCCATACGATGATGGCGTCGGGAGACGACGCCTGTGCTTCGGCAATGATGTCGGAGAGAGAGCGCTCGGGCGAGATCATCTGGATCGTCGCTGTCTCACCCAGCTCCTCAAGCGCAGCCTGGAGGAGAGCTTCGGCGCCGGCCGGAACCGACCCGGAGGCCTGGTTGATGATTGCACTGAGGGCCATGCCCCATGTCTCCGCACAAGATCGCCTAAGCGGGCCAACGTGGCCCGGACACGACTGCTGCGCGCCATCGGAGGCGCGCAGCAGCTGGTAGTCCAGCAGACATGCGCCTGGGCGCACGCTGCTCTAGGTCGTGGAGCCGTCAGTTGCCGGGATTGGCTTGTTCGGCGCGTTTCTCGATGTGGTCGCCAGCCTGTTCGAGATCTTCGCCGGCGCCTTCGACCGTGTTGCAGGCGGCCGCGATCAGTGCGAGCGCGCTCACAGCCACAGTCATCACAAACTTCGTCATGGGTAGTCTCCTTGTCCGCCTCGCCCGCCGAGGCAGGCACGGGGCCTAGAACGCGCCCCGCCGCGAAACGGTTCCCCTGATCTTCGTGGGTGGTTCGCGACAGGAGGACGGTGGAACCCGAACGCGGATGGGTACGTTCGTCTGACAATCCAAACAGCGGCGCCGCCGCAGGACACTCAAAAGGAGAGAGACATGCTTGGTTGGGCCCTCGTTTTCTTCGTGCTGGCAATTGTCGCCGGCGCTCTTGGTTTCGGCGGCATCGCTGGCGCATCTGCCGGCATCGCGCAGATCCTGTTCTTCGTTTTCCTGGCGCTTCTGGTCGTGACCTTCATCGCCCGCGCCCTGAGCGGCCGCAGCCCGCTCTGAACCACCGCGCGAAAGCGGACGAACCGAAACCGAAGGCGGAGAGTGCATGGCGCTCTCCGCCTTTCGCATGTTCAGGCCCCGGCGAAGACCACGCTGGGCTCGCGCTCAATCACACCCGGCGTCGCCCGAGCCCTCGGCTGTTCGATCTGACGCACCGATTCCCGCAGCGCCCATCTTGCCATCCTGTCCGACCCGCGCGAATGTTATAAAGTAACATTCATTGCAGGACCGCCGCATGGCCGCCGCACCCGACCCTCGCCCTGACGGAGCCGCGCTGCATGCGCAGGATCTCGTCTTCGGCTGGAAGAAGGCCCGCCGCGACATCGACATCGAGGCCGTCTCCGTCGCGCGCGGCGAGCGGGTCTTTGTTCGCGGCCCCAGCGGCAGTGGCAAGAGCACGCTTCTCAGCCTGATCGGCGGCGTGATCGCGCCACGGTCCGGACGCCTGGAGGTGCTTGGCTCCGACATGACGTCCCTGTCGGCCGCCCGCCGCGACGACCTGCGCGCCTCGTCGGTCGGCGTCATCTTCCAGCAGTTCAACCTCGTCCCTTATCTCTCCGTGCTCGACAACATTCTCCTGCCCTGCCGCTACTCGGCGGCACGGCGGCGGCAGGCCGGCGGCTCACAGGCAAATACCGAAGCGGAAGCCAAACGGCTCGCTGAACGGCTCGGCCTTGCCGGGGACGTGCTCACCCGGCGCGTCACCGAACTCAGCGTCGGTCAGCAGCAACGGGCGGCGGCCGCCCGCGCACTTATCGGCCGTCCCGCTCTCGTATTGGCCGACGAGCCGACTTCCGCCCTCGATACAGATGCGCGTGAGGCCTTCATCCAGCTCCTGACCGAGGAATGCGCATCCAGCGGCGCGGCGCTCCTCTTCGTCAGCCACGATCTGTCTCTGGCTCCCCTCTTCGATCGCACCATCGATCTTCGCGCGATCAACCGCGCAGCAATGGCAGGCGCCTGACATGCAGCTGGCCACAACCCTCTCGCTCGCCGTACGAAGCGGCCTCAACCGCAAGGCGACAGCCCTGCTCACCATGCTCGCCGTGGCAGTCAGCGTCATGCTGTTCACCGGGGTCGAGACCATCCGCCAGGGCGCGCGCCAGGCTTTCGAGCGCACCATCTCGGGCGCTGACCTGATCGTCGGCGCGCCATCCGGACCGGTGAACCTGGTTCTCTACTCGGTCTTCCACATCGGAGACGCCACCGCGAACATCAGCTGGGAGGCGTTCGAGACCATCGCCGCCCGCGAGGACGTCGCATGGTCGATCCCCATCTCGCTCGGCGACAGCCACAAGGGCTACCGCGTGATCGGAACCACGCCGGCCTTCCTCGATCACTACCAGTATGGCGAGCGCCAGCCCCTCGCGCTCGCAACCGGCAAGACGTTCGAGGACATGTTCGACGTCGTTCTCGGCGCGGAAGTGGCGCGGACGCTTGGCTATTCGATCGGCGCCGAGATCGAGCTGTCCCACGGCGTGGCCGAAGTCAGCTTCTCGAACCATGACGACAAGCACTTCACGGTCTCGGGCATCCTTGAACCCACCGGCACGCCGGTGGACCGCTCGCTGCTGGTCAGCCTGTCCGCCATTGAGGCGATCCACCTCGGTTGGGAATCCGGAACGAAGACGCCGCTTGCCCGCATGATGACAGCTGATCGCGTGAGAGGTCTCACGCTGGAGCCTGACTCGATCACCGCCGCCATCATCGGACTCAAGTCGCGATCGACCGTCCTGCGGGTGCAGCGCGACCTCAACACGTCCAGCGCCGAGCCGCTGCTTGCGGTCATGCCGGGCGTGGCGCTCAGCCAGCTCTGGGAGATCGTCGGCAATGTCGAGACCGCGCTCGCCGTGATATCGGCCGCCGTCGTCGCCGTCGGCCTGGTGGTCATCCTCGTCGCCATCCTGACCTCGCTCAACGAGCGCCGCCGCGAGATCGCGATCCTGCGCTCAGTCGGCGCGCGCCCAGCCGACGTATTCCTCCTGCTGATGGGCGAAGCCGCGTTCCTCGCCGGCGCCGGCGCGATCGCAGGCCTCGCCATCCTCTACGCCGGCCTCGCTCTCCTTGCGCCGGTTGTTCTTCGGGAGACCGGCGTCAACCTCGCGGGCCTCGCGCCCGGCCTGTTCGACGCCGCCGTCGTGGCGAGCGTGACCGCCCTCGCCGCCCTGCTCGCCATGGTCCCCGCCTGGCGCGCCTACCGCAACGCTCTGGCCGACGGGCTGTCGGTGAGGGTCTAGCCATGAACCGCAGGACGTTCGCACTCTACGGGCTCTCGGCCTTGGCCCTCTCTCCCGCTGCGGCGGCGGACGAGGCCCGCCCGCTCGACTGGCCCGATCTTATGCCGCCAGGGGAAGCGGAAAACCACATCCGCAGCCGGATGATGATGCTGACGCGGGCGCCCGCTCATGGCTCCCTCGGCGAAGACGATCAGCCCCTCAGCGCCATACAGCCGGGTACGTTCCGGACCGTCGCCGGTCTCAACGGGGCCAACGTCCGGCTGAAGGGATTTGTGGTTCCCCTCGATGTGACCGCGGGAACGACCCGGACCTTTCTGCTGGTCCCCTACTATGGCGCGTGCATTCACGCTCCGCCGCCGCCTCCCAACCAGACCGTCTTCGTCACAGCCGCCAAGCCCGTTGCCGTGAAGTCGCTCTCGCGGGCGGTCGAAGTCCGTGGAACGCTGTCGACCCGGTCCAACTCCTCACCGATGGGCGACGCAGCCTACCGCCTCGCGCTCCAGAAACTCACCTATCTCGATTGACCCTCATCAGAACGGCGCAGCAAGACGCCAGTCAGGACACGTGATGAACTAGGACTCCCGCCGGCTCGCCTTCGCCGGAGCGCCCCGTCAGACACGCCTTGACGTCGCCGCCGTAGGCCTCTCCGCCGCCTGCACGATCCATTGTCTCGCCATCCCTGTGCTGGCGGCTGTGCTGCCGCTGTTTGCGGCGCTGGAGTCCGAGTGGATTCACTGGGCGTTCCTGGCTGCAGCCCTGCCCGTTTCAGCGCTTGCCCTGCACCGCCGCGACACGCCCGCCCTGTTCCGGGCAGGCGCTGCGATCGGCCTTGCAGGTCTTCTGGCCGGCGCGCTGGGCTGGCCCGACCACGATCTGGAAACGCCGGTCACGGTCACGGCAAGCATCATCCTGGCCGCAACCCACATCGCGAATGCGCTCCGGATCCATGCCGCCCGCACCCGCGACGACGCATGTTCCCCGGACAGCCCGATGACGGGCCAGATCCTCCCCGACACTGGAGACCACACATGAACCGGTACGGATGTCTCTGCGCTGCAGCGCTTGCCCTGGCGATGCCGCTCGCAGCTGACGGGCGCGAAACCGGCGCCCACGTCCATGGCAGGGTCGACATGGCGGTCGTGTCCGAGGCGTCCGCCCTGACGGTCGAGATCAGGTCTCCCCTCTACAACATCCTCGGCTTCGAGCGGGCGCCATCGGGAACGGCCGAGCTGGCGACCTGGAAGGCCGCCGCCGCGACCGTCGATGCGCCCGCAAAGCTGTTCACCCTCGACAAGGCGGCGGGGTGCGTCCTGCGATCAAAGGACACTGGCGTGCTCGGCCCACCTCCGCCAGCCGGCCAACACGCGAACGCTGCCTCCCATGGCCACGACGATCATGACCACGACGAGGAGCCCGGTCACGCAGGCTTGAGCGACGTCACGCTGAGGTATGCCTTCGAATGCGCGCAGCCGTCGAAACTTTCGCGTATCAGTGTTCAGGCGTTCGGCGCTTTCCGTCACATTGAGGCCGTCGAGCTGGTTTATCTGGACGGCGTCCGCCAGAAGGCGAAAACGCTGACTGCGAAAAGCCCCGAGTTCCGGACCCGCTAGGAGCCGCCACATGCAACCGATCACCCGCCGTCTGGCGCTCGCGGGCGTCGCAGCCGCCCTTGCAGCGCCCGCCCTGTTCCCGGCCCTCGCCGACACCCGCAAGGGCCCGCTGGTGCTGGCGTGGGACAACCTGATGCCGGAAGGCGAGGAAGACCTCCTGGCGGCCATGTACGAGGACTACATGCGCTCGCTTTCGTCCGGGGACAGCGCCTCGATCTCGGAGGGCAGCGCCGCCGACACCATGAAGCAGATCGGCACCTTCAACACGGTGAAACCGCTGAACGGAAAGCTGGTCCGGATTCCGGGCTATGTCGTGCCGCTGGACTTCAACGCCCGCAACACGCTGTCGGAATTCCTGCTGGCGCCCTATTTCGGCGCCTGCGTGCACGCGCCGCCGCCGCCGCCCAACCAGATCATCTACGTGACAGCCAAACCTGCCGCCAAACTCAAGGACCTGTGGGGAGCCGTCTGGGCCGAGGGCGTCCTGTCGACCGACCGCAAGGACAGCGACCTCGCCAGCGCCGCCTACACCCTCGCCCTCAGCAAGATCGAACCCTACTCGGCCTGAGGCATTTCGGGGGACGGGCCGCAGACGGACCAGCCGGTGCGCAACGCGCATCGGACCTGTCCATCCCGGCAAACGGAAAAATTGGAGCGGGCGATGAGATTCGAACTCACGACCCCGACCTTGGCAAAACCTGATTCAAGAGTTTTTCTAAAATCGGAAGCGTTTCGATAAATTCGATATTTCTTTTTCAAGTTCAAACGCCTGATGTGTTTTTGCGTGCAGATGCGTTCTTTTGTTTTTCTAATCAATTTGGGTGGGTGCAGGCCTATTGTGTGCCCCAATTCCCCCCTTGTAGAGACAAAGACCTCAATTGATTTCGCCAGTGAAGTTTCGCACGGCGGCAACAAGGCTCGTGTGCCCCAATGCTAACAGATGCAAGATTGAAATCGTTTCTCGCCTCTCCTCCGAAGGAGCGGGTGGAGCTGAACGACGGTACGATTTCCGGACTGCTTCTCCGCGTTGGACCGCGAGGGCGACCGACCTGGACATTGCGCTACACGGTCTCCGGACAAGGAGGCGTCACTGAGCGCGGCAAGAGACTTGCCGGACGAAAATTCTATCGCATCACGCTTGGCGAATATCCTGCCGTCTCGCTCCTGAAAGCGCGCGCCCTTGCAGCCAACATCCTGACGGACGCGGACAATGGCATCGATCCCATCGAGCGCCTCGAGAAAGCCGCCACCGCCCGCCGCGGGACCATTGCTGAACTCGCTGAGGAGTTTCTCGAGAATCACTGCCGAGGCCGCCTTCAGAGCGCCGGAAAGGCAGAGTGGATCATGCGGGACTATGTCATTCCCCGGTTTGGGAACCTTGCGCCAAAGCAGGTGACACGCCGAGATGTTCTCGCGCTGCTCGACGATTTGAAGAGGCGGTCCAGCAAGACAGCGACACTCGACACGCGAAAATGGCTCTCCATCATGTTCAACTGGGCGCTGGAGAGGGAGCTGGTCGACTTCAACCCGGTGACGGGCATACGGGCGCCCCTAAAATCCAAACCACGCGAGCGCGTACTTTCTCTGGACGAGGCGCGGGCGGTCTGGAAAGCTGCGCGAGCAGAGCCCTACCCGTCCGGCACGCTCATCTGCCTCTTGATGCTGACAGGAGCGCGGCTGCGGGAAATCGGGAACGCAAAGATCGGCTGGCTCGATCGCGCCAATGCCTGCCTCGACATTCCAGGGGAAGCCTACAAGACGGGTGATCCGACCATCATCCCGCTGATCCCCCAGGCTATGGCCATCATGGAGAAGATCCCCAAACCGCCGAATGGCGATTTTCTCATCAGCTCCAACGGCGGACGTCGGCCTGTCTGGACTGCGACACCAGAGGCCCTGGCGCGCATCAGGAGCGGCGCCGAGACCGAACTTGGCCGAAAGATTGATCACTGGACGATCCACGATCTGCGCCGGACAGCCGCCACGCACATGGCGCGCCTTGGCGTGGACGAGATTGTTGTCGAACGCGTGCTAGGTCACCGCATCGGCGGCGTGAAAGCGGTCTACAATCGGTATCGCTACATCGAGGAGAAGCGAGCAGCACTGCAACTCTGGGCGAAGGAGTTGCTCGGTAAGGACTCAGCAGCGGCTCGCAGGAGCCCAGTGCAACCTAGAAAAGTCCAAGCTGCCGTTGATCCGGAAGTATATGCTTCTTCCGATGAGCTGGTTTCTTGATAAACTCCGGTGTCGGCGGCCTCGGCGCAGCGACGTGCTCCGGCTCCTTTGCAATCACCGGATTAGCTGGCGCCGATGGAGTGGCGGGCTGCGGCGGCGGCAATGACGTCGGCCGGCGCTTCGCGACCCACTGGCGTACATCTTCGGCGCGGAAAAGATTGACCTTGCCGCCGGGCTTCACCGCCGCAGGGAAGGCCTTCCTCGGGTCACGACGAATGTCCCAAAGCGCGCGGCGCTTCAGCTTGAGGTAGGAGCACACCATCGCGGTGGTCCACCATTCGTCATCCAGCGGACGGATTGAAGCACTCGACATGACCGATCCCTGCGTGAGAACCGAACAAGCAAACAACATCGACCAGAGTTTTCCACAGCGAACAATTCGTCGTTGCATTTGCCGTGGAAGCACCGTGCGTCTGCTGCCCCATTTGGCGAGCAGCGAGCACCGCGAGTTAGAAGCGTGAAAGTTGCCTTGCCAGGGATGGAACATTCTTTTTCTCCGACATCGATGAAGGATAGAACTCCGAATTGGTCCTGTTGACACCAACTTTTTTGCTTCGCACATTGGTCCTATGAAGACCAAAATGATTCGCCGACTCAATGAGCTGCCGTCCGTCACTTCTGCCCGCGCGGCAGAGATTGTGGGGATCGGCTATGAGGGATTCCGCTCTTATCTGAAGCGCGGCCTGCTTGGGCGAACTGGAATGCTACCCGGCTTCCACAAGCCAAGCGCAAACACCTTCGATCCACCAACGCCGCGCACGGGATGGCAACGCTTCGATTTTGCCGATCTCTGCCTCATGCGGATCGCAAAGCTGCTTGTCGAGGTCGGCATCTCGTTTGAAGGCGCCAATTCTATCGTTTCGGACAACGATCTATGGCAGGAGATTGCGAGTGATCGGGAGCCTGTGGATCGGTTCTTGCTGATCTGGCCACCCTACGAAGACTACATGCTGTTCAAACGGCAGCAAATCCATCTAATCCCGGCGCGGTTGGAGAAAGTCCGGGCGCAGGGAGTTGCCGTGACATTGCTGAACCTTGGCGACGTTGAACGATACGTTGCCAATCAACTCGCAATCTCGAAATCATAGTTCAATCGCGTACCGGCCGCCCGACCGAAGTGATGGTTTCAGCCAATCCCCATTCCAAGCCCCATTCCGCGCTGCAGGCTCCACGACAGCCCCTGTCCACGCATCACGCCCTCGACGTGACGGCCCGCAAACTGCTCCAAGGCCGGCCGCCAGGGGACGAGATTGGCCTGCCGCTCACCGAGGATCAGCGCGATGCGCCCCTGCGCCAGATCGATGCGGCGCGCATAGACGCCCGATACCCTGTGCGCAGCGTAAGTGAGCACAGGCACGCCCAGTTCCTCGGACAGCGCCTTCGCCTGTGCTGACAGCTCCATTTGCGCCATGCGCTGCAGGGCCTGCGGCGGCAGGGCGGGCTTCTGCGCGCCCATCCAGCCTTGCTCGATCAGGAATAGCCTTCGCTGCTGGAGCGCAGCCGAGTGCTGGCGGGCGAGCGGGCTCTCGCCCGCGACGGGGGCCTGTTCGCCCGCCAGCACGCGATCGAGATGCGTCGGCCCCAGCGCGTCGATCTGTTCGCCGAGCGACCAATGGCTTGCGACCTGGACAGAAAACGGCGCCCGGCGCACCAGCCGCTCCTCGAACGCCATTGCAGTAGCGAGGTGGTCGCGGCCCACCGTGAACGCGCCCTGCGGCGTTCGCTCGACCAGCCCCATCCGGCTCATGTGCTCCAGCCGGCGGATGTTGGCGGTGAGGATGCGGCGGTCCACGAACGGCTCCAACTCCGCATGGGCTTCGGCCGAGTAGACGCCGCCCGTCTGCCGCGCCACGCGAGCGACCGCCTCGTCGGAGGGACGGATCGCAGGCGTGTTGGGCGCGATGGTCACCAACGCGCCGGCCTGGGCGCCGTCGAGGACGGCGAGATCCTGCACGCGTTCGAACCGGGTATAGCGGAGTTCGCCCGCCCCGGTTTCGATGACAGCGAGGAAGCGATCGCCAATCTCGTCGGCTGGGCCTAGATGCACCAGTTCGCCCATGACCGGTTGGGAACGGTCTGCCTCCAACAGAAGCTGGGGCTCGCGTCCCCGCCGCACTGTTGCGACCGCGCGCTCCACCTCGTCATGAGCGGCTATCTCCCGGAGGCGGTTGGGGAGGTCAGCATCCAGTCGCCAGCCACCATGCAGGCGCGCGGCAAGGCCCCAGCTCTCCAGCCGTTCCAGCCGGGCGGCGAGGTCCGGACGATCCGGCAGGAAGGGACCATGCCGCCCCGTCGCCAGAAGTTCACGGTCCAGCGGCGTCACGGCCTTGAGGCTGATGTCGTTGAACCGCTCCCGCTCGAGATCGACGCCGAGCCTCGGCCCCAGAACACGGGTGACGATCTCTTGCGCCTGCTCGCGGATGCCGGACGCGATGAGCCGGGACGGGATGAACAACTCCTTCCCGTCCGGCCGCCGCCCCCGGATCAGGACATGGGTGTGTGGATTGTCGGTGTCGTGGTGGTTGACCGCCAACCAGTCCAGCTTGGTCCCAAGCTTCGTCTCAAGTCGTGCCATCAATTCCCGGATGAACGGCTTGAGGTCACCCAGCGCTTCCCCGTCCTCGGCGCTCACGATCATCCGGAAGTGGCGTGGATCATCGGCCCAGCCAGTCGTGATCGCCCTGGGATCCACGGTGGAGTTCTCGCGATCGAAGAATGCGAACTTCCCCTCCCCCGCCCCGCCTTCGCGCGCGAGGTAGTCGATGGTGCGTGTCGGATCCTGGGCCTGCCGCTTCTCCTCTGGCCCCTCCTCCTGCGAGGTCGTCCGGCTGGCGCCCTCGCGGGCGAGATAGGCAAGATGCGCGCGGAGCGGCGCCGCCCGACCGCCGCCATTCGCGACATAGCGCACCTTTACCACCACGCGGCGCGAACTGGTGGACACTGGCCTGGTGCGTGAGGCTGACCCCTTCGCGAAGTGGGCGCGAATGCCTGGCTGCTTCGGCTTGGGTCCGGACGCGCGCGGCTGGCGCGTCGCCTGCTTCACGGCGGCGCGCACCGCCTTCAGGCGCCTCGGCGCATGATCGGCAGGCGGCTTGCCTAGCCTCGGCTCGAACTCGTTCTCGCGCGTCGCCATGGTGATGATCATCTTCATCATCATCATGACGTCCACCGCTTGCACCCCATCAACGAGGCGCGGCGCACACGCCGCACGCACCACGTTAATCCACGGTGCGAAAAATCATCCCGAACCTATGTGCAGACAGGGCGCTAGGCGCCCGGCGCACGGTACGTGCTTTATCTTGTAATCCACCGCACCTTCTCCCTCCACCTCACCCCGCAATCCACCCACCCCTCCACCGCAATCCGCCGCGTGCTCTCACTTTGCCGCACGCCACTGCATGCGAGGCCAGCCAGCCAGCTGGGGAACGACAGCAACGAGAGCGACAAGCGCCGCTCTCGCCGCGCCCGCGTCAGGCCATCATCTCGTCCTCGCGGTTGAGGTCACCGGCGACCAGAAGCATGGCGTCCAGCTCGGCCTTGATCGTGCGCGCCTCCTCGGCGTCATTTGTCGCCCGCAATTCGGCACGCAGCTCCTCGATGTGGCGCTCGATCGTGAAGGTCTTCGTGAACATCGTCGTCTCCTGTGTTTGAAGGATGAGGCCGGCGGGCGGGCGTGATGGAGCGGGTCAAGGGATCGCGCCCAGGCGCGACCGCGCAGCGGCGATGGGGGTCACGATTTTTTTGGCTCTTCCGCCAAAAAAAAGGTGGGGCCCCGTCGTCCCTTGAGGCGATCCATCACGCCCGTCACACTGCAATGACCTGAGCAACCAATTCCCGTTCCGCACGAAATCGGAAACGGTCTGCATGGCCAGTCACGTCCACGCCGACCGTCAGGGCGGCCAACAGACATGAAGGCTGCAAGGAGCCTGCGCACCGGATCTTTCCGGTGCTGCATGGCGGGAAGCGCCGTCGAGCGGTTGGCGGCGCAAAGCGCCCGCAGGGTCGCGCCCGTAGGAGCCGCGCAAAGCGCGGCGTGACCGAGCGTGACCGCCAACCGCTCTCTGCCTGGGCCGCTGCCGCTATCAACTGCGTGGTTTACCGTTTTCGGTAAAACGCGGGGTCCAGCTGCAGGCCTGCGTCCTGTTTTACCGCTTTCGATAAAATGTCTTGCTCTCACGCTCCGTGCAGCTTAAATTTACCGAATTCGATAAAGAGCTCGGTCATGGCGAAAGATCCCGAAGACAAGCGACTTGCCGGCGTGGGGAGCAGGATCCGCAAGGCACGGGAGGACCGCGGCCTGAACCTGCACGAGCTCGCACGCCTCAGCGGGATCAGCGCGCCAGCCCTTTCGCTCATCGAAACCGGAAAGCGCGACCTGCGCGTGACCAGCCTGTGCCGGATCGCCGACGCCCTGCGCATCGCCGCCGGCGACCTTGTTGAAGACCGCCCGGCCGGGCCAGCCCGCGTCGCAAAGCACAAGGGCTATGACCTGGGGGACTATACGTGACGAGCGTCCCGGTCTGGTTCGATGCGTTGCACGTTGGCGACGTGACCGTCGCCGAGACCGGCGCGCTTGGCTTTTCCTATTCCGAAGCGTGGCTCGCAACCGACGGCGCCTTCCCGCTCTCCCTGACCCTACCACTCGACACGGCTGCCTACCCGTCCGAGGTGATCTCCCCCTGGCTCGCCAACCTCCTGCCGGAAGAGGACCAACTCAACGTCCTCACGCGCTCGCTTGGTCTCGACCGGGCGGACACGCTGGCCGTGCTGAACGCAATCGGCGGCGACACGGCGGGTGCGTTGTCCTTCGGCGTCCCATCCGAGCGGGCGGCGTGGGCTTTTACCCCGCTCACGGACTTCTACCGCATCGATGATCCTGGGGCGGCTCTTGAACGCCATTTCGAGGACCTGCAGCAGCGTCCCTTTCTTGTAGGTGAAGAAGGCGTTCGTCTCTCGCTTGCCGGCGGACAGAAGAAATCCGCTCTTGCGGTTCTGGATGCGACCGGCGCACCGGTCCTGCGGCTGCCGGGCGAGACTGATGTCCTCGCCATTCCACGCAATGGCGCGCCATCGACCATTATCGTGAAGCCGGACAATGCGATCCTGCCGGGCATTGTCGAGAACGAAACCTACTGCCTGCGCCTGGCGCAGGCGATCGGCCTCAACACGGCGGAGGCGACCATCCTCGCCGCAGGCCGTCGCAAGGCCATCTGCGTCAAGCGCTATGACCGGCGCGTCAGCCGGACCGGCGCCTTGCAAAGGCTTCACCAGGAGGACTTCGCACAGGCGAATGGCGTTCCGCCCGGCCGAAAGTATGAACGCGGCACGCTCCCCGGACCGAGCTTGGCGACGCTCCTGAGCACCGCGCGCCATCTGCCGTCTGCTGACGCCCTCTCGCTGCTGGACGATGTCATCTTCAACATCCTCGTCGCGAACACCGATGCTCACGCGAAGAACTACTCGCTTCTCCTGCCGGTCGGCGGGGTACCTCGCCTCGCACCACTCTATGACGTCTCGACTGTCCTTCCCTGGCCCAGCGTCGCACAGGATTTCGCGCAGAACATTGCAGGCAGGAAGCGTAAGCCCGCCGATGTCGCCGCGCGCCACTGGGACGCGATCGCCGAATCTGCGGGATACCGCCCTGCTGACGTGCGCGATCGCGTCCAGCAGCTTGCCGACGCATTCTTCGCAAAGCGTGTGGCGACAACCGAAGCCGTAGCAGCCCTGCCGGCCGTCACGCGCGGCTATGTCGAGGAGGCCGCCAGCCTCATCGAAGACAACGCCCTGCGCATCGCTGGACGGCTTCGGACCACGCGATTGCCTGAAGCGAGGCGAACCGAATAAGCCCCGTCATGAGCCACATCGCTCAATACCCTTGCCCGCGTCCCGGCGCCCCATGACGAAGTCAGCCGCCTTGGACGCCATGGAAGCGGCCTGGAAGATCGCCCGGTTGTCCCCCTTCAGGACCTGCAGCCAGGAGCCGAGATAGTCCGCGTGTCGGACGGTCGGCGCGACGCCCAGTTCGGCGCACAGGAACGCCGAGCAGAGCTCTGCGACGAGTTCCTCCCGCGCGTAGGCTTCGCCGCCATGGCGGCCCGAGAAGTTGCGGTCGAGACGTGAGACATGTCCCGTCCAGTGACCCAACTCATGCAGCTTGGTTCGATACCAGTTGATCGGCTCGAAATAGGCTTCCTGTGGCGGGACCTGGATGAAGTCATGGACAGGCGAATAGAACGCCATCTCGCCACCGATCCTGATGTCAGCCTTGGTCGCCGCGATGACAGCTTCGACGTGCGGCAGGACCTCGGTCCGTCCCGGAAGCGGCGCGGCATCGGGGTCCATGGCAAGCCCATCGCATTGATCGACGTGAAAGACGGTGAACCGCTTGAGGAAGCCGACGCGGCGGGCGTCTTCGCCCGATGCACTCGCCTTCTCCTGCTCAGCCTTGGGGACGAAGGTATCGGCGTAGACGACCATCGTCCCCTTCTCCCCCTTGCGCACGCATCCACCAAGAGCGAGCGCCTGTTTGAAGGTGAGCCAGCGTTGCGAGGGCCTGCCCTGCTCGATGGCCGCGAACCAGAGCAGCAGGATGTTGACGCCGGAATAGGTTCGGCTTGTCGAAGCGTTCTGCGGCAGACCGAGCGGCGTGCCGCCCGACGACGCCCAGGGCTGCACCCATGGGAAGCGGCCTGCTTCAAGTTCCGCGATGATGCGGGCGGTAACGGTGTCGTGGAGAGATTGCACGTTTGCGGTCGCGGTCAAGACGACCTCCTTGAGAGTTTGAAATGATGGGGAAAGCGACGAGCCGGCGGCGATGCCGCCGGCCCCCAACCTTGCGCTCAGAGCCTAATGCTCGCCCGGCAGATAGAGCGTCCGGTTCGCGAACCAGAGCGTCACGGCATCGAGCGGGAAGTCCGTCCACGGGATCGGATGGACATAGAGACGGCCATCGTCGCCGTCGGTGCAGATCAACTTGGCTGAACGATTCGCATGGACCGCCAGCGTCCAGACCTGGAACTCCGCCGAGCGGAGCACGGCAAGGTGAGGTTGAGGACACAGGATGGCGTCAAGCAGCCAGTAGGCCGATCCGGCTTCAGCCAGATACCGGACGCCTTCCGTGTAGAGGCATCCTCCGGATAAAGGATGACAATAAAAGGTCTCACTTCCCGTGAACTGAGCGAGGTCCTGCGCCTTGAGCGCAGGTGATGAAGCGGATGACATGAGTGTTTCCTGCGGATGGAAGGATTGAGCGGATAGGACCGGCCGTTTGCGCGGCCGGTCCCGCGGATCACGCGGCGCGCTTGCGCTTGGCCTTGGGAGTAGCTTCGCCGGCAGGCGCAGGCCCGCCATCGGCGTCAGGAGTTTCAGCCTTTGGCTTGCCGCGTGCGAGGATTTCAACTTCGCCGAAACCCGTCACGACGAACTCGACGGTGTAGCGGGTCTGGCCGCGCTCATCTTCCCAGGAGCCCGGACGGATCTGGCCGACCAGGCGCAGACGCGTGCCTGTCTGGACGGCGCTCTCGATCAGCTTGACCTTCGCGGGCGCGAACACAACGACGCGGTGCCAGCAGGTCTTCTCGTTCCAGTCGCCACTCTCGGTTTTCCAGCGTTCGGATGTCGCGAGCGAGATGATGGCGAGTTTCTTGTCGCCCTTGATCGGCTTGATCTCGAGTTTGCCGACATTGCCGATGAGTTCGAATGATGCGCGATCCATGATGCTCTTCCTTGTGATCCCGCGGGATCAGTCCCGCCGGGTTCGCGTTTGCGACGCCCAACAGGTGCGGCCGGAAAGCAAGCATCGCGGTGACCGCGCAAGGGGTTGGTGCGGCCTGCAGGACCGAAGGTCCGAAGCCTCGGCCCCTTGCGCGGGCATGCGCCGGACGCTTGATGGGCGTGACAAGCAAACGTGGCCTTGGCGGGCGCCGGCGGATCGGCAAGCGATCCTGGATGCGCTTGACCATGGTTGGCGCCAGGCTCTCAATCACGGACCCCTGCCAGGAAGGAAGACCAGGCTTGCCCTCATTCCGCACCGTCACGCGAAAGGACCTTTACGACCTGGTCTGGTCACGACCGATGCGCGACGTGGCCGTCGAGTTTGGCATTTCGGACGTGGGCCTTGCCAAGACGTGCGCGCGCCATGGAATCCCGTCGCCTCCGCGTGGCTACTGGGCCCGTCTTCAGGCTGGGCAGAAGGTCGGGCGACAATCACTCGCCCGGGCTGAGACCGAGAACCCGACCAACACAATCGTCTCGACGACCTCGCGGCTCCCGGAGGCTGCCGCAAAAGTTCTGGCCGAAGCACGGATCGAAGATCTGCAGACGAAGGAGGATCGCGCTGAACGTGAGCCGCCGGCGCCCTTCCCGGTGGTCGATCTCCATCGATCAATCAAGCTGACAGCGCTGACCCTGCGCAAGAGCAGGCCGGCCAAGGACGGCGCCGTTCGCGCGTGCGATGAAGGCATGCACGGGGTCGTCATCTCGGCGGAATTGGCGTAACCGGCTGTGTTCATTCTCGATGGCCTCGCCAGGCGACTGGAGACGGATGGCATCGCGTTCGAACCGGCCGGCGCCTCCATGCGAGCGGCGATCGGGACCGACTCGGTCTCACTGACCCTCGTTGAGAAAACGCGGGGCCAGAAGCACATCCCGACGCAGGAGGACCTGAACGAGGAGGAGAATGAACGAAAGCGCTTCCAGCGGCGCTGGAGCCAGCCATCACTTCGTGACCGCGTCGATCTGGGTCCCCACACACGGCCTTATCCCGAGTGGGACATGATCTTTCTGGGTGAACTCGCCGTCGAGATCGACAGGAGCGGCGGAGATCGTCTTCGCAGGCGCTGGTCTGATGGGAGAACGTAAAGGGTCGAGCGAATGCTCGACGACATCGCGCTCGGACTGCGCGCCCATTTCGCGGCCGTGAAGGTAAGACGCGAAAGTCACGAAGAGTGGCAACGCCGATACGCCCACATGCAACGCCGGCGCGAGACGGCCCGGCGGCGCGCAGAGCGGGAGACCCGTCGCCTGGCCTTCCTGAAGGAGTTTTCCGATCAATAGCAGGAGATCGCGCGCCTCACGGAATGGCTGGCCCATGCCGGCGCCGAGCGGAAATCCCCTCACCTCGACCGAATGAATCGATGGGTGCGCGAGCGACTAGGGCTCTCACTGGCCGCACTCGACGAAGCGGGGATCGAATCTGCTCTCGCCAAGACTGCGCTCTTTCCTGAAGCGGATGAGCTTCACGACCCCAAGGGTGAGCTGCCAAAAGGCTCCTACAGCTTCTACTGAGCTCGCCTTGCGCGGTTGGCGGAGCAACGCACATTTAGCGCTCGTAGGCCCATCCCCCAACCCAGGGTCGGCAAAAGAAAGGGCCGCCAGATCTGCTGGCTTCCCCTTCTGATGTCGACTTGATGCCGCCTACTCAGCGGTGATGGCCGCCGCGCCAGCCGTGATCGGCTCAAAGACGCCGCAGGGCACAGCCCACAAGAGGATGTCCGGCAGCTAGCCGGTCCCGGCGAGCGGCTGATCAACGTGCGCGCCAGCTCGTCCTTTTTCAGTTTGGCGTTGGCAAACGCCGCGCGATTGCCGACGTCAGAAGCGCCAGCCGCCTCGCGACAGAGATTGCTACATGAAAGGGCCGAGAGCCAAGGGATCGGGGCGCAGCCAAGGCGATGTATCGCCATTCAAAGAGTTGTCTGATCGCCTTTTGCCGATGACCTAGCGCGGAGACAACGCGCTGAGGATCCTGCAGTCCGCGATCGTCCCCTGCTTGCACTGACCGATCAGGCCGCTTAGCTCCCGCCGCAGCGCCTTCAGATCCGAAATCTTCCGGTCGATGTCGGCCAGGTGCTCGCGCGCCAGCGCGTCCACGGTGCCGCAATCCTGCTTCTTCTGGTCGGCCAGCGCGAGCAACGCCCTGACTTGGTCAAGCGTGAAGCCAAGGTCCCGCGCCCGGCGGATGAAGCTCAGGCGCGCGAGATGGCCCGCAGAGTAGGCGCGGTAATTTCCGCTTGTCCGCTTTGGCGCGGGGAGGATGCCGATGCGCTCGTAATACCTGACCGTCTCGACCTTGGTGCCGGTCGCGTCCGCAAGTTCACCGATCGAATGATAAGTTTTTTCCATGTTGACCATGTACCGACTACAGGGTGCAGATTGGCGCTCCAGAACGATTTGTCGAGAGCTGAACATGGCCGGATGTTGCGAACATGATGCCTGCGCCTCCACCGCAGGTGCGACGGTAGATCCGATATGGCGCCGCGCACTCTGGGTCGCGTTTGTCGTAAACGCCACGATGTTCGCCGCCGAGATCGTAGCCGGTTTCGCGGCCAGCTCGTCGGCCCTCCAGGCGGACGCGCTCGATTTCTTCGCCGACGCCGCCAACTATGCGATCAGCCTCAGCGTCGCCGGCATGGGTCTGGCGGTCCGGTCGCGCACTGCCTTGTTCAAGGGCTTGACGCTCATCCTGCTGGGAGCGTGGGTGATTGGAAGCGCGGGCTGGCGCGCGGCGATGGGCGGGGCGACCCCAGAGGCGGACGTGATGGGCGTCGTCGGGTTTGTCGCCCTGATGGCGAATGCGGGCGTGGCCTTGATGCTGTTTCGGTTCCGCCGCGGCGATGCCGATAGGCGTTCAGTCTGGATCTGCTCCCGCAACGACGCCATCGGAAATGTGGCCGTCATGCTCGCCGCGCTGGGCGTGTTCGGAACGGGCACGCTGTGGCCCGATGTCATGGTGGCGGGCATCATGGCGGCTCTGTCGATCACGGGTGGCTGGTCAATCGTCCGGCACGCTCTCTCTGACATGCGCACGCAGCCCGCCAGCCCGACCGTCGCCGCCGAATAGCGACGTCGGCCGGTTCAGCAGAAACCCTGGCCTGCGTGAGCCGGCTTGAGCGGGAAGCTGAGCCTATAGCGCATCGTCAGGCATCAAGCAGCGCCGACCGGTTGCTGTTTCGCGCCCGTCCGCGGAGTTGCTGACCACGGGTCCTGATAGGCCAGAAGTCGAAGCGCGTTTGCAACAACCAGCAGGGTTGAGCCCTCGTGGAAAATGATGGCGGCGCCGATCTGCAGGCCGAACAGGGTCGATGGAATCAGGACCGCGACGACGCCAAGGCTGACCCAGAGATTCTGCTTGATAATCGCGCTCGTCTTGCGGCTGAGACCAACGACAAACGGCAGATGCGCCAGATCATCAGCCATCAGCGCGACGTCTGCGCTTTCGAGGGCGACGTCTGACCCAGCCGCGCCCATGGCGACGCCAACCGTCGCGTTGGCGAGCGCCGGCGCGTCGTTTACCCCATCCCCCAGCATGGCGACCTTGCCCTCTTCGGCTACCAGAGCAAGGATCGCTGCAACCTTGTCCTCTGGCATGAGGCCGCCCTTGGCGTCCGTGAGCCCGACATCCTTCGCGATGGCGTCTCCGACGCTCTGGTTGTCCCCCGTGAGCATCACCATGCGCTGGATGCCCAGCTTCCTCAACTGCGCGATCACCTCACGCGCCTCCGGGCGTGGGGTGTCCATCAAGCCGAGCAGCCCAAGAAAAGCCTGCTCGCGACGGACAACCATTACAGTGCGTCCGCGTTGTTCCATCGCAAAAGCTCGTTGAGCCAGGTCCGCCGGCATTCCGGCGCCGTCTGCCCCGTCGAACATGCCAGGCTTGCCGATCCAGACCTGCTGGCCGGCCACCCTGCCCTTCACGCCCTTCCCCGTTATGGCCTCGACGGCTTCGGCCTTGAGCAGCGCCGCGTCGCCGACGCGCGCGCGGCCATCACGAACAACCGCTGCCGCCAAGGGGTGATCGCTCAACTCCTCAATGGCAATCGCGTGCTGAAGAAGCTCGATTTCTGCGACGCCCTCTATCGGCGACACATCCGTCAGGCGCGGCTTGCCCTCGGTCAGGGTCCCGGTCTTGTCGAAGGCGATGGCCTTGAGCGTTCCCAGATTCTCAAGCGGGCCGCCACCCTTGATGAGGACACCGCCCCGCCCTGCGCGGGCAATGCCGCTCAGGATGGCGCTGGGTACCGAAATCGCGAGTGCGCACGGGCTAGCGGCCACAAGTACAGCCATGGCGCGATAGAAGCTGTCCGCGAAGGGCTCGTCGATCACGAGGAAGGCGAACATAAGCGCGACCACGCCGATCAGCACGGCTGGAACGAATATGCGTTCCAGCTGATCGGTGAATTGCTGCGTCGGCGATTGCTGGGCTTGTGCCTCGGCGACGAGCTTCACCACACGCGCCAGCGTCGTCTCCTGCGCCGGCCTTGCGACCCAGACCTCAAGAGCGCCTGGGCCATTGATCGTACCGGCGAAGACTTTCGATTCTGAACCCGCCTTGGCAAAAGCCTCAGAGTCGCCGGGCGTGCCGCTGATGGGTTGTTTGTCAACCGGAACGCTCTCGCCCGTGACGGGCGACTGGTCGACGCTGCTTTCACCGACAATCACAAGACCATCTGCTGGGAGGCGCTCATTTGGCCTGACGATGACGACGTCGCCAACCTTGAGCTGCGCAACCGGAATTTGCTCCGAACCTTCTCCGCGCTTCACCAAAGCGGTTTCGGGCGCCAGCTTTCCGAGCGCTTCGATCGCGCGCCTGGCGCGACCCATCGCATAGCCTTCGAGCGCATGACCGACGCTGAACAGGGCGAGTAGCAGGGCGCCTTCAGACCAGTGCCCGAGAATGGCGGCGCCAAGGGCGGCCGCTATCATCAGGGTATCAATTTCAAACCGCTTCTTGCGCAGGTTCTCAAGTGCTTCCAGAACGGTGAAGAACCCGCCGAAAAAGTAAGCCGGGACGTAGGCCGCAATCGCCACATCCTTCGAACCGCTCGTTTCGATCAGCCATCCGACCACAAGAGCGACGACAGACACGATCGCGAACACAAGCTCGGTGCGCTCGCCGAAGACACCACCATGAGTATGTGCGCCATCCCCTTTGCCGTGTTCAGTACGCGCATGATCACTCATCGCCCGACTTGCTTTCCTGCTTGGCGTCGCGAAGAATTTCAAACGCCCCCGCCACGGCGACGCCGGCGACGACCAGTCCGACGAGCACATCCGGAATCCACGACCCCGTCCACCAGACCAGCCCCCCCGCCACCACGATGCCGCCGTTCGAATAGAAATCATTGACGCTGAAGGTCTGCGCTGCCCTGAGATTCACGTCATCGGTCTTGAGCGGCTTCAGCAGGCGCAGGCAGAGCAAATTCACGACCGCCGCAAAGGCCGCCATCATGATCATGGTCACACCGATGGGTTCGGGGCCGAAGAAGGGCCGCCGCACTGCGTCGATCAACACTGCGGCCGCAAACACCAGAAGCATGACGCCCGAGAAGCGCGCCGCGGCACCTTTCAGCTTTGCGGATTTTCCGACGGCGAGCCAGCTGATGGCGTAGACCGCCGTGTCCGACAGATTATCCACGGCATTGGCAATCAGCGCGCTCGAGTCGGCCATCAAGCCAGCGGCTCCGAGCGACACGAATAGCAGAAGGTTCAACGCAAAGACGATCAGAAGCGTGCGCTTCTGCTTCTGTGTCTCGGCGTTTCCTGCCGTCACAGTCATGTTGGCCCTCCTCTATTCCGCGGGCTGCACCACCGGCTCATCGTCTGGCGTCAGGCGCACCGCCGCCTTGCGCCTGAGCGCAAGCTTGCAGATCGCGGGAAGCACAAAGAGCGTCAGGATTGTCGCCGTGATCAAGCCGCCGATAACGACGGTCGCGAGCGGACGTTGCACCTCGGCGCCGGTTTCTGTCGCCAGCGCCATCGGTACGAAGCCGATGGCGGCGACGAGCGCCGTCATCAGCACCGGCCGATAACGCTCAATCGCGCCGTCAATGATGGCGTCATCCAGCGCCAAGCCGGCGTCCAGACGCTTGCGGATGCTGGTCATCATCACGAGGCCGTTGAGCACGGCGACACCCGAGAGCGCGATGAACCCCACGGCAGCCGAGATGGAGAACGGCAAGCCCCGCAGAACGAGTGCAAACACTCCGCCCGCCAGCGCAAGCGGCACGGCCGAGAAAACGGCGAGCGCAGGCGCGACGCCGCCAAGCGCCATATAAAGCAGCGCCAGGATCAGGACGAAGCAGATCGGGACAACGATTCCCAGGCGCGCAGAGGCCGCCTGGAGGTTCTCGAATTGTCCGCCCCATTCAACGTAGGCGCCGGCCGGAAGGGCGACTTGCGCTACCTTGGTCTGGGCCTCGGCGACAAACCCGCCGAGATCGCGGCCCCGTATGTTGGCCTGCACCACGATGCGACGTTTGCCATTCTCGCGGCTGATCTGGTTCAGACCCTCGGTGAAAGAGAACTCCGCCAGCGAGCGCAGCGGGACGCTCAGCCGCGGCTGATCGTCGATCACAGGCAGCATGACCGGCAGCGCGCCTATGGCGTCGACATCATTGCGCAGCGCGTCAGGCACACGCACCACGATCTCGAACCGCCGGTCGCCTTCGAATACCAGACCCGCTTCCCGTCCGCCCAGTGCGGATGCGACGGAATCCGCAACCTCCTCGATGGTGAGACCGTTGCGGGCGATGGCGTCACGATTGAACTGTACGTCCAGGACCGGGAAACCCTCCGTCTGCTCGACTTTGACATCGGCAGCACCGCTGATGGTTTGCAACGCCGCGGCGATTTGCTGGGCAGCAGGGCCAAGCACTTCGAGATCGTCGCCATAGAGCTTGACCGCAACGTCAGAGCGAACACCGGAAATAAGCTCATTGAAGCGCAGCTCGATCGGCTGGCTGAACTCGAAGGCGTTGCCAGTTTCCTTGGATACGGCGGCTTCGATTTTCGCGACCAGCTGTTCCTTGCCAATTTTCTCCGGCCATTCGTGCTCGGGTTTCACGATCACGAAGCCGTCGGAGATGTTCACGGGCATCGGATCGGCAGCCACTTCCGCGGTGCCGGTCTTTGACATCACGCGTTCGACTTCGGGCAGCGCCAAAATCGCCAACTCGACCCGCTTTTGCATATCCAGGGACTGCTCAAGGGAAGTCGACGGGATGCGCCGCGACTGGACCGCCAGGTCCTTTTCATCCAGCTGCGGCGTGAACTCCTGTCCCAGCGTCGTGAACAGGAAGGCTGCCACAGCAAAGATTGCGGCTCCAACGCCGATGACGGGTATAGGCATGCGAACAGCCGCCCGCAGCAGCGGAATATAGCGTGCCTTGGAGAGGCGCACGATCGCAACTTCCTTTTCGGCCACCTTGCCCCGGATCAGGATGGCGACCATGGCCGGCACAAAGGTGAGCGACAGCACGAAGGCTCCAGCCAGCGCCAGCATGACCGTAATGGCCATGGGCGAGAACAGCTTGCCCTCGACGCCGGTGAAGGCGAGCAGCGGGGCGTAGACAAGGAAGATGATTGCCTGGCCGAAAATGGTCGGCTGGATCATCTCCTTCGACGCTTCGGTGACTTCGAAAAGGCGCTCGTGCAAGGAGAGCAGCCTGCCCTCATGATGCTGGCGTTCGGCGAGGCGTCGCAGGCAGTTCTCGACGATAATGACGGCCCCGTCGACAATCAGGCCAAAGTCCAGCGCGCCGAGGCTCATCAGATTGCCCGAGACGCCGAGCTCGTTCATGCCGATCGCCGTCATCAGCATTGACAGGGGAATGACCATGCCGGTGATCAAGGCCGCCCGGAAATTCCCGAGCATGACGAACAGGATCACGACGACGAAGAGCGCGCCTTCTGCAAGGTTCTTCTCGACAGTCGCAACCGTTGCATTCACCAGCTTCGAGCGGTCGTAGGCGAGGTTCGCCTCGATACCCGGAGGAAGAGACCTCGCAACCTCCGTCAGCCGGACGCCAACCGCCGAGGCGACTTCGCGGCTGTTGGCGCCCGTCAGCATGAAGGCTGTTCCGATGACGACTTCCTCGCCGTTCTTGGTGGCCGCGCCGGTGCGCAAATCGCCGCCGATCTTCACCTCCGCCAGATCCTGGACAGCGACAGGAACGCCGTCACGATTGGCCACGACGGCACGGCGGATCTCGTCGAGCGTCCGCACACGGGCGTCAGCCCGGATCAGGAAAGACTCCCCACCCCGTTGCAGGAAATTGGCCCCCACCGACAGGTTGGCGCTCTCCAGCGCCCGCGCCAGTTCTGAGAAGGACACGCCGAACGCAGCCAGCTTCGCCGGATCGGGTTCGATGACGTATTGCTTTTCGTAGCCGCCGATGGAGTCGATGCCGGCGACATTCTCGATTGCGCGCATCTGCGGCCGGATGATCCAGTCCTGCACGGCCCTCAGATAGGCGCCGCGTGATACATCATCCGTCAGACGCTCGCCTTCTGCTGTGATGAATGTCCCGTCGCTCTGCCAGCCTGGCTTGCCGGCGTTGGCGGCGACAGTCGCTTGGTCCGGCTTGGCGAACTCGACCGTCCACATGAAGATGTCGCCAAGGCCGGTCGTGATCGGACCTATGGTCGGCTGCACACCGTTGGGAAGGGCGTCCCGCGACTGCGCCAGACGTTCTGTCACCTGCTGGCGCGCAAAGTAGATGTCAGTGCTTTCTGTGAACACAGCAGTCACCTGGCTGAAGCCGTTGCGCGACAGGGATCGCGTGCTCTCAAGGCCAGGAATACCCGCGAGCGCCGTCTCGATCGGGAACGTCACCCGCTTTTCGATTTCGAGCGGACCAAGTTCCGGATCGGAGGTGTTGATCTGGACCTGTTTGTTGGTGATGTCGGGGACAGCGTCGATCGGCAAACGTATGAGGTTGAAAACGCCGAAGGCGGCGACGAGCAGCGTCAGAAAGACGACCACGTAGCGGGCGCGAACGGAGAGGGAAAGAATCCGGGCAATCATGGCGGTGTGTTCTCTACGTGTCTGAGGATCACGAATGTCAGTCGTCGTGGCCTGCTTCGCCCTTGCCCATTTCGGCCTTCAGGACGAAGGCCTTGCGGCCCGCAACGATCTGCCCTGGCTCAAGGCCCTTCACGATCTCCGCACGCCCGCCGGCGCGCTGACCGACGCTCACCGGCGTCGCGAGGAAGCCGTCATCGGTGCGGACAAAGACCACATCGCGTCCCTCGACGTTCTGGATCGCCTCTTCCGGCACAACGAACCCCATGGGACCGTCAGCCTGAGCGGCGGGACGGATCAGGGCGCGCGCATACTGGCCGGGTTGCAGCTGGGCAACCGGCGATTCGAGTTCCAGGACGACAGTGGCTGCGCGGCTGGCCGCGTCAATCGATGGTGTGATGGCGCGCACGCTTGCAGCATGGGTCGCACCATTCGCTTCGATAGAGGCGGAATCGCCCGGCCGGATCCGTTGGGCGTCCATCACCGGCACGGCGGCTTCGATCTGGATCTTGGTCGGATCCGAAATGCGGAAGAGCTCCGTGTCTGGCGAAACATAGGCGCCAAGCTTCGCTGCCGCCGTCACGGACGTCACGCGGCCGTTGATCTGGCTGGCAACGGCGACAGACTGGCCATCGCCCGAAACGCCGGCAGCTCGCGCCGACGTTTCGCTGCGACGATACTCAGCTTCGGCCTGCGCCAACTCAGCTTGCGCCGTTTCGAAATCCTGACGGGAGGTGACCTTCGACTCGTAGAGCGTCTTCTCGCGCTCGAACCTCGTCTCCGCGAGGTCGAGCCGGGACTTCGCACTGCTAAGAGATGCGGACAGCGCCGCGGCCTCCGGGCTCAACACAAGCGCAACCGTCTCACCACGACGGACAGGATCGCCAAGGCGCTTGCGGATGTCGGTTATGGCGCCCGCAGCCCGTGCGGTCAGGATGGCTTCGCCGTTCGGGGCGGCGACGACAGTTGCCTGAGCCGAAATTTCGGCGCCAAGACTGCCTGGCGCGAGCGTGACGAGCGCAATTCCTGATCGCTCAATCCCTGCCGCGTCGATCTCGATCTCCCCTTCCGCGTGCTCTTCCCCCTCGTGTTCATCCTCGTGTTCATCCTCGCCCGCCTCATGGCCAGCCTCCTCGGCGCCATGCTCGTCATGCTCTGTCGCCGTTGAAGCAGCAGCGCCAAGTTCGGCGGCGTGCTGTTCGGCGCCTTCACCCTCGTGACTGCGATCGCCGCCGGACAGGACAAAGCCGGCCGTGAGTCCGGCCGCCAGTAGTGCTACGGCGGCGCCCCCGATGAGCAGATTCTGTTTGCTGAAGGTCATCTCATTTGCCTTTGGGAAGGTAATGGGGACCCGCCGGATCGGCGGCTATCCCCGGAAGCTGGGCGAGATTGATGAGGCATGTCTGGTGCGGCATCAGCGCGTCGTCAGTTCGCATGGGCGCGGATGAGCGCGGCGGCAGCTCTGGCCCGGGCGAGCCTCGCCTCAATTGAGGCGTTCTGAATACTGGCGAATGCGTCTTCGGCGTCGAGCACGTCGATGAGCTGGAAGCGGCCGGCTTCGTAGCCGACCTGGGCGAGACTGAGGGCTTCCTCGGCCTGACGCACCGCCTTTGTCTCCAGAGCGGTCGCCCGCGCATCAGCCGCCTGGAAGGCGGCCCGCGCGTCGTTGATACGCCGAACCGCCTCGGCCAGAACGAAATTCAGCTGCAGCTCGGCCGCTCGGTCATCGGCACGGGCTGCCGCGATGGCGCCGCCATTCATGTTCTGGATCGGGATCGGAATGCTGACGCCGGCAACCCAGGCCTGTTCGCCGGTGGACTCGAAACGCCGAAAGCCGCCGCTCACCGTCACATCGACCCAGGCGTTCGACTTTTCCAGACGCAGCGCGGCCTCTGCAGCTTCGTGATCGGCCTGTGCAAGCCGATAATCGAGCGTATCGGTTGGCGAGACGTTTAGGGACAGTCCAGGATCGTGATGTTCCCACGGACCGGTCGCATCGACGAGGTCTCCGCCACCGCCCCACAGCGCAGCGATGGCGCGCTGCGCCGCCGCAAGCTCTGCTGCCGCGATATTGAGCTGCGCCTGCGACTCGGCGAGTTGCGCTTGTGCGCGCAGAACGCGCAAGGGGGGCTCCCGCCCTGCATCGACCAGCGTCTGCGCGAGACCAGACAGGCGGCTTGCGCGCTCTGCGGCGGCCGTCGCCAGATCCAGTCTTTCCTCGGCTGCTGAAAGTTCGGCAAACCGCTCGCGGACCGACAGATCCAGGTCGGCGCGTGAGATTTGGGCCCTGACGCTGACGGCGTCCGCCTGCCTGCTTGCCGTCGCGCTGCGCGCCTCGCGTTTACCGCCGAGTTCGAACTGCTGGGACAGGCCGATTGTCGATTCGGCGTTGTCTGTGCCGCTCATCATCCCGCTACCAGAGAAGTTCTCGAGAGTGTAGCTGGCCTCGGGGTTGATGCCGGCTCCTGCCTGGCGCTGTCGACCGCGCGCGGCTTCGGTCTGCGCATCAGCAATCCCAACAACCGGGGAGCTCGACCGCGCGAGGTCCAGCGCTTCTGTGAGCGTCATTGGTTTGTGTACGGTTTGCGCCCACGTAACTCCGATCGGAGCCATAGCCGCCAGCGCCCAGCAGAGCGCCACGCGTCCACAGACGCGAGTCATCGATTGCATCGGAATTCCCTGAAATCAGAGTGTCATCTCAACGCGGGCAAGATTGCGCGCGCGGTTTCACTTTGATTCAGCCCCTCGGTGGGCGTTCGGGCCCTGCGGACGTCCATGTCAGCACCGTATCAAGGCCGGCTCGCGGAAAGGCCGTCGCATCCATGGTCAGGGCGGGAGCGCTTGTGTCGCTGTTCCTGAAGGCCGCCACGTGATGGCAATGCCCATGGACGCAATGCTGATCGTCGCCAGGCCGGCGGTCATGATCGCCGGACCCCGATCCGCCATCGTCGCCAGCTTCAACCAAATCATCGGCTGCAAGGCTGGCTTCAACTGAACCCGTAATCTCTTCACCGGCGCAGGCCGCCGCATCGGCTATCGGCACGCCAACAAGCAGGATCGACGCCAGCGCAACACGCGCGAGCGCAAATAATCTTTGCAAGGTAGAACCGAATGCCATTCCCACCAAGATATAGCCATTGCTGATACTTCTGTCTAGTTTGAACTGCTTAAGGGGCCCATAAGCCAAAAGCAAATTGACCCAGCCCCCTGATCCGGGCCGTTCATTGCGAGAGTCTGTTCGCCTTTTGAGGTGCTACCCAGCTTTGGACCATCCGGGTGCAGAGTTTTCGACCCGTTTCGCACCTGGCGGGCTGGTTGCGCCGGGTGACCTGCTCAGTTTCTTCGGACCACGGCTAGTTTGAGTAGGCGGCCTGATCTGCCTTCCTTGTTTGCCCCAGCCGGGGTGGTTGAGCGACGGGGCGGAGCGCGTAGGCTCCATCCACCGCAGCGATCCGCTCCGTCGCGCTCACGGATGCTACGTTTCTGATACTGGCCACAAATTCCGCCGGTGTCAGGTACCCGAGGCTCGAATGAGGCCGAACCGCGTTGAAGTGCCTGCGCCAGCCCTCGATCAGCACCTTCGCCTCCGCCCGCGAGCGGAACCATTCCAGCGACAGGCACTCGTCCCGGAACTTGCCGTTGAAGCTCGCCGCGGCGTCTTCTTCCGCAATTGCAGACGTTCTTCGCGATAGAGACGATAGATGCGCTTCTCGTTCACACGCCATCCCTCCCGACAGAGCAACACGTGGATACGCCGATAGCCGAAGCGGACACGCGCTTCCGCGATCTCCCGGATCCGCCTACTGAGACTGGCCTGGTCGGGGCGCACAGAGCGGTAGTGGTAGGTCGACCTGACGGAACCGACGACCTCGCAGGCGCGACGGATCGACACCTTCCACTCTGCGCGCGCCTCGTCGACGAGCTGACGCTGACGATCAGGCCTCAGAGCTTTCGGCGGACGATGTCCTGCAGCATCTCCTTGTCGAGCGACAGGTCCGCCACGATCCGCTTCAGCCGGGCGTTCTCTTCCTCGAGCTGCTTCAACCGGCGCATCTCGGATGGCATCAGACCCGCGTACTTCTTCTTCCACGCAAAGTTGGTCGCCTGACTGATGCCCGCCTTGCGGCAGACCTCAGCCACCGGCGTCCCCTCTTCACCCTGCTTGATGACGAACGCCTTCTGCGCGTCCGTGAACTTCGATGCGTTGGCTGCGCCGGCCTTCGGCTCATCGCTTCGCTCCTCCCAGCCAGGGGAAAATACGAGCAAAAACTCTAGCTCAAAACGGTCCAGGATCTGGGGGGCACGTCATCCTGGGAGCGCACGATAGCGGCGCAAACCATCTCGAGTTTTCTCCGGAGCGCTCCCACTATATTAGCGGCGCGAGCGTAGAAAACCTTCTCCGAAAGAACGTGGAATCTGAGGGACCCATCACGGACGAAAGCTCTCGCAACGCTCGCCCCTACGTCGGATCGGTCGATACTGTCCCGCTCGTTAGGCAATCGGGCCCACCACAGCCCTTCGAATCGGCGGAAAACACCAATCTTGGCGGACCTGCTGCTTCGACTGCCTAGCCTTTTCCTATTGCACGGCCTCGCGGATTTCCGAGAGCATTTCGGGCGTCACTTCCGCCGGTCGCGCGGGCAAGGAGGCTTGACCTCTTTCACCGCTTTTCTGAATGTCCTCGATCAAGAGCTTCATCTGCGCGATCTCCCTCACCTGACTTTCGATGATTTGATCGGCGAGGCGACGAACTCGCGGGTCGCTGAGCGGAGCGGCCCTCGCATTGTTGATGGCGATCGAGTGATGCGGGATCATTGACTGCATAAAGGCGACATCGCCAACCAACGCCTGGCTGCGATTGACGAGTATCAGAACGACGGCCAGGACCAGCCCGCCGCTGAGCACGGCCCACTTCGCAACGTTGCCGCGATACATCGACCACATGAACGCCAGCATCACGCTCGCCATGACGCTTCCCATGACAAGAGAGGCGACCAGCCTGTTCACGCTGAACGTCGCATGATCCAAGCTGTAGATCAGCTGATACATGAGGAAGAACATCACGAAGATTGACGTCGCGATCATGGCCGCGAACTTACCCCATGACATGCTCATCGTTTTCTTTTCATTGTCCATTTCCGGCGGCACCCAATCCAGAACCTACATGACGCACTTTGGGCGTAATGCGACGTGGCGGGATCGGTTCCGGATTGAGAAAATTCTTCCTGATCAGTGAGGGATCGACGTCGCGCCTGCGTAGCGGTTGTTGGATGCCGTGAGTCTCGCGCCGCGAGCCGTCCTAGCGTCGAAAAACGCCCACGAGTTCCTCGATGACCTTTTCCTGCTCGGATGCGTTCTTCGAGTTCATGGCCCGGTGCACGCAATGGCCAAGGTGCTGACGTAGAAGGTCGCTTTCGATGCGCGCTAGCGCAGCACGGGCCGCTTCGATCTGTGTCACCACGTCGATGCAATAACGGTCCTCCTCGACCATTTTCGCGATGCCGCGAACCTGGCCTTCAACCCGATTCAGATTCTTCAGAACCTTCTCGGAAACCGATCTTTCCATATATACCCCTCCCGGGTACTTGATTCGATACCCCCATAGGGTTTATCCGCTTCAGACCAAATGCAAGCCCGGAGGGCGCCATGGCACACACCAACCCTAAAGAATCTGAACTGAAGGATCCCGTCTGCGGCATGACGGTGAAAGCGGATACGCCTCATCGTACAACGCATGACGGCCACGAGGTGTTGTTTTGCAGCGCGGGCTGCAAGACGAAGTTCCAGGCCGAGCCTGGTCGATATCTGAAGCCGGCCACCAAATCCGAACACAGCTGCTGCTCCGCAGATGGCGCCAAGGATGCGCACACTGGCGGTCAGGATGCTGCGGGCCATCGCCATCACCCTTCACACACGCCGTCTCTCGCTGCGGCTGCAGCGTCCGATCCTGCCGACGCGAAATGGACCTGCCCCATGCACCCGGAGATCGTGCGGGATGGCCCAGGTTCCTGCCCGATCTGCGGGATGGCGCTCGAGCCGATGATGCCGACCGTAGAAGCGGGGCCGAACCCAGAGCTTCGCGACATGTCTCGCCGTTTCTGGGTGGGCCTGGCGCTGGCGTCGCCGGTGCTCGTGCTGGAAATGGGCCGTCACCTGTTCAACGTTGACGCCCTGGTGCCCCCGCACATCAACGCATGGATCCAGTTTGGTCTCGCGACACCGGTCGTCCTCTGGGCGGGTTGGCCGTTCTTCGAGCGGGGTTATGCGTCGCTCGTCAATCGCAGCCTCAACATGTTCACGCTGATTGCGCTCGGCACGGGCGTGGCATGGACTTACAGCGTGGTCGCCCTTCTCTTCCCCTCGGCCTTCCCGCCGGAATTCCGCGGTCCCCACGGTGATGTCTCTGTCTACTTCGAAGCCGCGGCCGTCATTACAGTACTTGTACTCCTTGGGCAGGTTCTGGAACTGGGCGCTCGCGAGCGTACGGGCGGAGCCATTCGCGCCCTCCTCGATCTTGCACCCAAGACCGCACGACGGATCAGCGATGGCGAGGAAGCGGAAGTACCGCTGGATGCAATCATCGTCGGCGATCGGCTGCGCGTCCGTCCTGGCGAGAAAACGCCTGTTGACGGCGTCGTCATTGACGGGCGTTCCACGGTCGACGAGTCCATGGTGACCGGTGAATCCATGCCTGTCACGCGGAGTGTCGGAGACTCTGTCATCGCGGGCACGCTCAATCAGACCGGCGCGCTCGTGATCGAGGCCAAGCGTGTCGGTCGCGACACCATGCTGTCGCAGATCGTCCAGTTGGTCGCGGACGCGCAGCGCAGCCGAGCCCCGATACAGCGCCTCGCGGACAAGGTGTCTGGCTGGTTCGTGCCCGCGGTAATCGCCATCGCCGTGCTTGCCTTCATCGGCTGGTGGGCCGTCGGCCCGCAGCCCTCTTTCACCTATGGACTGATTGCTGCCGTCTCGGTCCTGATCATAGCGTGTCCGTGCGCGCTTGGCCTTGCTACGCCCATGTCCATCATGGCGGGCGTCGGTCGCGCCGCACGTCAGGGCGTACTGATCCGCAACGCCGAGGCGCTGGAGCACTTTGAAAAGGTCAACACCCTCGTCCTGGACAAGACGGGCACGCTGACCGAAGGCAAGCCCGGCGTCGTTGCGATCAAGACCGTTCCAAACCTGACTGAAGCAGACCTCCTGCGTTCGGCGGCTAGTCTCGAGCAGCGCAGCGAACATCCGCTGGCGCTTGCCGTTGTAGCTGCTGCGAAGGAACGCGGCATCCCGCTGGTCGAACCGACCGAGTTCGACTCGCCGACTGGCAAGGGCGTGATCGGCAAGATCGACAGCAAGACCGTCGCGCTGGGCGCCGAACGTTATCTCGATGAACTTGGCATCGCGACCTCTTCTCTTCACTCCGAGGCAGAACGGCTGCGCGCCGACGGCGTGACAGCCATCTACGTTGCGATCGACGGCAAACTGGCTGGCGTTCTGGGCATCGCAGACCGCATCAAGGCGACGACGCCAGAATCCCTGAAAGCGTTACGCGCCCAGGGCATCGAACTGGTCATGTTGACCGGCGACAACCGCACGACAGCCGAAGCCGTAGGCCGGACGCTGGGCATTGAACATGTCGAAGCAGAAGTCCTGCCCGAAGACAAATCGCGGATCGTCGAGCGACTGAAGCGAGAAGGCCGCGTCGTTGCAATGGCCGGCGACGGCATCAATGACGCGCCGGCTCTGGCGGCGGCTGACGTTGGGATCGCCATGGGGACAGGCACGGATGTCGCCATCGAAAGTGCCGGCGTCACATTGCTCCGGGGCGATCTCAGCGGGGTTGTCAAAGGCCGGGCTGTGTCGCGCGCCACCATGGCAAACATCCGGCAGAACCTGGTTTTTGCCTTCGGCTACAATGTCCTCGGTATCCCGGTTGCCGCTGGCCTCCTCTATCCATTCACGGGCCAGCTGCTGTCGCCCATGATCGCAGCCCTCGCCATGGCGCTGTCGTCGGTGTCGGTGATCGTGAACTCGCTGCGGCTGGGAGCGACGCCGGCGGGCGAAGCGCATCGGTCGCACCCGCCACCGCTTCCGGCGCCGCCCCGGTCAGGCGCTAGCTGCCACTAGCGGTCCGGATCCGAGCCCTTGATGAGGGTTCCGCCTACAAGCTGCGTACTATGTATGACCCCCCTCCCCGCCGCACAAAACCTGCGGCTAGATCAGTGAGCATCCGATGAAAAACAAGCTTCTCACTCTCATGCTGGCGGCGACGCTTCTGAGCGCATCGCCGGCCTTCGCGCACGCCGGCATGATGGAAACCAGCATTCACGACAAAGCCAGCCTTGCGCAGGCCCCGGCAGAGTTCAAAGTGACATTCCAGCACGAGAGCGCCATCACCAGCCTGATGTTGATGACAGCGGACAAGAAGATGATTGCTGTCGATTTCAAGCCCTCGAAGACGATGGGCAAGGAGTTCACGATCCCGCTGCCGACGCTCGCAAAAGGCTCCTACACGCTGTCGTGGAAATCGATGGCGAAGGATGGCCATGCCATGCCGGGCGCGGTGCGCTTCACGGTGACGGGCCAGTAGCACAGTGACCGGGGACGGACTGTCGCTGCTCCAGTTCGCTGACCGGATCGGTCTCAATCTCTTTGCACTTTTGGCGATTGGTTTCGCGCTCCACGCTGCCCTGGGCATTGTGGAGCGCGTTGCATTTCGAGGCCTGCGGTTACGCATCGCCCTGGCCGGTCTTGCCCTCGCTTTTTTCACGATGGTGCGGTTCGGCATTCTCATCGCGCAGATGGGGGATGGGACGAATGTTTTCGATCCCGAACTGATGCCGCTGGCGTGGATGGTCCTCGGCGATTCGACGCTTGCGATCCTTGCAGGAGCCGCCGTCTCCGTCGGAGGCGTCTGGTTCGGGTCACCGCTCACTGCCGCCCTTGGAGCAGCCGCCCTTAGTTTTGGATTCGGCCTCGCGGGACACGCGCAGGGTCTGGCCGATCCTGGCCTCGCGCCGATCGCGGTCGCCGTGCATGTCTTCATCGCCGGTTTCTGGTTGGCCGCTCCGGTCAATCTTTATCCGGCCCCGAAGCAGGAAGACTCTGAACTTCTTTCCCGTCTCCGACGATTCAGTTCAATCGCCGTCGTCGCCATTCCTGTTCTGATCGCACTCGGCGCGTGGCTCGCCTGGACGTTGGCCGGCAGTCTGGAGAAGCTATTCGGCACAACTTATGGTCTTCTTCTGCTCGCCAAGCTCGCGATCGGCATTGCCGCGATGGCCCTCGGCGCCGTTAACAAGCACGTCATAACGGCCAAAGTCGCAACTGATCCGGTCATCGGCCGCAAGTGGCTGCGTGTCACGCTGCTGTGTGAGGCGACCCTGTTTGCAGCGGCCATCATTGCTGTCTCCGCCGCCACCACGATTGGTGGCCTTGCCGAGTAACTGAGGCCTAGTTTCCGTGCAGGATGGTTCGATGGGCCTGCAATTCCGCCGACAGCGGCCAAGCACCGTATGCCTGTCTAATCCTTGCGTGAATTCCGCCTCCCCTGCGTATAGACTGGCAGAGACGGATGTATTGGGAGACCGGCATGTCGCCAAAACTCGACCATTTGCTGGCCAAATTGAACCAGCAGCCGCTGGACCGTGATCTTGGCGGCGTAACCGTCGAGATCGGCGAGCAGCTCTCGGAGCGTGCGAAAATTGCCGGCCAGACCTGGCGACTGCGCACCGCCGCTATGGCGCTCCTCCTAATGGGCGGCGCTGCCGTAAGCGCCTCGACCGCATCAGCCGTGGCGCCCTCCCCATCGCCATTTGCCGCCTGGTCCAGCCTTGCGCCGTCAACCCTGCTGGAGCCTTCGGAGTGAAGGTTTCGGTGCGCAGCGCCATCATCACGGTTGTCCTCGCATTCGCGGCCGGTATCGCCGGCATGTGGCTGGGCCACCGACTGCTTGCCGCCCCACCGCAAGATCGGTCCCTGCATGCCATGGTGCATGACGAACTTTCACTGACGGCCGAACAGGAAAAAGCGCTTCACGCTCTCGAGGCGGACTTCGCAGGACGGCGGCAAGCCCTCGAAGGCGAGATGCGCGAGGCCAATGCTGAACTCGCCGCGGCAATCCGTGCAAGCGAGACCGCAGGACCAGCCGTCGAGGCTGCTGTCCATCATTTCCACGATGCTATGGGAGCGCTTCAGACGGAGACGATCGCGCACATCTTCGCGATGCGCAACGTGCTCACTCCGGAACAGCGCAGGCAGTTCGACGACAGGATCGGCGAGGCGTTGACCGCCGACGCCAAATGAGCGGTACCAATCCGGACGACAGCGACGCCGCGCTGGCGGCGCGTGCGATCAAGGGCGATCGGTCAGCCTTCAACCAAATTGTCCGGCGCCACCAGGAACCGCTCTACCGTTTCATCCGCCGCTACGTTGGCGATGCCGATGAGGCGTATGATCTGCTTCAGGAAACCTTCGTTTCAGCCTGGCAGGCGCTCGGGCGTTATGATCCCGCTCGTCCCGCGGCGACCTGGCTTCGCCGGATCGCGCTCAACAAATGCCGGGACTGGGGTCGCCGTCGCGCTGTCCGGCGGTTCTTCTATGCGGCTGGAACGCTTGATGAAGCCACTGCCGCGCCAGACGCCTACGCGTCGGCAAGCTCAGACGACAACGATGAAGCCGCGCTGACCCGTCTTGACCGGGCGATTGCAGCGCTGCCGGGTCAGCTCAAGGAGCCTCTCCTCCTCACCGCATTCGAAGGCTTGTCTCAAGCAGCAGCTGGCGAAGCGCTCGGTATCTCGGCGAAGGCGGTCGAGACCCGCGTCTACCGCGCGCGCAAGCTACTTGCGGAGACGCTCAAGGCCGACGGCCTTGATGTCGACGAACCTTAGCCGGCAATTACGTTGCAGCGCGCGACGACCAATGAATATGTGCGATGCGCCAGCCTTCGGCGGTCTTGCGCAGGATCATTGTTTCAGTCGTCACGCGATCAACGGGCTTGTCTTTGTAATTTCCGGTCGCCCGGCTTTCGCTGACGATCCAGGCGGTATCGCCATCGACAAAGCCGTTGCGCCGCATGAGTCTTGACGGAACAGCCGCAGCGTAGGCGGCGTCAGCCCCCGCATGATGCGAAGCATACTCGGCTCTTGATCGCTCCGCATGGCCGCTCTCGAAGATCAGCACGTCCACGGCCAGCAGTGCTGCGGCGGCAGCGCCATCGCTATTGACGAGCGCAGCGTGGAAAGCATCGACCACCTTCGCGGCTTCCTGCGCTTCCAACGACATAGCGACCGCCACGTGCGCATGACTGTCCTGCGCGACGGCCGCAGCGGGTGCTGTCGTGAAAAGTGAAGCTATCACCAGCAACCGGATCTCTTGGCGTGTCATTACTTTCTCCAATCTCGTTCCAGTGTGGGCTTGATGGGACTGCCACATCGCCAGCTGTGAGCTGGTGGCAGTCTGATTGACGAACGCTAGCGATGACGCGCAGCTGCCTCAGTATGGCGCGAGGGCTCTGAAGGGTGACTCTTCCGGACGACGATGGCTGGCATCAGACCATGCTTGCCACAGTACCCAGGAGCGAGCCTTTGAAACGTCATCAGCAGCCCCAAGAATGCCGCTCCTCGCCAATCGTCGGGTATCGAGGATTTGAGGAACGAGTTGGGGACAATCCGGTACGTGTCGAGTTTGTACGGAAACGGCCAATCCTGCGATGTGAACCATTCATAGGGGAGCGGATTGTGGTCGGGGACTTCGCCCGGATCTGAACCCGACACCTGATCAGCTGCGTGCCTTGCTTTGCCGAGCAAGACGTTCGCGACTCGCTCAACTCGCCAGGCAAGCTTGGGCGCCCCCCACCAGTAAACGATCACGGCAACACCGCCCGGCTTCAGAACACGCCAAAGCTCGCGAAACGCTGCGGCCTGTAGCTCGGGTGGCAGTTGATAGATCACGTGATAGCTCATCACGGCGTCCATCACGTTGGGCTGGATCGGCAGGTTCGTGAGATCGCCTTGAAGGTAAATGCCCCGGTCGCCGAGTTTGCGCCGCGCTTCGCGCAATGCGGGGACCGAAAGATCGAGGCAAACACGCTTGTCGAACTTGTCTCCGTACCCCAGCAGTTCCTTGTGGGCGATCGGGCCGCTTCCCGCATCCAGCAAGTACTGGCCACCCTTGTTGAAGTACTTTTGCAGGCGACGCATGCAGGCGCGTGTAAAGCGGAGAGAAGACGGCCGCGTATCGACAAACCTCTTGGTATCTTCATAGAGACCGTCGGCGTCCATTGCCCATCCGCCCTCGTCGTAGAAGGCCCGCGTGCTGCGATTGCCGTCGTTGGCTTCCACGGGGGCGAGGAAACAACCGATATCATCGCCGAACGAGTACGCCGTGCCATTTTGCGCGACGAACTTGCCAGCATTGCGGTCCAACGTCAGAGCCCCGTGCGATGACGGGCATCTCACGATATCAGCGATGTCAGCCAATTTGCCCGCTCCGGTCCGCCTTCGACGCAAACAAGTGTTGCGCCCCCAGAAGCTATACGCACTGGTTTGCCGAACCCCTCAGCCAGCCTCGACCACTGGAAGGCTAGCTTGCTCACGATAAGTCTTTTTTGCCTCGCGCTTTGCGCCAACGCAGTCCTGCAAGAGGCCGAGCGTAGGAGCGCTAACGTCAGGACGGGATTGGCCCGGCAGCGCCTTCTCGCAGGAAACGCGATCAGTACCAAGCTCTCAGGCCGACGACGAAACTTGTCGATTCGGCACGGTCGCCGCTCGCCCGGGCGTAGCCGGCAGTGTCGCCAAACTTTCGTTCCCACGAGACGCCGATGTAGGGGGCGAACTCGCGCTGAAACTCATAGCGGAGACGCAGACCCACTTCCGCGTCGGAAAGCCCGGAGCCAAGACCGATAGCTGCATCATCCCTGGCGGCGAAATTCACCTCGGCGCGCGGCTGGAGGACGAGTCGCTGCGTTAGCTGGAAATCGTAGTTGCCATCGAGGCGTCCCAGCACCTGGCCGCGTTCGCCGACGAACACCGCTCCCTCAACCTCGAACCAGTAAGGCAGGACCGTCTCGAAGCCGAGCGCAAGGTAGGTACGCGAAGGATTGGGTTCGATGTCCTGTCGGATGCCAATCTGAAGGTCAGTGACGTGATCCCAGGCGCGCGAGTAGAGCGCCTGGATTTCTGCGCTCTCGATATCCTCGCCACCTTCGCCTTCGGTCTTGATGACAAAGCGATCGATGTCGCCGCCGAACCATGCCTCGCCATTCCAGGCATAGCCATCCTCGCCGTCCTGGCTGCGATACTCGATCATGTCGCCCATGATCTTGTACGTGACAGCACCGCCATGCTCGTCGCGCAGGATGCCGCGCGCCCGATTCATGTCGTCCACTCCAAAGAAGCGATCGGCAACAAATTCAGCAGGTGCGTCGGGCGGTACATCATTGCCAGCCTCCGGCGGATCAACGAACTCCTCAGCCATCTCGTGGCCGGCATGCTGGCTCGGCACATCAGCGGCGGATTTGTCGCCGTGATCGTGCTGTGCGTGCGGTTCAGCAGGCGCTGCCGGTTGCGGCACTGGGGTCTTTGGCGTAGGCGTTTGAGGCGCGGGCGCTTGGGGAGCCGGCGTCTGTGGCGTCCCATGGCCTTCGTGCTGTGCGAGCGCCGGAGCTGTTGTGCCAAGGGATAGAGCGGCAAGAAGAAGATACCGGTTCATGCGGCAGCTCCATCGAGCGGGCGTACAGTGAAGACCTGAAACATCCCGGCATGCATGTGGTAAAGCATGTGGCAATGGAACGCCCAGTCGCCGGGCTCGGCCGTGAAGTCGAACTTCACAATCCCGCCCGGAGCGACGATCACCGTGTGCTTGCGCGGCATGTGGCCAAGCGGGGCTCTCTGCGCCAGCTCGAAGAAATGTCCATGCAGGTGAATGGGATGCGCCATCATCGTGTCATTGACGAGACTGACACGGACCCGTTCGTTCTTGCGGAAGGCGTAGGGCGCCGGCTTGTCAGAGTATCTCTTGCCATCGAAGCCCCACATGAATCGCTCCATGTTGCCGGTGAGGCGGATCTCCAGTTCGCGCGATGGCGCGCGCGTGTCGGCGTTCGGTTCAAGCGCGATAAGGTCCTTATAGACAAGAACACGATGGCCAACGCTCTCAAGGCCCTGCCCGGTTTCTCCCGTGCGATCCATCGGCATGGGGGCAATTGACTGCACACCCGGCCCAAGTTCGACCTGCGGGGCGTTCATCCAGTTCCGCATGGACATGTCCATGCCTTCCATCCCAGCCATGTCACCCATGACATCGGACCCACGTACGCGTGGCGCGGCCATGCCGGGCACAGCCATCGCAGCCATACCAGAATGGCCGGCATGTTCCGCCCCGCTCATGCCGCTCATGTCGTGCGCCATGCCCATATCTTTCATCGTCCCGAGAGGACGCTCTCGCAGGGGCGGGACTTCCGCTGTCATGCCAAGGCGCGGCGCAAGCGTTGCGCGCGCCATCCCCGAACGATCAACGGCCTCAGCAACCAGCGTGAACGCGCGATCTTCGGTCGGCGTGACGATGACGTCGTACGTTTCCGCGTTGCCAATCTGGAACTCGTCAACCGTCACTGGACGCACATTCTGCCCGTCGGTTGCCACGACACTGAGCTTCAGGCCAGGAATGCGCACATTGAAAATGGTCTGCGCCGCAGCGTTGATGAAGCGCAGACGGACGCGCTCGCCCGGTGTGAAGAGACCCGTCCAGTTGTCGGCAGGTCCGCGACCGTTGACGAGGAAGGAATAGACCGCCCCCGTAATGTCCGAGATGTCGGTCGGATCCATGAGCTCGCGGGCCCACTCCATGCGCTCTGCCAGCGACTGGTCCTTGCCAGCCAGAAGTCCCGCGATGGTCTGCTTCTGAAAATTGAACACGCCCGCTTCCTGCTTGAGCTTCTGGAACAGGCGGTGTGGATGGATGAAACTGTAGTCCGACAAAACAATGACATGCTCGCGATCGTATGCCACCGGATCGGGACCTGCGGGATCGATGATCATCGCCGCGTAGTGTCCCTCCTGCTCCTGCAGGCCAGAGTGGCTGTGGAACCAGTAGGTGCCTGACTGCTTCACGGGGAATTCGTATGTGAAAGTTTCACCGGCGCGGATCCCGGGGAAGCTCACGCCAGGCACGCCATCCATTTCGAACGGGACCAGAAGCCCGTGCCAGTGGATCGACGTGTCTTCTTCGAGCGTGTTCGTGACATGCAGTCGGACTGTCTGACCTTCCCTGAGACGGATTATCGGCCCGGGAACGGAGCCGTTGATGGTGATGGCGTGCCCCGTCCTGCCATCTATCGTGACCTGGCTGTGGCCGATCGTCAGATAGATGTCCGGGCCGGACAAGGTTTGAGGCTCCCTTGCCGCGGCCGAAGCATGTTGCGCCCAAGCGACAGGACCGACGACCACGGCCACGCCCGCCAGACCCGTCGTCCTGAGAAAATGCCGCCGATCAAGGAGGGGCGTGCGATTGTCCGGCATGAATCTTTGTTCCATGGATAGGTTCGACGGCGAGATGCAGCTGAGTCCGTACTGCACATACGCGTCCACTGCCTTGATCCCTCATTCCAACCGCTGGAGTTGCCGCACGCCGAACCGTCCCGCTTCCAGGATAGGTGGCGGGCGCCGTTTCCCGGCGTCCGCCCCTTCCTCGGCCCAGGGTTGGGGGATGGGCCTCGGATCTTCTGAATGCTCGCGCCGCTGCTATTGCTTGTGGATCTGCGTGACCACCGTCGATTCAGCCTGGCTCTTGATCTCGAACGATACCGTGTCGCCAACGGCGATTCCTGCAAGAAGCGCAGGGTCGGACGCCGTGAACGCCATCGACATGCTGGGCCAGTTGAGCGCCGCGATCGGGTCATGATCGAGCGTCACTGTTCCTGCCGCGGCGTCGATCGCAGTCACCTTGCCAGCGCCCATGATCGGTCCCGCCGCCGCGGGTGTATTCATGGGCATGTCCGCCATCGGGTTGTCTGCGGCTGGCGCTGAAGCCGCAGGCGCCCCTGGTTCGGCGGGAGCTGCTGGATCTGGCGAACACGCGGCAAGGCCAAGCGCTGCGGCGCCCAGAAGGCCCGCTGCGGACGTCTTAATTTTCATGATGCATCTCCTGCGTGAACGATCCGAGTCTCAACAGGCGCTGACTGCGCCCGGCCGCGGCGCCGGATCATCAGGTACGCCGCGGGAATGACAAGAAGAGACAGGAATGGCGCGCTGATCATTCCGCCAACCAGGGGCGCGGCAATCCTGCGCATTACCTCGCCGCCTGTTCCGCCCGTGAACAGGATGGGAAGGAGCCCGGCCAGAACCACGGCAACCGTCATGGCCTTGGGACGCAGGCGCAACAGCGCGCCTTCCCGCACGGCTTCCGCGATGATTGCCGGCGTGAGGGGCTCGTTCTGGTCGGCGCGTTCCTGCAGGGCGTTGCGCAGGTAGACCAGCATGACGACGCCGAACTCGGCGGACAGACCCGCCAGCGCGAGGAACCCGACCGCTACGGCGACGGAGAACTCATAGCCCAGCGCATAGACCAGCCAGACACCGCCCGTGAGCGCGAACGGCACGCTGGCCAGAACAAGCAATGCCTCGTCGACCTTCCGGAACGCCAGAAAAAGCAGCAGGAAGATAATGGCCACTGTCACCGGGCCGACCAGCGCCAGCCGCTCGGACGCGCGCGCGAGGTACTCGAACTGCCCCGCATAGGAGATCGTGACGCCCGCGGCGAATGTCTCGTTCGCCAGCGCGCGCTGAACGTCCGCGACGACAGATGCGAGATCCCGCCCGCGCACATCGAGATAGACGAACGCCGCCAGCTGCCCGTTCTCGCTCCGGATCATGGCCGGACCGTCAGCAACGGCGACATCGGCGACCTCGCCCAGCGTCAAGAGCAGGCCGCCCTCCGTGACAATGGGAAGAGCCGCAATGCGTTCCGGGCTGTCGCGCAGTTCGCGCGGGTAGCGCAGGCTGATCGGATAACGCGCGCGGCCGTCGATGAGTTCGCCGATTTGTTCGCCGCCGATAGCGCCGGAGACGACGTCCTGCACGTCGGCGATATTGAGGCCATATCGCGCGGCCGCATTGCGATCAATGTGGATGTCGAGATAGCGGCCGCTGGCCTGCCGCTCGGCCGCGGCTGACGACACCCCCGGAACGCCGCTCGCGATCTCCTCGATGCGCTCAGCCGCCGTCTGTATCGATCCAAGGCCGGGCCCGCTGACCCTGACGCCGATCGGGCTTTTGACGCCGGTCGCCAGCATGTCGATGCGGTTGCGGATCGGGGGCACCCAGACATTGGTGAGCCCTGGCACGCGAACCGCCGCATCCAGCTCGGCGACGAGCCTGTCGGGCGTCATGCCGGAGCGCCAGGCTTCGCGCGGTTTGAGCTTGACCGTCGTCTCGAACATCTCAAGCGGCGCAGGATCCGTCGCCGTCTCCGCCCTGCCCGCCTTGCCGAACACCGTCTCGACCTCGGGCACAGTCCGAATCATCCTGTTGGTCTGCTGCAGCAATTCGGAGGCTTCAGATGCGGAGAGCCCCGGCAGCGCCGTCGGCATGTAGAGCAGATCGCCCTCGTCCATCTGCGGCATGAACTCGGCGCCGAGGCGCGTGATCGGCCAGGCCGTCGAGGCCAGCACGACACATGCCGCCGCGATGATCGCCCCCGGACGCCGCAGCGCGAAATCGATGCCGGGGCGATAGATCGCCGCCAGCACGCGATTGATCGGATTTGACCGCTCATGCGGAATGCGCCCGCGAATCCAGTAGCCCATCAGCACCGGGGTCAGCGTGATCGAGAGCGCCGCCGCCGCCGCCATGGCGTAGGTCTTGGTGAAGGCGAGCGGGGCGAACAGCCGGCCTTCCTGCGCCTGGAGCGCGAATACCGGCAGGAAGGACAGCGTGATGATCAGGAGACTGAAGAAAAGCGCCGGGCCAACCTCGACCGACGCCTCGCCGATCAACCGCCAGTGGTCGGCGCCGCGGGGCGGTGCGCCGTCATGCCTCTCGCGCCAGCGCTCCAGCTTCTTGTGCGCGTTCTCGACCATAACGATGGCGGCATCGACCATGGCGCCGACGGCGATGGCGATGCCGCCCAGGGACATGATGTTGGCTTCGACGCCCTGGACCCGCATCACCAGAAAGGCTGCGGCAATGCCGAGCGGCAGCGTTATGATCGCAACAAGCGCCGAGCGCAGGTGAAACAAAAACAGCGCGCAGACCAGCGCGACGACGATGAATTCCTCGATCAGCTTGTGGGAGAGATTCTCGACGGCGCGGTCGATCAGCTGCGACCGGTCATAGGTCGTCACGATCTCGACGCCCGGAGGCAGCCGCAGCTTCAGGATGTCGATCCGGCGCTTCACCTCCGCGATGACATCGCGCGCATTGGCGCCCGCGCGCATCACCACCACGCCGCCCGCGACTTCGCCCTCGCCGTTCAGCTCGGCGATCCCGCGGCGCGCCTGCGGACCGACCTCGATCCAGGCGACATCGCCCAGCGTGACCGGGACGGCTCCTTCGGCCAGTCTCAGCGGAATCGCGCTGAAATCTTCAGGGGTTTTCAGATAGCCGCTCGCGCGCACCATGTGCTCGGCTTCGGCGATCTCGATCGACGCGCCGCCGGATTCCTGGTTAGCGCGCCGGACTGCGTCGGCGACCTGTTGCTGGATGACGCCGTACGACGCCATGCGTTGCGGATCGAGGACGATCTGGTATTGCCGCACCATGCCGCCAAGGCTTGCGACCTCCGACACGCCGGGAACGGACTTGAGTTCGAAGTTCAGGAACCAGTCCTGCAGGCTGCGCAACTGTCCGAGATCATGCTGGCCCGTGCGATCCACAAGCGCGTACTGGAACACCCAGCCGACGCCCGTTGCGTCTGGCCCGAGGCTGGCCTGCGCGCCTGCGGGCAGGGCGCGCTGCGCCTGCGTGAGATATTCCAGAACCCGGGACCGCGCCCAGTAGAGATCGACGCCCTCCGCGAAGATCACGTAGACGAAAGAGTCGCCATAATAGGAATATCCGCGCACCGTTCGCGCGCCCGGCACGGACAGCATCGTGGTGGTGAGCGGATAGGTGACCTGGTCTTCGACAATCTGCGGCGCCTGACCCGGATAGCTGGTTCGGATCACGACCTGGACATCTGACAGGTCGGGCAAGGCGTCTACAGGCGTTGACCGCACCGCAACCGCGCCCGCCGCCGCCAGAAACAGGGCGGCGATCACAACGATAACGCGGTTCGCGATAGACCAGCGGATGATGGAGGCGATCATTGCTGTGCGCCCCTTGGGGTGATCGTCTCCAGCTCATAGCCAGCGCCGCCTTCCCGGAACCGGAAATCGACCTCGTCGCCCGGCTCGATCCCGGCGACCGGCCGCGCCGCGCCCCAGCCGAACTTCATTGTCATCCCGGGCCAGTTGAGCTCCGGGACGGGTTCGTGCGCGAGGGTGACGCCTGTTGCATCCGCCCCCGTCACACGGCCGACCGAGGTGTAGGACCCGCCCGATGAAGCAGGGGGGCCGCTCGCACTCCTGAGCCGTGCGAGCACGCCCGTCAGACTGGCTTCGGAGTCGATCAGGAACTGGCCCGACGCGACGACGCGCTGCCCGGCGTCGAGGCCGCTGACGATCTCGACGTCGTCGCCGAATGCGCCTCCTAGTTCGACCTCGACAGGCATGAACCGCCCCACCTCATTGCTCGCGACGATGACCACCGACCGGCGGCCCGTCCGGATCACCGCCTCCGCTGGCGCCACCAGAACTTCGCGTGCTTCGCCGCCTGACAGATCGACCTCGGCCGTCATGCCTGGACGCAGGCGTCCGCCGGGATTGGGCAGCGCGATGCGCACCTCGATTGTTCGTGACGCCATGCTGGCCTGAGGCAGGATGCTTTCGATTGTCCCGCGAAGGGTCTCGCCAGGAAAAGCCGGCAATGTCGCCGCAACGCCGGCGCCGGGTTTGAGCTGGCCCGCGATGGCCTGAGGAACGGAAGCGACAAGCCAGACAGGAGACAGCGCATTGATCGAAGCGATGGGCGCGCCCTGGTTGATCGTCATGCCATCCCTGACGCCGAGAGCTGTCACGGCTCCCCCGATTGACGCCCGGATCGCAAACGTGGACGGCGCTACGCCGGCCTGCTCCGCCCGCCGGATATCTGTCTCGGGAACGCCGAGCATGAGCAGGCGCTGGCGCGAGGCGGCGACAAGCATTGGATCGTCCGAACGCTGCAAGGCGAGGTATTCTGCGATGGCGCCGGTCCATGCCGGAATGCGCAGGTCGGCCAGGACATCCCCTGCCCTTACGATGTCGCCGATCGCAAGCGGACGGGCCTGCTCCACGAACCCGGGCGACCGGGCTTCGATCACCGTCACATCGCGCGCATTGAACGTCAGCGTTCCTGAGGCGAGAACGCGGGCCTGCACCGGCTTTCGTTCAACGACGGCAAGCCGCAGCCCCAGATTTTGCGTAACGCCCGGTTCTATCCGCACTGACGCCGTGTCCGGCGCCTCGTTCGCGTACCGTGGCACGAGTTCCATATCCATGAACGGGGATTTGCCCGGCTTGTCGAAATGCTGGTCGGGGACCATGGGGTCGTACCAGTAGAGTACGGTCTCGTCCGCCTGCCCGGTTCCCGGCCCCGTCCCGGATCCGCGCGATTGACCAAGCCAGTAACCCGCAGCAGCGCTGACGCCGATGACGGCTGCGCCCGCGGCGATGATCGCTGTCCAACGACGTGTTGCTCGTGAGCTGCTCATGACATCGTCTCGCCGTGCTCGATGGTGAGTGTCGCCCCGAGCTGCGTCAGCTGACGTTCAAGGGCGAAGCGCTGAAGGTCGATTTCGAGAACCGCCGTGCGGGCGTTGATCGTATCGGCGAGGCTTGCGGTTCCCGCCGCCTGCCCTGCTTCCGCGACCGCCTGCCGTTGCCGTGCCAGGGGCAGCTGGACGGCGGAGAGACGGTCGAGACGCTCGCGGGTCGCTGCATAATCCGCCAGCATGGTTTCAAGGTGCGCGCGATGTTGCCGGAGTACTCCATCGCGATCAGCCTGCGCGCGTCTCAGTTCGGCCTGACGGGCGTCAATTGTCGGTGACTGCCGCGACGACTGGAACAGCGGCAGGCTGAAGCGGACGCCAAACGACACCATGTCGCTGAAGGCTGGCTCACGCTTCTGGTACATCACCTCCCACGACCAGTCGGAGTTCCGGTCGGCGCGGGCGAGATCGACCCCGGCCCTGGCTTGCGCGATTTCCGCCAGGGCCAGGGCGACGGCGACATGATGCTCAAGATGCAGCCGGAGCATGTTCGGCTGGATGTCGAAGGACGGCGCAGCTGGACCGATATCGTCCGTTCCCAGTGGTCCAACCCAGCGTTCCAGTTCGGCGCGCGCCGCGACGATCCGCAGCCGTGTATCGGTCATACGATCCGCGATGCGAGAGGCTTCGAGCCGGGCTGCGAGCGCCGCATCGGCGGAGCCCGATCCGGCGGACAGGCTCGCTGTCGTCGCTTCGACCAGCCCGTCCAGTTCACGCAGGACAGTCTCGAGAACCCGCAACTCCTCAACACCGTAATAGGCTTCGATCCACCAGCGCGCCGCCTCCAGTCGCGCTTCCAGTCGCGCCACGTCGAGCGCGGCGCGGGCCGTGCCGGCGTCCGCGGTCGCCTTGAGGACACGCGCCTCGCGCTTCTCCCCGTTCGGAACCTCCTGCATCACGCCGACGCTTTGCATCGTCATGAAGTCTCGGTTGAGCTCCAGGCGGTCTGGTCCGGTCACTGGCAGGTTCTGGACGCCGAGCGCTAGCTGCGGGTCGGGCAATTCACCCGCCGGCTTGATCAGCAACCTTGCTGCCTCGGTATCTGCCCGGCGCGCAAGAACGCCCGGCGCTTCGGCGCTGGCGCGTCCCAGTGCTTCGGCGAACGTCAGGGGGTCGGCCGACGCCATGGGAGCGACGCCCATGACGCAGCCGCAAAGCCACGCGAAACGCATGTGAAAGTCTCCGGCGGTGTGCTCGCGGATGAGTGCCGACACGATCGCTCGTGCGGCGGCTGATCGAACCGATCAGACGATCCGCGGAGGGCGCCAGAAGGCGAACGAGACGGTTGAAATGTGCCGAACGTCAGCGAAGACAGGCGCGGGGTTGACGCCATCGATCAGGACAGATTCCAGAATTGGCACGCTGACTGGCACAGCGAAGGAACCCCTGCATGATTGCCCCAACTGACAGTCCGTCAGCTTCTTTGAATTGTGGGGGCTGCCGGGCGACTTTTTCATGGCGTCGACCGGACAGCAATCATGCTTTGCCACAGGAGCCGATTTGAACGGGCAGGTCTGCGCAGCCGACGCGCTCGCAACTCCGCCGACCGCGAGCGAGAAGACGACTAACAGAGTGAGCCAAATCCGCCGCATGATCTCTAAGTATTGCAAGAAGGACAACATTGCGTCAACGACAATCAAGAAATGCGGGAATAGTGGTGTCGGCGGCATCCGTCCGTCGGCTCACCTGCAAAGATACCTTTACCATTTCAGCGCCCGCCCAATCACCACGGCCCCGATCGCTGAGCAAAAGAGAATTGCCGCCAGATACCAGCTCGCAACATAGAGTGCGGTGTCCATCTGGCAGCAGCTGGAGTAGGCGATCGCGGCAATGCTTCCGGAGACGCCGCCGATCGCTGCGCCCGCCAAGGTCAGCCGCGTCGGGCCAAGGCCGCGAACAGCAAGAAACAGCGCTACCGCGACAGGAACCGCGAGCAGCGGAATGCGGTAGAGACACTCGGGCATTCCGCCGCCAACCCAGGCGCTCATGCGCGCTTCTGGAGGCGTAAGAAGGAAAGCGCCCATCGCAATTGCGACACTTGCCGCCGCAAACAAAGCCGCTGGCCCTACGGCACGCCTGGCGCCCGTATTTGGTCGGGCAAGTTCGAGGAGCAACGGCAAGGCGGCAGCCAGCGCCACAACGCCAAACGCGGTCTTGAGCAACACGACTGTCATGGAACTCCCGAAGTCTTCTCGAACTCCGAAAACGGCCACAACCATGGCGAAAGCTACCGCCAACCCCGCAATACCGGCCATCGCCAATCGCCTCTCGGCGACGTATCGCGGTGTTGCGCCGGTGTCGTGCGCCAGCGCATCAATCAAGCGATCGGTTTTCATGCCACGTCCTTGCTGGCGGAAAGAGCCATAAGCTTTTTCAATCCTCGGTGAAGATTGATCTTCACGTCTGCCTCCGACACGCCCATACGCTGGGCCGCCTCCTTCGAAGTAAGCTCCTCAAGCTTTACCAGTCGAATGGCCGTGCTCTGCTTGACAGGAAGATGTTTGAGCATGGCTGCGATATCGCGCGCCGGATCGCTAGCGTCCGCCACATCACCCGAAAACAGATCGTCGATGTCATCGACAGGTACAAATTGGCGCAACGCCGGCGAGCGCCTGTAGTGGTCAATCAGCTTGTAGCGCGCGATAGCGTAGACCCAGGCCGTTATGCGGCGTGATGGATCGTAGCTGTGCCGGTGCAGGTGAATGGCGAGAAGAGTTTCCTGCACGAGATCCTCGGCGTGCGCCACGTCTTCCGATCGGAGCTTGCGACGAAAAAAGGTACGAAACATTCCGCCGAGGCGGTCAAGGAATTGACGATAGGCGGCAGCGTCCCCCTGGAGTCCTTGTGTGATCAAAACGTGCAGGCCTTCTTCATAAGCACTCACGTGTCGCGCCGATCGCCATTCCCGGCCAAGCTGCGGCACTCACGCACAGCCCCACAGAGCGGTCCGAAATCGTGAGATCGGCAGAGACTCATACCGTCCATGTAGTCCGCCTCCTCAGGTAAAGCCCGCCATAGCCGTGACGGCGCTCGAATCCTTGGGTCTCAGTTACCGGTACGGAGCTGATCGCCGCAACGATACACCTGAAATGAAATTTAAATGCGCCGACCAATAGCCATCGTCCAGAGCGCCCTGGATCGCGCAACTTCGAATCTTGACAGCCTACCTAGTGTGCAGGGCACGATGCCGCAAATCCCGTCGGAAATAACGGCCAGATAATTGCGCAACATTTGGCGCTCGCGCTTCTGAGGAGGTGGCGCGACGGGATCAATGCGCGCGCCCGCGCCGCGCGACAGCTGAAACTCATCAAGCTGTATCGTTCGCGGCCCCGGTCGCGAAGCCATACACACAGACACGCTCTCCTCAGCCACGGCAGCATCGCTGCTCCAAGTTTGGATCGTGCTGGCACGTTGGACCACGGGCGAAAGTCATCGCCTTGAACCGGAGACACAAACATGGACTCAGATCCTCCAGCCTCGCCATACGCCGTCATGCTCTCCTCCCCTTCTCGCACAGCGGAGCCAAGCACGAACACTCGAAGCAAAATTGGTCGCGCCGGCGCAATCGTAGCGATGCTTGTGCTGATATCAGGCGCCGCCGCTTTCGCCGTCAGCCAGCACTGGCTCTCGCTTGCCGCTCTCACGCCGCTCGTCTTTGTCCTGCCATGCGCCGCGATCTTGGTCCTCTGCCTTCGCGGCGCGAGACAGAATTCACGGCCAGAGTCCCACACCTAGAAGCATCTTACAGCGACCGGACTTCGGCATAACCAAAGTTTTTCGCATCTCACACGTTCGACCCCAGGAGATCAATACAATGCGTACCATCCTTATCGCCCTCAGCGCGGCCTTCATTTCCCAGGCGGCCTGGGCTTCACCGCCCGATTTTCCCAATCATGGAAAACCCACCTTCGGCGCTCACGTCAGCAATCCTTGCGGCGCCCAACAACATGGACCCCGTGCAGATATCGGCCGGCAAGCTCTGGTGAACAATTGCAATCAATTGCGCATGAAGCTGCAAGCATCGCCGGACGACGCCGACCTACAAGCACGCTGTGATCGCGCAGCAAAGGCTTTGACCGGCCGGGTATGTGATCCGGCCGGAACCACGAACAAATCGACTGGCTGATGTTGACCGCCTTTTGCGACGGCGACGCCGCCGCGAGACCGGAGCTAGGAAGCGCGAGACTGAAGGAGCCTTGGCCAGATCACCCCGGGCAAGGTTCCGACATTTTCATTCCGCCGCAACTGCGCAGACGCCCACCCTGGTAAGAGCGAGTGCTCCGGCGGCAACAGGTGTGGTCATCCTTCGCCAACAGCTACATTTCTCCGCCGACGACTGTCCGGCACATCCCACCGCATTTTGGCCGACCGCGGTCCAGTTGACGATGCAGCACCAGTGGGGCGCCAAGCGCTCCCGCGACTCCACACCGAAATGCCAGCAACACGTCCATGACTACTGCGCGCTTGTAGAAGCTGGCCGGGACGCCCGCCAAAACCCAATAACTAGCGCCAGAATGACCAGCGATTGCGCGATCACGCCTTCCCAAGTGGGGTAAAGACCGAGGATATCGATCCGCGGCGCAGCAGCCAGCGAGCGCACATCAACGAGTCCGGCTTCCTGCAGACCCGCAACTCCCTTTCCTGTCAGCACCACCGCCAGAGCCCCCATCAGAATTGCGCTCCATGAAAAAAACTTTCCGATCGGCAAGCGGCGGCTGTACCGCAGCATGGCCCAGGCAATGCCTGCGAGGACGACAATTGCTGCCGCTGCGCCCGCGAGCATGGCGACGCCCTCACCTTGGCTCCAGAGCACCGTGAAGAACAGGATCGTCTCAAAGACTTCGCGATAGACGACGACAAACGCCATGGCGAACAGGAACCATGCGGATTTCTTCGTAAGCGCTTGGGACAGTTTTTCCTTGATGTAGATCTGCCAGGCGTCGGCTTGCCCCTTCCCGTGCATCCAGATGCCGACCCCGATCAGAACGACCGCCGCTAGCAACGAGCCAAATCCCTCCGTCAGCTCGCGACTCGCGCCACTAATCTGAATGAGATTGGTCGCGACAGCCCAAGTCGCGGCGCCCGCGAGCAAAGCCGAAACCCATCCGATGTGGACATACCGGGTCATGTCAACACGCTCCGCTTTTCGCAGAAACGCCAACATCGTCACCACAATGAGCAGCGCTTCCAGGCCTTCGCGCAGCAGGATTGTGAAGGCTCCGAGGAAACCGGCCCCCCCGTCCGCTTCGGTCGGGTTGAGGACAGTCTCCACCCGATCGAAGAGCGCGACAACGCGCGCGTTGCTGGCGTCGACATCTGCCACGGCAGCCTTGTTACCAATGGCGGCTCGCAGGTCGGCCATAGCTGTCTCGACATCTCGTAACAATGCCGGATCCCTCATAGAGATGGCCGGCTCGCTCGGCTCGAATCCATCGAGGTAAGCAGATAGCGCTAGGTCGCGCGCACGGGACTGATCTCCAGCGCGATAGGCTTCCCCACTTTGCAGAAGGCGCAAGCGGGCCAATGTCAGTCCGCCTTCGGGCTTGTCTGTCAACGCGGCTGGATTACGACGGAGATAGGCGGTGACGGCTCTCGCGTTCGTCTCGCCGATTGTCTCCGCGACTGTCGCCGGCGTCTTCTGCGTCAGCTCCGCCAGACCGTTGATAGTGGCCCGGAGTTCGGGGTCAGATTTCCAGAGCTGCTCGCCCCGTGACGCCTGCTCATCCGAAAATGCAAACGAGCCAACGTAGAACGCCAGCGCCCAACGGTCGGGTTCGGGCAGATCGGAGAAGCTCTCCATCGCGGTGCCGTCAAGTCCCTGCCCGATGACCTGATAGAGACCAAGGATGCTGCGTTCACGCGCGCGATCAACCTGCGCGAACGCGATTGGTTGCGGGTCGAGACCTTTGGCCCCTGGCCCATCGGCCAGGCCCGTTAGGCCATGGCAATCGGCGCACTTTTCCGCATAGAGCGACGCGCCGCGCTGGATATCGGGGGTCACAGCGGGTGCGACGGGACTAGGAAACGCTGCTAGAATGGTGTCAGCCAGACTGTGCGCTGAGGCAGCAACGACCTTAGCGTCCGCCTTGTCGGCAATATGGCGCTGAAGGGTCCGGACCTGTTCCGTCAGCCCAGGCGTGTAGGCGTTTCTTGGAAGCTCATTTAACCGGACGCCAACCTCGGCAGCAAACTCCACCATCTCTCGATACTCGGCGTCATTGACCACCGCGCCAGCGCTTACAGCGCCCGGGTAATCGACCCCAACATAATCGAGGAGGCGCCAGATTATTTGCGCGTTCTCGATCGGTCGTTCTTGCGCGAAAGCATTTCCGCCTCCCAACAGAAACCAACCCAAAGTCAGAAATCGGAGCACTTTAAGCATAACGCGTCCTAGTGCAAATGCGAACTAATTGCAAGACGGACAGAAAATCGACCTTGCTCGCCCCGTCATGTTATCGCCACGCAGACCCACCGCCCGACCTAGGGTCTGCGAAAAGAGAAAAGAAGAGGCCGCCGGTTTTCCGACGGCCCCTTTGATTCCAACCAGTGACTTTTACTCAGCGGCAATCGCCGCACCTGCAGAGGTCAACACGAAAACACCCGCAGGAACAGGCGTGACCAGCAGATCGGGCAGATAGCCAACCCCTGCGAACACTTCACCAACCTTGGCGGCCAGTTCGTCTTTCTTGAGTTTGGCGTGCGCCTTGATGACGGCCTCCCGCGATCGCTCCGATTGGTTTGCGGGAACTGGGGCCTCGGCAAAGGCCGCCAAAAGGTCTGCCTTCGGAAGACGCGTCCAGTATGAGCTGTCCGCTTCCCAAAACTGACGCATATCGAGGTCGAGGATAGATGCCAGCCTGTCAGCCAGAGCATGGCGACGATTGTCGGCCAGCGAGCCCTTCTCGTGAACCAAATCAACCGAATCTGCGACGACGACGGCAAGCAGTGAGAGGAGTGTCTCCGGCGGTTGGATCAGGCACCAATCCAGCAACTCATCCTCTTCGTCAGGAACGTGCGCAAGAACTGCGCTGCGCGTTTCAACGAGATCGTCAAGATCGTTAACGTACGCAGTATGCGCCGCGACTCCGATTCCCGGCAGTTCGCTCTTGAAAACGGAACGCGCGATCATCGCGGCGACAGTCACTGCAAGAGCAGTTTCCCGATCACGCGTTAGCAGGAGGCGGATGGCGCGTGTCCGGGCGTGTGACAAATCGCGGATCAGCGTCTTGGGCAGGCCGCTCTCCATCGGCGTCGTATCCGTAGTGGAGGAGATTTCGCTTTCCACTACGCCGTCATCGGCATTCGCATGATCGGTTGCGAGTCGCTTGCGGATCGCATTGATCGTCTTCTCATCGGCCAGCCGGACAACGCCCAGGGCCGCGCGCACCTCTGCATCGTAACTAATTGACAACACGACGCCCGCGTGCGCGATGATCTCCTTGCCCCACACACGAGCCGACTGCCGCAGGGTCTCGATGGCGGCCGCGAGATCGTCGCGCGTCTCCCAGCGCAGATCATCTTCCACGCTGTCATCATCCAGCACGGCATCGAGCGCCTCCAACTCACTGCGCAGGCGCGACAACTCCGCCTCCTCCGCGTCGGTGAACTCCCTCCAGTCCGGCTGGAGGCGCACGGCGGAATACCCCTCCCCGCCCTTCTGGCCGAGATTGATATCGACCCAACCCCAGCCTTGCTCCAGCCAGGCCTGTCTCGCGCGGTTGAGTTTCTGCTCAGCCAACTGCGTCATGAGTGCTGGATCGCCGACATAGACGGCGTCCACATCGAACAGGTCACGGACAACGGCGCCTCCGGCCAGTTCATAGGCTTCCAGCCCGACAAACCGCGCCAGCCGATCGGACGCCCGCATCCGCCCCTCCATCAGACGAGCCCGGACAGAACCGGCATGCGTGACCGGACGGTCGAGACTCTTGAACACCGCTTCCTGCTGCGCGTGGTCCTCCACCAGACAGAAGGCGCGCGCCGCTTCGAGGCTCACATCGCCACGCTTCCACGCGGCCTTGATCTTCGGCGACAGGCCGGCCAGCGCCAGCCGCTGATCGACATGCCGGCGCGTGACCCCGAAACGGCGCGCCACATCGTCTGGCGTTGCGCCTTCGGCGATGAGCGCCGCGAAGGCGTCCACTTCATCCATCGCGTCCATGGCGACACGATGGACATTCTCGATCAGCGAGACTTCGCGGCCCTCTTCCAGGGCGACGACATGGCAGGGAACAGCGAAGTCCTTCGGGATCGTCTTGTCGCGCGCCAGCTTCTTCAGGGCGGCAAGGCGTCGGCCGCCTGCGTCGACCTCGTACTTGCCATCGGCGGACGGGACGACACAGAGATTCTGCAGAAGTCCACGCGCGCTGATCGATGCGGCCAGCGAGTCGATATCAGCCTTGCGATCCTTGCGCCGCACATTGCGCGGCGACGGGATCAGCTGGTTGAGCGGGATGAACTGGATGCTTTGGGTTTCGGCGGTCATGGGATGCTCCAATGAGCTTCCCGGCGGCATAATGCGAAGCCGGGGCCGCTTGCGCGACCCAGACTGACAGCGCCTGCCGCACAAGGCCGGCGGTCAAGGGCGATGAGCGGCAGCGTCCCTTGACCGGCGGACGCGGTAGGCGATTGGAAAACGCGCGCCAGCGGCGACGGCTTTGCGTCCAACTTGCCTTGGGCAGGTCCGTTGCGACCTACCAGCACGATAATCGCCACGACAGTCAGGAGAAGCGCGGACACGCCAAACACCATCAGCAGTGCTGGCGTGGGATGGCGTCGCGTGATCACGAAATAGATGATCCCAAGGATCGCCGCGTGCGCAGTGACCACCAGCATCGCGATACTCGCCCAACTCCTGCGCATCCGACGCCCGCCTCAACCCCAAGCCCTCACTATTGTAGAAGCCGCGAACCCCAGACATTCAAGACACAATCCTGGTTGGCCAAGTTAGACCGCCATGATCGGCGTGAACTCGCGGGCGTATTCTGTTTCTTCGTTTAGCACGCGGTCGTCGATCTGGACCCAGCAATGCGCGCCGAAGGGTTCAAGCTGGACACCGAAGACCCAGGCTGGAAAATGCCCGCGACGGGCCAGGAATTCGACAAGCGCCAGAGCATCGAAGAGACAAAGATATGGCCGAGGATAAAGCGGACGGAGCCTGCGAAAAATCAAAACCTGACGCCTGAGATCGTCGATCCGGACCACCTCGGCATGTCGGCGAGCCTTGCGCGCGCGCACCGCGCCGACAACTTCGCCGATCGGTCGCGTTTTCAGGAGGCGCGATGCCCGGAATGACGCTGAAGCGAAGCGGACGACATCGCTGATTTCGATCCGCAGCGATCTCGTCGCCTCCCCTGTCAGCCCGAAGCAACGGGCATCATCGCGTCCGAGCAAGTGCCGCGCAGGCGACACCAGCGAGCGGTACGCGGAAACAGGCGTCCCGCCCGCAGGCTCGGCTACGAGAACGCCTGCGCCCAGCAAACTTGTCCTGTGCGGTTGCAACTGGCTCAGGAGCCGCCGTTCAAGTTCTTCGGCGGCGAACGGCTCATCGTCGAGGTCTTCGCCAAGCGGAACTGCGCTGTAGGTGTCGGTCCTGAGGTCCAGCATGACGGCGTGTCGTTCAACGACACACAGGTACACGCCGTCGGCCAGAACAAGCCGCTCGCTATCAGGATCCATTCGTCCGCTCCAGCCCACAAGGATGAATCGGCCGCGAATTCAGATCGTCGTCACTTTGGGGACAGCCAGGAGCGCGCCAGCACGACACGACCGGCAGCTAGTCGTCGGCGTCGGAGAGCTGGCGCATGGCGAGATTCATATGCTTCTCGACAGCCTTCACGCTGATTCCAGCCCGCCGGGCGATCTGCGGATAGGTAAGCTCATCGACCCTGTGCATCAGGAAGACCTCGCGCCGCCGCAGAGGCATGGCGTCAATGACGGCCATGACGCGACGCAGGCGCTGGGCTCCCATCAACGCGCGTTCCGGATCGACCGCCGGGCCAACAGCTCCCTCCCCTATTTCCGACCGGGCGTAGTCTACACGTGTCCTCCGCCGGCGGAAATTGCTGATTGCGACGCGCCGCACGATGCGTGACAGGAGGTTGTCGAGCGTTCGGACCTCTTCGCGCTGGGATGTCTCTACGACTTTGAGAAAGGCTTCCTGGACGACATCGTCGGCTTCTTCTTTCCCGGCCCGAAGCGCGACTGCGCGCAATTTGTTGCGGCCGCCCGCGAAGGCTGCTGCGATCTCGGCATCGGTGTTTGATTTGTCTCGTGTCACAAGGAGTCGCCCAACCGCGGCCTGTCTGAGGTCGCCTCGTCGAAGGCGAAGCAGCCACGCCTCGTCGAAATGCTTTGGCGTTTTGTTGCGTATACTCCGTGGTGAAATACTCTGCAACGCGCTGCCTTGCGGAGATGTCACTTCGCGACACCTTTGCGATGAATTTGCGCGGGAGGCGGCAAGCTCTTGGGCTATCGCAGGAGGAGCTTGCTGGTCGGTCCGGCCTCGACCGGACTTACATAAGCGCCCTTGAGAGATCTGTTTATGCGGCGACGCTAGATAGTATCGAGGCCCTGGGACAGGCCCTCGATCTGGATCCGGCAGACCTATTGCGCAAGACCGCACCGCCCGGGCGAAAGCGCGAACGCTGATTTTGTCGAGTATACTCCGTGGTCGTATACACGTCGCTCCTCATGACTCCGGCTCATGCGGCTACGAGCGACTTTTGCTGCCAATTTGCGCAGGGCGCGCCAGGCGGCTGGCGTGTCGCAGGAGGAGCTCGCAAACCTGGCGGGCGTTGATCGGACATACGTCAGTTCGCTGGAGCGTTCGGTCTATGCGGCTAGCGTGGATGTGATTGAGCGGATCGCGGACGCACTCGAAGTGGAGCCTTCGGACCTTCTGGTCCCCCAACGTCGTTCACGAACCGGCTGACGCGGTAGTCGCTTCCTGCAGAGAAATCTGGGCCGTGGATGGAGCCTTGGCGTCCACCATGATGGCGTCTCGTTCGATGGCGTATAGAAGCACGCTGTCGGCCAAAACAAGCCGCTTGCTTCTCAGACCCCATTCTCCAGTCTCATCGCCAGCTACCCGACCGACCGCCCATTCAGGTCGTCACCGCTTTGAGAGGAGCCAGCAGCGCGCCAGCACGACACGACCAGCAGCTAGTCGTCGGCGTCAGAGAGTTGGCGCATGGCCAGATGCATATGTTTCTCGACAGCCTTCACGCTGATTCCGGCCCGCCGGGCGATCTGCGGATAGGTGAGTTCATCAACCCTGTGCATCAGGAATACCTCGCGCCGCCGCTGTGGCATGGCGTCAATGACGGCCATGACGCGCTGCAGCCGCTGGGCTCCCATCAATGCGCGTTCCGGATCGGCCGCCGGGTCCACAGCCCCCTCCCCTATCTCCGACCGGGCATAGTCTACACGTGTCTTGCGCCGGCGGAAATTGCTGATCGCCGCGCGCCGCACGATGCGTGACAGGAGGTTGTCGAGCGTGCGGACCTCTTCGCACTGGGATGTCTCGACAACCTTGAGAAAGGCGTCTTGAATTACGTCTTCGGCTTCCTGTTCGCCCGCTCTCAGAGCGATCCAGCGCAACTGGCCTGAGCGCTTCTCAAACGCATCCTCAAGATTGTTCTTGTTTCGCCGATCGCTCGTCACACTAGGCCGTCCGCATTCGGGATGCAGTCTTCAAGCGTCGGGCTAACGTGCCCGCCGAATGCAACTCCGCGAGAAGCCGTCAGAGTACCCGAAGACCGGCAATCCACATTTGAGCCGATAATGGCATAATGCTATAATACACTTAGGCGACGAGCAATGGCTCGATCGTCTAACAAGGCTCGCACGAGGTCGCTGCATGACAGCGATTACGCGAACTTTGTGGCGTCGCTTGTGGCGCTCAGGAATGCTGCCAACCTTTCGCAGCGCGAAGTGGCAGAGGCGCTCGGCTGGAACCAGTCAATCGTCGCCAAGATTGAGACAACCCAAAGAAGGCTTGACGTTATCGAGTTCGTTCGACTCGCAGCCGTGATCGGCTTCAAGGCTTCTTCGATGATGGAGATAATCGAGCAGAGCCTCGAAACACCATTGCCGGCGAAGCCACGGCGCAACCGCAAGTAGATCAAGCCGATTATGGCATTATGCTTTAACGCACTTACGCCGCGAGGATGGCTACCTCGCCTTACAAAGCACGAACCGCATCGCTTCATGATGAAGCGTACGCACAGTTCGTGCAGGCACTAGTCAAAAAGCGCGTGAAGGCTGGCATGAGTCAGCAAACCTTGGCCGATGCTCTCGGATGGAACCAATCCATCATTGCAAAAATCGAGTCAGTGCAGCGGCGCCTGGACGTTATCGAGCTAATCAAGATTGCGAATGTTGTAGGTTTTGACCCAGCAAAACTGGTGAAAGAGACCCAGACGATGATGGCGTTGTTGGACGTCTCGTCCAGCAAATAGTGGGCCCTGGGCCCCGCCGGATTACCTGCCTACCAGGGTTTCTCCTTGCGCAGTTCTTGATACCTCGAGGTCCAGCAGCGCCGCCAACAGCTGTACCGCCGCGTCCCGTTCTTCCACCTGAAGACGGACGGTCACGCGCCGATCCAGCAGCGCCTCTTCTTCGACGTGCAGCTTCTGGCTGAAATAGCGATTGAAGTCGGCAATCACGTCTCGAACCGTTGCGTTCTCGTAAGTCACCACGCGCATACGCCATTCAGATACCTGAGCCGGCGCGACAGCCTGTGGCGTGATCGCGTCAAAATCAATTCCGGTGTTTTCGGCGGGAAAGCGCAGCAGCTGGCCGGTGGTCAGTCGCGACAGGACATCGCCTGCGGCTGAGCAGATCGCCACCTCGCCCTCACTCACGGCGACCTCGATCTCTCCGCCGCGCTCGCGAACGTTGAACGCGGTTCCTACTGCGCGAATCTCATAGTCGCCTGTAAGGACGATGAATGGACGGGCCGCGTCAGCCTTGACCGCAAAGGCGGCCTCTCCGTCCGTCACCTTCACGATCCGGCTGTTGTCGTTGAACCTGTAGGAGACGGAGGATGCGACATTCACTGCAAGCAGGCTGCCATCCGGCAGGGACTGCGTTTTCTGCTGCCCTATGGCGGTCTCCACCGTGGGCTCACGGCCAGCTGCCATCCATCCCATTCCGGCGCCGCCCAAAGCAATCAGGCCGACCATGCTGGCAGCGATTGCGCGCCACGGAGCAGCCCGCCTCGGCGCCGGTCTCTCGCCCTTGAGGACGGCGAGATCCTCCCACAGCTCCTGCATGACGTCGTAGGCCGCCTGGTTCCTGGGATCCGAGAACCAGACGTTGAAGGCCTCGCGCTGCTCGACAAGCATGACGCCGGCACGTTGCGCTGCGAACCATGCAGCGGCTTCATCCTGACGGGTCGCCTTAACCTCGGACAACGCGCTGTCCCTCAATCCGCCACGGCGCTCTGGGACCATCTGACGTTCGCCCCGGCGGTCAATGTACCTCGAAACGGCGACCGCGATAAAAACAAAGTCGCACTTGCCGGCGGGTTTCTTTTTTCAGCGGCAGGTAGGGTGAACGCATTCTTGCGCGACGAATCATGTTGGGCTGCGACTTATCGTCGGTTCGATGACGATTGATCGGCCGCGATCACCGATACTTCGCTGAATGGGCGTCGCCTTCCGGGCCACCGTTTAGCGAACAGATGGGCTCTGCCGGTTGTTGCGGCTCTTCTGTCGGGCGCACAGCCAGGCGCCGAGAGATCGGGCCCATGCACCGCTTCGTGGCCATGACCTGGAATCCGGCATCGCCTGACGCGGCACGACGCGTCGCGATCTGGTCAGAGGCCTTGCGGCGAGCAACCGGCGACTGGGCATGCGCGCTCGACGTAGAAGGTGCGCGTGTTCTTGTCCCGGCAGGCCAAGTGCTCACCACTGTATCGAACGGTGTGGACGTGTCGGGGGTCATCATCGGCCGTCTCTTCGAGCGCGGGCATGAACGCCAGGGACGGGTTTCATCGCTCGCTGGCCAAGCGGCGTTGGGGATCGCCCGTTCGAATGGGGCTGACCTGATCCGCGCTTACTGGGGTCAGTATGTTGCGATCTGGCGCTGCGACCGTTCGCGGGAAACCGCCATCCTGCGCGATCCGAGCGGAGCCGTTGGCTGCTCGCAACTCACATGCGAGGGGGTTGGTCTCTTCTTTGCCCATGCGCCGGATGTGGTGGGCCTTACGGGCATGGCTATGTCCTTCAACTGGGATCGTATCTCCGCCTTTCTCGACCAGCCCTATGTCACGACAGTCAGCACAGGTCTCAACGAGATCACGGACCTCCTGGCCGGAGAAAAGATCACCTTCGATGGTTCGGGTGCGGCCCCCCGCTCGTGGGTATGGAACGCGACGACGTTCGCGGCCGAACCCGATCTGCGTCCGGTTGCCGACCTGCAAGCGGATGTGCGGGAGACGGTTTCCGGCTGCATTGCGGCGATCGGCGGGCAGCACGGATCCATACTCGTCCAGCTTTCCGGAGGTCTCGACTCCTCAATCCTCCTCGCGCTTTTGCAGCGATCATCGCCCGCAAATGTCTACGCCCTTCACACACAGGCATCCGGATACGAGGGTTTCGAATCAGACCTCGCGCGCATGGTGGCCGCGAAGACCGGCACGCGCCTGATCGTGCGTAAGCTGGTCCCCGAGCGTGTCGACCTCCGCGCCATCCTCGATAGTCCCGTGCTCGTTCGCCCTGATCGGCAGATCATGGGCAAGCCCGGCAACGATCTCATAGCGGACGTGTGCGACGAGACCGGCGCCGAGGCGACCCTCGCTGGCCATGGCGGCGACAGTCTCTTCCTGCAACGGAGCGCCGCGACGAACACCGTGGCGGACTATCTTCGCCTTCACGGCTGGACACCCGAAGTCTGGAGCCTCGCCTACCGGGCGTCGATGCTGCAAGAGCGCCCCGTCTGGACAATCCTGCGAGAGGCCACCCGTAACTCGCGGCATCACGCATCGACCGGGAAGCGGGCCACCCCGCATCCCTGGCTGGATGACGCCGCATCGCTTCCTCCGGGTAAACGCGAGCAGTTGGTCAACATCGTCGCGCTCTACAATTACTACGTGCTCATCGGCTATGGCGCGTCGCGCGATGCGCTGAACCCGTACTTTTCGCAACCGATCGTAGAGCTCGCACTCTCGATTCCGACTTACCAGTTCGCGCACGAAGGGTATGACCGTTCCCTGCAGCGCCGGTCCTTCTCGGACATCGTCCCCTCCCCGGTCATCCGTCGAAAGGGCAAGGGATTCCTGAACACCTATCTGTTGAGGGTCATCGAGCACAATGCGCCCTTCCTTCGCGAACTGCTTCATGAGGGCTGGCTCGCGCGATCCGGCTTGATCGAGCGAGAGGCGATCGACCCCATGCTCTCCCCCGCTGAACTTGTGAGCGGCGCCGGCCTGTCAACGATCAGTGGTCTTGTTGCTGTGGAAGCCTGGATCAACGCCTGGCGCCGCACCGGTGTGGTGACATGATCCCGGGGAGCGGGTGCGCGCCGAATATATTCACGAAATATCGCGCGTCCGGCGAGTTCAGTCATGTCACGCTGTGGATGTCGCGTTGACGCGACATTCAAACAGCATCGGAGCATCGTCATGATCATTCTCGGCCGCGTTTCCAAAGAAACCAGGGGACCTGTGGTGCCGGGGTTCGCTGAAACCATCGACCTCCAGACGCTCGGCAACAAGTATCCGCGCAACTGATCGTCCTGCTGCGTGATGCCACGCAGCGCCTCCCAAGGGCAGCAACCTCCCGGTTCGCTGCCCTTTCCTTTTGAAGGCCGCAGATCTGTGCGTGAAATCTTCACGCACTCCGCTCGTTCGATATTCACGATATAATCGGACACGCGCTGCGAGCGCGATGGCAGGCTTCTCCCGTCGCAAATCCCGCGACAGCAAACCGAAGGAGAAGCGCCATGATGATTCTTGGCCGTGTGTCGACAGCAACCCGGGGCATGCCAGTGCTGGGCTGGGCTGAAACGATCGACCTGCAAACGCCCGGCAACATCTATCGCAAGCCGGGCTGAGACCACGCCTTCCGGAACAGGGCGGCTGTCCGCGGCGCCGCCCTGTTCAACGGGGCGCCACGCGAGTTGGCGTCGTCAACCTGTGCAATACCACGGCGCCTGGCCATGATCGCCAGAAGAGGTGGCGATCGCGCATTGCCTGTCCCGCAGGGCGCGCCAGCGGACCAGGGTCGCGTCGTCTTCCGTATCGCCCCGCTCCACACCCTTCAGCCAGAAATCGATCCAGGCCACATTCCGGTCGTAGACGACGAGGCGATGCCGTGGCTGCCGCTTCATGTGGTACTCGTCGGGGAAAACATGCATTTCCACAACGCGGCCAATGTCCTCCATTGAAGTATAGAGCTGCATCATGGCGGGGTACTCCACGTCGGGCAGCTGCATCAGGAGCGGGGTTCGGATCCTGGCCGCATTCCAGGCGGGCGAGACATCGCCGTAATACCCGTTCGGGCTGTCGTAGGGCGGCTGGTACCCCATGCGCTGGAAACTTCGCCGGCATCCGCCGAGGGTTCCGGCAAGGTAGCAGTTGATCGGATCGATATAGCTCTGGGTGGTCACAATCGCGGCTTGGAATAGCGATGAGTTGTAGAGCGTGTAGGCGACGCCGGACGCGCTCGCGCTGAAGCCAGTGATTACAACACGTTCGGGATCGACAATCCCGCGTTCACTCAGTGTTCGGGCTGCATCCTCGAAGAAATCCATGCCCTGCTGGACGCCTGTCGGCCCCATGCTGAGATTGACGCCGGCCGCCTGGCGCACCGCCCAACTCGACATGTCGATGCACATGGCGGCGTAACCCTGTCCCGCAAGAACATGCTCCGGCACGTCGGCGCCCGACCCTCCGAGCAGGAAGCCACCGCAAGAGTAGGATGTGAGAACGAGCGGCAGGCGCGGGCGCTGTCCGGCCGGAAGCGCCAGCCACTCACGCGGAAACACGAGATATCCATAGGTGGTTCCGCCCCAGCGGTCGCGCAGCGGGATCTTCTCGGAAACGCCGAGCCGGTCCTGCGACAGGTCAGGATTGGGGTCGAAAAGCGTGCGCGACTTTCCAGATTGGAGATCGATCCCCAGCACGCGCGGCGGCTGGTCGGCCGCGCTCGCCAGGCAGATGGCCTCTTCCGGCTTGCGCGCGCCTGGGACAAGCTTGCATGTTCCGGTGACGCCTGATGCATGTGCGCCCAGCACACCCGGCCATTCAAAGACCAATCGCTCCCTGTCCGAGGACACGTCCCAGACGTGCAGGGATTCGGCGCCAAAGCTCACAGCCTGGAAAACAATGCTTCGCCCATTGGACGTCCAGCCGACAAGCGTGATCCTTTCGGCCTCAACGCAAACGGCATGGCGACAGACACCATGACGACCAGAGGTATCGTCCCGCCAAGCCAGGATACGACCTGACCGGGTTTGGAGCACACTCTCACTCTCGGTTGCGCGCCCAACATCCAGCCTCGCGATTCCGTTTCCTGCCGGATTGCGAACCGGTTCAGAGGCTTCCGGATCGAATGGCTCGAAGCCGCCGCGATCCCACCAGTCCGCGAAGCCTGAGGCATCTTCGGCAGATGCAGGCCAAAAGGCGCCGCCGTCTTGTTGACGTGTCACGACGCGGAGAGGGCGATCGCCAAGCAGCGTTCCCCTCCTCCAACTGCTATCGAGTGACGGCAGATTGCGATATGTGGCCATGCGACCATTGACCGGGAAATTCTTCACGACCCGGTAGCCCGGTATGATGGTCGAATCGACGAGGACGCCGCGCTCATACTCCCTTTGCTCGGCCGCCGCGATCTCGGCACGCGTTGCGCCTTCGATCGCAACATGAAGCGTCCCGTTCGGCTCGAGGTCGAAACCCTGGACATCCGCGTCGAAGTGAGTGACCGGCTCGTGACGCTTGCCGTCCGCGCTGATCCGCCAGACCTGCGCCTGATCGTTCCGAAGACCGCGATAGTAGACCCACGCGCTATCGCTGGACCATTGCGGCGCCACTGTGTCGAGGCCGCCATTCACATTCCAGAACGGCTCGCCGGCGTCGCCGAGATGACGGACCTCTCCACTGTCGAGGCTGATGAGGCGCCAGGTCAGCTCTGTGGTATTGTTTGCGAGACTCTGGCTATCGACGCGAACGAGAGCCGTCTGTCCATCCGGAGATAGTGTGAGGGCGGACAAGCCCCGCACCTCCACCAGTTCACGCGTCGTAACCGGCTGAGGGACGGCCGCGGGCAAGGCCTGCTGCGCAACCGCGGCACAAGCGTTGACCACAAACAGCGCCAGTATCGCAGGGACAGCCTTGCCGATTCCGTATCCTGTGGGATCTGCATCTTGCCATCTTCTGCGTCCGCCGCTTGGACAGGAGCGCATCACCATTTCCTGGAAACGCTGAACAGGATGAAGCGACCCAAGGGATTGGCATTCACGGGATCAAACCCGATGGGCGCGAGGATGGCCTGGTTGGACCCATCTCCCAGAAAGGGCGGTTCCTCGTCCAGCAGATTCTGGACACTCAGAGAGAGTCGCACGCTGTCGTCGACGGCGGCGCCATCGGCTCGCAAGTCGTATCCGATGTTGAGATCGACCGTGGTCCAGCTTTTGACAGCAGGACTTCCGGCGACCCAGGGATTGGAATAGTCATCGACATAGTTGACGCCCAGCGTCGCCTGCACAGGTCCGTTGCTCCAGCCAGCCGAGAACCGGCCACGCCAGTTTGGCGGCGCGCCCGGAATGTCGGTTGCGGTGCGAGCAGGCGCACTGGGCGAAGACTGCTGTTTGTAGTCGAGGATACGCGTCACGTTCGCGGCCAGACCGACGTTACCCCATTTGGTCGTTAATGACTGGCTCACCGACACATCGAAGCCGTCCTGCCGGGACAGCGCCAAATTCCGCAGCCGGACATCATAGATCCAGAGGTTCGGAAGCGCGAACAGCGCGGCGGACGCAGCCTGGGGATCTGACAGGTCGATCCCGGACGTGTTGAGGTTGGCGAAAAGGGGCGACGCCCGCAGGCCTTCCTCGATGAAGGCAGCCGAAAGCGGGCGATAGATGACGTCAGGCACGAGACTCGTATTGTCAAAAGGGTTGAGGCCGCCGGTGGGGGCGGCGGCGATGCGATCCGTGTAGTCGATGCTGTAATAGGTGCCGCTGAGCCTGAAGCCCGACATCGCCGCCGGCTCGACGTCGAAGCCAAGCGTATAGGTCTCGGCGGTCTCTGGTTTCAGGTCGGGCGCCGGGTAGGCAACGATTGCCATCACATAGGCAGGCGACCCGTCGACCGGCAGGTCGAAAATATAGTGGGCGCCGGACGTGCGGTCGAGCTGTGTCAGGGACGGTGCGCGAAACGAGCGACCATATGTGCCGCGCAGATTCAGGTCCTCGCTAGGGGACCAGAGCAGCCCGACTTTCGGATCGACGGAGCTTCCAAAGTCCTGGTCGATCCCAGGCTCGCTCGTATCCCTGTAGTCCGTGTAGCGCGCCGCAAGGCTCAGCTCCAACTTGCGCACGAAGGGAATATCGAGTTCCGAAGACACCAGGGGCAGGAAGACCTCGCTAAAACCATAGAGGGTCTGGCGCCCGAGTTCGCCGGCGCTCTGGGCGTTCGTAACCGCGCTGACGCCCTCAAACGTCTCGTCCAGCGCGCCGGCGCCGACAGAGAAGCGGGCCGCCCCTCCCGGAAGATCGAAGAGATCGCCCTCCAGCTTGGCGACCGCGTCGAGGGACGATCCCAGAGTACTGAAATCTGAGAAAGTCGGCGGAGGTGTTGGGACCTGATTGAAGTAGACAGACGCGCGCTCGCCCTCGACATCTGTCCTCGAATAGGAGACGTCCATGCTCGCCATGAGGTCGTCGGTGATGTCATAGACGGCGCCGAGACTTCCGAACGCCTGCTGGGTGGTGCTCCCATAGCTGTTGAAGGTGGAGAAGGACTCGAAGCCCGGAAACGGCAAGGTGTAGCTATTCTTCACCTTGCGCCACGCATAGCCGGCGTCGAGCCCGATCCGCAGCTGGCTCGTGACGTCATGTTGCAACGTGGTAAAAACATTGTGCCGGACGTCATTCGGCGTGAGCGTGCCCTGCCCGGCGGGCGCAGAATAATCCCGCTCGCTGCGCTCCAGCGCGGAAGCTGAGTGATAGTTGTAGGCGATGAGGCCTGAGCCTCCCTCCCAGCTTCCCCCCAGGCTCTGGCTGAACCCGCCCTGCTTCATGCCGCCATCGGTCACGCCGCCGATGGAAGCTCGCGTCTCGGCGCCCTCGAAATCCTTCTTCAGGACAAAGTTGACGACGCCCCCGATCGCATCCGACCCATAGATGGCCGACGCGCCGTCGGTCAGAATTTCGACGCGCTCGATCGCGCTTGCCGGAATGAGGGAGATATCGACGCTCTGGCCGCTGTTCGAGTTTGCCAGCCTGCGGCCATTCAGGAGCGTGAGTGTCGTGCCAACGCCAAGGCCGCGAAGGTCTGCGGAGGTCACACCGTTGGGATTGCTGGCATCGACGGCCGATCCGGCCGCATACTGCGAGAATGTCCCCAGATTCTGCGGAACCTTGGCGATGAATTGCTCCATCGTCGTCGCGCCGGTCCGCGCAATGTCGTCGGCGCTGTAGATCGTGACGGGGGATGATGCCGGATAGACGCCCGTGATCGTGGTGCCGGTGACGATGATTCTTTCCGTCGTCCGCGACGCCTGCTCTGGCGCACCCGGCGCTTGCCGCCATGCCGGCATGCGTGCGTCGTCCTGAGCGACGATGCGGACGGCGGTGGGATTGACGAACTCGGCGCGAAGGCCGCTTCCCGCCAGAAGACGCATGAAGGCATCGTTTGCGCTGAGGTCTCCCCTCACACCCGGCGTGGTCTTGTCGTCCACCAGGGATGACGGCGCAAGCACGGACAGGTTTGCCTGCCGGCCAAGTTCCAGCAAGGCCGACGACAGAGGTTGGGGCGAAATGTCGAAACTGAACCGCTGTTCCTGCGCATAGGCAGGCTGCAGGCTTGCCGCGAGCAGAACAGCGGCGCTGGCTGAAAGCCCGGGTTTCCAGAAACGGACTCGACGCTCGCGACCCGATACCTGTTGGTTCTTCATCCCGCCCTCATTCGCATGACGTCAATATGTCGTGCGGGATCGGCCTCCCCCTACCTGCCATGCCGCCAAAACATGCGAGCGCCCGCGGCGAAGACATGCCGCAGCCTCTGCAGAGGCCGCTACCAGGTTCGTGGCTTGCCTTTTCGTCCGCCGCGGAAGAGCTGACGGGTCTCGATCATGCGCCAGGTCGCCTGTTCCGGGCTTTCCGCATCGAGCCGCCCATAGGCTTTCTGGCGAAGCGTCCGGACGGTTGAGACTTTGACCCCGATCTTGCGGGCGACAATGCTTGGGCGCTCGCCGAACACCGCCGCCCGGTAGAGGACTTCATGCTCGCGGGTGGTGATGCGCTCGGCTCCGGTGATCTGGGGCCGCTGCAGGAACTGCACCTGCTGGAAGGCATAGTTGGCGATCCGCATGCAGACGCGCATCTGGTCAGGATCGAGCGGTTCGTCCGCCGCGATCGAACAGGAGGCGCTGACAAGAGGCGAGCGCACCAGCTTGGTCGCCGCATGCCCGCGAATGAGTTGCTTCAGCTTCGCCAGCCATATCCGCTGGTCGTTGTTCAGGGTCGAAAGCCACAGGGGAGAGGACCAGTGGAGAACGCCATCGCCCTGTTCCACCGCTTCGAAAAGCGGGTTCGGGGCAAACCCCTGCCCCCCTGCGAACAGGTGGTCGACGGCGCCCTCCGGCCAGTTGTGTGCATAGACGCCCAGGCTTCCAATGTCTGCCGGCTGGGCGTGGGTCAGCAGCGCAAACGAATCGACGCCGAGGGCGTTCAGCGCGCGCCCAAGATGCTCGCGAACCGCGCGCACCGATTGCGCATCTTCAACCTCCTCGACAAAGGTCCAGTACCTGCTGCGCATTCAGCCTACCGCCTGCGGCGACAGTTCAAACCCCCAAGCGAAGCGCTGGATATTGTTACGCAGGCAGTGACGCGTCATGCTCAGTCCCCCATCGAGCAGCCGTCTGACGATCCTGGTCATGGGTAGGTCATGACCTGCCCGGCGCTCAACCCAAATCGTCCCGTTTTCAACAATGTCGCGGGCTGACGCGTCGACTGGCCCCATCGCCGCCGCCTGTTGCTGCATTATCCGTCAGACGCCTCGGGCTTGCCCACCCATGGCCCGGCAAACTCCGGTGGCGACTCGCTTCGCCTTCGCCACATCTCTGCGTATCGGCCGCCGCCTGAGATGAGGGCGCCATGAGTTCCCTGCTCAACCAGACGGCCCCGCTCCAGGACAAGAATCCGCTGCGCGCGTGCGGCAAGCTCGAGCCTGTGCGTGACGATGAAACAGGTTCTGCCCGATGCAGCGCTCAGGATTGCGTCGCCGACGTACCTGCCCGTCGCCGGATCGAGAGCCGATGTCGGCTCGTCGCACGCCAGTATCGGCGCCTCCCTGAGTAGCGCTCTGGCGATCGCAACGCGCTGCCTCTCGCCGCCCGACAGGGCTTGCCCTCTCTCGCCGACCGCCGAGTCGAGCCCATCGGGGAGCCGCCTGACAACATCGTGGAGACAGGCCGCGTCCAGGACTCTGGCCAGATGAACCAGACCGGCGTCAGGCCGGGCGAACAGAAGGTTCTCCCTCAACGTGGTGTTGAGCAGCACGGCGTCCTGGCTGACGACGGCGATACTGCGGCGAAGCGATGCAAGGTCCCAATCGTGCGTCGCGACGCCATCGATCAGGACCCGGCCAGCATCAGGGTCGCGGTAGCGCAACAGCAGACGCAGGAGGGAGGACTTTCCCGCGCCAGACGGCCCGACAACCGCCACGGTTTCTCCGGCGGCGATGTCGAAGGTCACGGATGACAGCGCCGGAGGGCGGCCAGCGCCGTAGGCGAGTGTGACGTCCTCGAAGCCGATGGTCGACGCACGTTGGACGGCGGAGCCGCCGGCAAACCCTGAGGATGCGGGTGCGCCTCTGGTGAGAGGCTCGGGCGTCGTGCACAGGACCGTCTTCCACTCCCCGAAATACTTCGTCGCCTGTGCAAGATCCTGCAGGGCGAACCCGGCCGCCTCCAGCGGAGCCAGGATCTGGATCATGTAGGCGGTCAACAGAACAAGGTTTCCGATCACGGATGGCCCTCCGGCGGATTCAGACAGGACAAGGGCGAGCATGGCGGTCGAGCTTGCGACGAAAACCAGGGCGACGAGGACGCCCACAAGCGCGCGCCTGAGATGGGCCCGTCGCCAGTGAGACGCAGATTCGCCGACCAGTTTCTCATAGTCACCGCTCAGGCGCTCCTCGGCGCCGAAATTCTTGATGGTGTCGATACTCGCCAGGGCATCGCCAAATACGCCGCCCGCGCGCGCCTCAGCCGCAACTGCGCCAGCGGCGGGCTGGCCCTGCCAGCGGGCCGCCAGTGCAAATATCAGCGCATAGAGTGCAGCGGCTACAGAGATGATCGAGGCGGCGGCGGTGCTTGTGACATTCGCCACGACGAGCACAATGACCCCAATCTGCGCAGCGACAGGAAGCAGCGTGGTCGTCAGATGGAGCAGAACAAGCCGCGCGCCATGCAGCGCCGTCGCATTCGCCTGCCAGATCCAGCCAGCCCGCCGGTCCAGAAGGAACGACATGGGCAGGCTGAGGATATGCCGGAAGTTTCCCGCACTCATCCTTTGCTGAAGGCGCTGCTCTCCGACTGCGAACAGGTAGGCCTGCCCCTGCCCCGCCAGGCGACCCGCAAGAAGCGCCGAGAGGTAAGCCGCTGCGAAGATGGCGATGGACTCCGAGGCTCTCCCTCCCTCGAGCCCATCGACCAGGTCTTTCAGAAAGAGCGGCGCCAGCGCGCCAATGCCCGCCCCGACGACGCCCAGCAGCACGGCCGCGAAAAGTCGCGAGCGTACCGGCCGGTCCGCTGCGCCCAATAGCGCGCTTACTAGAGTTGCCGTGCGCTCCCTGGCCATCGCGTCCTGTTCATGCGCGGACTACATCACGAAGCCTCAACGGGTCCCGGCGGGTCGAATCGTCTCCGGTGCGGGCCTCTTCGGCCTGGACTTTAGACACGCTGCCAGACGTGTCGGCGTCGCCAGAATGATGACGATTTGCGCAAGCACTCCTGTCACGCTTGCTTGAAAGGGCCTTGTAAATGGCAGACCAGGGTTCGCCAGGACTTCCACAGCCCGGAATTCGCGCCGTGCGCCGCTGCCGCCATAGCCGGGGTTCGCGGACAATGACTGACATCCCCGCATCTGAACGCGCCTATCGCTACATCAAGGATGCGATCCTGGGCGGACGCCTCCGCTCCACCACGCTGGACATCCGCAAGACCGGTGATCGCCTCCGGATGAGCGCCACCCCTGTTCGCGAAGCGCTCGCGAGACTGCATTCAGAGCGTCTGGTGCGGCTCACGCCTCACCTCGGCTACACGCTCGTGCGGCTCTCCGCCGACCGGCTGGAAAACCTCTATGACCTGAGCGGCGTGCTGGTCGATGTGTGCCTGCATCGCGCAACCGACCCTTCAAGGTCTGGTCCCGAGCCAGGCACTTCAGATGTGACACACCTGGACTATGCGGTCGTCCTCACCGACCTCTTGGGAAAAATAGCATCAGTCCAGTCCAATCCAGAACTCGCGGTCCAGATCAGAGCGGTGAACGACCGTCTCTTCCAGGCGCGCGAGGTCGAGCCCCGGCTCTTTCCAGGCGCCGCCAGCGAGGTTCTCGACCTGAGAGCAATGTGGATCGATCGAGACTTTGATCGCCTGCGGATCCGGCTAGGCGCCCTTCATCGCGAACGGGCCAGCGCGGCGGATGCAATTGTGCGCGTTCTGGATGCGGCGGCCGATGAAGACTGACCTCGCGCGCGTCTCACGGTATCCATACCGACAGCCGGCGAAAGATGAGCGCCGCCGCTCACGAGCGACGGCGCTCAAGTTGGGGGTCAGACCGCCTCACCCTGATAGTCGCGCGTCGGCGCCAATCCCCTACCTCGCCTTTCTCAACGACTTCGCAATCCCCGGCTGGGTATGTCCATGACAAGGACGCGGCTTCGCCTCGACAAGACAGATCACCAGATCCTCTCGCTACTGGGGCAGGATGCGCGTCTGAAGAACAAGGAGTTGGCGCATCGCATTGGCCTTGCGCCCAGCACCTGCCTCGCACGGGTTCGCCGGCTTGAGCAGCACGGCTACATTGTCGGCTACCGTGCGATCGTGGCGCGCTCCGGACGAGGCGCGCGCCTCGAAGGATGGGCCGACATCCGGTTTGCCCAGATGACACCGGAGCTCACACGCCAGTTTGCGCGCCTTGTGGAAGACGCGCCTGAAATCGTCGAGGCGCATCGCATCGCCGGTCGATCCGACTATGTCATCCGGTTCTGTGGCGGCGACATGTCGGCATGGAACGCATTTCGTGAAAGCCTCGAATCGCTTGGATGCGAGGCGGAGGCACGCTTCAGCCTCCTTGTGGAAGCGGTCAAATAGCGAAGACGTCCACCGCACATCGATACTGACAGGCACAATACGTCATATACAGCGTATTATCTCGCATATGGCGCAGTGTGTGACATTTTAAGATAACCCACCTTGCCAGTTTACAGATAATACGTCATACAGCGCGCACTAACCTGCCTATACCGCAATATATGCCGTTTTTTGTCCATGAAGAGCTCATCCTCAAAGTCAGCCGTTCCGATCGTCGTGCGGCGCGCACTCGCCAAACTTGGCGCGGACATTTCCGCCGCCCGGCGACGGCGTGGGATCACGCAACAGCTTATGTCGGAGCGCGCATTCACAACGCCAAATACCCTGCGCCGTGTCGAACGCGGCGACCCAACGGTTTCGATCGCAGGCTATGCGACGGTCTTGTTCGTCCTGGGAATGACAGAGCGACTGGCTGAACTGGCGGACCCCGCAGCGGATCCGGTCGGCCGCGATCTGGCTGAAGAACAGCTTCCCAAGCGCGTACGGCCCAGCCGGCCTCGAGAGGAGGCCTAGGGTGGAACGTGAGCTTGGCGTCCATGTGGACCTCAACGGGGAAACCATCCTCGTCGGCCACATGTGGGTGAAGGAACGCGCAGGCAAGGAGGCTGCGACGTTCGAGTACGACGCGGGCTGGCTGAAGCATCCGCTCAGATTCGCGCTGGCCCCCAACCTGATGCTCACATCGGGGAAGCACCACTCGGCGAACGGTCTGTTCAGCGCCTTCTCCGACCCTGCGCCCGACCGTTGGGGTCAAAAACTCATGCGCCATTTCGAACTGGAATCGGCCAGGGCCGAGGGAAGAACAGCGCGCACCCTGCTCGGCTCGGACTTTCTCGTCGGGGTCGACGATGAAATCCGGCTGGGCGCGCTCCGCTTCAAGCGGCCCGGGGACAATCAATTCCTCGCCCATACGGGCCGCCCGGTCCCTCCGCTCATCGAACTGGGCGATCTCCTGTCTGCGACAGACCGCATCGAAAAGGGAAAGGCCAGAAAGAGGGATATCGAGCTCGTCCTGGCGCCAGGCGGCTCACTTGGCGGCGCGAGGCCAAAAGCGAGCATCCGCGACCGCGGAAAACTTCACATCGCCAAGTTTCCATGGACCAGGGACGAATGGCCCGTCATCCAGTGGGAGGCGGTTCTGCTCAAGCTTGCCGAAAGCGCTGGCATTGTCGTGCCCGCCCACAAGGTGGTGCGCGTCGGCGCGAAGCCGGTCCTGCTGATGGAACGGTTCGACAGGAAAGCGGGCGACATACGCATCCCTTTCATGTCAGCCATGACCGCCCTCGATGCGCAGGATGGGGCCGACGATCGCAGCTACCTTGAGATCCTGGACTTCATTCGCCAGACTGGCTCGCATCCTGCGGAAGACGCCAGGCAGCTCTGGCGGCGCATGGTCTTCAACGTGCTCGTCTCCAACACGGACGATCACCTGCGCAACCACGGTTTCCTGTGGGCGGGCCAGGGTTGGCGTCTTTCGCCGGCCTACGACATGAACCCGGCGCCCCCCCACATCAGCCCCCGCATCCATGTCCTGGCGCTCAACGAACTCGATCATTCTTCCTCGATCGACATTGTTATGTCGGTCGCAAAGAACTTCGGACTTTCATCCAGCGAGGCGATGAAAATCGCCGGCGAGGTCGCCGCATCCGTCTCGACATGGCGAACGGCGGCGGCCGCTCAGAAGCTCACCGCGAACGACGTCTCCTTCATGGCTGACGCCTTCGACCACGCTGATCTGAAAGAAGCTGTCGTACTCGGCGCCAGGGCGCCGCGTACGCTCGCTTCTCCGGCAATGAAAAAGCCCGGCAAGGGCCGCCCCGCGGCCCCTGCGAAAGACAAAGGGCCGAAGCCTGCCAGGCAGCCAGGCTCCAAACGGTCGAGCGCCAAGGAGCCGGTCGCCAAGAAGCCGGCCACCAGAAAAGGGCCCGGGCGAAAGCCAGCGCCTGCGCGCGACCGCTAGGCGGGCGCCAGCTGCAGGCTTGGTACGACCCAAATCCGGACAATCCTGAACACGCGTGATGCGCTGTCGAGACACACGCCGAATACAATTCGGCGAAGGCTGTCGAAGATTCCGCCGCTCACAGGAACGTCGAATTCCTACTTGCGCGCGACCGGCAGCGGTTTTGCGCCTCGTTCCTCACGCAAGGAGGACGAGCGTGGGCACGGAAGCGATCCATTTCAAAGAAAGACCAGTCGCTGCGAGACTGCGGGCCGGAGCGGCGCGTCGGCGCCGAACAGGCGTCTGTCTCGCACTCACGCTCGCGGGCGTCTCGTTCGGACTGCTTTCCCTCCAGCCCCTCCAGCCTGCTCTTGTCTGGAACCACACCGGAAGCGTGCCGGTCGGGCTATACACCATCGAGAGCAAGACGCCCGTCAGGGGCGACCTCGTCGTCATTGCTCCGACCGGAGACTTGCAGGCGACGCTTGATGACTACGGGGTCTTGCCCGCCGGCCGGCTGCTCTTGAAGCTGCTCGCTGCAGCAAGCGGCGATAGTGTGTGCCGACGCGGTCTGTCGGTCACGATCAATGGCGCGGCGGCGGCGACTGCAAAGACCCGGACGGCCGGCGGACGCGCCCTGCCCGTGTGGTCGGGATGCCGAACGCTCGGTGCTGGTGATGTCGTTGTCCTGACGCGGCATGGAGGCTCGTTCGACAGCCGGTATCTCGGCCCCATCGGCGCCGACCAGATCATAGGTGTCGCCCACCCGATCGCCACCCTCCCCGCGTCCGGCTCATCTTCCGGGGAGACGCCGTGATGGGGGCCGGACGCGTCTATTGGGGCCAGATTACTGTCGTTCTCTGCGCTGTGCTGGCAAGCGCCATGGCGGCAACGCAATGGACGGCCGACGCGCTCGGACATCAGCCGCAACTCGGTCCCGCCGACGCCGTGCTGTTCGGCTACCCGCTCTATGCGCCGTGGAAATTCCTGATCTGGTGGTATCACTTCGACGCCTATGCGCGCGACATTTTGCAAACCGGCGGCTTCATCTTTCTCGCCGGCGCAGGACTCGCCGTCGTCACGGCGTTCGCATTCTCGCTGTGGCGGTCACGTGAGGCTAAAAATTCCGACACCTATGGCAGTGCGCGCTGGGCCACGGCGCGCGACATTCGCCGTCTCAACCTCACGAAAGGCGATGGCGTCATTCTCGGCGCCTGGCGCAACAGCCTGCTGCGCCATGATGGCGACGATCATGTTCTTGTCGTCGCCCCGACCAATACCGGCAAGAGCGTCGGCGTCTCGCTGCCTACCGGCCTTGTCTGGCGCCACTCCTATGTCGCGCTGGACCTCAAGGGCGAGAACTGGACGGTCACGGCAGGCCTGCGGTCGTCCTTCGGCCCGGCCTATCGGTTCGCACCGACGGAAGCCGGCGCGCATCGCTACAATCCCCTGACCCAGATTCGCCGCGGCGAAGCGGAAGTCCGCGACGCCCAGGTGCTTGCCGACATGCTGGTGGACCCCGAGGGCGCGCTGCGTGAGCGAAGCCACTGGCAGCTGCGCGCCTTCGAACTCCTGGTCGCGGCCATCCTGTGGACGCTCTATGTCGAGGAGAAGAAGACGCTCTCCCGCCTTGGTGAATTGCTGGCCGATCCACGGCGGCCGGTCACCCATCTTCTCGAAGAGATGCTGCTGCGCCCGATCAAGGATGGCGCGCCCCACCCTGTCGTCGCCTCCGGCGCCCGCCAGCTGCTCGACATGGCCGAGGCCGAACGCTCCGGCGTCATCTCGACCGCGCTGGGATACCTCGCGCTTTACCGCGATCCGGTCCTCGCCCGCGCGACCGAAGTCTCCGACTTCGCCATCGCGGACATCATTACGGGCGCGCGGCCCGTCTCGCTCTACCTCGTGATCCCCCCGGAAGAGATTTCGCGGTTGAAGGCCCTGCTGCGGCTTGTCCTCAACCAGATCCTGAAGCGTCTCACCGAGATCGCCGCTGATCAGGATGGCAAGGGCCGGCGCGTCCTGCTGATGCTCGACGAGTTCCCCCAGCTCGGACGACTGGACTTCTTCGAGCACGCCCTCGCCTACATACGCGGATACCGCATCAAGGCCTGCCTGGTGGCGCAGTCGCTCAACCAGATCGCGCAGGCCTATGGCGAGCACTCGTCCATTCTCGACAACGCCCATGTGCGCGTCGCTTTCGCCTGCAATGACGAGCGCACGGCCAAGCGCATTTCCGACATGCTGGGCGTCACCACCGAGACCCGCTCGCAGATGAACTATGCCGGCTCGCGCATGTCCCCCTGGCTTGGTCACACCATGGTGTCGCGCCAGGAAGTGCCGCGCCCCCTGCTCACGCCGGGCGAAGTCATGCAGCTTCCGGCGTCTGACGCACTCGTCCTGACGGGCGGATCTCCCCCGATCCGGGCGCGCAAGGTGCGGTATTTCCAGGAGCCGGCGTTGCGCACGCGCGTGCGCCCCGCTCCCGAACTTCGTCCGGTGACCGGCAAGGGCGTCCCCACAGACTGGGACGGCCTTGCCGCTCCGCCAGTCGTAACCACGCCTTCGGCTCAGCGCGCCGGTGCACCAGCCAGTACGGCCGCCCGGCGGCCCTCCAGCACAACACACCAGAAAACGTTCGATTTCGCCCCGGGCGCGCAGGCTGATGCATCGGGCGCTCCCGCTCAGACGCCCGGCCCGCCTTCACCTGAACCCGCCCCGGTGGACCCCACTGCGGACCCGGCGCGCCTTCAGTTCGGCCTCGACACTGACCTCTTCAACAGTTCCGGACGCTGAGCATGGCCCGCACCAAGATCACCGCCTATGTCACGCCGGATGTCGCAGACGCCATCAAGCGCCTCGCCGCGATCACCGACCGCAGCATGTCCGACATCATCGAGGACGCCATCTGCCGTCGCCTGTCGGACACGGGACGCGAGGCCGAGCACGCTGCGCTGGTTGCAAAGCTCGATCAGCTGGCGCGCCGGCTGGGCCGGATGGAAGCCGCCCAGGAAACCCATTTCGAGTTGAGCGCGCAAAGCGCCCGGTTCGCGATGAGCGTGGCGCCGGACATTCCCGAGGGCGACCGGCAAGCGCTGAACGCAAGGGGCGGCGAGCGATTGCGCAATCTTCTGGCGCTGATCGTGACGCGTCTCGCCTCGGGTCGCTCGACTTGGCGCGAGGCCATGGCGACCAGTCCGGCCGGGTCGGGCGAAACGGCGACCTTGTACGAGGCGGCGCAATGACCCCGCTCCCCTCTCTTGCGCCCAATCCCTCCCGCGGCCTCGCCATGCTGGCGACCGCCCTGGGTCCGTCCGTCGCCGCCATGCTGGAGGCGCCGGACACGATCGAGGTGATCGCAAACCCTGACGGACGGCTCTGGCTGGAACAGGCCGGCAAGGGCCGGATCGCCACGCCTCATCGCCTTGAGGCGGCAGAGATCGAGCGCGTCATTCGCCTCGTCGCCACGCTGACCGGCGGAGAAGCCAGTCGCGACAGGCCCATCGTGTCGGCCGAACTGCCGCCCCGCGGAGAGCGCTTCGAGGGCGTGCTGCCGCCGGTGGCGCGCGGTCCCTGCTTTGCGATCCGCAAGCCGGCCGGCCGCATCTTCACGCTCGACGACTATGTCGGATCGGGCGTCGTTACCCTTGAGCAGGCGGCTGAATTGCGCGCCGCTGTCGCCGGACGCGCCAACATCATCGTCGCCGGCGGAACTGGGTCCGGCAAGACGACGCTCGCCAATGCTCTACTGCATGAGATCGCCCGGCTAAACGAGCGCGTCGTCATCCTCGAAGACACACGTGAGTTGCAGTGCGCAGCCGAAGATGTCGTGGCGCTGCGAACCCTGCCCGGCGCAGCCTCGATGTCCGATCTTGTTCGCTCCACGCTCCGCTTGCGGCCGGACCGCATCGTCGTTGGCGAGGTCCGCGGCCCCGAGGCCCTCGACCTGCTCAAGGCCTGGAACACCGGCCACCCCGGCGGGATCGCAACGCTGCACGCCAACTCGGCCCACGCAGTTCTGGCGCGGCTTGAACAACTCACCATGGAGGTCTGCGAGACCCCGCCGCGCGCGCTGATCGCGGAAGCCATCGACCTCATCGTCTTCATCGAACGCGGCGGGCCGGCTGGCCGCCGCATCCCGGAAATCTTCGCGCCCAAGGCACACCTGCCGCAGCGCCAAGACCCCGCAGCGCGAGGGGCTGACGCGCAATCCACCCTCAACAGGAGCAAGACATGAAACTTCACGGGTCAATGCGCGCCTTGGCGTGCCTGGCGGGCCATAGCGCGACAATCGGCGCCGCCATCATCCTTATGAGCGGGGCCGCTCATGCCGCCGTCGGCGGGGGCGGGGGCGGCATGCCCTGGGAAGGGCCGCTAACCGCGGTGATGGATTCGATCACGGGCCCTGTCGCCCGGATCGTCGCCATCCTGATCATCGTGGCGACCGGCCTCACGCTGGCGTTCGGCGATGTCGGCCAGGGCTTCAAGAAGCTGCTGCAGATCCTGTTCGGTCTAGCCATCGCGTTCGCGGCCACGAGCTTCTTCCTCCCGCTCGTCGGCGGCGGCGGCGCGCTCGTTCCTTAAGGAGACACGACATGCGCGATCCCCGCGATGCTCCGGGATTTCTGGCCCCGGTCCGGCAGGCGCTCACCGCACCCATTCTCATGGGCGGCGCGCCGCGGTCCTACGCCATCCTCAACGGAACGCTGGCGGCGATCATCGCCTTCGCCGGCCTCACCGTACCGGGGATTCTCCTGGGCGTCGCGGGACACGTGCTCGGCGTCTTCCTCGCCCGCCGCGATCCCGACGCCGTCGACGTCCTGAAACGCGCAATGCGGATTCCGAACCGACTTGAACACTAGGCGAACCCGAACACCGCGCTCCATCTCACAGGACAGATCTCATGCTTAGCCTTGCACCCTATGCCCACACGCCGAACCGGCTGGAAGACTACCTGCCCTGGGCGTTGCTGGTCGCTCCGGGCGTCGTCCTTAACAAGGACGGCTCCTTCCAGGCGGCGGCGCGCTTCCGCGGACCGGATGTCCGGTCCTCAACGCCGGACGAGCTCGTCTCCTTCACCGCCCGCGCCAACAACGTCTTCCGGCGGCTCGGGCGCGGCTGGGCGATTTACCTCGAAGCGGAGCGCCGCGAGATCACCGACTACCCAGACGGCGCTTTTGAAGACGACCTGTCCCGGCTAATCGATTCCGAGCGCGCAGCCGCCTTCGAACAGGCCGGTGCGCAATTCGAGACCTTCCATCACCTGACGCTGCAATGGATGCCGGAACCGGATTCCAGCCGGAAGGCCTCTGCCTTCTTCTTCGACATCGATCAGAAGCGACAAGCGGCAGATAAGCGCGTCCGATGCAAGGCCGGCAAGCCCGACCGTGACAGCGAGCGGGACTTGTCGGATCGCCGCGTCGCCCTCGAGGCGTTGGAGAGTTTCGAGCGCAGCGTAGGCCATGCGTTCGGCATGTTCGAAGGCATTGTCGCGGAGTTTCATCGGCTCAGTGACGATGAGACGTTGTCCTATCTGAAGCGCCAGATCTCTTCGCGCGCAATGCCCGTGCGCGCTCCGGCCGGGCCTGCGTTTCTCGACGGCTACCTGTGCGACGCATCGCTGGTCGGAGGCGTTGCGCCCATGCTCGGCGACCGGCATCTGCGCGTCCTCACCATCAAGGGCTTTCCGCCCTTCACGCATCCTGGCGTGCTCGACGATCTCAATGCAGCCGCGATGACCTATCGCTGGATGACGCGGTATCTGTGTCTCGATCGCGAAGAGTCGGAACGCGAACTCGTCAAATGGCGTCGCCTCTGGTTCTCGAAACACAAGTCAATGGGCGCGCTGGTCAAGGAGATGCTGACCAAGGAAGCGGCGAGCTTCGCCAATCCCGACGCGATCGCAAAGTCGGAGGAGGTGGATGACGCCCTGGCTGAGTTGGGGTCCGAACAGATCGGCTTTGGCTTCCTGACCTCGACACTGGTCGTCCTTGGCGCCACCGCAAGGGAAGCCGACGAAAAGCTGCGCGCCGCCGAGCGCATCATTGCCTCGCGCGGCTTCGTCGCGGTCTCAGAGACCCTCAACGCAGTCGAGGCCTGGCTCTCCAGCATCGCCGGCCATGCCTGGGCCAATGTCCGCCATCCGATGGTCTCGACCCTCAACCTGTCGCATGTCGCGCCGCTCGCAACGGCCTGGGCGGGAGACGCGCGCAACAGGCACCTGGACGCTCCCGCCCTCGCCCTTGCGCGAACGGATGGGTCGACGCCCTTCCGGCTCGATCTTCATGTCGGCGATGTCGGACATACAATGGTGGTCGGCCCGACCGGTGCGGGCAAGTCGGTGTTGCTCTCCTTCCTCGCCCTGCAGTGGCGGCGCTTCAAGGGCTCGCAGGTCTTCGTGTTTGACAAGGGCGGATCGGCGCGCGCGGCCCTCCTTGGCATGGGCGGCGCCGCGATCGATCTCGGCGGCGACGGTGTGGCCGCATTCCAGCCACTCGCCCGGATCGACGCCCCGCAAGGCCGCGCCGACGCGCTCAACTGGGTGATGACCATCCTCGCCCAGGAAGGCCTCGCCGATACGCCGGAGGTCAAGGAGCCGGTCTGGTCGGCGTTGGGGAGCCTGCGCTCCGCGCCTCGCGAACAGCGCCACCTCACCGGCTTGCGCCTGCTCGTTCAGAACGCGGCGGTCCAGGCCGCTCTCCAGCCCTACACGCAGGACGGCGCCATGGGCGGCGTCTTCGACGGCGCCGAGGACCGGCTTGAGCTTGCCGACATTGTCCTCTTCGAAATGGAGGAGATCATGGCGCGGCCAAAGGCGGCCGCTCCCGCCCTGATCCACCTGTTCGACCGGCTGGAAGAACGCTTCGACGGCAGGCCCACCCTGCTCGTCCTGGACGAGGCCTGGCTCTTCCTTGATTCTCCAATCTTTGCCGCGCGTATCCGCGAATGGCTGAAAACACTGCGCAAGAAGAATGTCGCGGTCGTCTTTGCGACCCAGTCTCTTGCCGACATTGCGGAAAGCGCGATTGCGCCAGCGCTCATCGAGTCCTGCCCCACCCGCATCTACCTGCCGAACGAGCGCGCGTTCGAGCCGCAACAGCGGCAGGCCTATGAGCGGTTTGGCCTCAACGAGACCGAGATCGAGCTTATCGCCACAGCCCAACGCAAGCGGCACTATTACTACGCCAGTCCCAAGGGGCGGCGCCTGTTCGAGCTCGCGCTCGGTCCCGTGGCGCTAGCCTTCTGCGCGGCCTCTGACCCTTTGGCCCTCGAACTGATCGCCTCTCTCGAACGCCAACCGTCCGCCACGCCGTTCTGGCGACGTTTCCTGAGCGCTCGTCAGCTGGCCTGGGTGCTCGATGCGATCGATGAGCCGGACGCCGCACCGCCGCCCCCTCACACCTCATCCCAACCCAAGGAGACTGTCCGATGAAACGCCTTGTGCCCTCACTCGTCTGCGCCTTGCTCGGTGCGGTCACCTTGGCGCCATTCGCCATCCATCCGGCGCAGGCCCAGATGGTGGTCACCGACCCGCTCAATCTCATCCAGACCGCGCTTAACGCGGCGCGGGCGCTTGAGCAGATCACCAACCAGGTGACCCAGATCACCAACCAGATCCGCCAGCTCGAGAACGACGCGAAGAACCTCGCACGTCTCGGTCAGACCTTTTCGCCGGACATCATTGGCAAGCTCCGTGACATGGATCAGCTTCTCAATGAGGCGCGTGGTCTTGCCCTCAAGGTGAGTGAGACGCGCGAAGCGCTTGGTTCGCTCTATACCGGCGATTATCGCGGCACGAACGTGGCGAGCCGGGCGCAGGACGCCGCCCGACAGGTCGACGCCGCCCGCTCGGCCCTGCAGACGTCCCTCCTCCTGCAGGCGCAAGTTACCGAACAGCTGCGCAGCGACCAGTCCACGCTTCAGGCGCTAGCTGGCGCAAGCGCCAGTGCGACAGGCGCCCTGGCTGCCCAGCAAGCCGCCAACGAACTCCTTGCCTTCCAGGCACAGCAATCGATGCGGCTTCAGGCTCTCCTGGTGGCCCAGTCGCGCGCCGAGGCGCTGGAGCGAGCGCGCCAGATGGAAGTCCAGGCGCAGGCGCGCGCCCAGCACGACCACTTCTTCTCGGGCGCCCGCTCGGCTCACCCGGACACGCCGCCGTGGAACTGAGAACGGCCAGCAGAATGCGGAGGGTAATGGAGGATCGCCATGAATGACTTCTCGGTCGTCGACGACTTTCTGAACACGTTCATCACCTATATCGACTCCGGCTTCGGCCTGATCTCGGGCGATGTGACCTCGCTTGCCGCCATCCTCATCGTAATCGATGTCACGCTGGCGGCCCTGTTCTGGGCGTGGGGACAGAATACCGACATCATCCAGAGCCTGGTGAAGAAGACGCTCTATGTAGGCGCTTTCGCGTTCATCTTCGGAAACTTCGCCCTCCTGTCGACGATCATCTTCGACAGCTTCGCAACGCTCGGCCTCAACGCTTCGGCGGCCAGCTTCTCGCCGGCGGACCTCCTGAAACCGGGCCTCGTCGCAGCCGAGGGGCTCGCGGCCTCGCAGCCGATCTTCGACCATATCAGCGCAATAGCGCCCGGCCCGCTGGAATTCTTCGGCAACCTCGCGGAAGTGCTGCTGCTGATCATCGGCGGCGTCATCGTGATCGCGGCGTTTTTCGTGCTGTCGATCCAGCTCTTCGTGCTGATTGTCGAGTTCAAGCTCACGACGCTTGCGGGGTTCGTGCTTGTTCCCTTCGCCTTCTGGACGCAGACGACCTTCCTCGCAGAACGCGTGCTGGGCAATGTCATCTCGTCCGGCATCAAGGTGCTGGTGATCGCGGTGGTGATCGGCATCGGCTCGACCCTGTTCGCGACCCTGCGGACCGCGCTGTCGCCTGACGACATGACGATCGAACAGGCGTTCGCTGTCGTCCTGGGCGCTCTCACCCTTATGGGGCTCGCCATCTTCTGCCCACGCATTGCGGCGGGTCTTGTCTCCGGCGCCCCCCAACTCTCCGCCGGAGCCGCCGTCGGAACGGTCCTTGGCGTTGGCGCCGCAGGAGCTGGCGCGTTGATGGCGGGCCGCGCCGCCGCTGGCGCGGCAGCCGGCGCGACCCGCGCCGCTGCAAACGGCTCGGCCTCCGCCGCTGGCGGCCTGCGCGCAGCCACCGCCCTGGGCGCCATGCGCACGGGCCTTTCGGGTCCGATCGCCGCCCCGCTCAACGCCGCAGTCGGTCTCGGAGCCACTGCGGCCGGCGGCCTGCGTCAGACCACGGGGCGGATCGCGGGCCATTTCCGCGCCCGGGGAACGGCAGGCGCCCGCGCCGTCGCAGGCGCCGCCGGCGCCATCACGCCGGCGCCGGCCTCCACGGGCGCCTCTTCGTCTGCAGCGTCCGGATCTTCGGCGTCCGGCCAGCCTGGCTGGGCCAAACGCTTCAAGCGCTCCCAGGCCATGCGCGAGGGTGTGCTCGTCGCCACGCACACGCTCAACGCAGGCGACGGCGGCGGCGCCTCCGAAGGCCCCAATCTCAAGCAGAGGGACTAGAAACCCATGTTTACGCGTGCGCGCTCCTCGCGCCTTTCCCGCACACCCGAACCCGAAACGCCCTATCGCGAGGCCCAGCAGCTCTGGGATCGCCGCATGGGCTCGGCCCTGGCCCATTCCCGCACCTGGCGCACGGCGGCATTCTGCAGCCTGGCCCTGTCGGCGGCGATGGCGGCGGGCGTTGTCCTCCTTGCCCTTCGGCCAGCAGCCGTCCCGTTCGTGATTGAAGCGAACGCGACGGGCGAAGCAAGGCTCGTAGGCCCCGCCAGCGGGTCTTACGAGCCCAGCGACGCCCAGTTGTCCTGGCACCTTGCACGTTTCATCGAGATGGTGCGCGGCCTGCCGTCAGACCCCATCGTGGTCCGCCAGAACTGGTTGCGCGCCTATGACTGGGCGACGCAGGGCGGCGCCCAGGTCCTCAACGCCATGGCGGCCAGCGACGATCCCTTCGCACGGATCGGCAAGACGACGGTCGCGGTGGAAATCCTGTCGGTGGTCCGGGCCAGCCCCAGCAGCTTCAACCTGCGCTGGCGCGAAAGCACCTATTCGAACGGCACGCTGATCCATGTGGAACGCTATTCGGGCGTCGCCACCATCGTCATCGACCCGCCCTCCAACCCCGAGCGCCTCTCCAGAAATCCGCTCGGTCTTTACGTTCATGCCTTCACCTGGTCACGGGATCTCCAACAATGACACGCACGCATCTCATCGCCGCCAGTCTTACAGCCATAAGCCTGGCGGCAATTACCCTCGCCTCGCCCGCCATCGCGCAGACCAAGCCGGCAACCGTCGCTCAAACCAACCAGGCCGCCATCCGCGGCCCGGGCGACGCCTCGCTGGTCGGGGCGCTGCACGAGTTCGCCTACGAGCGCGGCGCCCTTTACGCGATCCAGGCCTCGCCCCAGCGGATCACCGACATCGCGCTCGAACCGGGCGAATCCCTGCTCTCTGTCTCGGCGGGCGACACCACGCGCTGGATCGTGGGCGATGCTCGCTCCGGCACAGGCCCAAGTTCGCAAGCTCATGTGCTGGTGAAGCCAAACGCCGCCAACCTTTCGACAAACCTCGTCATCATGACGGACCGGCGAGTCTATCACGTGGAACTGAAGAGCGTATCGGGGCCGGCCATGGCGGCCGTCTCTTGGCGCTACCCTGCGGACATGATGCTGGCGAACAATCCGGCCTCGCCTGCCCCCACGCCGCCACCGCCCTTCTCTGCCGAGCAGCTCAACCTTCGCTATCGGATCGACGGCGACAAGCCGGACTGGCGTCCCCTTGCAGCTTTCGATGACGGCCAGCAGGTATTCATCGAGATGCCGGAAAAAATCCGCACGATGGAGGCGCCGCCCCTGTTCGTCATCGGCGATGAAGGCGCGGAACTCGTGAATTACCGGGTCCAGGGTAAATACTATGTCGTGGACCGGTTGTTCAACAAGGCGGAGCTCCGGCTGGGAAGCGGCTGGGGTCAGAGACGCGTGCAGATCCACCGCCAGACCCCGATTGCAGGAGGCGCAAATGGCTGAAGCCGACGCGCTCCGACAAGAGATAGCCGACGCCCCTCACGATCAAGCTGACGAGGCCGCGCCACCCCCTCCCCTCGATGCGATTCGGGTGAAAGGACCCGGCGCGAAGGGGCTCAACAAGCCCGCCATTCTCGTCGCAGCGGCCGGCGGCGTCTCCGTCGTCCTGCTGCTGACGTCAGGCGCATTCTCCGGCGACGCAAACCGCAAGCCTGCAGAGACAAAGCCGGTGATGTCGGACCCTGCGCGCCCCGAAATGGCGCAGGGCGCGATCAGGTCCCTGCCAACCGACTACACCCAGGCGGCGGCGCGACAGGCAGCCGTGGCGCCCGCCTCTCCCCCGCAGCTTGGCCCGCCGCTTCCAGGAGACGTGGCGGCGTTCGCTCCGCCGCAGCAAACAACGCCTGGCGCCGACGCCTACGGAAATGACTGGAGCACTGCCTCCTACGCGCCGCCCGAAGCGCTTGATCCAGCTTTGGCGGAGGCCGCCGAGGCCGAACGCTCCGGCCTGTTCTTCGGGCTGCGTGAGGAACCGCGCAAAGCCGATGCGCCTCAATCGCAGCAGGGCGACACGCCGGTCGCCCAACGATCTCCGCTCACGATAGCAGCGGCGCAGGACCAGCCCGCCGCCGCATCCCGAAGCGAACGGGTGCTGTTTCCAGGCGCCGTCATTCCGGCGAGCCTTGTCACCGAACTGAACTCCGAGGCTCCGGGCCCGGTGATCGCCCAGGTCACGCAAGCCGTCCATGACAGCGCCACTGGCCGAATCCTCGTGATACCACAGGGCGCGCGCCTGATGGGCGACTACACATCATCGACACGCTATGGCCAGAGCCGTGTCGCCATCACCTGGTCGCGCCTCATCCTGCCGAACGGCGATGAGGTGGCGCTCGATGAAGCCGCGGTCGACCCCTCCGGCGCCGCCGGCGTCAAGGGTCAGGTCGACAACCATTGGGGCGATGTCTTCGGCGCCGCCGCGCTCGGCACGCTCATCAACATCGGCGTTGCGACCACGGAAGACCCGCAACTCACCTATGGCGGCATTGGCGCTGTCACGCGCGATCCCGTTGACGCCGCCATCGCCGACGGCGTCCAGCGCAGCGCCAGCACCGTCACCAACCGGGTTCTCGATCGCGGTCTGGCGATCCCGCCGACGATACGCGTGGAACCTGGTAAGAGGATCTATATCATTGTCACCAGAACGGCTGCCCTCTAGCGCTCGGATCCGGCCGCAATCAACATATGGGGTGTTATTCACAGACGGGACACTAGAGACCATTGTATTCCGGTAGAAATACGGTATCGATTCCCGAATAACGGAATCGGAGCACTCATGCCCGTCGACGTATTGGACCAGATCAGGCGCAACGTACCGCGCGCCTTCTTGCAAGATGTTCTCGATAGCGCGCCCGTAGTGCTCCGTTCAGCCGCCGAATGGGCGAAAAAGGGAGATTTGACGCCCAAGCGCTCGGCGCATGTTGAAGCATTTGCGCGGTTTCAGAAGCTGGAGCAATCGTTCCAAGAGCTAGGCGAGCACCATAGCGGCGAGTGCATGCTCGGCCTCGAGATTCCAGGGACTGAACAAATCTTTTTTCAGCCAATGGAACGCTTTGGGTCGGTGATCGTGGGCATTTCCTCGCAGCCGGAGCCGGGCGCCCTTCCGACCAAGAATAAGACCCGAGGAGGCGCGGCCTCTCTTAACCTATTCTGTACACCGACGCTTCCGTTCGGAGAGGAGTTCCTCAAGGAGCCCGATCTGTACGCCGCCATCTTGGTTTCGCGCGACAAGGCGACCCGCGGCAAGGTTCGCGACGTCGAGGTTGCCGTAATTGATGCGACATTTAGCCGGTTCGTAGTTCGTCAGCCTCTGAAGGACTTCCTTGCCTCCTACCCCGATGCGGGCTCAATAACCCCGCCGGTGGCGGCCGTTCCCCCGCCGAAGGGACCTCTCGTCAAGCTCAAGCCGAAAAAGTCGGCCGCGGGCGGCGAGACACCTTCTGCGGCGCCAGACAAGCAAAAGGGGAATTAGGTCAAAACGGTTTGTTTAGGCATTGGCCCGACAGCTCAACGGAGCTAGTCGGGTAGAGGGATTCGAGGGCCGATGCGCAACGGCACGCCAGGTTTCGTTCCGGGCAGATTAGTTCAAGCCCGCGAGGCTCAAGGCTACATCACACGCGAAGCGCTAGCGCGCCGCGTGGCGAAAAGCGCGAGCACAGTTCAGCGTTGGGAAGAAGGAAGCGCGACACCGGAGCCCGACGCCCTGCGTGTTTTGGCTGAGGCGCTGAACGTCCGACCAGAACATTTTCTGCGCCCGCTTCAAAGGTCAGATCGCCCCGTTTTTTTCCGATCGCTGGCGTCCACGCTTAAACGAGAGAAGGCTCTGCAGCGCGCACGAATGGCGTGGCTCTTCGACCTCTCCAGTGCCCTTCAAGAATACGTTGAGCTCCCAGTCGTCGATATCCCGGATGTCTTGGCTGGAGCGTCGTTCAAACAACTGCGAAACGAGGACCTGGAACGGATCGCCTTAGAACTACGCGAGCATTGGGGACTCGGTCACGGGCCATGTGTCGATGTGGTCGCTTTCATGGAACGCAACGGCTTCGTTGTCGCCTCCGAGGAGATGGGAACCGCAAGGCTTGATGGTTTGTGCCGTTGGCATGATGACGAACAGCGCCCCTACGTGCTGCTCGCCGACGATAAAATGTCGTTCTCCCGTCGTCAGATGGATGCCGCTCACGAAATGTCCCACGCCATTCTTCACCGGGGCGTGACGATGGAGGAGTTTGAAGAGCATTTTGACTTGATCGAGCAGCAGGCGTTTAGGCTAGCCAGCGCGTTTCTACTTCCTCACACGGTCTACCCTGAGGAGACGCGCTTCCACAGCCTTTCAGAATTCGAAGCTCTGAAGGACCGCTGGAAAGTTTCGATCAAAGCCCAAATCAAGCGACTTGCCGACCTTGATATCTTAGACACGGAAGCTGCTCGGACGCTCTACAAATCATACAGCGCCCGAGGATGGAGCCGCGGCGAGCCATTTGACGATGTGTGGACGGTCCCGCGGCCCCGTGCATTAGCCGAGGCATTAAACGCTGTTGTCGATGCTCAGCTACGCACCAAATCGGAGTTGCTCAGTTCCGACCTCACGATCTCAGCGCGGGATGCAGAGAGCTTGGCCGGATTGCCAATCGGCTGGTTTGACGATCATCAGAGCAGCATCATCAAGTTGATTCCGCGTGCAGACCAACCTCGCTTTTCCACGGGCCGATCTGGTGCCGTCTTACCCTTCCGCGGCGACGGTAAGTAGCAGTAGTCTTAGGTTCCGTCGGGAAGTGCGGCTGAGCCCTTTTTCTGAAGATCAGCAAACGACAGCACGCGGGGATTGGACGTTGCAACCGGAAACCGGCTAACGACCAGATGCCGAATCGCCACGTCTCCAAAGCGCTTCCTCAAGAGGTGCTCCCTCTCCTCTTCCTTCGCCAGCGCGAGCGCATATGCACGGTCGAGCCCGCGATTGTAGCGGACGAAGAGTTTGCGGTTGGACTCAATGCGCGTGACGTCAACGAAGTTGTTCTTGCACTGCACATTGAAGAGGACGCCTTGGTGCGTTGCGAGCACATCGAATTCTTGCTGTTCGATCCGCTTGGTGTTGCTGAGGGAAAGTCCCCGTCGTCTCAGCTCTTCCTTGACCGCCTTCTCTAACTCGAAGCCGGACCTGATCTGGAAGCGCTTGACCTTGTTGAGGCAGACATTCTTGAAATAGTAGAGGAAGCGCTGGACTAGCAGCACTGTCGAGAGAACCTCGCCCGCCACTTCGATACACGGTGCGTATGAATTCGAGTTTACGACGAAATCCTCTCCGCGCTGGATGAACTTGCCAGCGCTCAGCCGGCCGACGATCGTATCGAACTCCGCCTTCGGCAGGCGAATGAAGTAATCATCGTGGGCGTGGTCCAGCAGCTTGTCACAGATGGCCGCGATTGCTGCGAACTGCGTTCCTGCCAGGTCGAACTCCCGGTAAGCCTCCTCCAGAATGGGAATTGCATTGCGCGCTTCAACCGTGGAGATAACCTTGCGCGGGTCGAGCGGCAGCATGCGCTTGCTGTTGTAGACGCCCGGGTCAATTTCAACGATCGGTAAACGCTCCGGCTCGAGGAAGAGCGAGTTCAGTATGTCGAGCGAGTGGCTGCCTTTGAAGCCGCGCGCGTCCACGACGAGCTCGAAATCGGGATAGACCGCACCCAGCATGGCGTTCTGGTGCAGGCCGGTCAGCGACATCGCGCAGTGCTCGACGAGCGGGATGAACGTGCCGAGCACATCAGCAGGCGCGACCTGTACTTGTCCCTTGCAGGCCGACGGCATCGTGTAGAGCAGCGTCACGAGATGCCGGCGTCGCGACTGGAAATAGCCCATTGCTTCCGCGACAGTGTGCAGGCCCATCGCCGCCTCGAGATTCCCGCGCACACGGAGCTCGAGGCTCACCATGCAGCATTGCTTGCAGAGCATTGTGAAACGCGCTGCGACACCCGCATCGAACAGATCAGCCAGATGTCTCGCGAGAGAGTGGATCGGGCGTGGATCGATGTACATCGACACAATCGGCGTGCGACGAAACCGATCAAGGGTCTCGAGATCGACCATCATCGGGAGGTTTATCAGCTCTTCTATCGCGCGCAGCATCTCCAGCCACGACCGGGTCGTTGTGACGGGGTCAAGTGGCGCGAGCCTGGAGGCAATGCCTCCGGCGTGTTCTGCGATTAGCTGATCAAGAAGCGCCAAGGCATCTGCGCCGGCCACGCGAGTCATGACGCGACAGGCCCCTCGCCGACCTTCGTCATCAGCCGGCAAGCCAGATGCAGGTTGCCCCAGCGGGTGGCGAAAGTGTCCGAGACTTCGAACCAGCTTCCATCATTTCCTGCCCCGTGGTTGGCGCCCATGCATGAGCACGTGCAGTCATGCCCCATGGCGTCGAGGCATGCGGGCGAGCATTTCTCCTGCTCCCGATAGGGCTGGATCACGTAGACCTCGCCATACTTTGCAAGCGCTCGGTTCACGAAGTCATTGAACCAGGCTTTCGGCAGCTCCCAGTATTTGCCGCGCGCCACCCATTCCGGATTGCTGCGGCGTCCATTTCTGAGCCAGTCCCTGTTGGATTCAGCGTATGGCAAACGGATGCGCAGCTTCTGCCCCTGCCCGGTGCGTCGCAGAACAACAGGCGTCGACGGCTGTCTCCAGACGCGTAGCAGCGCTTCCCCCATCTCCATGCCGTCCGCCTCGCTTGACCTGACCTAGATTTCCTCTTGAACAACTGTGGCGTTGAATGTCTTGAGGCGCAGACTGAGGCGGGGCGCCAGGGCCTTGGGAACCGCCAGAACGAGAAGCCGTTGCGCCCGCGAAGCGCCAACGTAGATTTTGCGGGCCTCCTCCGCCACGTCCAGAGGCAAACCTGTCTCAAGGCAATCAAGAATGTTCTTGGCGCTGCTCTTTGTCATCACGACGCAGACGCCGGGAAACTCCTCGCCTTTGACGGAGTGAATTGTCCGAACCAGCGGGATCGAGGCGGACGGCGCCGCAAGAACGGTTTCGAGCTTTGCATCATAGCGAAGCCTCTGCCCGATGGTCCCCCCATCGCCCACGAGTCCTGGCTTGAGCAGCGCCTGTGCGCGCGCAAGCCACGTCTTTGCATCCTCGAGCGAAGCATCGAACTTCAGCTCCTTCGCGATGCCCAGGACGCGTGGACGCCACGTCAGTTTCTCCAGTCCCGACGTCACCAGATACTCGTGATAGGTCTGATCACGGAGATGACCTTCGACGCGGAGCACGACCCGGTGAAGCTGCTCCAGCGCATGCACTGTGTTTCCCGTCTCGAATCCAAACTGGAATTCCGTGACATGCGCAGCCAGGTTCAGCGTGGCGCTGTTTGACTGCGGAAGCGCCGGCTGGCCGATGGCGGCGGCGCTGCTCTGCTTCGTCGCCGCCACCAGCGGACAGTCGTGAAGGGTCAGCTTGCGTTCGGCGACGATTTCGGCAAAGCGCGGGCCGATCTTCGGAGACACGGCGGCGCCCGCATAGGATAACAGGTAGACGGGGGTCTCATCGTCTTTGGAACTGCCGAGCGCCTGGTCGACAGCGCCGCCGGCCGCGCCAGATCGTAGCGCGGCGATGGCGTTGCAGATGTTCTGGCTCGACCGGAAGTTTCCGGTCAGCGGCAGCTGATCCCCGCTGCCGAATGTTCCACGAAACGCGATGAGTTCGTCGGTCACCCCGCCGCGAAAACCGTAGATCGCCTGCTCCGGATCGCAGACAAGCATGACCCGCAGGCCTGCCGCTCTCAGCCATTCGATGATGGCGAGATCACGCGGATTGCAGTCCTGCGCTTCATCGATGACAATCTCGGAAAACCGACCGGCAAGGGCTTGGCCAATCGCCTTGCCCGTCGACGCATCGGCAATACGCGACGCGGCAAGGTCGCGCACGCAGTCGAAGTCGACCAGCCCCTTGTTCCGGAACGCTGTTCTGAGGTTGGCCGCCGCCGCCTCATACCGTTTGATCGTGGCAGGGCTGGCCGTGGCGGTATCGAAGCCCTTCGCCCTCGCGGGTATGCTCAACATGCTGTTGGCCGCCCGGTCAAAGCACTCGAGAGGCAGCGGATGGGCCTTTGGGTACGGGGTAATGACCTTGGATTGAAGATCCGGGATCAAGCGGGGAGCGTCGGGAACATCCGGCACGCCGAAGGGCGCCAGCAGGAACTGCCACAGGAAGCTGTCGAACGTGCCAACGTAATTCGGAAAGGCCGAATGTCCGAACAGACCGTCGGATCGCAGTCTCACCTCGAGTTCGGTCACCGCAGCCTGGGTAAATGACAGGAACGCGACGACGCGCGCCGGTCTGGACGACAGAACCCTGCGCGCGCGCTCCACCATAACCCGGGTCTTGCCGGCGCCCGGGCACGCGGAGACAAAGGCGGCGCCTTCGTGATCGATGATGGTGCGTTGCTGAGGCGTCGGCTTGAACGTCATCAGCTCACGAGTGCCGCAAGAGCCCGCGCGACATAAGGCGGGATGACGATAGACTTGCCTTCGCCGGCAAGCCTGGCGAGCGTCTGCGCGAAGTCGCCCTTGCGCACCCCCTCGAACAGGGTCTTGAACCCTTGAGCCTGGTCGTCCCCGGTCTTGGCCGCAGCTTCGTCCCACTTCGCGGCCGATTTTGGATGCAGCTCAAGGTAGGCTTCGCGCAGCAGCGCTGCATTTCCCGCCCGCACGAGTTCGGCCTCCAGCGAATAGTCGCTGCAAACTCCCTCGAACACGCTGTCTGAGTTGGCTCCGAGGGCCAACGCGTTGAGCGACTCCACCCTCAGAGCGCCTGGGCTCTTCTCGCCTGGAGCCAGATGATATCCATCGCCGTCGGTCATGACCACGAGCCGGTCTGCGATCCGGACGCCGTCATGCGGAGTAAGAAGCAGCTTCGCGTAGGGCTCGAAATCGACGCCGTCGATCGGCACAAAGACAGCCGACCGAAAGTGCCGGAGAAGCTCTGGTTGAGTCGCGAACTGCTGTCGTGCGAATATGGGAAGGAGCAGTAGCTCCGCCACACCCTCGAGCAGCAGGACCCGGCCCCCGAACAGGAATGCAGCCCGCGTGACATCGATGTAGCGGTCTACCTTTCGGCGATCTACGTCCTTGAGGCCAAGCAGCGAGACAGGAACACAGCAGCTTTCACGCCGATGCGGCGCTAAAGCGGGGGTCGCTGTTGTTGTCGGCGTCTCGGCAACGGCTTCAACGACCTCTTTGACAGTTGAGGGGCTTGGCGGCTCGGGATCGGCGGAGGTTGCGGTCGCGACTGTGCGGGACTTGAAAACGACGAGATGCTCGGATTTTACCCAGGCCGACAGGTTGGGTGAATGGGTTGCCACGACAACCTGGATCTCGCCGGCGAACTGCTGCGCCTCCTTTGGAGCCTGCCGCGACTTTTGAGCCTGATCTTCCAGAAAGGACAGCACGGCCGCCTGTAGTTGCGGATGCAGGTGCGCCTCGGGCTCCTCGACCAGAAAAAGCGTGAGATCGGCATCCGTGACGTTCTGCAGTTCGACGGCGATCGTCGCCATGTAGAGCAGATTAGCGTATCCGTGTCCCGAGTAGCGCAGGTCCTCTGGCGTAATGCCGTGATCCGCCATCTTGAAGCGAAGCTCACGGGCGATATCGATCAGCTTCTCTTCATCTGAGAATCCGAGGGAGGCGCTCTGCCTCCGAACGCCGCCGGTCAGTGCGCTTAGGCCGTGATCGATGGCGACGTCGACGCGTTTGAGCAGTTCGATATCGCCGGTCCGCTTGAGAAGTTTGGCCACGTCTTCCGGCTTCTCGGCACCAAGAAAATGCTTCAGCAGCGCATAGATGCGCGTGGGATTCCCTGATGCAAGCGCCCGCTTTGCGTCCCGCAAGGGCGGCAGATAGACGTGGCAGATCTTGTCGAGAGAACCGGGTTCGGGCGTGCCCTTCTTCTGACCGGCCCAGATCGCGGGCCTGTTCGGAATCTTCCCCAGCGTGTCGTCGTACGTCAGACCGACGACAGCCTTGTCCATCTGCGAATTGGCGGCGGCTGCCGCAAAGCGACCCTGCTGGCCGACGGAAAGCTCGCTGTAGCGCGCCTCAAGCTGAAAGACCTTGGTCGCACTGCTGAAGCGCACATCGGTCGGCTCGCAGTAGATTTCGCGGCGGCCTGACAGTGGCGACGTGATGAGCCTGATAGCGTCGATCGCATTGCTTTTCCCGCCATTGTTCTCTCCGACAAAAACCGTGAGTTCCTTCGACAACGGGATCGTCTGCTCGGCAAAGGAGCGAAAATTGGTGAGGCGTAACGATTCCATATACACTTTGATCCCCCGGGTCGTCCCTAGTCGGAAGGCGTCGCGCGTAGCCTTGCGGCAATTCGAGTTAGCTCGGGGTCATCCACGCCCATCGCACCGAGCTGGGTGACCAAGTTGAGCACGTAGTCGATCGCACGTCCGCTAGTGCCGCGAGCCGCCACGATCTTGCTGACGAGCTCGTCGTCGTTTGCATACGAGACGAGATTTCCTCCCGCATAGATTGCGACTGTCGCGACAACGACGCGCTCGTCCGCAAGTCGGGCGCTGGCCGACACAAAGTTGAAATCCCTCCCCTCGCGAATGTGAAGATAGGCAAGCGCTTCGGCTTCCTTGGTTGGCGGAATGTTGAACGCCATTCCAGTGCAGGATGCATCCCCATCGCTCACGAGATTGAGCGTTGGCCCAGGCGCGGAAGCAGAACCCCAATTCGCGACTGAGGCCTTGTTCAGAACGCGCCGGTATCCGGCGACCGTCGCAATGCACCGCTCGGCGCAGTCAAAGCGGGACTCCCATTCGTTCCACCACATGAGCGAGCCATATCCGAAAACCCACACGACATCCCCTCCACACTCGGACAACGTTAGGGCGCTTTTTGGCGCGTGTGAATGTGCGACGACCCTCGGGGGGTCGATGACAAGTTATGCGAACGCTTCCGGCTTTTCCCCGGTGGCGCCGAAGAAGATCCTGCCACAGGCGACCAGCGCTGGTATGCGCACGGAGTCTTTGGATGACGTAGCGCAAGCTTGTCGGCTCGCTCACGTGAGGCGTCGGCATCCGGGGAATCACGATAGGAAATCAGGCTTAATGCCACACTGCCCCGTGCTAAAACAAAACCGTCGAAACCCAGTCGCGAACCCAGCATTCCGATGCCCGTCACATTCAAGCCCATCGCGAACGGGGAGAAGTGGGCTGGCGCGTCCTGGGTGATCACCGATGAAGACGCTCTGGCGAAGCTGATCGCAAGGGTCGCCCTCGGACAGTCACGTCATGTCGCCAAGATACTCAGGGACACGGGCTGCGCTGATGTAATACCGAGCAGAACTGCTTACGCCGGCGCGCGCGAGATCCTGACCGTGGCCACCGGCGACAAGACGTTTCATCGGGACGGATGGCTGTTTCAGGTCATCTCGTGGGTCGCAGCGAACAAGCAGTCGCCAAATGACCTGATCCGGGCGCCGCAGATGATAAAGGCGGACAAGGGCTTTGACGGAATTCATGTCCGTCTGGTCAAGAACAAAGGCCAGATCGCCACCGTCATCATTTGCGAAGAGAAGGCCACGATCAATCCGCGCAACAAGATTGTGAGCGATGTGTGGCCCGACTTCGAGTCGCTTGAAGCCGGCGAGCGCGACAATGAACTGGTCGCCGCCGTCACCGACATGCTGGCGATTGGCGGTGTCGGGGAGGAAGTCGACGAGATCGTCGCAAGCATTCTCTGGAAGGAAGCGCGCTCCTATCGCGTGTCGGTCACTGGTCGAGAGGAACACTGCACGACCGACGGGCTGAAAAGGCTTTTTGAAGGGTATGAAGACAAGGTCGCCGGCAATGTTGCGCGGCGCCGCGCCGAAGTTCTGAGGCTCGACGATACTCGAAAATGGCTGAGCGGGCTCGCCAACAAGGCGCTCGCCGCGCTGGATGAGATCGAGGCCGAGCATGTATGACGCGACGACCGCCGGCCTGATCCGATCAGCGCCCGACCTGCCGGACCTGGATCGAGAAGGTCTTCCTGACCTGCTTTCGCGCTACTATGCTGAAATCGTCGCAGCCCGCGTTCGGGTGCGAGAGGCGGACGACGCAGCCGGCCTGATTGAGATCAGCAGTTTCGCCATGCGCCTCGCGCAGACGAACGAGGCGTTAGTCGCGATTTCGCCGGACCGGCGGGATCGCGCCGCTGCAGCGTTCGTTTCAGCGACTGCCTATCAACTTGTTTTCCAGACGGACCAGATTTCCGGCCGGGAGCGCCTCAATTCCGAACTGCATCAGCAGGGCATAGCCGAAAGCATCGCGGCGATGCTGCTGTTTCTGATCGGCGATGCATCCGCTGATGCGATCGAGGTGTCCAAGCACGTCGTCCTTGAGAACGAACGACGGGTGGAGCGGGAGCTTGTCCGTTGCCTGCGGTTTCTTGCTCGGGGACAGGTCCAGGAGATTCTCAACCGCCCGATCCTCTTGAAACGGTCCATACGGGGCGACAACGATGTCGAAATCGCAACATCTGCGCTCTACCTGACGCTCCTCTCGGCCGTACGTTCGCTCGCAGAATCCCTGCTTGGCCGGTCCGAGATTCGCGAAGCGGCCCAGCTGTGTGAGCAGATTCGGCAGCTCAGCAATGCACGGTCAAGCGATCCCAAAGACGAAGCGTTGGGACCGGTTTCGAGTTTCGCCGGTCCTTATCACCTGGCCTCACTGCTTCTGGCTGTAATCGACTCGCTCGGTGGCCGCGCCCTCGTCACCGTTCCCGCTCCGATGGGAACGGACCCACAGAAATGGCGACGGGCGCTGCAGGAGATGGCAGGCGACCGGCCGTACCTGTGGCCCAACCATCGCGAGGCTATCAATCGGGGTCTGCTGGATAATGGCGTCTCGGCTGTCGTCGGCTTTCCAACGGGGGCGGGGAAATCAACCGTCGCGCAACTGAAAATGGCAGCACACCTGTTCGCGGGCAGAAAGGTTGTGTTCCTCGCGCCCACCCACGCTCTGGTCGATCAGACGTCTCGCGATCTGAAAGAGGCTTTTCCCCGCGCCTCTGTTAGGGGCGAAAGAATGGATGAGTTCGGCTTCGAGACGGGCGGAGACGAGCTTCCCGATGTGTTCGTGATGACGCCGGAAGCCTGCCTTACCCTTACCCACTGGAAGCCCGAAGCGTTCGACGATGTCGGCCTGTTGGTGTTCGACGAATGCCACCTGCTCCACGAGAAAAATGATGGAAGCCGCAGGGCAATGGACGCCATGCTGTGCCTCCTGAACGTGGTTCGCATTCGGCCTGAGGCCGACCTGTTGCTCCTCTCGGCCATGATGAAGAATGTCAACGAGCTCACCGATTGGGTGAAGGACCTCACTGGGCGCCCCGCGCTTGATCTCGCGCTTGACTGGAAGCCGACGCGACAGTTGCGCGGATGCGTCGTCTACAAGGCTCCTGACTTGAAGGCGCTGGCCGACCTGCTGGCAAGCGAGCGCGCCAAGAAGCCGACCGGAGGCGTGCCGCAGGCCGTGAAGAACAAGCTTAAGGCTCAGCCGTTTGGCTTCTTCAGCGTGCAGCAGACCTGGGCGAGCCGTGAGCGCGAAGACTACGCCTTGTTGCCCTTCCTCGAGGAGGAGGTCGCCTTGAGCACCAACAAGACGTGGGACCTCACGCCGAACGCGAATGAACTCAGCGCCCGCATCGCCGCCCGGGGCGCCCTGTCCGGGCTCAAGACGCTGGTCTTCTCCCAATCCATCGTCAATGCAAACTCGATTGCTGAGCAGACGTCGGCGCTGTCCGGTGCGGCGAAGATCAAGCTGAACGATGCCGAGAAAGCGTATCTGGAAACGGCGATCGACGAAATCGGAAGTCCGAAGCAGCTCTACCTGCGCGTTGAAGGCGATGAGGTCGTGACCTCGTCGTCGGTGCATCACGCGCAGCTTCTTCCCGAGGAGCGACGGCTTGTGGAATCGCTGTACAAGCGCCGCAACGGTCTGACCTCGCTCGCGGCGACGCCGACGCTGGGACAGGGCATGAATCTTCCAAGCGAGATGGTGATTATCGCCGACGACAGCCGCTTCGACGAAGCGAAGGGCCGGAAGGATGTTCTCGAGGCGCAAGACCTGCTCAATGCGGCGGGACGCGCGGGACGGGCTGGTCAGAACGCCAACGGCATTGTGGTCGTCATTCCCGGCAAGGTTGTCGCACTGGATGAATCCGAAAGCCGGATCGGCAATCGCTGGGGCGCGCTGAGGAAGGTGTTCGGGCAATCCGATCAGTGTCTCGTCATCGACGACCCTCTGACAGCACTGCTTGATCGGATTCATGCCCAATCTGATCAGCTCGGAGATACGGAGCGATATGCGGTGTCGAGGCTGACCCAGGCTGGTCGCGTCGACGACAACACGGAGGCTGAGGCCCTTGAACGCGCGATCAGGAGGTCCTTCGCCGCTTATAGGCGAACGCAGGATCGGGAAGCCTGGATAGCAGGTCGGGTAGACGCTGCGGTCGCGTTCGCAAGGGGAAGCGATGACCTGACAGAAGACGTGCGCGCCAACAGGGAGTTGGCGTCAACAACCGGCGTCCCTGAAGAGGTCATCGTTCAGCTGAGGGCGAGCCTGACGGCTAACCCTCCGCATGAGCCGGCAAATGTGGCGGCCTGGTGCGGCTGGATGATGGACTGGCTGGAGGCCCGGCCGGACATGCTTGAAAGACTGCTGAGACCGGAAGACCTCGAGGGCCAGTTCGGCAAGCCCTACAAGGATTTGAAGACCTCAGCCGAGCGTTCGAAGTGTGCAATGCCGCAGCTGAGGAAGCTCTTGGAAGGATGGATGGCCGGCAAGACGCTGAACGAGATGCAGTCGCTACTTCCACCCAACACGCGCCAGAAGAAGTTCAGCACTGGCGCCAGAAAGTTTGTGGCAAGGCTCGTTCCCTCACTCGCTTACTTCTTTGGTGTCCCTGCCCTCATTCTTCGAAGCAAAGCGCTGGCGGATGGGATTGAGGGTTATGAGCCGCCGCCCAGTATTGCCGTTCTTGGCAATTGCGCGCGGAGGGGTTTCGGCCATGCCGAGATGGCCGCTCTCGCTCAGCTGCTTGCAAAGGCCGGACTCGCTCGCCGCGCCCTGCACAGACATTTCGCGCTAGTCGTGCCCTTCCTTCCTTCCGCCGAACAGCCGGAGTCTTGGCAAGCCATGCTCGACCGGGTCGAAAGGGCGTCGGACAGAGAGCTGAACAACCGAGGTTTGGATTTCGATGCCCTCGAGTAAACGTTTCGCAGGATCTTGATCAGCGGAGCCAGCGCTTTGTCGCTATTCGTATGGCCCCCTGAATTCGGTACTTTGAAGACTGAGGACTCGCTCAACTACGACTGGACGTGGCGTACTACCGAACTCTTGCGATAGCGCGACGCATTGGGGTGCGTAACGGATCGGAACACATCTGCCCGCATCGAAAAAAACTGCAGCGGAGATTTGCTGTGCCCCAATCTCACCCCAAAACAGAAAACAGCTTCGCCGCACTCGGAGGAGTGCCGCTAACCGTCTGTTTTTAGGGTAATTTTGGAGCGGGCGATGAGATTCGAACTCACGACCCCGACCTTGGCAAGGTCGTGCTCTACCCCTGAGCTACGCCCGCTTCCTGGGTAGACCGGAGGCTTTCACCGCCGGTCAGGCGCCCGGCTCGCGCCGGGAGCGGTCTTAAAGCGCAAACTCGGCCCGTGCGCAAGAGGCTGAATTGCACCCGAACGCAGGGCTCACCCTCCGGCCGCTATCCCGCCAGCCGGCTGATGGCTCCAAGGATGTCCTCCAGGTCAGCCGCCCGGGGCTGGACCGGGAAGATGTTGTCCGCCGGATCCGGGGCCCTGCCGCTGACTTCCCAGGACTCCGCCTCCGGCTCATCTCCCGGCGTTTCCTCCAGCGTCGCCGCAGGAGCTGCGGCCCCGCCCGCAGTCGCCCCGTTTGCCGCCAACCAGTCGGCGCGTGCATCCAGCACAGCGCCCATGGTCGTGATCAGTTCGCGCTGGTCGATCGGCTTTGCGACATAGGCGTCCATGCCGAGGCTGAGGTACTTTTCCTTGTCGCCCGCCATCGCGTTGGCCGTCAGCACGATCACCGGCGCCTGCGACCACGGCTCGCTGGACGCCCGGATGTGTTTCAGCGCCGCGACGCCGTCCATCACAGGCATGTGGACGTCCATCAGCACCAGATCGAACGGCTCCGCAGCCAGCCGGTCCAGCGCCTCGCGCCCATCGGCCGCCTCGACGATGATCATGTCATAGGGCGAGAGGAACATCCGCACGACCTGGCGGTTCACCCGGCTGTCATCGACGACAAGGATGCGCCGGCCGGCAAACTCGACCGATGCCGCAATCGCCACCGCTGGCTTCGGGCTCTCGCTGTCCGGCGTGGCGGCGCTCACGGCCATGGTCAGCCGGAAGGTCGAGCCTTTTCCGGGCTGGCTCTCCACCGCGACGTCTCCGCCCATCATCCGGGCCAGCCGGCGCGTGATCGCCAGACCGAGACCCGTCCCGCCGAAGCGGCGCGTCGTCGAGACATCGGCCTGCATGAAATCGGAGAACAGCCGTGCGGCCTGTTCCTCCGTCATGCCGACGCCTGTGTCCCGGACCGCAACCTCCAGCAGCTCTCCTGTTCCGGACGCAAGCAGCCGGGCCGAGACGGTCACCCGGCCCGTTTCAGTAAACTTGACCGCGTTCGAGATCAGATTTGCGGTGCACTGGCGGGCGCGGAGCGGGTCCAGCTTCAGGCGCCGCGGCAGCTCGGGGTCGAGCTGTAGCATGATGTCCAGCCCCTTCTCCGTGGCGATCGGCCGGAACAGCTCGATCAGACGCTCGAGACCCAGATGGATATCCGCATCCACCGGGGCGATCTCCATCTTCCCTGCCTCGATCTTGGAGATGTCGAGAATGTCGTTGAGCACGCCCATGAGCGTCTGTCCGGACTCGAGCAGGGTCCGCACCTTCTCGCCCTGCGAGGGCGTCAGCGAATCCATAGCCAGCGCCTGCGCCATGCCCATCAGGCCATTCAGCGGCGTCCGGATTTCGTGGCTCATGGTGGCGAGGAAGGCCGATTTTGCGGCGCTTTCCGCCTGCGCGGCAGCCGCCTTCTCGGCGGCCTTGTGATAGGCGCTGATGTCGAAGATCAGGCCGAAAATCCCGTTCGATCCGTCGGGCAGGCGGATCGGCGACTTGACCGTCAGCGCGTACATGTCCTCGCCGACCTTTTCCTCGCTCATGCTGCTCTCGCCAGCGAGCACCATCGCATCCTGGGCCCGGAAGACGGCGACCTGCTCGGCCGGAAAAAGATCGTCGTCATGGCAGGGGGTGAACGTCTCCTGCCCCAGCAGGCGCGCCATGGCGGCATTTCCCAGGACGATCTTCCGGTCGCCGTTCTTGATGAAGGCCGGCTGCGGAAATGCATCGAACGCCGCCTCCAGAAGCTGCGCGCGTTCCTCTTTGCTGGTGGGGTCGTAGGCCAATCTGTCTTTCCTGGACTGCATCGCCATCGCATGCCGTCATGGGACGGCGGTCGTCACCCGCATCTACTCCGCGAAGCGCTAACAATTAATTCAGGGAAGCTATTCGTTTACCGGGCGGTTTACGAGATGCACTGTATCGAACAGCGCGTCGGGCCCTTCGCTGGCGCCGCGCCCCTCATCGTGAGCAGGTCCGCCATGGAAACGTCAGTTCTGATCGCCGCCTACTATTCCGCTTTCAATGCAAGGGATTGGGACGGAATGCTGGCGTTGCTCGCCCCGGACGTCCGCCATGATGTCAACGAGGGGTCGGGACGCTCGGGCCGGGCCATGTTCGCGGAGTTCCTGAGACACATGGACGACTGCTACGAGGAGCAGCTGACTGACATTGTCGTGATGACCTCGCCAGACGGCGCCCGCGCCGCAGCGGAGTTCATCGTCAACGGCGTCTACAGGAAGACGGACGGCGCGCTGCCCGAGGCGCGCGGCCAGACCTATCGCCTGCCCGCCGGCGCCTTTTTCGAAGTCCGGGATGGCCTCATCCGGCGCGTCACCACCTACTACAATCTCAAGGACTGGATCGCTCAGGTTTCCGCCTGAGATGGCTCGCCCGGCGCCAGTCGAGACGCTGTCCGGCGCCGCTCTGGAAGCCGCCCTGCCCGATCTCGCGCGCCTCCGCATCGAGGTCTTCCGCGCCTTCCCTTATCTCTACGACGGGACCGAGGCCTACGAGGCCGCCTATCTCGAAACGTTCGCAAAGGCGCGCGACGCCATCGTCGCCGCCGCCCGCGACCCGGCGTCCGGCCGCATCATCGGCTGCGCGACGGGCTCCGCGCTCGACGGCCACCACCCGGAGTTTGCAGCAGCCCTGCTGGCGACGGGTCTTGATCCCGCCCGCGTCTTCTACTGCGCCGAAAGCGTGCTCCTTCCCGGCTTTCGCGGGCAGGGTCTCGGCCACGCCTTCTTTGACGCCCGCGAGGCCCATGCCCGCACCCTCGGCTACACCCACAGCTGCTTCTGCGCGGTTCTCCGCCCGGACAGCCACCCCCTGAAACCTGACGGCTATTCCCCGCTCGACGCCTTCTGGCGAGGGCGGGGATACGCTCCGGTCGAGGGCGCTATCGCGTCTTTCGAGTGGACGGACATTGGCGACAGCACGCAGACCGCCAAGCCGATGCAGATGTGGGCCCGCGCCCTGTAACGCCGGCCCGGTTGTGTCGGCAATCGGGTCTGATGCCTTGGCCTATCCCGCTCATCCCGACGCAAGTCGGGATCCAGGGCGGAGAGGGCATCGAGCTATTCTGGAGGGAACTTCGCCGTCGTCCCTGCTTGCCGAACCCGTCCCTTTCAGTGCTTCACCTTTGCCCACAGATGCTCGTGCACCGTGTAGGCGACCGTCTGCACCAGCGGCTCGACAATCCCGACGCCCAGCGCAATCCGCCAGTCGCGGGTCAGCGCATAGGCGACCGACACCGCCACGACCAGGTGCATCACCGAGTAGGTCGCGGGTTTGAGCATCGAAACCCGGAACCGCCCCACGCTGCCGCCTGGCTCCGGTCCCGGCCCTTTTTCATCGCCGCCATGCTGATGGTTGAAAGCGCCCGCCAGCCGTTTCGCGAGGACGGCAAACGTACCCGGGTCGGGCGCGGCCCGGCCGTCTTCGCCCACTGCCATGTAGATCGCTGCTGCACTCATCGCCGTCACGTCCTGCTGCGGTGCCGGAACACCGGCGCCCGTCACAACAGTAATTGCGACTTAGTCGCATTACAATATATGTCGGCGAGTTTCTTTGCGGACGCCGCGCCCGGGTGTGGGACGGACCGGCCTCATTCCCACCACCCACTCGGCGCTTCTGCAAACGGACACGTCAGTGTCCGTGTTTCCAGCGCATGCGGGAATCCAGAGTTGAAGGTCTGACCTGAAGCATGGATTTAGGGCTGGGAGCACTCGCAAATCGGCGTACAAAAATTGACATCGTTACAATGCAATAGCTCCCTTCTCCGTCATCCCGCACAAGCGCGAAGCGCGCAGATGCGGGATCCGGAAACGACCACCGGAACCTGCCGCAGGATCCCGGATCGTTCGCTGCGTTCCGTCCGGGATGACGCCGAAGATATGCGGGAAACTACGGCGCGAACTCCGGGGAGCGCGAACCACCCATAAGCTCTCCTTCGCGCCTGTCATGGGAGGGTTCGGGGGCCACCGAACCGCGAACGACAGGCGCCGGTCGGCGTGGGGCCGGCCTTGTATCCATCCGGTTGCCCGTCTCGGGGGCCGGACAGGCGCAAGGCGGGCCCGTCGGGACCCCGGGGAACTGAAACCGGGGAAGCCTCGGGGATGGCGGCACCCCCTGCACGCGCGGCCCGGCGATAGGGCCTGGACCAACGTCCGGTCTGATCGGGCTTCCAGGCTGCGCCTCTTCAGGGCGGCCCGGGAGTTCCGGACCGGAACGGAAATCCTCGATGCTCCCTGCCGGGACGACAAACGACCGCGGGGCGCGTGGGACCACGCATCCGGCCAGCGCAAGCTGGCAGCTTATACAAGTCGGCGTGCGTTCCGCGCGCCCCGTCCTCCCGTCTCAAGGGAGGGGAGCTACAGCATCACGGACGGCTTGAGGCCGGTCCGGCCGGGAACGCGCGCCCGCCAGCCCTCAAACAACCCAGAGCCGGAATGTGGCACGGGCATTGCTCCCCTGAGGGTTGAAACCACGCCCCGGCCGGATTCCGCACCGGTCAGGGCCCAGATTGTCGCCAATGCGGGACGCCGGCTGCCGGCCTGAAGGGAAACGGGACGAGACATGCTCTTCCACACCTACCCGTTCATCTTCGTGTTTCTGCCCGCCGTGCTGCTGGCCTTCTTCGCCGCGGGCAAGCTGAACCCGCGCCTGCCGGTCTTCGTTCTGATCGCTGCGTCCCTCGGCTTCTACGCCTACTGGAAGCCCGAAGTTGTGGCTCTCCTGCTCGGCTCCATCGTGTTCAACTACTACGTTGGGCTCTACCTTCAAGGCGACCGGCCGCAGCAGCAGCGCCGTCTCGCCATCATCGCCGCCATCGCCATCGACCTCGGCCTGCTGGCCTGGTTCAAGTACGCAAACTTCTTCGGCGAGGCCGTCTCGGGCCTGTTCGGAGACGCCTACAAGCCGCTCGACATTGTGCTGCCGATCGGCATCTCGTTCTACACCTTCACCCAGATCGCCTACCTGGTGGACAGCTACAAGCGCGAAGTCGAGGAGAAGTCCTTCTCTTCCTACGTCCTGTTCGTCACCTTCTTCCCGCACCTCATCGCCGGCCCGGTCCTCCACCACAAGGAGATGATGCCGCAGTTCGCCAACCCGGCGACCTACCGCATCAACTGGCTGAACATCACGCTCGGCACCTTCCTGTTCGCCGTCGGCCTCTGGAAGAAAGTCGTCTTCGCCGACAGCGTCGCGCCGTGGTCAAACGAGATCTTCGGGGCCGCCGATGCGGGCGCAGCCCCTGACCTCTTCACGGCCTGGGGCGGCGCGCTCGCCTACACGCTGCAGATCTATTTCGACTTCTCGGGCTATTCCGACATGGCCGTCGGCATCGCGCTGATGTTCGGCGTGCGCCTGCCGATCAACTTCGACAGCCCCTACCAGTCGCGCTCGATCGTCGACTTCTGGCGCCGCTGGCACATGACGCTCTCGCGCTTCCTGCGCGACTACCTCTACATCCCGATGGGCGGCAACCGGAACGGCGAGGCGGCCCGCTTCCGCAACCTGTTCCTCACCATGCTGCTGGGCGGACTCTGGCACGGCGCTTCGTGGCTGTTCGTCATCTGGGGCGCGCTGCACGGCGCGTATCTCGTCATCGCCCATCTCTGGACAATGGCGGGCCTCCGGCTGGACAGCTTCTTTGGCCGCACGCTGGCCCCCTTCATCGCCTGGACGCTGACCCTCCTCGCGGTCGTCGTGGCGTGGGTGTTCTTCCGCGCAGCCTCTCTCGACGGCGCCATGACGATGCTGGCCGGCATGTTCGGACTGAACGGCGCCGATCCCGCCGCCTTCAACGCCTTCCTCGCCGATCCGCGCCTCTGGGGCGTCGGTTCGCCCATCCTGATGGCGCTGATCGCCCTCTTCGCCCCCAACTCGATGGCGCTGATGGATCGCGTCCAGACCTTCCTCACCGCACAGCGCTGGCCGCTGCTCATCGGCGCTGGCGCCGTCACGGGCTTCGCCGGACTTCTCGCCCTGGCCTTCATCGGAGCACAGAATGAGTTCCTCTACTTCCAGTTCTGAGGCGGCGCCGGTGATCGCTCACACGGCGAGTGTCGAACAGGCTCCGGCGGCTGCGGGTACTGGCTTCAAGCCTGCCCTCGCCTTCCTCGGTTCCATGGCTGCGGCGGCTGTCGCGGGCGCTGCGCTCATCACGATGCTTGACGAAAGCTGGCTCCACTCCGGCCCTGAATACGGCATGGCCCAGGCCTATCAGGACCACATCGAACAGATGTGCGCCGATCAGGCCGCGCCCGAGCTTCTGGTGCTCGGGGACAGCCGGGCGGTCGCCGGCGTCTCCGTGCAGATGATCCGCGACGCCGGCGTCAACGCCGAGAAGCTGGCTGTCGGCGGCTATGGGATCTTCCCGGCCTGGGCTTCGCTCGACCGTCTGCTCGACTGCGGCGTCCGCCCGAAAGCGGTCGCGCTCGCCTTCGGCAATCTCCACATGCTCGACACCGGCGCGATCCTTGAACGCACCACCAACTTCGACGGCATCACCGGATCGCGCGCCTCGCATGCCTACGGCATGATGTCGAACTGGGAGCACCGCCGCGCCCGCCAGATCGCCTACAAGGCCATCTCGGTTCTGGGCCCTGACCTGACGCTGGTTGACCTTGTTCTCCTGCGCCCGTCGCTGCGCAACGTGCTCGAGAGCCCCGCCGCCGCCATCGCCAACCGCCGAGAGTACGAAGAAGGCTACGATCTGTTCACCTCCGCCGGCGGCGACGCCTGGTACGGCCAGGCCGACCGCGCCCCGGGCCTCCCGGAAGAAGCCGAATTCGAAGGCGGCATCCGCCCCGTCAACATTCACGCGGTCAGCGCCATCGCCGAGCTCGGACGCGAGCACGGCTTCGAGACCTACTTCTACGTCCTGCCGCTCAGTGAGCTGGCAGGCGAGAAACTGGACCGCTCCATCTTCGATCTCTCGGCCGAATTCCTCACGCAGATTTCCGCCAGCGGCGTCACCCTCCTCAACGAGACGTGGACCCTGCCGGTCGAGGATTTCGGAGACCCCAGCCACGTCAATTCGCGCGGCCGGCCCATCGTGACGGGCGACTTCCTCAACCGCCTGCAGTCGGCGCAACGACGTGCCGCCGATGTCGGAACGGCGATGCGCGAGGCGGACAACGCGCAGGCGCTGTCCGTGTCGGCGCCTGCGGAGTGAGTGACAGCTACTGGAAGGTCAGAGGCGTCTCGCCCCACGGCTCGTCGATGAAAAGCTCCGGCGCCAGCGCCTTCATCATCGTCAGCGACGCCTGGGGATCGCGGCGCGCTGCATAGGCGATGATGGCGTCCAGACGGGCCTGGACCTCGCGGATAGGGGGAGAGTTGGAGCGCATGACTTCAAGAACGCCATCGACGTTCGTCGGCTGGACCTGTTCCTTGGCGTAGAAGACGCTCTCGGTCAGCTTCTCGCCGGGGCGGGGGCCGGTCACGCGGATATTGATGTCACGTCCCGGCGTCAGCCCCTTCAGCCGGATCATCTTCTCGGCCAGCTCCATGATGCGGACCGGTTCGCCCATGTCGAGCACGTAAAGGGTCGCGTCGGTGCTGTCAGACTGCGCCGAAAGCGCCGCCGACTGGAGCACCAGCGCGCTCGCCTCCTCCACGCTCATGAAGTAACGGGTCATGTCCGCATGCGTGACAGTGACCGGACCACCCTCCGCGATCTGCTTTTCGAACAGGGGCGAAACAGATCCCTTGGACCCGAGGACATTGCCGAAGCGCACCAGCGAGAACCGGGTGTCCGGCGCTGTCGGCGCGAACGCCTGGATGAACAGCTCAGCCGCCCGCTTGGTCGCGCCCATGACGTTGTTGGGGTTCACGGCCTTGTCGGTGGAGATGAACGTGAACGACTTCACGCCCAGCGATGCTGCGATCATCGCCGTGCGGCGCGCGCCCAGCACATTGGTGAGGATGGCCTCGTTCGGGTTGAGCTCCATCAGCGGAACGTGCTTCAGCGCCGCAGCGTGGATGACGACATCAGGCGCCGCTTCCGCCATCGCTTGCTCAAGGCGCAACTCGTCGCGAACATCGCCGATAACCGCTCGGCGGAAGACGTTCGGAAAAGCGCGCGAGAGTTCCTGGTCGATCTCGAACAGGTTGAATTCCGAAGAGTCGAAAAGGGTCAGCTCGGCCGGGCCAAGCGCCGCGCACTGTCGTGCGAGCTCTCCCCCAATCGTGCCGCCGCCGCCCGTAATGAAAACACGGGCGCCGGAAATCAGGCCGACAACGGGCGCCATGTCCAGCCGCCGCTCCGGCCGTGCCAGAAGATCGGCAGGACGGATCGGTTCCAGAATCGCGTTCCGGTGCGAAACCATGCGCAAGACGGTCGCCTTGCGGGCGGACGATACAGCAAGCGCCGCCTCGATCGTCTGCCGGTCCTCCGGAGGCGCTGCGATGGCGATCCAGGGCAGCTCGCCGAAACGGGCGGTGTAGTGATCGAAAAGGGTCGCCAGCTGGTCCAGCCCCCCGATGACCTGAACGCCTTCGATGTCGCGGCCGAAATAGGCGCCGGACGTTTCCACGATGCCGATGGCCCGGATAGGGGGCCCCGATGGCAGCTTGCGCGCTGCCCGCATGGCCTCGGCGACGGAGCCGGCTGGCCCCAGCAACAGCGCACGCGGGGCATACGTCGCCTCGCGGCGAAGGATTGCCGTCAGATCGCCCGTCGCGCGGCCCCGCGTCCACAGGCGCACAACCATCATCAGTCCGAACCAGATGGGGATCTGCAGGTAGATGCTGACGAGCGGAAAGTTCGACAGCGTCATTGCGAGGATCAGGATGGGCAGGGAGAGGAAATTGGCCAGGACCACGGCCTGAACAACGCGGACGATGTCGCGCAGCGACGTATGGCGCCAGACCTGACGGTGGACGCCCCGAAGCCAGAGCGCAAAGGTTGCGGCGGCGCCAAACGCGACGGCTACAAATATGTCGAGCCATCTCGGCGAGGCCTGACCGGAAAAGGCCCAGACAAGTTGCGGCGCCGCGAACATAGCCAGAACGCCAGCGCTTACATCGTACCCGAAGCAGATGAACTTGGCTTCGATTGCACTTCGACGCGCCGACGACGCCATCCAGTTGAACACTTACACACCCCCCGGTCAGACCGCCGGCTCAAGTCGGGACAGCGCCCACCGCACACGATTCGGCGGCTGTGACCCGTCAGATTCCGGTTCGGCCCTGCCCCGAATCACAAGCTGGCTCGCTTTCTGAGCAAGCAGCCCCCCCCAATGCCGGGAGTCTTCTACACTTACCGCCGTTTCGCAACGGAATCGCCACACCCGCTGACGATTTGGCAGCCCGAGAAACAAAGTCCGGTCATCCGGGCCCGGCGCGATCTCGACATCCGGATGGAGATGAAAACGGATCTCAAAGGCGGTTGGACCTGGCGCTGCGGGGACCGACTCCGCCACAGGCCGGAACAGGCTGTCTTCTCCCGTAATGCGGCCGCCGTTACGGGCGATATAGAGGCGCCGACGATAGATCAGCCCGTGACGCACGCGCCAACCGGCGTGTTGCCCCTCAAGCAGGTATTGGTCGTTCTCTTCCAGACGCCGCACGGACAGTCCCGCCGGCCCCGCAGGCTGTCGGACGCCGGTCTGCGGATCCGCTGCGAAAACTGCGGAATCCGAACCATCCAGGGTCAGCACTGAGTGCGCCGCTGTCCGGCGTGATGCCTCCGCGAGTATCGGGTCGAGATCGGGATTGGCGGCGCACGACGAGATGATGGGATCCGGGCCGTCGTAAATGGTGATGGCCATCGCTCCGGCGTGTGCTGCCGGGCCGAAGGGCCGCTCCGGCGCGCCGGCAGCGTCCATGTACAATGTCAGCTCTTCCGCCTGGATACGCTGAAAACCGGATAACCTAGCAAACTGGAACTTTGCCTCCGTCCCGCCATAGGGCGCCTGAGCGGCGCGCACGAGACTTCTGCTGTCTCCGCCGCCATTGACGGCCAGCATCGTCCCGCCCGGAAGGGTGAAGAAGCTCAGCATTGCAGACATGCGGGGCTGAAGACGAGTCAGGAAGGCGGGCGCCGGAAGGCCCAGGCGCAGAAGGATTTCTTCGACAACATGAATGTCGATCAGCGCCTCGGCCAGCGCCTGCGGTGAGCGCGAAACATGCCCGCCATCCGCCAGAATCTGGCGGGCGCACTCCCGTTCGAGTTCCGCCAGCCCATCCTCGAGGTATCGCTGACCATCATCCAGAATGGCGCCCGCAAGGCATAGCGCCACGGCGATCCTGAATCGTGATAGCGGGTCGCTCTCCTCACCGCCAGAAGCGGCCAGATGGCGCAGCTGCCTCGCCAGACTGTCGAGCAACTCCTCCCGCCACGCGCCCTGCAGCCCGCTAAGAAGCCAGGGGCCCGCAGACATGATGTTGATAAGACGATCTGCTGTGACCGAGGTCCGCCAGGCGAACGCGTCCCATTTGCCGAATGCCTCGACCCATGACGCGGTCAGGGCGCGGGCGCGCGCCTCCCCCGCCTGACCTGCCGAGGCCACATCGCGAAGCCAGTGGAAGCGGTGGATCCGGTCCGCAAAATGCGGGGAGGGAAACGGCGGGCCCCAGGGCGCATGATCTGGCGGGGTCTCGACGGTGGCGGAGCCAAAGCGCCAAATGCCCGAAAGTATCGCCTTGCCCCGCTCAGGAAGCGGCAGTCGCGGATCCTTCGGCAGCGCCTTGAACCCCGCAGGAGCCGGACCCGCAAGACGCATCCGGTAAACCGCCGAGTGCGCAGGCGCTTCGCCAGTTTTGCCGACAAGGTCGAGCCAGGCCCGGTGGTCGGCGCCGCCCTCCCAGCCGGACTCCAGCGTCTGCGCCATCAGACGGGCGCCCCCGGAGGCATAGTCCTCAGCGCCGAAATGACCGATGCGTAGTTTTCGGCGCCTTTGCCGAAGATTGCTGATCCAGCCACGAGAGCGTGGGCGCCTGCCGCAATCACGCGTTGAGAGTTGGCGGGCGTCACGCCGCCGTCCACCTCAATGATCGTTGCGAGGCCGCGCGCCTCCACCGTCCGGCGAAGCGTCTCTATCTTGCGAAGCTGGCTTTCGATGAAGCTCTGACCGCCAAACCCAGGGTTGACGCTCATCACCAGGATCAGGTCGAGCTCTTCAAGCACATAGTCCAGAACATCCGGCTGTGTGGATGGGTTCAGGGCAGCGCCCGCCTTCTTGCCGAGCTTGCGAATTGCCTGAACGGTGCGGTGGAAGTGCGGACCCGCCTCTGGATGGGCCGTTATGATATCGGCCCCGGCCGCTGCAAATGCCTCGAGGTAGAGATCCACCGGCTGAATCATCAGATGGACGTCGAACGGTTTTCTTGTGTGCGGCCTCAACTTCTCGATGACCGCGGGGCCGATGCTTATGTTCGGCACAAAATGCCCGTCCATGACATCGACGTGGATCATGTCAGCCCCTGCCGCATCGACAGCGCGTATCTCTTCGCCCAGACGCGCAAAATCGGCCGCAAGAATAGACGGTGAAACAAGAATTCCGGTCATAACATGCGCCTAGCAGCGAGCTTTCACAGGCGCAAGGACGCCGCGCCGCATCGCAGCAGAGACCCGGCTCGAGCGCCAGATTTCAGCTCAGTACCCGATGGAAGCGTTCTGGGGAATCACCCGGGCGCGAGCGCCATATTCAACAAGAACCGGCGCACCATTGGGAATGGCGATATCGTCCCCCTGGGTGATGCTGACGAGCTCGCCCGACGCCAACCGGATGGTATATGCATAGCCGGTCTTCTTCGTTGACGCGTTGCCAACAGCATTGCCGATAACGCCGCCAGCCACCGCGCCAACAACTGCCCCGATGGCTCGCTCCTCGCTACCGCCGCCGACCTGGCTTCCAGCCACGCCGCCGACAACGGCGCCCGTAGCTCCACCAAGGACACCTTGATTGCCCTCGATCTGGATCTGCCGGCTTGCGACCACGCGACCTTCCTCGACGCGCGAGACCTGACCAAGCTGACCGCGTTCATAGTCATTGGCGCCGAGGCCCGATGCGCAACCGGCAAGCGCAAGCGCCATGGCGGCGAACGCGGCTGCATATGCTTTTTGCGGCCGAACAACGGGAGCGGCTGCGGCCTGTTGGGGCAAAGAGGCGGGACGGCTCATCTTTTTTCCGGACTCTGGCGAACTATTCGTCCGCTCCATCGTTTCTGTACGTCGATCGTCTCAAGGGTCTATGAACCCTTTCGGTTCGGAACACCGCAAATTCAGGGCGAAACTGTGATTTTCGACCTAACCTGCCGGTTTCCACACTCGTTGGAGTGGCTATCTCAGTCCGCTCTTTCAAGACGCGCGACGTAGAACACATCCGACAAAGTCATTTCTGGTCCATCTGTGTCGCTTGCGACACGCATGTCAGGCGGTGGCGCCGTCAAGAGGTCGCCCTCAGCCGTTACGGCATGGCCGAAACCGGGCGCCTCGGCGTCCTCTATCGGCTTCCGCCGCCATCCGCCGCCCGCAATGGCAGCCTCAACGACATCGATCCCCTCTTCCGGCGAGGGCGTGCAGACGCAATAGATGAGCGTTCCGCCCGTTTTCAGCATGTCGCGGGCGGAACTCAGAAGACGGGTCTGGATGGCTGGAAACCTGGCCAGGTCCTTGGGGTCTCGTCGCCAGGCGCCTTCAGGATGGCGGCGGAGTACGCCGAGCGCTGAACACGGAGCGTCGAGAAGGATGGCGTCCAGAGGGGCGTCAGGACGCCATCGGGAAGCATCCGCTTCAACGATCTGCATGGCGAGATGCGTGCGGGACTGGTTGTCGCGCAACTGGACGAGGCGCTGAGCCGACACATCGACCGCGTACAGAACGGACGGCTGCCCCGCAGCAAGCTGGAGGGCCTTCCCGCCTGGCGCAGCGCACAAGTCCGCGATAGTTCGTCCGCGGATTTCGCCCAGCAGTCTCGCCGCAAGGCTAGCCCCTGCGTCCTGAACCCACCAATCGCCTGTCTCGTACCCCGGGAGTTCGCGGACCGGGACACCCGATGGCAGCCTCACGGAGCCGCATGGCAGGAGTTCGGTGCCCAGACGGTCAGCGAAACTCTCCGCAGCGGACAACGTCTTGAAGGACAGGTCCAGCGGCGGCTCCGCAAGCTGCAGTTCCGCCATCGCGTTGGCGCGCGCCTCGCCGAGTGCCGACTTCAGTTTCGCCGCAAGCCAATCCGGCCAGACAGAGGTGGATGGCGCAGATGCGAACGCCTCGGTCTCCCGAGAGGCGCGACGCAAGACCGCATTGATCAGGGCGCCGCCACGGCGGGCGGGCTCCCAGGCACGAGCCGCCTCAACGGTTGCAGAAACCGCAGCATAGTCGGCCGCCTCCAGCAGCCAGAGCTGTGCGCAGCCCGCACGGAGCAGCGCCATGACAGGCGCTTCCATCTTGTCGATCGGCCGGTCGATCATGCCGCCAAGCGCCCAGTCGATCCGTCCCTGCCCCCTCAGCGCAGCGCTGGCGATTGCGCGAGCAAAGCCCCGGTCGGAGCCCTCCAAGCGGCCATAAACGGTCGAGCGCCCCATCGCTGAATCGAGGTCAGCGCCCTCGGCGGTCGCCAGCAGAAGCTCCGCTGCAGCAACCCGGCTCATAACGCCAGCGGGAGCAGGCGGACGCGGACGGCGCGGTCTATCGGCTCCGCCGCCGTTCGAACGATTACGCGATTTTGCGGGTTTCTTGGGGTTTTGCGGAGGCGTCATCGGCGCGTGCCTACCTGCTGGAGCGGCTAAAGTCCAAGCGACAAACGCAACGGGGCGGCTTTCGCCGCCCCGTTCGTATGGATGGATCGCTGGCCGGCCTAGTCTTCCCGGCCTTCCATTTCGGCAGCCTGACGATGCAGGCGGGCGACGCGGCGCTCGGTCGGCGGATGGGTCGCGCTGGTCCTGCGGCGCTCGGCCTGAAGCGGATCGACCACAAACATCAGCGCCATCGCCGGATTGCGCTCGGCCACGGGGTTCAGCATCGACGTTGAGTGGCGCTCGAGTTTTAGGAGAGCGTTGGCAAGATTGACGGGCGAGCCGCAGATCTGTCCCGCGGCGCGGTCCGCTTCGAATTCGCGGGAATGGCTGCGTCCGGCGCGTGCGATCAGGCCCGAGACCAGTCGGTTCACGTTCTTGCGCTGGCCGAGCGGCCATGCGACCGCGCCAAGGATTGCCGATGCAACCGCAGCAAGGGACGCGCAGATACCCATCGCCAGCGCATCGCCGCGTTTCACGTGCGCGAGTTCGTGGGCCACCACAGCCGACACTTCGGCGCGCGAGAGGGTTTTGAGCAGACCATCCGTAACGGCAATTGCGGCGTGGCTTGAGTCCCTGCCGGCGACGAAGGCGTTGGGCTGGTGCGCGTCGATAATGTAGGTGCGCGGCCGAGGCATATTGGCGCGCATGCATAGCTTGTCGCAGTCGGCCACGAACGCGCGGATCATCGGCGAGGCGTCATCCGAAGAAACCTCCCGGGCGCTGTGCATTTTCAGGACGATCTTGTCCGCATACCAGAACACGATCAGGTGGAAGGCAAGCGCAATGACGGTCCCCACAAGGGCCCCGTCGCGGCCTGCAATTCCCCAACCCGCCGCGGCAAACGCGACATGGATCAGCAGCATGAGGCCGGCGGCCTTGACGTAGCTCATGGGCGAGGCTCCATTTGGGCACTGCGTCGTATGGTTTCGTTGTCGCCTGCCGCCCCTTCTCCGGAATACCGGGTCGGTTTGAAACAGGTGATCATGGTGAATCCTTTGCTGCTAATGGCTTCCAAATAGTGAACGACAAGGGCGTTGCGGCTAACATGAGTGAAGAAGGTACAAATATCGCAGGCTCGTCCGTCCCCACGGACGCTGCGTCGATACCGGGCGGCGCCCCGGGTAAGGAGCTGACGCCCGCGGCGCTGCGCGCGCTGGCGGAAGCGGACGAACGGCGCCGGGCTGCAGCCGTGGCGCTGCCCACGGAATATGACGGACCGAGCGGCGAGGAGCCAACACGTTACGGCGACTGGGAACGCAAGGGTTTGGCTGTTGATTTTTGACGCGGTCCGGCGCTGCGTCACCGCTCAGCGCCGGTTAACAGGCCGATACCTGGCGGCACAAAGGCTGCAGACGATCCCACGCATGTCCCGATTTCTCCGCCCTCTCCTCGTGGCGCTTGCCGCCGCCCTCCTGACCCCGGCGATGACAGCGTCGGCTGCGTGGGCGGACGGCCGCAACAAGCCGCCGTCGTTTGTGCCGCCGCCGATTCCGCCACTGCGCATTCCGCGAGACACGCCGCCCCCGCCGGTGCGCATCGAAACAGAGACGCCGCCGCCCCGGCCGCTCACCATCCGCCTCTCGTCGAATTTCGGTTCCGGCGGGGGCGTTGGCGTCAATGTCCGGTCGGCAGCCTATGCCTCCTCCACGGTTGTCGTGTACGCGCAAAGCTCGGCGAGCGCGTCGGCATCCGCCAACGCATCGGCTTCTGCCACAGCTTTCGCCTTTGCATCCGCTTCGGCCTCGTCTTTCTCGGGGGCTTCAGGCGGCGGAAAAGGGCACGGCAGCTGCGGCTGCAAATAGTCGCGGATCAGAGCCAGCCGCGCCTTTCACGATCCAGCCAGAGTGCAGCCGCACCCTTGAGCGCCGCCTGCTCATGGGTCATCAACCATATCGGGATGGCCGAGAGCAGTTCGGTACGCGGGCCTTTTTCGCGGAACCGGGCGATAGCCGATGGCGCCTTTAGCCATCGCTCCAGCCTCACAGCCACGCCGCCCGCTACAAAGACTCCGCCAGTTGCATTGACCGCCACGGCCGCGTCGGAAAGGGCCGACATCGTTGTGTCCGCACGAAGCCGGAAGTATGCGTCCGCGAGAGGATCGCCCGATTCGGCCAGCTGCATCGCTTCAGCTGGTCCTCCCTCCAGCTTGGGTAGACCCATCACGTCAGCCAGGGCATCGAGCGTTACGCGAAAGCCAGCGCCCGCCGTGACGATTTCGTTGGTCGGATAAACGCCCGCTTCGTGCAGGCTGCGGCGGACTTGCCACTCCAGCTCCGTCGCGGGCGTAAAAGCCTGATGGCCACCCTCTCCGCCAACGACGATCCATTCCGACGAAACATCCGGGCGGACGGCACGCGCCTGGCGCAGCGCCGCAAGCCCGAAGCCCGTGCCGGGCCCGCCGACGACGCGGTTGCCCAGATCATCCGCGACCCCCGCTGAAAGGAGGATCAGTTCGTCCGCGCGAGCGATCACAGCCGACCGCGCCATAGCGAAAAAGTCGTTGGCGAAAACCACAGGCACCCCGCCTAACCGGGCCGTGACCGTGTCGGGATCGCAGGTCCATCCCGCATTCAACAGGTGGACAGGTCCCTCGCCCACCGGTCCCGCCAGACCAAGCGACGCGCCATCGATGTGTGCACTGGTTTGCCCGAGGAACCCCTCTAGAGCATCCATGAAATCCGGATAACGTTCCCGGCCAGGACGTTTCCAGACACCTTGGAGCGTGATGTCGCCACCGGAGACGTGCGCCAGAGCAAACCGCACATTCGTTCCGCCTACATCGCCGACAAGCAGAGTCAGGTCTTTGCTGGTCATCGTCTGAACTCCTTGTCCGCAGGCCGGTCGGCTTGGACGTGTTGGTATATCATTGCTTTGCTTTGATTTGAAATTTTCAATAGGCTCGCGTACAAGTGCGCGCATGGCCCACGCCCATTCTCACGATCATGCACACGACCATGCCGATGACAGTCATGGCCACACGGATCATGATCACACGCACCATCACGACCATTCTCACGCACATGGGCACGACGCGAGCGCGGCGCGCGTTGGTTTCGCCGCACTTCTGACCGGCGGCTTCATGCTGGCGGAAGTTGTAGGAGGCGTGCTTGCGGGCTCGCTCGCCCTGCTGGCGGATGCCGGACACATGGTTTCAGACTTTGCCAGCCTTGTACTCGCGTGGGTGGGCTTCCGGATCGCGCGGCGCCCGGCCGACAACCTGCGAACCTATGGTTTCGCGCGTTTCTCGGTGCTGGCCGCATTCACCAACGGCGTGGCGCTGGCCGCCATCGCAGTCTGGATTCTGGTCGAGGCCGCGATCCGCCTCTTCGAACCACACACCGTTCTGGCCGGGATGATGCTCTGGATCGCCGCTGGCGGTCTCGCGGTCAACATTGCCGCCTTCGCGATCCTGCATGGAGCTGACCGCTCCAATCTGAATGTCCGGGGCGCCCTGGCGCATGTAGCTGGCGACCTTCTGGGTTCAGTCGCGGCCATCGCCGCCGCTGTGATCATCATGACCACCGGCTGGATGATGGCCGATCCACTGCTCTCGGCGGTCGTGGCCGGTATCCTGATCAAGTCATCATGGGGCATTATCCGAGACAGCGGACATGTTCTTCTGGAGGGGGCACCGGGACAGTTCGATATCGCCAAGGTTTCCGACGACCTCGCCGCCCATGTGGAAGGTGTTCTCGACATTCACCATGCGCATGTGTGGTCGCTGGACGGTCGCCATCCGATGATGACGCTGCATGCCCGCCTTTCCGACGGCGTCGACGCCGCAGCCGCCATCCGGGCCATCAAGGCTCGCCTGCGCGGCCGACATGGCGTTGACCACGCGACCGTCGAGATCGAACAGGGCGAATGCGCCGGACACCCATGCAACTAGACCAGCGTCAGCTGATCCGAGCGAAATCCAGGAATACCGGCGCACAATCGCCTAGGCCCTTTTCCTGATATCGCGTGGTCACGTGATCGACAGGCGGGATCCGCCAGTCGTCCGCGGCCTCTACAGCCCAGGTAAAGCGCTCATCCGCGAGAATGTCGCCCAGCGCCCGTTCGGCATAATCCGCCCAGTCGGTGGCGAATCGCAAACGGCCTCCGGGTTTCAACACACGCGCCAGCTGGGCGATGAAATCCGGCTGGACAAGGCGCCGCTTGCGGTGCCGGGTCTTGGGCCACGGGTCGGGGAAAAGAATGAACACACGGTCCACAGAGAAATCCACAAGCTGATCCACAAGCAGGCGCGCATCGCCCCGGCGCATGCGGATGTTGGTCAACTCCTGTTCCTCAACGCCGGTCAGCGCCTTGGCGACGCCGTCCAGGAAGGGCTCGGCAGACAGAAAGCCGACATCGGAATGACCAGCAGCCTGCCCGATCAGGTGCTCCCCTCCCCCGAAACCGATCTCCAGCCAGACTCCGCCCATGCGCGGAAAGATGGCGGCTGGATTGAGCGACCGGGGAGGCGTTTCAGGTATGGCGATGCGAGGCAGCAGGTCATCGACCAGCGCCTGCTGGCGAGCGGACAGGGGCTTGCCTTGCGCTCGGCCGTAGAGCCGGTGGCGGGGGTGATCGGCAAGGTCGGGGGGCGGCGTCTCTGACATGGGTTCGCCAGATAAGCCGGATCTGGCCGGAGCGGAACCCGCCCCGGCCCGCGTCCGAGCTAGAGAAGCAGTTTCAGCTGGTCGGCGAGATCGGTCTTTTCCCAGGAGAAGCCGCCCGTGGCATCCGGGTCGCGGCCAAAGTGGCCGTAGGCGGACGTGCGGGCGTAGATCGCCTTGTTGAGACCGAGGTGCGTGCGGATGCCTTTGGGACGGAGGTCAACGAGATCCTGGATCGCGGCCTCAATCTTGGCTTCGTCTACGCGTCCCGTTCCATCGGTATTGACGTAGACGGACAACGGCTTGGCGACGCCAATCGCATAGGACACCTGGATCGTGCATTTGTCGGCAAGACCTGCGGCCACGATGTTCTTCGCGAGGTAGCGGCAGACGTAAGCGGCAGACCGGTCGACCTTGGTGGGATCCTTGCCCGAGAATGCGCCGCCGCCGTGCGGAGCTGCACCGCCGTAGGTATCGACAATGATCTTGCGGCCGGTGAGGCCAGCGTCGCCGTCGGGGCCGCCGATGACAAAGTTGCCGGTCGGGTTGACGTAGAACTCGCTCTCTGCCGGGAACCAGCCGTTCGGCAGCACGCCCATCACGACCGGGCGGACCAGTTCACGGATGTCGGCTGGCGAAAAGCCTTCCTTGTGCTGGGTGGAGACGACCACAGACTGCACGCCAACGGGCTTGCCGTTTTCATAACGCAGCGTCACCTGAGACTTGGCGTCTGGCTCGAATTCCGGGCGCTCTCCAGATTTGCGCAACTGCGCCATGCGGTGCAGGATCTGGTGGGAGTAGATAATCGGGGCAGGCATCAGTTCGGGCGTTTCGCGCGTGGCGTAGCCAAACATGATGCCCTGATCACCCGCGCCCTCTTCCTTGCCAGAGCCCTCGTCCACGCCCATCGCAATATCAGCGGATTGCTCGTGCAAGCGGTTGATCAGCTCGAAATTGTTCCAGTGGAACCCTTTTTGGCTGTAGCCGATATCTCGAACTGCGGACCGGACGGCGTCCTCAATGTCACGCCGGGACGGCATCAGCTCATCGGCTATGCGCATCTCTCCGGCCAGAACCACCAGATTCGTCGTGGCCAGGGTTTCGCAAGCGCAGCGGGCTTCGCCGTCGCGGGCGAGAAACAGATCGACGACCGTGTCCGAAATCCGGTCGCAGACCTTGTCGGGGTGCCCCTCGGAAACGCTCTCGCTTGTGAATAAATAACTGGAACGCGCCACTGGGCTCTCCCGCTTGAACAGCAAGCCGACTTCCTAGCGCGCCCGATCGTATAAAGAAAGCTTTATAAGCTTATGTCGCGATCGATTCACCCGGCCGGATCGCCATCTTCGCGGGCAAGGGCGGCCGCGCTTTCCACGACCCCCAGAACAGCGAGGCGGATGTCGGGGGCGGTGATGGAGTCGTAGGCGGAGAGGAGGCGGGCCCTGTCCCCCCCGGGGGGGGCGTGTTCGAACGCTGCGCCTTCTTCGGCGAGACCGAAGCGGGCGCTGGAGGCGAAGGGATTGGAGCCGGACATGTCGAGACCGACATAGAACCAGGGCAACCCGACGCCCATGATCCGGGCGAGTTCGTAGAGGCGGCCAGCCGAGATACGATTGGCGCCGCTCTCGTATTTCTGGAACTGCTGGTAGCGGACGCCCAGACGCTCCGCGAGTTCAGGCTGGGACAGGCCACGCTCGACGCGGAGCTGCCGGATGCGCTCACCGACGTGTATATCCACGGGACTGGGAGCCTTGGGTTCCACGGCGTTCATGAGACTCCCTGCGGCGCCACGAGACGCCCGCTGGATAACATGCTCGTCACTTACGGGGGAGCACGAACAGCGCGCCGGAGAAAACAAGCAGCATCAACCAGTAGAGGCCGTCTCGCCATGCGCCATACGGCGTTGGCGGGGCGGCGGCCGGCAGCTGGGCCTCGACGACGGACGATATCCACCCCGGGGGGTCAGCCCCAAACTGCTCCGGGTCTGCAGGAGCTCCCCGAGCCGTCCACCGTCCGTAGGCGTCGATCATCCCGGTCTGGCCGCCAGCGGCGACCCTCGCCATCGGGAGACCTTCCTCGATCGAACGATAACGGGCCTGAGCCGCGTGCTGGTACGGGCCGGACAGGTAGCCGAACCAGCTATCGTTGGAAATGTTGACAAGCCAGAGGGGCCTGTCCTGACCGCTCGGCGACAGCCCCGGAAAAATGGCCTCATAGCAGATCAGCGGACCGAAAGCTGGCAGGCCCGGGGCGGAAATGCTGGATGGCAAGGGCCCGGCTGTGAATCCTCCGGGAGCCAGCTTCTGGAGAGTTTCCAGTCCGACCGCGCTGGCGATAGAGGCCAGCGGCGTAAACTCTCCGAACGGCACCAGCATGTGCTTGTCGTAGATCGCCAGCGGACCGCGCTTGAGCGTATCGCCGCTGATAACGGCCAGACTGTTGAACGCCTGCTCGTCGCTGGCTCCGGGCTGCTCGCGCCGGGCAAGGCCTGTTATGAGGTAGCGACCGCCCAGGCGCTCCGTCACAACGTCGAGAACCTCGGGCCATTCGAACAGGTAGTACGGCAGCGCCCCTTCGGGCCAGATGACGATCCGCGCGGCGTCCGGGCCGTCGGCATCGGTCAGGTCGCGGAACCGGCGGACCACCAGCGGAGCAAGTTCGGGGTTGTATTTCTGGGCTTGCGGGACGCCTGCCTCGACGAGGCGAATGACCGGGCCAGATGCGGCGTCCTTCGCCATCGCGAGACGGCGGGCTCCATAACCCCAGAGCGCACCGAAGACGATTGCTGCGACGATCACGGGCGCCGCACGCACCGCCATCGAACCCCGCGTGCGGACATCGACCAGAACGGCAGGCGAGGCCAGCGCCGCAAGCGTCACAAGCGACAAGCCGTAGATGCCCCAGATGGAGGCCGACTGCGAAATGGCGCCGCCCGGAGCCCAGACCATGCCAGGCAGGTTCCACGGCAAACCGCCCAGTCCGAACAGGGCTCCGCGCACCCATTCGGCCAGCATGAACGCAACAACGAACAGGATCAGCCGCGCGGGACCCGCCGACCAGAACCGGAACGCCCCATAGAGAAAAACCGTCAGGATCAGCGACAAGCCCGCAGGCAGCAGCACAAGCGGCATGAAGAGGAAGACCGCGTACCGGCTGGCCTCGACAAGAAATGCCGCCGCGATCCAGTGGAGGCCCACGAGAAAATAGGCAAAACCGAACGAGAAGGCGCGCCAGAACGCTGCGCGCCCGGGATGCGCCGTCCGGGCGGCGCCATCGAACAGCCACAGCAAACCGATCAGGCTGACCGCCATCGCTGGCCAGACGTGGACAGGCGGGAATGCCAGATTCGCAAGGGCTCCCAACAGCGCCGCAAGCCCGATGGCCCGGAGACCGGACAGACCCGTGACCATCAGCCAGGCCGGGGCAAGCATACCGCCGCGCGGAACAGGGTCTGACCGGGTGACCGTCCCCGTCTCGCGCATCAATCTACCCCGCCCTGCCAACGTTGCCGAAAGTGTCCCGCCGAGGGGATTTCCGATCCGTCATTTCGCCGGACGGTCTAGCGTGGCGGCCTCACCCTGGGCAAGGACCGGGGCTGCGGCCTTTGGAACGGACCGGATTCTGAGCCGGGTGACACGGCGGGGGTCGGCCTCTACCACCTCGAACTTGACGCCTGAGGGATGCTCGATCACATCCCCCGCCTGAGGCACACGCCCGGCGAGCGCTGAAGCAAGGCCGCTGATGGTTTCGATCTCGTCCTCGAAATCCGCCACGGTCAGCTTGAGGCCCGTATCGCGCTCGAGATCCTCGATAATCGCGCCTCCGTCGACCTCCCAGACGTGCTTGGACCGGCGAACGACAACCGGGGCGGCCTCGTCATGCTCATCCTCAATGTCGCCGACAATCTGCTCGACGACATCCTCAAGGCACACCAGGCCGCCTGTGCCGCCATATTCGTCAACGACAATAGCCATGTGGATGCGGTTGCCCTGCATTTGCACCAGCAGATCCGGCAACGGCATGGATTCAGGCACGAACAGGATGCCTCGCTGAAGCTGCGCCAGCTGTCGGGAGGCGAGGGTCTCCTGGCTCCAGCCCGTCCGCACAAGCTCGCCGACAATATCCTTGATGTGAACGAACCCGAGCGGGTCATCGAGAGACCCACGATAGACAGGCATCCGCGAGTGCCCGTCGGCTGCGAACATCCGAAGCGTTTCCTCGATCGTGGCGTCCACCTCGACCGCCGAAACATCCACACGCGAGATCATCACATCCCGCACCGTGGATGTTTCAAACTCGTGGACGCGAAGACGCAGATCAGCTTGTCCGCCCGAAAGGGACGCCTCCCCTTCACCTGCGGCCGCCGCCCCGCCCAGAAGGCGGCGAAGGCGCTCGGCAAGGGTCATGCGAGCAGAATCCGGATTGTCACTCATCGGTCTTTGACGGCGTCTCGAGTTCGGGGGGAGTCGTGTAGTCCTGATAGGGGTCCGGCCATCCGAGGCCAGCCAGAATGGAAATCTCCAGCGGCTCCATCACCGCGGCGTCTTCGTCCTCGATGTGATCATGACCGAGCAGGTGCAGGAACCCATGCACCAGGAGGTGCGAGACATGCGCATCCAGGGGCCGGCCCATCGTGTCAGCGTCATGACGGGTGGTTTCGAAGCCCAGCGCAATGTCGCCGAGAAAGACCGGCTCGCCGGGAATGTCGGGTCCATCAGACGGGAACGACAGGACGTCCGTAGGCTTGTCCCTGCCCCGCCACTGGGCGTTGAGGGACCGCATTTCGGCATCGTCCGTGAACAGTACCGAAACTTCGCCGGAGGCGCCGGTCGCAGCCGCAGCAGCCTCCAGCGCCCGCCAACTCAGGGGCTCGATATCATCCAGAGCGCCAGACCAGTCGGTGGCCTCGACGCGGATATCGCACGACAGTCGGGCTTGTGACGTCACGGCGCGACCGTCCGCGGCGACTGCTCGTCAGCTTCGTAGGCCTCGATGATCCGGCCAACCAGTTCGTGCCGAACCACATCGGCACGGGTCAGCTGCGCGATCGTGACGCCCTTCACATCCCTCAGTATCCGCATCGCGTGCGGCAGGCCCGAAGGCGTGCGGTCCATCAGATCGGTTTGTGAGGGGTCGCCCGTAATGACCATGCGCGAGCCTCGGCCGAGTCGGGTCAGCACCATCTTCATCTGCGGTATGGTGGCGTTCTGCGCTTCGTCGATGATGACGAAGGCATTCTTGAGCGTACGCCCGCGCATGAACGCCAAAGGAGCGACCTCGATCTCCTTGCGCTCCTTGCGCCGTTCGACCTCCTGGGCGCCAAGGCATTCATTGAGGGAATCCCAGATCGGCAGCATGTAGGGATCGACCTTGTCTTCCAGCGCGCCAGGGAGAAAGCCGAGCTTCTCGCCCGCTTCAACTGCTGGCCTCGCCACAACCAGACGCTCGCGCTTTCCCGCCCGGAGTTCAGCGGCTCCGGCAGCGACCGCAAGGAACGTCTTTCCGGTGCCCGCAGGACCGACGCCGAACACCAGCGACAGATCATCCCGCCGAAGCTTCTCTACGTAGTCCCTCTGGCCCGGTGTCTGGGCCATCACTGGCTTACGAAGGCCCGCGACGACGTCTTCGGTGGCCCCAGTCGTTGTCTGCGACTGGCTCAGGCGAATGGCGGCTTCCATTTCGACAGCGCTGGCGTCAGCGCCCGCCGCCAGGCGCTCGGCAAAACGCTGCAGCGCATCACCGGCGCGGCGTACGCCCTCTTCCTCTCCTGTTATCGCTATCTCTCCGCCCTGGCTCTCAGCACGCACGCCGTCGTCGGCGAACGCCTGCTCCAGCATCTGGAGGTGCACATGGGCCGGACCACACAGATCGCGAAGCAGTTTCGGCGTGGCCACGGGGACCGTCAGCCGGAAGGTGCGTCCCTGTCTGGACTTTGTACTCACGCTCTTCCCTCTCGCAGCTGCCCGCCAGATCCGGCGGCAGCCAATATCTCTCCCGACAGGCTTGTGGCTGTCGCGCCGACAACAACGACCCGCGCCATCTGGCCTATGACGCTTGTGGCATTCTCAACATGAACCGGCTGCATGTAGGGTGAATACCCCAGAGCCTGACCCTCGTTCCGTCCGGAACGGGTGAAAAGGACGTCCATCCTGCGCCCCAGCTGTCCGTCATTGAACGCGCGGGACTGCGTCGAGACAAGGGCCTGAAGCGCCTGGAGTCGCTGGTCCTTCACGTCTTCGGGAATCTGCAGGTTCATGCCGGCGGCGGGCGTTCCAGGTCGCCGCGAGTACTTGAACGTGTATGCGCTCGAGATGCCCGCGAGGCGCACAAGATCCAGTGTCGCCTCGAAATCCGCGTCGGTCTCGCCGGGAAAGCCGACGATGAAATCTGAGGCCAGAGCTATATCGGGCCGCGCGGCCCGGACCTTTTCGACCGTGCGCAGGTAAATCTGCGCGTCATGCCCCCTGTTCATCGCCTTGAGTATGCGATCCGACCCGGACTGAACGGGAAGATGCAGGAACGGCGCAAGCGTCTCAACGTCCCGATGAGCCGAGATCAGGTCATCGTCCATGTCTCTCGGATGCGACGTCGTATACCGAATGCGCTGGACGCCCTTGATTGCTGCGGTCTCGCGGATGAGACGCCCCAGCGTCCAGATTTCGCCGTCAGCTCCAGCGCCGTGCCAGGCATTCACGTTCTGGCCGAGAAGAACGATTTCCACGGCGCCCCGGGAAGCGAGTTCGCGCGCCTCATCAAGAATCGGGACCGCTGCGCGCGAATGCTCCGCTCCGCGTGTGTAGGGGACCACACAGAACGTGCAGAACTTGTCACAGCCTTCCTGGACTGAAAGGAACGCCGACGGACCGCCGTGGACGCGGGCCGTCGGAAGGGCGTCGAATTTTTCCTGCGGGGCGAAATCGGTCTCCAGCCGGTCTCCCATTTTCCGGGAGATGCGCGCGATCATCTCTGGAAGCCGATGATAGGCCTGCGGTCCGACCACGAGATCGACAGCTGGCTGACGCCGGAGGATCTCTTCGCCTTCAGCCTGCGCGACACAGCCAGCCACAGCGATCCGCAGGCGTCCGCCAGATGCCTGCTTCATCTGCTTGAGGTGACCAAGTTCGGTGAAGACCTTCTCGGTCGCGCGCTCGCGGATGTGGCATGTGTTCAGGACGACGAGGTCCGCGTCGTCCGGCCTGTCGACCGGGCGATACCCGAGCGGCGCCAGAACGTCCCTCATCCTTTCGGAATCGTAGGCGTTCATCTGGCAGCCGTAGGTCTTGATATAAAGGCCCTTGGCAGACGGATCCTGCAGATGGCCTTTCGACGATGGGCCGGTCTGGCTCACTGGCGACCTGTCATGACTTCTCGTCGGTCAGCGGAACGCCGTAAAGCTCCAGCCGGTGATCGACAAGCCGATACCCGAGCTTGCGGGCGATCTCTTCCTGCAGCTTCTCGATCTCCTCGGAGTGGAACTCCACGACTTCGCCGGTCTTGGCGTTGATGAGGTGATCATGATGCTCCGCTGGAGCCTCTTCGTAGCGCGAACGACCGTCCCTGAAATCGTGACGCTCGATGATGCCGGAATCCTCGAACAGCTTGACGGTGCGATACACCGTCGCCAGCGAGATGTTGGCATCGATGGCGGCGGCTCGGCGGTGGAGTTCCTCGGCGTCGGGATGGTCCTCGGCATCAGACAGGACGCGCGCGATCACCCGGCGCTGGTCCGTCATGCGAAGGCCTTTTTCCACGCACTTCTGCTCGATCATCGAGTCCTCGCAACCGGGGCAAGTCGGTTTGTCATCAACAAGACGCGTCATCCGCTCCGGACGCCGCACATATGAGGGGCAATTGCTGCCCTGTCCACCCGCCGCCGGATTGCTCAGGGCGAGCCGAACTGGACGCTACGCGCAAGAACCAGCGCGTCGCAACGCCCGTCCGCCCGGCGATAGTACCCTTTTCTGAGACCGATTTCCATGAATCCCTGACGGCGATAAAGCGCCAGTGCAGGTGCGTTATCCGTCGCGGCCTCCAGAACCCAGCGCGAATGGCTGCGTGCGACAGCCTCGGCATCGAGAGCGGCCAGGATCTGCGCGCCCAGCCCGCGTCCGCGCCAGGCGGGGTCGGTGGCGATTGTGAGCAGCTCCACGTCTTCGCCCGCGCCCAGCGCCAGTCCGAACGACACAATCCCCGCTTCCACCTCGGCGGCAGCAAGAAAGGCGGCCGGTCTCGCCAGCCATCCCTCGAAATCAGCCGCACTCCAGCCGTCGTCGAACCCCTGAGCATGGATGCGGGCCAACGCTGGCGCATCTTCGGGCCGGACGGGCCGCAGGCGAGTGGCGGTCACGGGCGGACCATCGGGGCGGCGTCCGGCTCCCGGACGTAGATCGGGCGAGCTTGCGGCAGGGCATCGGCGACGAGCCTTGAGACGTGGAGGCAAGCGTTCAGGGCGCCGGGCGCCGCCTCGCGGACGATCGCGCCGCCGAGATCCTGCCCGTCGAGGCCCTGCCCAAGCACGACCGGGAGACCTTCGACCATCGCCCGGATCTGGTCCGCATCCGCCTCGACCGGCTCGCCCTCGCCCTGCCCCGAGACGTCAATTCGCTGCGCCCACCATGTCAGGGCCGGAGGACGGCGCTTTGCGGGCAGCAGCGCCAGGAGCGGACCGCGTCCGGCGTTCGGGACCATGGCTTCGAGTGTCGAGACGCCGACCGCGGGCCGGTCGAGAGCCAGCGCGAGGCCGCGTGCGATGGCGACGCCCACACGGACGCCGGTGAAGGAGCCGGGCCCGTTGACGACCGCGATCCGGTCGATGGCCGTGATGGGCTGGCCGGACTGCTCGATCGCCTGCTGGACAAGCACGGCGATGCGGGCGTCGTGGCCGGTCTTCATGGGTTCGGAGGCAAGCGTTGCGGCGCCCGACACGGTGTCGAGACAGGCCGCCTCGCAGACATCGCCTACGGTGCAGATCGCGAGAATGAACATGTCGGGATCAGGCGGCGACGGCCTCGACCGCCGTGACTTCCGGGACGTAGTGGCGCAGCAGGTTCTCGACGCCCTGCTTGAGCGTCAGCGCGGAGGACGGACAGCCCGAGCATGCGCCGCGCAGCACGAGCTGGACGACGCCGGTCGATACCTCGAAGCGCTTGAAGACGATGTCGCCGCCGTCCTGGGCAACCGCCGGGCGAACGCGCGTCGCGATCAGCTCCTTGATCTCGGCGACGATTTCGGCGCTTTCGCCGTCATAGACGTCTTCGATCACTGCGCCGCCGCCTTCGGACAGGTCGGCGAGGACAGGCATGCCGGACACGAAATGGTCCATGATGGCCGCCAGCGCCTGCGGCTTGAGATGAGACCAGTCGGAGTCGGTCGCCTTGGTGATCGACACGAAATCAGCGCCCAGGAAAACGGTCTGGACGCCGGTCAGGTCGAACAGGGCGCCGGCCAGGGGGGAGGCCCCGGCTTCTTCCGGGGTGGTGAATTCGTAGGGGGTGGCGGGGGAGACGTCCTGCCCCGGGAGAAACTTCAGGGTGTTGGGATTGGGGGTCGACTGGGTCTGAATGAACATGGGGCGTCCGTTTGGGCAATCGTCCGGGCCAGACCCGGCAGTGCATGGACCTGAGCAGCCTACATGGCCTCTGAGGCCCGCAGTTGCAACGCTATCGCGCCAAATGCTACCCGGCCAGACCGCCCATTTCGTTGATCTGGGCGTCGGTCAGGTGGCCCGGTATCACCGTTACGGCGATCGGGCGCTCGGCCAGCGCCTTGCCGCGCGAGAGGCGCGAAACGAGCGGTCCTGGGCCCCAGCGGCTCTTTCCGGTCGCGAGAACCAGGACCTTTATGCTTTCGTCCCTGTCGACGAGCTTGCGGATCGCATCGATAGGCTCCTCATCGCTGACAATGAGTTCCGGGGCGACCTGTGTGCGTTCGGACACCTTGCTGGCGTGCTGGTTGAGCTTGAGGCGGGCCGCATCCATGGCGTCCTCGTTCATGGCGCGGTCGAGGCCGATCCAGCCTGCGGTTCCGGGCGTCCGGGCGCAACGCAGGAGGACCAGCCCGGCGCCGACCGCACGGGCCCGCAGTCCCGCGAACACCATCGCGGATATGCACTCTTCCGTCTCGTCGGAGATCGCTAGGAATTTTCGTGTACGATCTGTCATGTCGCCATGAGGCGGTGTCCGGGCCGTCCGGTCAAGAGCAGGCCGCCGGGGCGGCAGGCATCGGTGAGCCTGTCAGCGGACAGTGTCCGTCGCCATGATGCTCGCCGTGACGACGTTGGTGATCCCTGTCCCAGAGAGGGGCGACAGCCGCGCCGCCGCCGCCCGGTACGAGACTGTTGCGGCTTCGGCCTGGGTCATCAGGAAGCCCATGGACGCCGCATGATTTCCAAGCAGCGGGCTATCCGGCGAGGCGTTGAGAACCAGAAGCGGATCGAAAGCTGCAACCGCGCGCCAGGCGTCCAGAGCCGCCAGCCGCGGCATTTCAAGACGGGCGTCATCCTGCACGCCAAAGGACTGGATCAGGGCGTAGGCGGCCTGCGCCCTGCCCTTTGCGGCATAGACCGCCCGGGTTGCGCCGGGGTCGATGACATCACCCGCACGCCCCGCGGCTGTCGCCAGTTCCGCCTGACTACGGCTCGCCCACTGGGCCAGGAGAGCAAGTTCAGCCACCGTATCGCCGTCGGGTGCAGCGGCTGCGGCGGCATAGCGCCGGGCGCGCTGGTCGTGGCTGACGAGAGCCTCAAAGGCGGCCCGCACCTGCACGCCCGTGCTGACGCCGGTCAGGAGGCGCGCAGCGGCCTCAAGGTCGCCGTCGCGGTCGCCCGCCGTGGCGGCCTCGCGGGATTTCAGCATCAGAAACTCGCCCAGCGACTCGGCGACGGCGGACTGGAGAGCGGGTTTGGCGGTCAGTCTGGCCGCAGGCGCCCAGCCAGGGGCGTCGCTTGCCCAGCCGGCGGCGTCGAAGTGGAGTTCCATGAGGCCGGCCGCAGCGCCAGCCCACGGTGCGGTCCACTCGGAGCGCTCGATCGCGGCCAGCGCGTCGGCGCCGCCCGTGTCGCTCGCCATCACCATCATGGCCGGATAGGCGGCGAGTGCAGCGACGCCCGCCATCAGGCCAGACCAGAGCTTGATATGTCCGATAACAGTCAGCCCATGCGCATGATCGGCTGCGCCAGCATCGACGACGCCCTCCACCGCATCGGGGGAGACGTCCTCCACGACCATGTCGCGGCGCAGTTTCAGCACGGATGCCATGGCCAGCCCCAGCCAGAGGTCAACGGGGAGCATGACCGCGCCCCGAATTAACCTCAACCCAACTTTCCCTTACGATTCCTTAACGGCCCTGCGCGGGAACAGGTCCAGTCACAGGAAAGGGAACGGTCACATTGGCTCCCGATTGCAGCCGGAATGTGATGGACAGGGCGCCGTCGCCCGATGCCTGGGCAATTGCCCCGGCGTCTGGCCGGATCACCATGAGGTGCATGCTGCCCGGCGACAGGGTTACAGGTTCGCCGGCTGGCAATGGGAGCGTTTCTACCCGCACCATCCGGGAAACGCCGTCTTTCGTTTCGGTTGAGTGGATCTCGACGGCTTCGGCCTGAGTGGAGGCCACGGCGATGACCGCGTCCGCCTTGCGGGAGATCACCGAGCCGTAGGCGACGCCGATTTCGCTGCCGCCGAGCGGCGGACGCCAACCGGCATTCCGGACCTCGAAATCCGGCCCGGCCGGCTCGCAGGCCGCCGCAGTCAGCATCAGCACACAGGCAACCGCAAGACGCTTCATACCGGACCCCATTTCGCGGCGACCATACCGCGACAAGGCGCCGGAGATATGCGCCCTATCGGCGCGGCCCCGGTCAGCGCGCCATCGGCCTCCAGAATCCGACCACGTCGCGCACGTCGCGCATGATGGGCGCCGAGATTGCGTCGGCGCGATTTGCGCCTTCGGCCAGCACCGCGGCGATCTCGACCGGATCCGCCATGAGGCGGCGCATTTCCGCAGCCACAGGCCCGAGCTTCTCGACCGCAAGTTCGGCGAGCGCGGGCTTGAAGACGCCAAACCCCTTGCCGGCAAACTCGGTCAGAACGTCGGCGTCCGTGCGGCCCGCCAGAACGGCATAGATGCCGACGAGGTTGGCAGCTTCGGCCCGCCCCGCCAGGCCCGCGATCTCGGAGGGAAGCACGTCAGAGTCAGACGTGGCGCGCTTGATCTTCTTCGCAATGTCGTCGCTGGTATCGAGCAGGTTGATGCGCGAGGCGTCGGACGGGTCCGACTTCGACATCTTCTTCGACCCATCCTTGAGGGACATGATCCGCGCGCCCGGACCGGTTGTCAGGGGCTCCGGCAGCGGGAAGAAGCCGGGCGCATTGAATTCGCGGTTGAACCGGTCCGCGATGTCGCGCGCCAACTCGAGGTGCTGCTTCTGGTCCTCGCCTGTCGGCACGTGCGTGGCGCGATAGGCCAGGATGTCCGCCGCCTGCAGTACAGGATAGTCGAACAGACCAACGGACACGCGTTCGCGGTCCTTGCCGGCCTTGTCCTTGAACTGCGTCATCCGCTCGAGCCAGCCCATGCGGGCGACGCAGTTGAATATCCAGGCGAGTTCCACGTGGGCGGGAACAGCCGACTGCGGATAGATGATCGAGCGCTTCGGATCGACACCCGAGGCGAGGAAGGCCGCCGCGATCTCGCGTGTCTGGCTGGCCAGCGCCTTTGGATCCTGCGGAACGGTGATGGCGTGCAGGTCGACGACGCAGAACACGCAGTCGTGCGTCTTCTGCATGGCCACCCATTTCACCAGCGCCCCGAGATAGTTGCCGAGATGGAGGCTGCCCGACGGCTGGACGCCGGAGAAAACCCTCTCGGGTCCGGAATAGACGGGCGGCTGATCGGTCATCGAGCGTAACTCTGTTTACGGGGTGGAGCGCCTTACCAGCCCCTGCTCTGCGCCGCAACGCAGGCGGTTCGAGGCGCGAGTCTGTGGCAGGACCGGCGCGTTCGCCGTCCATTGTGCTGTAGCTCCCCTCCTGCAGACAGGAGGACGGGGCGCGTGAGAACGCGCCGACTTGTATAAGCTGCCAGCGTTGCCGCTGGCCGGTTGCGTGTTCCCACGCGCCCCGTGTCAGACGTTTGTCCCGGCGGTTGGTGCGCACTTTTTAGTGCTCATCCCCGTCCCGGTGTCACGCGCATGAGCGCCGACGCCCATGGTCACCCCCGGTTTAGATCAATTCCGGGGACAGGTGTTTCAGACCACCGCTTGTGGCTGCCCGCTCGGGCTCGTCCTTCCCCTTCGAGACGCCAGCTTTCGCTGGCTCCTCAGGGTGAGCGACGCACGCGTTAGCGTGCTCCTCAGGATGAGCCGTCGTGGGCGGCTTGAGCGGTGGTCGCCGCGCCGTCCGAGCGGCTGGCATTCGATGTTTCGGTGGCCACCGA